>NZ_JBCDMC010000029.1:0-4157 GCF_042465995.1 Vibrio frigidus | reverse complement strand
AATCTAGGTCAATTCATTTCACTTCACTATAACGCACACTATAAACCCGTCACCATGACCACGGAATTGGGTCGCACGCTCACCTTGGGTTATTCAGGATCTCGCCTTGTCAGTATTAAAGATGGCGTAGGGCGAACCACACAATATCGTTATGAAAACAATCAGCTAAAGGCGGTGGTTCAATTTGATGGCAAAAAGCAGTCGTATCTTTATGCTTACGCCAGTGAGCCGCTCGCCATTACATCAAAAACAGACGGGCAAAAAAACAGTTGGTTATATGGCTACCAACAGCAAGGCGGAAAAGCGGTGGTGGCGACTCAAACCGATGCCGCAGGTAACAAATTTGGTTATCAATATGACTTTCTAAATGATGAAACGGTCATGACCCACCGCAATGGGTCAAAGACGCGCTACCAGTACGATGGCAACAATAAGGTTATTTCAGTCATTCACGACAGTGATGGCAGCGAAATCAACCATATATACGACACAAAAGGCAACCTGCTTAGTACGCAAAACGAGGTAGGGGATATCACCCGTTATAGTTACAACGTCAATGGAGAACGGCTTTCTATTACTGATGGGGAAGGCAACCGCACAGTACTTGAACGTGACACACTTGGCCGAACTGTGACACTGACCGACGGTGCAGGGGAGAGTACAGAGCATAGTTATAACGCGTTTGGAAAAGTAAACAGCATTGAGAAAGCAGACGGTTCAATGGTTTCACAAACGTGGCAAGGCCAGTTGATGGTCTCTCGAACCGACGAATCAGGTAATACCGCAGAGTATCAATACGACGACAACGGGTACCCTACACAAATCACGCAGTTTAACGACGACACCCCTAGTGGTGATGAAACCATTCAGCGGCTCAGTCATGATGCTATCGGGCGGGTAAACTGGATTAACATCGGCTCGGAAAATACCCCAGAATCACAATGGCGTCTTACGCAGTATTTTTATACGGCGAAAGACGGTCGCCAGCTCGACAAACCGACCAAGATAATCGACCCACTGAATCGCGTGGCTTTGCTTGAGTACAATCCCAATGGCTTACTCACCTACAACAAAGATTTTTCAGGTGTAGAGACGTTCTATACCTACACCGCGATGAACAACGTGGCGAGTAAGCGCATTGTGATGCCTGCCGCCAATGCGTTAGGAGAAACCATTGAGTACCACACTGGTTATCAATACGATGTGGAAAATAACCTTGTAGAGGTGACTCAGCCCGGTGACATCGTGTGGCAATACCAATACGATGAACGAAACCGATTGGTCCGTTCTTCTATTAAAGGTACCGAGGTCGTTAAGCGATTTAGCTACGACGAAGCCGGACGAAAACAGTCAGAGATCACCAGCCAAGGCGATGTCAGCCAATTTGATTATTACGACAACAGCCAGTTAAAACAACAAACCGATCTATTGGGTAATACGCAAACGTATTTTTACGACGGCGCTGGGCGTTTGATTCAGATCTCCGATCATGCCCGTAATAGTGACATCTCGTTTGAGCGCAATGCATTAGGGCATATCGTTGAAAAAACCGATGCCAATGGCAATCTCATATACATCACACCCAACCCATCGGGTCAGTTACTTGCCGTTTCCATTGCTAATAGCACCGAGAGCCGACAACGGCATCAACTGGACTGGCGGGGCAAGCGGCTCTCGACAACGAATGCGCTCGGTGGAGAAGTAACGTCGCACTACAATGCCTTTGGCGAGCCAATAAAACAGGCGAATTCTGTTGGGGCCATGCAGACTCAAAGTTTTGACGCCATTGGTCGAATGAACACGCGCGTTGACAGCCGTGGCCTGGAAACCACATGGCGATACACCCAGTATGCTGACCGATTAGATGTGCTCGAAACTCAAACCGACACATTAAACATCGGCCTTCGAGGCGGCAAAAGAGAGAACAAAAAAACCTACGACTTAATGGGACGCTTGATACAGTATCAAGACCGTTTGGCGCAGGTGTGGCGGTTTGATTACAATCAACAAGGGCTACTGAACAAAACCGTCAACCCTGATGGCAGCACAATCACTCGCCGCTACAATAAAGTGGGTCAATTAGCTCAGTTATCCCAATCACCCGAGGATGATTCAAGTCCCACTCGGCATACCTATTATCAGTACGACAGCGAGGGTCGATTAACCCACGAACAGTTGCCTCACCATGAAGTGGGTAATGGCAATCAATATCGCTACGATGCCGCTGGTCATATCACCGCTATCACCTACGCCGATGGCAGTGAAGTGCAAATCCGTTACGATTCTGCTGGTCGCAAGATAGAAGCGAACTACCCTCAACAGTTAAGTGAACGTTGGCAGTATGATGCCAACGACAATCTCGTCAGTTTTATCGACCGAGCTGATGAAGAGTGGCGTTACCGTTATAACGCCGACAATCAATTGGTTGAATTCTGCGACCCTGTGGCCGGTGATGCCGGATGCAACGCCGCGAGCCGTTACCAGTACGACATGATGGGCAATCGCACTGCGTATATTACCCCACTTGGCCATGCGACACGTTGGCAACATAATGCTCTGGGTTGGGTAAAAGCCCAAACCGATCCCAGCAAGAGCATGACACGTTATAGCCATGATAATGCTGGCCGAGTGACGGCAATTACCGACTCCTTAGGCAATAAAACCGAGCAGACTTATACCGCGTTTGGTGAGTTGAGCAGCGTGACCGATCCGCTAAAAAATACGACCCAATTTTATTACGATGCGTCAGGTCGGCTCATCGAGCGCAAAAACAGTCAAGCCGCGTCCGAGCAGTGGGCGTATAACTACCGAGATCAGATTAGCCAATACACCGACGCCCTTGGTCACCAAACGGGTTACCAATACAACGCCTTTGGCAATATCACTGAAGTTAATCAGCCACTGGACAGCACCATACAATACCAATGGAATGCGGCAGACAAGTTAACGCAGGTGACCGAGCCCATGGGGGGCGTACAAACCTTCGGTTATGATGAACGCGCCCGTCTGACCCAATACACCAATCAAAATGGGCATCAATGGCAATATCAATACAACCAGTTAGGCCAACTAACCACCCAATACCAACCTGAATCGGACACCGATATTCGCTATGGTTATGATGCTTTGGGTCGTAAAACCTCAGAGCAGTTTGATTATCTTGGCGACACGCAAACCAATCGTTGGGGCTACGACGCGGTGGGTAGGTTAAGTCATGTGGATAACCCTTACCTTAAGGAAAGCTATATTTATGACGCCGATAGCCAGTTAACCCAAAGCCACAATAAAACACTTGATGAGCGCTTTACGTATGCCTTTGATGACAATGGACGCCGCATACAAGGCCAGTTGGGTAACAACCAGACCGTGCATTATAAGCACGACAGCAAGGGCCGCATTACGTCGATAATACGCACGAGTGAGGATGACGAAGATCTCGTCTTTTCGCTCAGTTATGACAACAATGACCAGATCATTAAGGTCGATTACCCCAATAACAGCCGTCGCTGGATAGGCTATGACAGCGAAGGTCGCGTCACATCGATAAAGGTAGAGCAGCAATGGTATACCTATCGTTGGGAGAATAGTTGGAATACCGTTGAGCTGTTTGCGTATCGTTACGACGCGGCGGGGAATTTGATTGCCGAGAATCGAAAAACCAAAGAAGCGTATTACGATCAGTGGGCCTATTTTGAATACGACCAACTGAACCGGGTTATCAAAGCTGATTATCCTTTGCATTACGATAACTTCTATCAATGGGACAAAAACGGCAACCTGGTGAATAAAAAAGCCAAGGGGTTGGAATACAAATACGAGTATGACAACGCCAACCAGCTCACGGGGTACCGTGGCAACTACTACCTTTGGTATGACGTTGACCATGATGATAATGGCAACCAGACCAACGAGCATGCTTATGGTTACACCTTCGATTATCAGTTTAACGCGTTAGGCCAGTTAACCGGTTTCGATAAATGGGACAACACCAAGGTGCGTTACGGGTATGACAGCCGAGGCCGGCGGGTATCGAC
Source organism: Vibrio frigidus (assembly GCF_042465995.1). Lineage (NCBI taxonomy): Bacteria > Pseudomonadati > Pseudomonadota > Gammaproteobacteria > Vibrionales > Vibrionaceae > Vibrio > Vibrio frigidus. Next base: position 123 of record NZ_JBCDMC010000029.1, on the reverse strand, counting down.
TAAGCGTAGCATGACGCACAGCAAAAACTGGGGCGAGTTTGAGCAACACACCGCCTATGACGGTCGTCAGGAATTTGCGCAGTGGATAAAAGACAAAGACGAGGCGTTTATTCCGTTTCGCAC
>NZ_JBCDMC010000028.1:0-4526 GCF_042465995.1 Vibrio frigidus | reverse complement strand
GGTTGCTGCATTTTGGAACTCTAAAATTAGGGATCGTAGATGAAGTAGTTGGTCGAGTAATCCGGCCAACATAAGTGTTACCTATGTGACCGGTTTAAAGTGTTACCTATGAGGTCGGTAGTACAGTAATACTTCCATTCCCGCCGAAATTACAAGAGAAGGAAGGAAAAATGGTAAGTCTCGGTAAAAAGATCCCCATTTTCATGGGGATGACGTCGATTTTCATGGGGATGACGTCGGTTTTCGTGGAAACAGGTCAGTTATCGTTGGGATGACAAGTTTAAATAACCTTAACCGAACAGCATTCATCGAAGGAAGAGATCTGGTGAGAGAAGATTCCCGTCTCCACGGGAATGACGAGTATCGGTAGTGTTACGAGTGTGGAATGATGAATACACCATTCTTTGTCCCACATCATCCGCTCACCCTGCAGCCTTTAGTTTCAAGCTTCAAGTTGAGTAAGAGATCAATATTCACCCTCTTCCCCTTCTAACTATTTGAAGTATACTACCCCTTACTAATGCTTTCTTTTCAAGATGATAATCTTCGAATGACTCAACATTTATATAGCATCAAATCCAATCGATTAATTTGGCTCAGCAGAGCCTGTTACCTATTGTGCTTAAGCAGCATGGCATTCGCACCTTCAAGCTACGCAAGTCAAGACGAACTAACTGGCGTAAAAAGTGAAATTTCTCGCCAAAAAAATGCCGTTACCTCTCAACAAAAAGAGTTAAACAAGCTGCAAAAAGCCTTGAAAAAGCAAGAATTATCTATTTCCTCTCTGGGAAGCGACATTAAAGAAACGCAAAACCAGCTAAAAAAATCCAATCAAAACCTTGACCAGTTTAAACAGCAAAAAACCGAACTAGAACAGAAAAAACAAGAACAACAAAACACATTAGAAGAACTGATTAAAACCTACTACATCACCAAGAGAAATAACGATGTAGGCGCAATGTTAAATCAGGGAAAAAGTGATGAGCAAGATAGAATAAGCCAATATTTTCAACACCTCGCCAAAGCGAGATCAAAAACCATTACAGCGCTCGATGCCACCAGAAAAAAGTTAGATGAAAAAAATACGCAGCTAGTGCAAGAACAAAAACAAATTGAAGCGCTACTGGCACAAAAAACCAAGAAAAGAGATGCGCTCGCCTCTTCGCAAAATCAGCGTAAAAAAACCGTTGGTAAGATAAAAGGCAACATTTCAAATGACAAAAATTACCTAGCGGAGTTACAAAGAAACGAAACGCGCTTAAAATCTGAGATCGCGAAAGCCGCAAAACGTAACACCGTTCCAATGGATGGGCTTGCAAGACAGAAAGGCAAGCTACCGTGGCCACTTAAAGGCCGAGTACTACACAGCTATGGCACAAAACAGAGCGGCCAGGTTAACTGGAAAGGCTTAGTAATAGATGCCAAATACGAACAACCCGTAAAAGCAGTCTATTCTGGTACCGTCGTATTTGCAGAGTATTTGCGAGGCTATGGCTTAGTTGTACTGCTGGATCACGGCAAAGGTGATATGACACTTTATGGCTACAATCAAACGCTACTCAAGATAGAGGGCGATAAAATTAAGGCTGGTGAAACCATCGCACTCGCTGGAGATACCGGCGGGCAACCACAAGCCTCTTTATACTTTGAGATCCGCAGAAATAGCAAAACCCAGAACCCGAAAAGCTGGTTGCTTCGTTGATAACGGCAACGACTGACAACAAATAAATGGAATACGAGAGTAGAAGATTTCCGTTTTCACGCAATGCTGTTCTGTCAGTGCTAAATACTTCGTCATTCCCGTAAAAACGGGAATCTTGGAGATATTAGATCCCCATTTTCATGGGGATGACGTCGGTTTTCGTGAAAAAGGTCAATTTTCGTCGGGATGGCAGATTTAAAAAACCTTAACCGAACAGCACTCTGTTTTCACGAGAGTGACGGGAGTCCGTTTAGACTTAACCTCCTTCGCAGGGCCTTCATGAACGACCACCAGCGTCTTAGAAAGAAGTATTTCAAGCCTGACAACAAATTAATATTGACGAGATGAGACCAGAGAAATGAATAAAATTGATAACCTTTCTTGCTTCAAAGCTTACGATATAAGAGGCAAGTTAGGAGAGCAGTTGAATGAAGACATCGCCTATAGAATCGGCCGTGCCTTTGGTCAGCTACTCAAACCCAAGACCGTTGTTGTGGGTGGCGATGTCAGGCTTACATCAGAGGCCTTGAAACTGGCTATTGCTAACGGCCTGCGAGATGCAGGTACGGACGTGATAGACATTGGCATGACAGGCACGGAAGAAATTTATTTTGCGACCAGTTTTTTAAAAGTAGATGGTGGTGTAGAAGTAACAGCAAGTCACAACCCGATTGATTATAACGGCATGAAATTAGTTCGTGAGGAATCAAGACCTATTAGTGGGGATAGTGGACTCAACGACATTCAGGCTCTAGCCGAGAGCGGCGAGTTTATCGATGTCGCTCAGCGTGGTAGCTATAGTCAAACATCGGTTCTATCTGACTATGTAGAACATCTATTAAGCTATATCTCTCGTGAAAATTTCCGCCCAATGAAGCTGGTTGTAAATTCGGGTAATGGTGCCGCAGGTCATGTAGTCGATGCGATAGAAGCGCAATTCAAAAGCCTAAATATTCCGGTTCAGTTTATTAAGGTACACCACGAAGCAGATGGTACCTTTCCAAATGGTATCCCTAACCCAATATTACAGGAAAACCGTGAAGATACAGCCGCAGCAGTGAAAAAACATGGTGCGGATTTAGGTATCGCTTGGGACGGTGATTTCGATCGCTGCTTCTTATTCGACGAAAAAGGCCATTTTGTAGAAGGTTACTACATCGTTGGCATGCTAGCGGAAGCATTTTTGAAGAAAACACCCAATGCTAAAATAATCCACGACCCTCGTGTTTATTGGAATACCGCAGAGATCGCTGAATCAGAAGGCGGGACACTCGTCATGTCTAAATCTGGACACGCATTTATAAAAGAAAGAATGCGAGAAGAAGACGCTGTATATGGTGGCGAAATGAGCGCACACCATTATTTCCGCGACTTTGCCTATTGCGATAGCGGCATGATCCCATGGCTGCTTGTGGCAGAGTTACTCTGTGTTAACAATAAAACACTATCCGAGACATTGAACGAACGTATTCAGTCTTTCCCTGTTTCTGGCGAAATCAATTCTCGTATTACCGATCCAATGACGGCGATACAGAGGGTAAGAGAGGCTTATGAACCAAGCGCTCTTTTGGTTGACGAAACCGATGGATTGAATTTTGAATATAAAGAGTGGCGATTTAACCTGCGCACTTCAAACACAGAACCCGTGGTTCGATTGAACGTTGAATCCAGAGGTGATGTGGCATTGATGGAAAGAAAAACCAAAGCGCTCTTGGCAATGTTAAGAGCAGAGTAAGTTTCTGACGGGCTTTATTCCCGCGCAAACGTAATGCTGTTCGGTTAGTACTAAATACTTCGTCATTCCCTTGAAAACGGGAATCTTGGTGGTTTAGATCTCCACTTTCGTGGAGATGACGTAGATTTCATGGGGATGGCGTTGGTTTCATGGGGATGGCGTTGGTTTCATGGGGATGGCGTTGGTTTCATGAGGATGACGTTGGTTTTTCTTTGGGTCGTATATTTATACCTCAAACCCTCGTTCCAATGCTCCGTGTTGGAATGCATATCTGACTTGAAGCAACCAGTCAACGTAATGCTATTCGGTTAGTGCTAAATACTTCGTCATTCCCGTGAAAACGGGAATCTTGGTGGTTTAGATCTCCACTTTCGTGGAGATGACGTAGATTTCGTGGAGATGACGTAGATTTCGTGGAGATGACGTAGATTTCATGGGGATGGCGTTGGTTTCATGAGGATGGCGTTGGTTTTTCTTTGGGTCGTATATTTATGCCTCAAACCCTCGTTCCAATGCTCCGTATTGGAACGCATATCTGACTTGAAGCAACCAGTCAACGTAATGCTGTTCGGTTAGTGCTAAATACTTCGTCATTCCCGCGAAAACGGGAATCTTGGTGGTTTAGATCTCCACTTTCGTGGAGATGACGTAGATTTCATGGGGATGGCGTTGGTTTCATGAGGATGACGTTGGTTTTTCTTTGGGTCGTATATTTATGCCTCAAACCCTCGTTCCAATGCTCTGCGTTGGAATGCATATCTGACTTGCAGCAACCAGTCAACGTAATGCTGTTCGGTTAATACTAAATACTTCGTCATTCCCGTGAAAACGGGAATCTTGGTGGTTTAGATCTCCACTTTCGTGGAGATGACGTAGATTTCGTGGAGATGACGTAGATTTCATGGGGATGGCGTTGGTTTCATGAGGATGACGTTGGTTTTTCTTTGGGTCGTATATTTATACCTCAAACCCTCGTTCCAATACTCCGTGTTGGAATGCATATCTGACTTGAAGCAACCAGTCAACGTAATGCTGTTCGGTTAGTGCTAAATACTTCGTCATTCCCGTGAAAACGGGAATCTTGGTGGT
>NZ_JBCDMC010000027.1:0-10821 GCF_042465995.1 Vibrio frigidus | reverse complement strand
TGTTCTTTGACTCATGATACAGGTCTCATTCCAAGGCATAAGCTTCTCCTCTATGAAGCTTACACATTAACACCTGTTACCCATGTGCCCGGTCAGATCTGTTACCTATGTGGGCGGTCAATACCCACGAGGGAATGACGATGCTACGAGGGAATGAGGGAATGAGGAGATTACAAGCTGTCATACAGATCAATCCAGTTTGGATTTTCCAATGAAATTAAATCCATCTTCCATTTTCTATTCCATTTCTTTAATCTTTTTTCCCTAAGAAATGCGGAATTCATATCACTATGCATTTCAAAAAAAACCAATTTATACGTTTTGTATTTACTCGAAAACCCTTGAACCACATTATTTTTATGTTGCCATATTCTCTGTTTCAACTGGCTCGTAACACCTATGTAAATAGCTCTATCATTACTTGAAGACATAATATAAACACAAGGTTGCATAGCAATGACTTCCGCCAAATTATTATAGGATAACAACCACAAATATTTATACGGCAGACTTAGCTAATTTGCTCGACCAGTTTCACGTATTTCACTTATACCAAATAACTCGCGATCGATTTTGCCAGTTCTTCGAAACGGTGTCGCAATGGCGAACCCGGCCGATAAACAAGAACAATTAGACGCGATGGCACGGGCTTTTTAGCCTTCAAATACTTCACACCGTCTTGAAGCCGATTTTCTGGAATCGAAAGTTCGGGTAACAATGTTATCCCTCCACCCGCGGCAACCATATTTCGAAGTGTTTCTAGGCTTGTTGCCTTAAAACGCTCATCATCTTTCGCTCCAGCAGCAAAACAGAAACCTAACGCCTGATCTCTCAAGCAATGCCCATCTCCTAGCGACAATACGGTATGGCCATTAAGCATCTGCATATCTAACTCATCTTGTTCTGCCCATTCATGCCCACATGGAACGGCCACATAGAGAGGCTCCGTATAAAGCTCTATCTCTTTAAACGGCTCCGTTTCGGCGACGGATGCCAATACCAAGCAGTCCAGCCGCCCCTCTTCCAATTGATTAACTAACTGGTTAGTTTGCGCCTCATGTAAAAAGAGATCGAGATCGGGAAAATCGTCTTTTAGCTTAGGTACAATTTTGGGCATTAAATATGGACCGACCGTAGGAATGAAACCAATATGTAGCGGACCACTCATCTCTTTACCTTGCAAACTCGCCATATCGGTAAAGGTTTTTACTTCACTTAAGATTTTTTTTGCTTGATCAACTAACTGTAAACCTGATTCTGTAAATAGAACTCGGCGGCTACTTCGCTCCAATAGCGTGGTCCCTAACCCGTCTTCTAATTTCCTAATTTGACCACTTAACGTTGGTTGGCTCACAAAACAGGCCTCTGCCGCTTTACGGAAATGTTTATGTTCAGCTAAAGCTACAAGATACTCAAAGTCTCGAATGTTCATTTTTTATACCCAAGATAGAAGTTAACTATCGTTACTATAGTATTAAACGATTAGAACTATCAAACGAAATATCTAATAATAGCATCAACGAAACGGAGACGTCTCCGCTAAATTAAATATTTATTCTGCCCAATCAGGCTTCAGACTTATTCTATAATCTATATTTAAACCCAAGGAAATTATTATGTTAGCAACTAAAGAAGGCCAAAACGTACCACAAGTTACTTTCCCTGCTCGTCAAGGTGATGCTTGGATCAGTATGACAACGGATGAGCTTTTTAAAGACAAAACGGTGATTGTATTCAGCCTACCGGGTGCGTTTACTCCTACGTGTTCTTCAAGCCACTTACCTCGCTATAACGAACTAAACTCTGTATTCAAAGACCATGGTGTCGACGACATCCTTTGTGTCTCCGTCAACGACACATTCGTTATGAACGCATGGAAAGATGACCAAGAAGCAGAAAACATTACCTTTATCCCTGATGGCAACGGTGACTTCACAGACGGCATGGGCATGTTGGTAGACAAAAGTGAGATCGGTTTTGGCAAGCGTTCATGGCGCTACAGCATGCTAGTTAAGAATGGGGTTGTTGAAAAAATGTTCATCGAACCAAACGAACCTGGCGACCCGTTCAAAGTTTCTGATGCAGATACGATGCTTAAGTACGTCGCGCCTGAATACAAAACTCAAGAATCTATCACTGTATTCACGAAACCTGGCTGCCCGTTCTGTTCTAAAGCGAAGCAAGACCTAAAAGCGAAAGGCCTTCAGTTTGAAGAAGTGGTACTTGGTAAAGATGCAACGACCGTTACATTACGTGCCGTAACAGGACAAACAACGGTACCTCAAGTCTACATTGGTGGTAAGCACATTGGTGGAAGTGAAGAGTTAGAGGCATTCTTAGGCCAATAATTCAAACGGAGAGCGTTCATTAACGCTCTCTATATGGTGCGTAAACCTCGTTTACGGTTTACGCACCATGCTCAATAGAAAAAGTCACCATTCAAACAAAGCACAAGCTAACAAAAGAGATCTCTCATGAAAAAAATCAATGTAGATGTGGCCATCATTGGCGGTGGTACAGCGGGTCTTGGCGCCTATCGTGCAGCAAAAGCACATAATAAAAACGTCGTGATAATTGAAGGCGGTCCTTTTGGGACAACATGTGCCCGAGTTGGATGCATGCCATCTAAACTGCTTATCGCAGCCGCAGAAAGTGTTCATCAGATTGAAAAAGCCCCTGCATTCGGCGTTCACCCTCAAGGCGAAATAGTGATTAATGGCCGTGAAGTGATGGACAGAATAAAAAGAGAAAGAGATCGCTTTGTAGGCTTTGTACTTGAAGGGGTAGATGAGATCCCTTCTGAAGATAAAGTTGTAGGTTATGCCAAATTTATCGATAACAGCACCTTGATGGTCGATGAGCATACGGAAATAAAAGCAGACCGTATCATTATCGCAACAGGTTCTCGACCTGCATACCCTGCCGTTTGGAATGACCTTGGCGACCGATTAGTTATCAATGATGATGTGTTTGATTGGGACGACCTACCTGAATCGGTCGCCGTATTTGGTCCCGGAGTAATTGGCCTTGAGCTAGGTCAGGCATTGCATCGTTTAGGTGTCAAAATAAAACTATTCGGTGTTGGCGGACAAGTCGGCCCTATCACTGACCCAGAAGTCATGGCATACGCTAACAACGCCTTTAAAGAAGAATTTTACTTAAACGCCGACGTAAAAGTTGAAAGCATGAAGCGCGTTGACGATAAAGTGGAAATACAGTTCATCAACCAAGACGATGAACTAGAACTATTTATTGTCGATTATGTTCTCGCGGCCACCGGTCGTAGAGCCAATGTGGATAAACTGGATATTGAGAACACGGATATCGAATTAGACGCTCGCGGAATACCAACAGCGGATCACTTCACATTACAAACCTCTGTCGCCAGTATTTTTGTTGCAGGTGATGCAAGCAATCAAATACCGTTGTTACATGAAGCGGCAGATCAAGGTCGTATAGCGGGAGATAACGCTGGTCGTTATCCTGATATCCGGGCCGGGCTTCGTCGCTCATCTATTTCTGCTGTTTTTACTGACCCACAGATTGCGATGGTTGGCGAAACGTATAAGCAGATAACGGAACGTTTGGGTAACTGTGGCTGCTTTGCGACAGGGGAAGTGTCGTTTGAAGGTCAGGGTCGGTCACGTGTAATGCTTCGCAATAAGGGGTTATTGCATGTCTATGGTGAACAAGGTACAGGACGATTCTTAGGCGCTGAAATGATAGGGCCTAGCGCAGAACATCTTGCCCATTTACTTGCGTGGGCACACCAAAATAAAATGACGGTTTCTGACATGCTCGACATGCCTTATTATCATCCTGTCATAGAAGAAGGCGTTCGTACCGCACTTAGAGACCTAAATGCCAAATTACATCTTGGCCCAGAGACAATTGAACATTGTCTGGATTGTGGTCCGGGTTGTTAATCTAACGAATACTTCGTTTTGAGTTTTGAGGCACCAAGGGGCTTCAGACTCAAAATTCTCAACACATTGTGATCTTTTAAAAATCCCCTTCTATGAGAACCCCCAAAAAAACGGTATCCTAACTACCCAATCCCCTTTGTGAATATTGCATGCAAGATAGACACGGGCTGTTAACGGCACCGATACCTCAAGTTCTTCGAAATATGACCGTACCTATGGTATTTGGGTTAGTTGCGATCTTGATGTTTAATGTTGTTGATACCTTTTTTATCTCCTTGCTCGGCACTGATGCACTTGCCGCAATAAGCTTTACTTTCCCGGTCACCTTCGGCGTCAACTGCATTACCATGGGGATAGGCATTGGTTTATCAACGAATATTGCCCGGCTATTAGGTCAGGGCGAAAACAAACATGCGGCACACTTTACTTCTCATGGTTTATTACTCGCAATACTACTTATTTCAATCGCCTCGCTTTTTGGTCTATTTACTATTGAGCCGCTGTTTGGTTTTTTAGGCGCTGAAGATAAACTCATACCGCTCATTAAAGAGTACATGCTGATCTGGTATGTCACGATTCCTTTACTGGTCATTCCGATGGCTGGTAATAGCGCTATTCGGGCAACAGGCGATACCAAGACCCCCGCCAAAATTATGATTGTGGCGGGACTGATTAACGGTATTCTGGATCCGCTATTGATCTTTGGCTACGGCCCTTTCCCTGAGTTAGGTATTCAAGGTGCGGCAATTGCCAGTGGTGTAAGTTGGTTTGGCGCCCTTCTCTGCTCACTCTATCTTTTGATCAAGAGAGAAAAACTACTTAGTTTACCCAATATTTCATACATTATTGCCGACTGGAAACAGGTTTTGAAAATAGGTACACCTGCTGGCATATCTACTGCAATGACACCCATTTCAGGTGCCGTTCTAATGATGCTTTTAGCCAATCATGGTACTGCTGCCGTTGCGGCTTATGGTGCAGCCCAACGTATTGAGTCTTTATTGTTATTGGTTGTCATGTCCTTAACTTCTGCTCTCACACCTTTTATGGCGCAAAATTTAGGTGCAAAAAACTACGAACGCAGCTTTGATGCCATGTTTCTGTCGATGCGTTTTTCATTGGTATTTCAGTTCTTTATTTTCATCATGATGATTCCTCTCAGTATTCCTATCGCGGCTCTGTTTGGTCGAGAAGAAGCGGTGAGTGATTTGATTTGGCTCTACCTCATCATCGTGCCTTTTAGCTATGGCTTCCAAGGCATTATTATGTTGTTAGTCAGCAGCCTAAATGCAATGCATCAACCACTACAGGCATTTTACTGGAGCTTTATGAGGTTGTTTATTTTCACCCTTCCTGCCGCTTGGATAGGCAGTTGGCTATATGGAATTCAAGGGCTATTCGCAGGGGTGTTGATAGGTAATATGGTCGGTGGTGTGTGTGGGTATTTATACGCGCTTAGACTACGGAGAGAGATGTTAGCTTTGAGTGTTGAGTGTTGAATCGGGGATCGCTCACTATGTTCGTTTCTGGAATCTACAAACGAACGCAGTGAGTGTTTAAAAAAACAAGGCACGACTAAATCAACTAAATCCCAGCACCATCAGTGTAAACATTAGATTTACCGTTAAACGCCTGATCCATATCCTCAGAGGGTTTGTCGGTTGTCGGTCGCCCTACTATTTTTGCAGGCACGCCAGCAACAGTAGTGTGCTCAGGGACGGATTGAAGTACCACGGAACCAGAGCCTATCTTCGCTCCTCGACCCACCTCAATATTGCCTAAGATTTTAGAACCAGCACCAATCATCACGCCTTCACGAATCTTCGGATGTCGATCGCCGCCTTCTTTACCTGTACCACCCAATGTTACGTTTTGCAGTATCGACACATCATCTTCAACTACGGCCGTTTCACCAATGACAATACCGGTAGCATGGTCAAGCATGATACCTTTGCCTATCGTCGCCGCAGGGTGTACATCTACTTGGCATGCAACCGAAATCTGGTTCTGTAAATAGGTAGCAAGAGCATAACGTTTTTGCTTCCATAGATAATTAGCAACCCGGTAACCTTGTAACGCATGAAACCCTTTCAGGTAAAGTAGAGGGATAGAATAAAGACTTACCGCAGGATCTCGGTTTACCGTAGCGCAGATATCAGACGCGGCTGATTCTGTAATTTCAGGATCCGCCGCCAACGCTTTTTCAACCACCTCTCTAACCGCCATCGCGGGCATCGACGCTGTTTTTAATTTGTTTGCCAATATATAGCTTAGCGCGGCACAAAGACTGTCATGATTTATAATGGTTGCGTGGTAAAAACTGGCCAGCATTGGCTCTTGTACGGCCTGCTCGCGTGCTTCCTTTACAATCGTCTGCCATACATTACTTGGCTTGCAGTGTTTCATACTTATCCTTCCGCTTTTTTATCTCTCGCCAATAGGTCTTGCGCTGCCAATCGAGCATCTTTACTTTGGTATAATACTTGATATATTTGGTCAACTATTGGCATTTCAACACCCATTCTCTGCGAAAGCAACCAAACTTCTTTCGTATTTCTGTATCCTTCGACAACTTGGCCTATCTCTACCTGTGCGGTATCAATATCCTTGCCTTGTCCCAATGCGAGACCAAATCGGCGATTACGGGATTGATTATCGGTACAGGTCAACACTAAATCACCCAAACCCGCCATTCCCATAAAGGTTTCTTGTTGTGCACCTAATGCCGTGCCCAAACGTGTCATCTCCGCTAAACCACGCGTGATCAATGCCGTACGGGCATTAGCACCAAAGCCAATACCATCCGACATTCCCGCACCAATAGCGATAACATTCTTAACCGCACCACCAAGTTGCATGCCAATAAAATCGTTATTTGCATACACTCGGAAGGTCTTACTACAGTGAATTTTTTCTTGAAGTTGCTCGACAAAGTCAGCATCAGGGGATGCTACTGAAATCGCCGTTGGCATACCAGCGGCAAGCTCTTTAGCAAAGGTTGGCCCTGACAAAACCGCAAGTGAATAGCTATCACCGATAACATCGTACGCAACCTCTTGAAGTAATCGACCCGTTTCAGGCTCTAAGCCTTTGGTTGCCCAACAAATTCTAGATTCTTCTTTTAGAAAAGGTTTTAGGCTTTTAAGTACAATGCCAAACACATGACTAGGTACTACGACGAGAAGATCTCTGCTTGCTTGGACCGCTTTCTTTAAATCAGACTCAACAATCAATGTGTCAGGAAACGTAATATCAGGTAAAAACTCTTGGTTAGCTCTGTCACTTTCAAGGCGCTGCATATGCTCAGGATCATGCCCCCACAAAACCACATTATCACCATTTCTAGCTAACGAAATCGCCAGTGATGACCCATATGAACCTGCTCCGATCACAGTCATTGCAATCTCTTTTCCATAGGCATTGTGAGAATTAATCATATGCACTTTTCCTGTCTGTGTTGTCGGTCTTAGGTTAGCTTAAGCAAAAAATGCACAAGCATAAAGCATTGTGCATTTTTATATCGAATCTTGAGCGCTCGCTTTTCTCTTTACCAGAATCTAGAAGCGATAAAAACGAAGGCTCTAAACCTAGGGTATAAGTCTACGCGTCAGTTGGCGTTTCTTCAGCTTGGGTTTGATTCTGTAGGTAGTTCATAAACAAAGCATCAAAGTTTACAGGTGCTAGGTTTAATTGTGGGAATGTCCCTTTAACCACTAAGCTAGAGATTGTTTCACGAGCATATGGGAAAAGGATATTAGGGCAGAAAGCACCTAAACAATGTGCAAGTTGTCCTGCTTCCATTTTCTCAGCAGTGAAAATACCACCTTGTTGAACTTCACATAAGAAGCCAGTCTCTTCTTCGTTTTTAACTGTCACAGTTAAACGTAGAACGACTTCGTAGACACCTTCACCAAGCTCACGGCTTTGAGTATCAAGATCAAGCTTAACGTCTGGAACCCACTCTTTTTGAAAAATAGTAGGAGAGTTAGGCGCTTCAAAAGAGAGATCTTTTAAGAAGATGCGTTGGATAGTGAAGTTCTGTTGGTTCTCTTGCGGTGCTGCTTCAGCCATGTTGTTTTCCTTAAATCTTTTTTCAAAGAATTCTGTAAGTCCATTAATAGGACGAAAATTGAGAATGCACTGAGACTAACTGAGCAAGTCGACAAAAACTAGATGAACAACTTATTTCGTGCTCGCTATCACATCTAATTCGGCAAAATGCTCTAAAACTATTCGGCGAATTAAAACCTATTCAGCGTAATAAAACATCCAGTGCAATAAATTTTATTTTTTACCACGAACGAGTGGCATTTTTGCTTCGCTCCAAGACAGAATGCCACCTTTTAATAAGTTAACATTCTCATAACCCGCTTTCGCTAACAGGTTTGCATTCTCGGTAGCCGCTTGGCCACTTTTACATACCACTGTAATTGGGCTCTCTTTGTATTTTTCAAGGTTTGGTACCGTTCCAGATTTGATTTCAGACGGTAAAATGTGAAGTGCACCGGTGATATGACCTTGTTTGAATTCGTCCTTCGTACGAATATCGATCACCACTCCTTCATCTCTGTTGATGAATTGAGTTAACTGAGCGGGTGATATTTCTTTGTATTTAGCCGTTGAGGTTTTATAGATGTTTAAAATAAGCGCCACAACGATACCAACAAAAGCCATAGCCAGCAGCATGTTGCCCTGTACAAAATCAATATATTCTTGCATTTCTAAAGTGCTCTTCGCGTTAGTTTTTCAAGTAGTGTGAGAGTATAACGAGTAACGCAAGCCGATGCTAGAATCTTAATAAATTTGCGCGGTCGCGAACACCCGTCATGACTAAACAACCACTATTCCAAACTATCAGGAATGGCAGTTATTAGCTTCGAACGACAAATCACAAACCACGCACCAACAAAAAACCTGCGCTTAGTCTCAAAACTGTAGTAAAATCACACTAATTTATTTTCTAGAATCTTTTAAAAATTTGACGAGGTCATAAGTATGTCAGCTAAAAATATGCCAACTAAGAAGCCGATGGCGCTAGTGATTCTTGACGGTTGGGGATACCGTGAAGAAAGCGCAAGCAATGCTATCAACAATGCAAATACGCCGTTCATGGATAGCTTGTTTGCTAATCAACCTAATACTCTTATTTCTGCTTCTGGTTTAGATGTTGGCTTACCTGATGGTCAAATGGGCAACTCTGAAGTTGGTCATACCAACATTGGCGCTGGTCGCGTGGTATATCAAGACCTTACACGCATCACTAAATCTATTGCTGACGGTGAATTCCAACACAATGAAACCCTTGTTGCGGCCATCGACAAAGCCGCGAAAACCGGTAATGCCGTGCACATTATGGGGCTGATGTCTCCAGGTGGTGTTCACAGCCATGAAGACCACATCTACGCAGCAATTAAAATGGCCGCAGAACGTGGTGCAGAAAACGTTTACCTTCACTGTTTCCTAGACGGACGTGATACCCCACCGCGTAGCGCAGAAAAATCACTTCAACGTTTCCAAGACCTATTTGCAGAACTCGGTAAAGGCCGCGTTGCTTCTCTCGTCGGTCGTTACTACGCCATGGACCGCGATAATAACTGGGATCGTGTAGAGCAAGCTTATAACCTATTAACGGATGCGAAATCTGAGTTTACTTATGACTCTGCTGTTGAGGGCCTTGCCGCCGCTTACGCTCGCGATGAAAACGACGAGTTTGTTAAACCAACAGAACTAAAAACAGAAGATCAAAAGTCTGCCGCTATTGAAGATGGCGATGCGGTTATCTTTATGAACTATCGTGCTGACCGTGCTCGTGAGATCACGCGTACATTTGTACCCGCATTTACAGACTTTGAACGTACTAAGTTTCCGGCCGTTGATTTCGTTATGTTGACTCAATATGCCGCAAATATTCCCCTACTTTGTGCATTCCCACCAGCGTCGCTAGAAAACACATACGGCGAATGGCTATCTAAAGCAGGTAAAACGCAGCTACGTATCTCTGAAACAGAAAAATACGCACACGTAACCTTCTTCTTCAACGGTGGCGTAGAAGATGAATTTGAAGGCGAAGTTCGCAGCCTCGTTGCTTCACCAAAGGTAGCAACGTATGATCTTCAACCGGAGATGAGCTCTGAAGAGCTGACTGAAAAACTGGTCGCCGCTATTAAGTCAGGTGAGTATGACAATATTATTTGTAACTACCCTAACCCTGACATGGTAGGTCATACTGGCGTTTATGAAGCAGCAGAGCAGGCTATTGAAGCTATCGATGGTTGCGTTGCACAGGTTGTGGCTGCAATCAAAGAAGTGGATGGCCAACTACTTATCACTGCCGACCATGGCAATGCAGAGATGATGGTAGACCCAGAAACAGGTGGTGTTCACACTGCGCACACAAATCTACCCGTTCCACTTATCTATGTTGGTAACAAAGATGTTGCGTTTAAAGAGGGCGGCAAACTGTCTGACCTTGCTCCAACGATGCTTAAACTAACCGATATGGAAATTCCTGCGGAAATGACAGGTGAAGTCCTAGTTTAATTTGAAGCACTAAGATACTTAAGCGCTCAATATTTTTGAATGTTGAGCGCTTTTTCGTTGGTACTTCGATTCTTTTGGCACTCTCCGTTCTATCCTCACGATCTCGTTTCCATCGTCACTTCATCGCTTTCATTACCATTCCCTCGGTTTCATCGTCATTCCCTCGGCCCCGTCGTCATTCCCTCGGCCCCGTCGTCATTCCCTCGAAAGAGGGAATCTGGTGCCGTAAGGTATTGACCGCCCACATAGGTAACAGATCTGACCGGGCACATGGGTAACAGGTGTTAATGTGTAAGCTTCATAGAGGAGAAGCTTATGCCTTGGAATGAGACCTGTATCATGAGTCAAAGAACAC
>NZ_JBCDMC010000026.1:0-16976 GCF_042465995.1 Vibrio frigidus | reverse complement strand
TGGTTGCTGCATTTTGGAACTCTAAAATTAGGGATCGTAGATGAAGTAGTTGGTCGAGTAATCCGGCCAACATAAGTGTTACCTATGTGACCGGTTTAAAGTGTTACCTATGAGGTCGGTAGTACACCCATTTTCATGGGGATGACGTTGGTTTTCGTGAAAATAGGCCCATTTTAATCGAGATGACAGGTTTAGATAACGTTAACCGAACGGCATTGCGTCATTAGACGAGGCTTCTTTAAGATGGTCGGTGAAGAACTGAATTTGAGAATAGGCGAACCCCCGCCCCTATGTTCCTATCCTCTTTCTATGTTTATTTTTTTCTAGAATGCAAAAAGCCCCGTCATTAGACGAGGCTTCTTTAAGATGGTCGGTGAAGAGCTGAATTTGAGAATAGGCGAACCCCCGCCCCTATGTTCCTATCCTCTTTCTATGTTTATTTTTTTCTAGAATGCAAAAAGCCTCGTCATTAGACGAGGCTTCTTTAAGATGGTCGGTGAAGAGGGATTCGAACCCCCGACCCTCTGGTCCCAAACCAGATGCGCTACCAAGCTGCGCTATTCACCGAATATCGTTCCGATTTCTTTTAACCGGGAACGGAAGCGTATATTACTCATTATTTACTTAGACGCAAGCCATTTCTAATACTTTTTCTCAGCTTCCGTTCAACTGCTTACTTTAGCATCAGGCCCAGCTAAAATGTGACTAAAAACACAACAACAAGATCATTTTCTTAACTAAATAGCCACAATTGATCCAGATCAGTGATTAATAGCTAAACAACCTCTAATTTAGCTTTGTCATTACTATTTTGTTAGGAGAAAACATGGATTTCTGGCTCGATCTCCTTTTTGGGAATGCGATAGGTTTATCTTCAATGATAGTCATATTCGTCACATTCGGCATCATGCTATTTTTCGGTGGTTATTTCATTTACAAAATAGTAAGCGACAAATCTCCTCACTAGATCACTTAGCAAGTCAAACTATTGCTCCGGAGTAAATATTACATTTTCTCCGGTTTTCTTTACCTGTAATTTACCGACATAAACCATCGCACTGGCTATCTACTTTTCTTGATGACCAATAGTTGATGACCTTGCATTTCCAACTGGTATACTCATTTGATGATTACTGACCAATGTGAGATGCAGTTATGTCTCAGGAAGACGACCTAGACCTATTTCAAAAAATGATGGGCGATATAAAACCGTTGACACAAGACATCGCCGAACTCAAAAAAGACCATCATGTTTCTGATGCTCAATTAGCTCGTCGTGAAGCCGCGATGAACCTAACAGAGGATGAACCTGAATATCTTTCTCTTGATCATGCCCCAATGTTAAAACCAGATGATATTATCGAGTTTAAACGTAGTGGCGTACAAGACGGGGTCTATCGAAAGTTAAGGCTCGGCAAGTATCCTATTCAGGCTCGTTTAGACCTTCACAAGAGAACCCTCACACAAGCCCGAGAAGAAATCGTCAAGTTCCTCCGCCAGTGTTTGCGCATGGATATCCGGAGTGTGATTATTGTCCATGGGAAAGGGGAGCGCTCAAATCCTCCCGCTATGATGAAAAGCTATACCGCTAGTTGGTTAGTGCAGATATCGGATGTATTAGCGGTACATAGCACACAAAGAACACACGGCGGTACAGGTGCCGTATATGTTATGTTGAAGAAAAGCGTCGACAAAAAACTCGAAAATAGCGAAAGACATCAAAAACGTCTAGGTTAAATGCAGATTGATGCTAAAATAAGCCAATACTCAGCAACGATCTTATCGTTGCTTTTTTCATCGTTGTGAAACAGAGAAAACCATGTCGCAAAATATATCTCAAGATCCGCAAGGCAAACGCTTAAATAAGTTTATCAGTGAGACGGGGTTTTGCTCCCGTAGAGAAGCGGATAGGCTTATTGATAGTGGTCGAGTCACCATTAACGGTATCGTCCCAGAAATGGGGACCAAAGTACTCGCGGATGACGTCGTACTCGTCGATAATAAGCCACTCAATCGAAAACAAAAAGCCATCTATATCGCGTTGAATAAACCAACAGGTATCACCTGTACGACGGAAAGGGATATCCCTGGTAATATCGTCGATTTCATTGGTTTAAAGCAGCGTATATTCCCAATTGGCCGTTTAGATAAACCTTCCGATGGGCTGATCTTTTTGACAAACGATGGCGATATCGTCAACAAAATATTGCGTGCTGGCAATAACCACGAAAAAGAATATGTGGTTCGCGTAGACAAACCCATTAACAAAGCCTTTCTCGAGAAAATGTCGTCAGGTGTGGCGATTCTTGACACTGTCACTCTCCCTTGTGAGGTTACCGAAGAAACCAAGTACTCATTTCGCATTGTGCTGACCCAAGGATTGAACCGTCAGATCCGCCGTATGTGTGAAGCATTAGGTTATGAAGTATTTAAGCTTCGTCGAGTGCGTATTATGAATATCACTATCGACGGTATCCCAAACGGAAAATGGCGTTATTTAACAGACGCTGAAGTCGCTGAAATACTAAGAATGAGTGGCGATTCAAGTAATACTGAAGAAGCATCGAAAGTGAATGCGGATGGAGGACGAATCAGACGAGCGACGGACGCAAAACTGTTTGATAGTCGAGAAGAGAATCAACCTTCACGCGCAAGAAGAAATCAAAAACCAAGAACCTTTTCAGGCAATAATGCCGATGAATTTCGTCATTCCCCAAGAAAAAGAAATGCCGATTCATACTCTAACGCCGACAACAGACATAATAGCAAGCCGACAGAACGAGTAGCAGGTACGCTTTCTCTAAAAAATAAACCCACAGATAAGTAATATAAACGGCCATCATCTGCTCAATCAATTAGGTGATGGTCACTATATTTTTATGCTGTTAACTCCGCAAACAATCCGTTCGTTAGTTGCAACAGATGTTCTGGCGACACCTCCAGATCGAGTCCCCGCTTCCCAGCAGACACATAAATAGCCTCCTGCCCTTGAGCCGTTATATCTAAACAAGTCGGTAATCTTTTCTTCTGGCCTAATGGGCTGATACCACCGACAACGTATCCAGATATTTTCTGAGCAATAGTGGGGTCAGCCATCTCCGCCTTTTTGGCTTTCATCGCTTTAGCTGCCTGCTTAAGATTAAGCTTGCTCTCCACTGGAATAATAGCTACGGCAAGGTTTCTCTGCTCGCCGTTGATACAGAACATCAAGGTCTTAAATACTTTATTAGGGTCTACCCCAAGCACCTCGGCCGCCTCTAAGCCGTAACTTACATGCTTGGGGTCATGCTTATACTGATGAACCGTATGTGGTATTTTTTTCTTCTTCAGAAGGTCGATAGCTGGTGTCATACTTTACTCAACGATTTTGTTTCAAGTAATACCAATCTGGAAAATCAACTGATCAGCAATATGGTGGTCATGGAGCCAACATCAATGGGCAGGAAGGCCCACTGCTATGCGCACATGGGGGTCTTCAGCGCTCGACTGAATAACATTCATGTTGATCACACACTAACTTAGCTTGGTAGTATTCACTCGTAAATAAAAAAAGGCGATGCATTAGCATCGCCTTTATCTTCAACGTTCCTTAAAGGATCGTCAAGTTAATCTCTTATTTGTAAACCATTTCGCCTTTTGGCTCAAATTTGCTTACATCTATCGGTGTGTTTGATTCTAGGTATGCTTTCAATACTTCTGCATCAACAAACCCAGTATTAACATGGCCAGCGTGACCTGTCAGCTTAGGATAGCCATCACCACCAGCAGCGTTAAAGCTTGGCACGGTGAAACGATATGTCTTGTTCATATCAAGTGGCATGCCGCCAACCTTAACATCACTCACTTTACCGTTTTCTACTGTCATTGAAATACCAGCGAACTGAGCATAAGCACCAGAATCAACCGGTTTCGTCGCAACAACGTTCAAGTAATCTAATACTTCACTACCCTTCATGTCGTTGTATGTAATTACGTTTGCGAATGGTTGAACGGTCAACACATCTTTATACGTAATATCGCCAGCTTCAATTGAAGCACGTACACCACCAGAGTTCATCACACCGAAATCTGCTTTAGCGCGTTCCATATGTGCAGTAGCAATCAAGCGACCAAGGTTAGTTTGTTGGAAACGAACGATATTTCGCTCACCAACTAGGTTCGCATTAGATTCAGCAACCTTAATGTTCAACTGTTCTTGACCTTGCTCTTGGTATGGTTTCAAGAAGGCGACCATTTCCGCGTCTTGAGCGATTTCATCTTGAATGAATACGCGCGTTTTCTTGCCATCAACCTTGATTTTTTTCTTGAGGTTTACAGGAATAAGGTCATAGCTCACCATTTCCAGTTCGCCATTACGGAATTCGTAGTCAGCACGGCCGACATATTTACCCCATTCATGAGCCTGAACTATCCAGGTACCATTTTGATTATCTGGTTGGCACTCAGCACCCGGCTTGAAGGAGCCATTCATCACGTTAGGACCTTCCATACAGACAGGTTCTTGTGAGTGACCACCAACGATCATATCTAACGAGCCTTCGTCTAAATAGCGAGCAAGCGCAACATCACCTGGCGCATTCACACCACGGTTACCATTTTCATAGTGACCCATATGCGTCACAGCAAAAATCAGATCTGGTTTTTCGCTTTCATTAATTTCAGCGATCAGCTTCTTCGCTTCTTCTTTCGGGTCACGAAATTCTAATCCAGCAATAAATTCTGGATTACCAATCTTCATCGTATCTTCAGTAGTTAAACCAATGACAGCAATTTTGATGCCTTGCTTTTCAAACATTTCATAGGCTTGATACTTACGTTCGCCTGTTGTTTTGTCATAGATGTTTGCAGACAACATAGGGAAACCACCCCATGCGATTTGCTGATCTAGCACTGAAAGCGCGTTATCAAATTCATGGTTACCTAACGCCATTGCGTCATAACCAAGCTTGTTCATCCCTTTAAAATCAGGTTCAGCATCTTGCAGATCTGATTCAGGAACACCGGTGTTAATATCACCGCCAGAAAGCAGTAGCACGCTGCCACCTTCAGCCGCCACTTCAGCACGTAATTCATCGATTAGCGTTTTACGCGCGGCCATACCGTACTCACCATATTTATTTGACCAGAAACGGCCATGGTGATCATTGGTATGCAAAACCGTTAGCTTATAAGTTTGGTCTTCTTCCCATGCAGGTCCCGTCGCGCAACCAGCCAATGTTGCTAATATTGCTGCACCTAGCACAGTTTTAAGTATCAAGCGTTCCTTCATCTTTAGTACCTTTCTTTTATTTTGGATTTTTCACTGCCGTGAAGTTCTCAAATCATGGTTTTTCAAGTGACAACTTGAAGAAGTTTAGATTATTCGAGGAGATCATCTATTATGATTTCATATATATGAAATATAGGTCACCTTTATATTACAGTTTTATTTTAATGAAAGTGATTTAATACACATAAAACCAAAAGCCATCACAGGCAATCGGTTACCTATGATATTGATCTAGGTTCAGGCTTAGCAAAGTTGAATTCTTTCAGGTTTGTACTTCAATTGATTTTTCCACAAAAAAACCGCCCCAAAAGGCGGTTTAATTTTATAGTGCGTCGATGAGTTACTTAATATCGATATGTTCAAAGCTCTTAATCATGTCATCAAGTGACTTCATCTGAGCTAAGAAAGGCTCCAATTTATCCAATGGAAGAGCCGAAGGGCCGTCACATCTTGCCTTATCAGGGTCAGGGTGAGCCTCAATAAACAGACCAGCAATACCCGTTGCTAATCCTGCCTTGGCCAATTCTACTGTTTGGTTACGACGTCCACCAGATGCAGCTCCAGACGGATCTCGCATCTGCAGTGAGTGAGTCACGTCAAAAATAATAGGACTGCCGTTAGACACTTTTTTCATAACACCAAAACCAAGCATATCAACCACTAGATTGTCATAGCCCATGCAAGAACCTCTCTCACATAGAATGATTTTATCATTCCCACATTCTGCAAACTTATCCACAATATTACCCACTTGATCAGGGCTCATAAATTGAGGTTTCTTGACATTGATAACCGCACCCGTCTTCGCCATCGCTTCAACAAGATCGGTCTGACGAGCTAAGAATGCAGGTAGCTGAATCACATCAACGACATCGGCAACAATTTGAGCTTGTGCTTCCGTATGGATATCGGTAATGATTTTCACACCAAAGGTATCTTTGATTTCTTGGAATATCTTCATTCCTTCTTCTAGGCCGGGACCACGATAAGAATGGACAGAGCTGCGATTCGCTTTATCAAATGACGCCTTAAATACGTATGGAATACCAAGTTTCTCAGTAACGGTGACATAATGTTCGCAGATTTTCATAGCGAGATCGCGAGATTCAAGAACATTCATCCCCGCAAATAAGGTAAACGGTTTGTCGTTTGCAACTGGAATATCACCAACATGAACGATTTTTTGTTCCATTTTTTTCTCTCTACTTTTAATCAATGACTTTAGCTAATTCAACAAATTAACTAGTGAATAGTAACGATATTTGTGTCCAATGCCCTTAACTGGCTTTTGAGTAGCTCAGCCGCTGGATCTTCTGGGCACTGATCAATAAAAAATTGATAATCAGTTTTTGCAATTTGATGGCAATCAAGCTGTTGATAAATAAAACCTCTATCACGGATCTCATACGGATCATCGGGGACAAAGCTTAATGCCAAATCGGTACACCTAAGTGCCAAAGTATAGCGCTCTTCTCTTAAAAGTGCGCTTTTGGTTACGGCTAACCAACGACCAATAATCGTGGGATGGTCCGCTGTCTTTAGGTGTTCTGCTTTCAATTTAGCTAACGGCCCTTCTTGCCCAATAAGCCAAGCGGTGAGTATCTTCTTGTCTACATACTCACCATTGTATGGATTGATGTACATTGGCTTTTCATCAGACCATAGCAGCTTAACCAAAAATTGGGTTGGAAACGTCACGCCTTCAACAGGAAAGCCTAACTTGCCTGCAAAATAAAGAAACAGAGCGCCCAGACTCACAGGGATACCCATTCTGCGCCTCAGTACTGTATCCATGAATACATTCTCTGAGCTGAAGTAGGCTTCACTGTCACCTTTAAACCCTAGGTCGCAGTAGAAGTAGCGTATGAAAGAGTCAAACTTCTGTTTTTCGTCTGTCTCATTAACTAACGCCAGCTCTATCTCACTCAATAGTTTCGCAAGTTCGGCCTCAGCCCAAGCAACGTCTGTATCGGAGTTAATCGCATGATTGAGCGCTAATGCTCCTTCTACGATCGCCATCCCATCTAAATCTTCATCGAACAATTTAAACATCGTTTACCCTATTAATGCTGGTACTTTCGTTATTGCGATCTTACCCGCCATTACTAACCAGCCTAACGCGCCAAAGAGTGCGAAGGTTCTAAGTAGTCGATTTTTAGCGACTTTAAGAGTAAAAAAACCTAATGCGAAATAGGCCAATATACAGGTCACTTTTTCCGTAAACCATTCATTGCCTGGTGTAAAAGGTATAAACCCTAAGCTGAAAATTAGCCCTATACCTGAGAGGATTAATATCGTGTCGATAACATGTGGTGATATTTTTAGGAACTTCTTTTCAATCATCGGGGAGTTCGCCATCATCAATGCGTAGCGAATGGATAATAAAATCGCACTAAGTACGATGGACAGCATGTGGATGTTTTTTAAAGCAAAATACACTGTAATTTCTCTTTATTCTAATGGAGTTGACTCACATCGGCCATAGGTAACTCTGTCGTTCCCAGCGTAATCTTGCTCGGTTGACACGTCGCTATAACCCAAAGTTAACAATAATTCTCGCACGGCTTCACCTTGTTCAAAACCGTGTTCAAACAACAACCAGCCTTTCGGCTTTAGGTGACGAACAGCCTGTGTTGCAATCATACGTATATCTGACAGGCCTTTCTCTTCGGCGACAAGAGCACTTGTTGGTTCGAACCTAACGTCACCAGAGGTAAGGTGAGGATCATCTTTATCAATATATGGTGGATTGGAAACAATCAGACCAAATTTAGTTCCAATGTAGTTACGATTTGTTTCTAGCGGTTCAAACCAACTGCCTTGCAAAAACGTAACATTATTTATGCCGAGGTTTCTTGCATTTTTCTCAGCCAATTCTTTAGCTTCGGTACGAATGTCTATGCCAGTAACGTCATGCTGTGGACACTCAGATGCCATCGCAAGAGCGATAGCGCCGGTCCCCGATCCCAAATCCAATAGTTGACAAGGTTCAGTGGACACTTTTTCCAGTGCAATCTCAACAAGACGTTCCGTATCAGGTCTAGGGATCAATGTTGAAGGAGAAACCATCAGCGACAATGACCAAAATTCACGTTCACCGGTTATGTAAGCAATAGGCTCACCTTCAATTCGTCTTTTTATCAACGCTCTGAACTGGCTTTGTTGTTCGTTTGTCAGTACTTTTTCAGGCCACGTTAAAAGGTAACTACGTGGTTTTCCGAGTACATGGCAAAGCAATACTGCAGCATCCAAAGACGGCGACGCGCTTCCGCTTTCATCCAGCAAAGCGGTTGTCGCCCTCAACGTCGCCTCAACGGACGGTGTCATATCCATATATAATCGGATTCTGGATTAATTCAGGTCTGCAAGCGCAGCAAGTTGATCAGCTTGATATTCAAATATCACTGGATCAATAAGGCTTTGAAGATCGCCTTCCATCACTTCTGACAAACGGTACAATGTAAGGTTGATTCGATGGTCTGATACTCGGCCCTGCGGATAGTTGTAAGTTCGAACACGGTCACTTCTGTCGCCAGAACCCAATAGATTACGTCGAGTATCCGAAACGACTTCAGCACGTCTAGCTTCTTCAGCCTTAATAATTCTTGCAGCAAGAACCGACATCGCTTTCGCCTTGTTTTTATGCTGAGAACGTTCATCCTGACATTCCACTACAGTACCCGTTGGTAAGTGAGTAATTCGTATAGCAGAATCGGTGGTGTTCACGTGCTGGCCACCAGCGCCAGACGATCTGAATGTGTCTATTTTCAAGTCAGACGATTTAATTTCTGGTAGATCCGCCTCTGGTATTTCTGCCATGACAGCTAAAGTACAAGCAGAGGTATGCACACGCCCTTGCGATTCAGTCGCAGGAACACGTTGCACTCGGTGGCCACCTGATTCAAATTTAAGTACGCCGTAAGCACCGTCGCCAATCACTTTAGCGATCATCTCTTTGTAACCACCTTGTTCAGATTCATTCGAGCTCATTACCTCGATTCGCCAACCTTTCTTCTCAGCAAAACGACTGTACATACGGAAAAGGTGACCGGCGAATATACCCGCTTCATCTCCACCGGCGCCTGCTCGAATCTCTAAGAAACAGTTACGTTCATCATTTGGATCTTTTGGTATCAGTAGAATTTGTAGATCATCCGCCAGTTTTTCGATAGTGGCTTTAGATTCCTTTATCTCTTCTTGCGCCATTTCGCGCATTTCTGCATCGTCTTCCGTCGCCATTTCCTCAGCGGCGTCGAGATCACCTTGAGCTTGCTGGTACGCTTGGAAGCACATCGTCACTTCTTCTAATTGAGAATACTCTCTAGACAGTGCACGGAATCTGTTTTGGTCACCAATAACGTCAGGATCACCAAGTAAATGCTGAACCTCTTCGTAACGCTCTACCAGAGTTTCAAGCTTAGTCAAAATGGATTGTTTCATAATCTTCTTTAATTTTGTTGTAGGTCGTCTAGACCTATACTCTGTCTAATTACAGAGAGTTTATCTGGGTCACCTTGCTCCGCTGCACTTTGCAGGGCGCGAGTAGGAGCGTGGATCAATCTGTTGGTCAATTTATTGCTTAGTTCTAGCAACACCTTTTCGGGGTCACCACCAGACTCGAGTGCCTGTAGGCTTTTCGCGATAAGTTCTTCTCTAATCGCATTGGCTGATGTTCGAAATTCTCGGATACTATCAACAGCGTGTAATGATCGTAACCAAGTCATAAATGCAGCGCTCTCTTCGGAAACAATCGCCTCAGCTTGAATCGCTTCAACTTTGCGCTGCTCCATATTCTGCTGAACAATAGACTGTAAATCGTCGACAGTATAAAGATAAATATCGTCTAAGTCGCCAACTTGCTGTTCTACATCTCTCGGTACGGCTATATCAACGATTAGAATGGGTTGACGCTTACGTTTTTTCAACGCCGTTTCCACCATACCTTTACCGATAATAGGTAGAGGACTGGCTGTAGAGCTTATAACGATATCGGCTCTATATAAGTGTTCCGGTATTTCTTCGAGGCTTATCACCTGAGCATCAAACTGTTTTGCTAAGCCTAGTGCGCGTTCACGGGTACGATTAGCAACAATGATATGTTTGCATCCATTATCGGAAAGGTGTTTGGCGACAAGTTCTATTGTCTCGCCCGCACCCACTAATAAGACTGTCGATTCTGAAAGTGATTCAAATATGTGCTTCGCAAGTGTGCAGGCTGCATAAGCAACCGAAACAGCGCTCCCGCCGATTTCAGTTTCTGTGCGAACTTTTTTTGCTACTGAAAATGTTTTTTGGAACAACTTTTCCATTGTGCCGTCGACAGACTTGAGCTCTCTGGCGCTTGAGTAGGCTTGCTTAACTTGCCCCAAGATCTGAGGTTCACCCAATACAAGCGAGTCGAGTCCACACGAAACACGCATCAAGTGCTTAATCGCCGCTTGTTCTTCATGTATATATAAGCTTGACTTAAGTTCTTCAGGTTGAATCTGATGAAACTCTGTCATCCAGTCAATTACTTGATTCTTGCTTGCTTGTTTTACATCAAAATAGATCTCTGTTCGATTACAAGTGGAGACAATAACACCACTTTTTATATTTGAATCTGCTCCAAGTTGCTTATGCGCCTCTGTCAACTTCTCAGGGGAAAAAGCAACCTTTTCTCGCAATTCAACCGACGCTGTATTGTGATTGATACCAATAACAAGCAAGGACATGGAATAAAGGATCTCGATTTTAATATACGAATTAAGGGGGGAATTTTACTTGATGGGCTTGCTTAATGAAAGGGTGATAGAGAGATGTTTTTATGAGTTCGTGATTTAGATGATATAGTTACCCCTAAAGACTTACTTGATTTGCGTGATTATTGACCAATATGAAAATAATTCAAAAATACTGTATCTATTTGTCCCTAATTTTTTTCGTTTCTGCTTGTAGTACTCTCCCTGAAGAATCGGCCATTAATGTAGAATGGGAAAAACACAGTACTCAACTCTCAAACATTCGTTCATTTCAGGCTACGGGCAAACTGGGCTATCGAGGCCCAAAAGATACCGTCAGCTTAAATTTCTATTGGAAACACACTGAAAAAGAAAGCGAATTACGTTTGATCAACTTTCTTGGCTCTACCGTACTAACGCTCATTATGACACCCGACGGTTCTAAGGTGATCACCAGTGATGACCAAATCTACGAAAATAAAGACGCCAACTTATTATTTGCCGAATTAACTGGTTTAGAATTTCCGGTATCTCAATTGAAACATTGGATAAAAGGTCTGCCAATTCAGGCTGACGACTACCAATTCAATGAGACTAACACATTAAAATCTTTACAAAAAAGAAGCAGAAGCCGTAACTGGACTTTAGATTACACCCGCTATCAAGATTACGATGGTCTGCCGCTACCAAACCAAATGACGTTAAAATCCACAGACACCAAAATTAAAATCGCTGTTTCTAAATGGGTAATAAATTCATGATAACTCAGCCGACTTCTTGGCCCTCCCCTGCAAAGCTTAATCTCTTTCTTTATATCAACAATAGAAGAGAAGATGGGTACCACGAGCTTCAAACACTATTTCAGTTTTTAGATTATTGCGACACCTTAACTATCCAAGCCAATTCCTCTAACAAGATTACACTTACCCCTGAACTTGAAGGCGTACCTGTCGAAAACAACTTGATATGGAAAGCCGCTATAGCGCTTAAAAAAAAGACTCAGGTTTCCTACGGTGCCGATATCCATTTGGAAAAAAGGTTGCCCATGGGCGGTGGTATTGGCGGCGGTTCTTCTAATGCTGCAACCGTACTTGTTGCGCTAAATTTTCTCTGGCAGCTTGATTTAACCTCTGATGAATTGGCTGATATTGGTTTACAACTTGGTGCTGATGTCCCAATTTTTGTGAAAGGCTTTTCAGCATTTGCAGAAGGAGTGGGAGAACGATTGGAAAAAGTAACACCAGAAGAGAAGTGGTATCTAGTGGTTAAGCCCAATGTGAGCATACCAACAGCAGAAATTTTTTCTCATCCTGACTTGACCAGAAATACGCCAAAGCGAGCTATAGCTGAGTTGTTAACTGGATCACAAGTAAACGATTGCGAAAAAATTGTCCGATTACTTTATCCAGAGGTTGATAAGCAACTTTCATGGCTGTTACAATATGCGCCGTCAAGATTAACGGGTACAGGGTCATGTCTGTTTTCTGAGTTTAACAACAAACTCGATGCAGAGAGAATTCGTGCTAAACTTCCTGACGCTGTTTTAAGTTTTGTCGCACAAGGGAAAAACCGTTCCCTATTGCATAAAACACTCACCAGTTACAAAAATTCTTTGACTGAATAGTTTAAAGAATGAGTAACTCGTGAACACCCAACCTAATTTAAAAACTGGACGCAACCCCGAGGTTTCCACTGTGCCTGATATGAAGCTATTTGCTGGTAACGCTACACCTGAACTAGCCCAACGTATTGCTGATCGTCTCTATATTTCTCTTGGTGACGCTACTGTTGACCGTTTCTCTGATGGAGAAATAGCGGTTCAAATAAACGAGAATGTTCGTGGTAGTGACGTATTCATCATCCAATCAACCTGTGCTCCTACTAATGATAACCTAATGGAATTAGTAGTAATGATTGATGCAATGCGCCGTGCTTCCGCAGGCCGTATTACTGCCGTTATCCCTTACTTTGGATATGCTCGACAAGACAGACGCGTTCGTTCTGCTCGTGTGCCTATCACTGCAAAAGTCGTTGCTGACTTTCTGTCTAATGTGGGCGTTGATCGAGTATTAACTATCGACCTTCATGCTGAGCAGATTCAAGGTTTCTTCGATGTCCCTGTAGATAACATCTTCGGCACGCCAGTTCTTCTAGAAGACATGGCAGCCCGTGGTCTAGAAGATCCTGTGGTCGTTTCACCAGATCTTGGTGGCGTTGTTCGTGCACGTGCAACTGCGAAGGCGTTAGGAAATATTGATATTGCTATCGTAGACAAACGTCGTCCACGCGCCAATGTATCGGAAGTAATGAACCTGATTGGTGAAGTTGAAGGTCGTGACTGTGTTATCGTCGATGACATGATCGATACTGGTGGCACACTTTGTAAGGCAGCAGAAGCACTTAAACAGCGTGGAGCTAAGCGTGTATTCGCATACGCAACCCACGCCGTGTTCTCGGGCAACGCAGCCAAGAACATCAAAAACTCAGTGATTGACCAAGTTATCATTACCGATTCCATTACCCTCTCTAAGGAAATGGCAGCAACAGGTAAAGTAACGCAACTGACTCTATCTAGCATGCTTGCTGAGGCGATTCGTCGTATCAGCAACGAAGAATCTATTTCGGCTATGTTTAGTTAAGACTATTTAGCAAAAAATGGTTTGTTAGTACGGTTTTAGTTCGTCGCTATAAATAATCGTTAATCTTATTAAAAACACCTCTTTAGAAGGGGTGTTTTTTTGTGTTGTGGAAACCCATATTTAGTGCCTCGCACCTTGAAGTACTTTTATGCTACTATACGGCGCTTTTTGAAAATCCAAGAGAGATCCTAACCGTGAGTCAAGAGATTAAGCTGCTCGTAGGTCTGGCAAACCCAGGTCCTGAATATGCGAAGACCCGACATAACGCCGGAGCATGGGTTGTTGAAGAATTGGCGCGAGTCCACAATATAACATTAAAGAATGAATCAAAATTCTTTGGTTATACTGGACGTATCACGGTGAATGGTGAAGATTTGCGTCTTCTCATTCCGACTACATTTATGAATTTGTCCGGAAAGGCTGTTGCTTCTGTTGCCAAATTCTACCAAATCAAACCTGAAGAAATCATGATCGCTCATGATGAGCTTGATCTTCCTCCAGGCGTTGGTAAATTTAAGAAAGGTGGTGGCCATGGTGGTCATAACGGTTTAAAAGACTCAATTAGCAGACTTGGTAATAACAAAGAATTTTACCGCTTACGGATTGGCATTGGTCATCCGGGGCATAAAGATAGAGTATCTGGCTATGTATTGGGTAGAGCCCCAGCAAAAGAGCAAGAATGTATTGATGCTGTCGTAGATGAATCTGTCCGCAGCTTAGATATCTTACTCAAAGACGGCATAGCCAAAGCACAAAATCGCTTACACACGTTCAAAGCAGAATAAGGTTTATATCATGGGTTTCAAATGTGGCATCGTTGGTCTACCAAACGTCGGTAAATCGACTCTGTTTAACGCACTAACTAAAGCTGGTATCGAAGCAGCAAACTTTCCATTTTGTACTATCGAGCCTAACACCGGCATAGTACCTGTGCCTGATTTACGTCTAGATGCACTAGCAAAGATTGTTAACCCTCAAAAAATCCTACCGACGACTATGGAGTTTGTGGACATAGCAGGCCTTGTCGCCGGAGCATCTAAAGGTGAAGGTTTAGGGAATAAATTCCTGGCTAATATCCGAGAAACAGATGCTATTGGTCACGTAGTTCGTTGCTTTGAAGATGACAACATCGTTCACGTTGCAGGTAAAATTTCACCTTTAGACGATATTGAAATCATCAATTTAGAACTTGCTCTTGCGGACTTAGATACTTGTGAGCGAGCAATTCATCGCCAAGCAAAACGGGCCAAGGGCGGCGACAAAGACGCTAAATTCGAAGTAATTGTACTAGAAAAACTTCTGCCTGTTTTAACAGAAGGCGGCATGGCGAGAACGGTTCAACTAGCGAAAGAAGAGTTGAAAGCAGTAGATTACTTAAACTTCTTAACGTTAAAGCCAACGATGTACATCGCTAACGTAAGTGAAGATGGCTTTGAAAATAACCCATTCCTTGATCAAGTACGCAAATTCGCAGAGAACGAAAACAATGTAGTCGTTCCTGTATGCGCCGCTATCGAGTCTGAGCTATCTGAACTAGACGATGAAGATCGCGCTGAGTTTCTTGAAGACATGGGCATCGAAGAGCCTGGCCTAAACCGTGTAATTCGTTCAGGCTATGATCTACTTACACTACAGACATACTTTACTGCTGGTGTAAAAGAAGTTCGTGCATGGACAATTCCAATTGGCGCTACTGCCCCACAGTCAGCAGGTAAGATCCATACTGATTTTGAGAAAGGCTTCATCCGTGCAGAAGTTGTTGGCTACGATGATTTCATCCAATTCAGCGGCGAAAGCGGTGCAAAAGAAGCAGGAAAGTGGCGCTTAGAAGGTAAAGATTACATCGTTAAAGATGGGGATGTCGTTCACTTCCGTTTTAACGTGTAGCCAAAACACTCAATCAGTTCTATAAAAAGCCACTTTTATTAAGTGGTTTTTTTTGTATCTGTTAAAATCATCGCTTCATTTTTTATTGTTAATAATCCAATTTAGTTGAGAAATGTAATTAGTTTTTAAGCAAAAAAAGCCATCTTTGTTTAAAAAAGACGCGAACAGTCTTTTTAGTGGGATTTATGCAAAAAAATAGGTTGACGGTTTTCCTACAGATCCGCATAATGCGCTCCGTTCTTGTCGCTGGCCGTACGGTTAGAGAATGAGAATTTGGCTACGTAGCTCAGCTGGTTAGAGCACATCACTCATAATGATGGGGTCACAGGTTCAAATCCCGTCGTAGCCACCATATTTGCTTTTCTAGATAGACTAATTCTACTATCTAGAAATTATAAAAAGATTTGCGGAAGTGGCGGAATTGGTAGACGCACCAGATTTAGGTTCTGGCGCCGCAAGGTGTGAGAGTTCAAGTCTCTCCTTCCGCACCATATTTGTTGGGTTATCGCCAAGCGGTAAGGCACTGGCTTTTGATGCCAGCATTCCCTGGTTCGAATCCAGGTAACCCAGCCATATTGAAGATGGTTCGAGTAACTTTAGTTTTAAAACTTTTGATGCCAGCATTCACTGGTTCTCTCTTGTTCTAAATCTAGCAGGTAACCCGACCATAATTGGCAAGTGGTTCGAGTAATGCAGTTACAACGTTTGATTCCAGCATCCCTGGTTGTCTCTCGTTATAATCTAGCAGATAACCCGACCATTAATAAAAAAGTACTTTTTGTACTGTTAAAAGGGCGAACTTTATATTATATTGTTTCGCTTGATTTAGATGGCTACGTAGCTCAGCTGGTTAGAGCACATCACTCATAATGATGGGGTCACAGGTTCAAATCCCGTCGTAGCCACCATAATTAAAACTTGTTTGCTTTTACCAGTTAGCAAAGAAGTCTGTAGACAATTTGAGACGCGGAAGTGGCGGAATTGGTAGACGCACCAGATTTAGGTTCTGGCGCCGCAAGGTGTGAGAGTTCAAGTCTCTCCTTCCGCACCATCTCAATATTTTCTACAACAGATTTACGCGGAAGTGGCGGAATTGGTAGACGCACCAGATTTAGGTTCTGGCGCCGCAAGGTGTGAGAGTTCAAGTCTCTCCTTCCGCACCATATTTGTTGGGCTATCGCCAAGCGGTAAGGCACTGGCTTTTGATGCCAGCATTCCCTGGTTCGAATCCAGGTAGCCCAGCCATATTTGTAAGTGGTTTGAGGTATGTAGTTTAAAGCTCAAGCTATACAATTTCTTATTAGATCCAATTCATCTAATGAGAACACAGAACATGCGGAAGTGGCGGAATTGGTAGACGCACCAGATTTAGGTTCTGGCGCCGCAAGGTGTGAGAGTTCAAGTCTCTCCTTCCGCACCATATTTGTTGGGTTATCGCCAAGCGGTAAGGCACTGGCTTTT
>NZ_JBCDMC010000025.1:0-18832 GCF_042465995.1 Vibrio frigidus | reverse complement strand
GGTTATGGTTTAGGTGACCACGCCAAAGTACTTCGGCGATATCAGCCATACCCATAGGTGCGCCAGGGTGACCTGAGTTGGCTTTTTGAACACCGTCCATGCTAAGGGCACGGATTGCATTTGCTAGCTCTTGCTGAGAAGGTAGTTGAGAAGGCATGTCTGCTCCTGAATAGATACACGAATTCATTGATTAAGGTGAACGCTAGTTAACCTAAGCATGGTTAATTAATAGCGGCGCTATATTCTCTCAGAGCGAAATTAGGACTGCAATCGATTTCCTCACCAATTATTAGCGAATATCTAGCACTTTTTGATGAAAATCATCTCATCTACTTATATTTGTATCCACGCACTCTATGATCCAGTTCAAAAAAAACTTGTATTTTTGGCTTCAAATACTAAAATAGCCGTCTAGATGTAAAAACGCCTACTTAAGCGTGTTTTTTGCACAATTCATTTTTTATTTTTTAGAGATGCTACATGGCATCTTTTTTAACGTTTTAATACGGAGCTGTCTACTATGGCTAAACATCTATTTACTTCTGAATCTGTTTCAGAAGGCCATCCAGATAAAATCGCAGACCAAATTTCAGATGCAGTTCTTGATGCCATCCTTGAGCAAGATCCAAAAGCACGTGTTGCTTGTGAAACCTATGTAAAAACTGGCATGGTCATGGTTGGTGGTGAAGTAACCACATCGGCATGGGTAGATATTGAAGAGATCACTCGTCAGACCGTTCGTGAAATTGGCTACGTTCACTCAGATATGGGCTTCGATGCGGATTCTTGTGCTGTACTTAATACCATTGGTAAGCAATCTCCAGATATAAACCAAGGTGTTGATAAAGCAGATCCAAAAGAGCAAGGTGCTGGCGACCAAGGCATCATGTTTGGTTATGCAACAAACGAAACCGCGGTATTAATGCCGGCACCAATTACCTATTCTCATCTTCTTGTTCAAAAACAAGCAGAGGTTCGTAAAAATGGGACGCTAAATTGGCTGCGCCCAGATGCTAAAAGCCAGGTCACTTTTCAATACGATCAAGGCAAGATTGTAGGTATTGATGCCGTTGTTCTTTCAACTCAACACAGCGATACTATTTCCACTCCGGATTTACGCGAAGCTGTCATGGAAGAGATTATCAAGCCAGTGCTCCCTTCTGAATGGCTAAATAAAGAGACTAGCTTCTTTATTAATCCAACAGGTCGTTTTGTTATTGGTGGCCCAATGGGTGACTGTGGTCTTACTGGTCGTAAGATTATTGTAGATACTTATGGTGGCGCAGCTCGTCACGGTGGCGGGGCATTTTCTGGCAAAGATCCATCAAAGGTGGATCGCAGTGCAGCTTACGCCGCTCGTTATGTTGCTAAAAATATTGTTGCGGCTGGTTTTGCAGATCGTTGTGAGATTCAGCTTTCTTACGCCATTGGTATTGCTGATCCAACGTCTATTATGGTCGAGACATTCGGAACTGAAAAAGTGTCTCACGACATGATTATCAAAGCTATTCGTCAGTTCTTCGATCTTCGTCCGTATGGCCTACAAGAGATGTTAAACCTTCTTCAGCCAATCTATAAGAAGACGGCCGCTTACGGTCACTTTGGTCGTGAAGAGTTCCCTTGGGAAGCGACAGATAAAATTGAAATTTTGCGCGATTTTGCTGGGCTAAAGTATTAACGTTTCTTCTGTTCAAAAACCGCTTAAAATATAAAATGAAGCCCTCATATTTGAGGGCTTCATTATTTTCTCCCTAATATTCATTCGTTTAACACTCCACTTTCCTCTCTCCAAAATTGAACTAGACTTAACCTAGATGAAAATAATACTGAGTTGCAATCTCATTATCGAATGTACCTTTGTTACTACGTTTTCATCCCTTCAATTTTTGTAAATAGAGGTTCATCGCCGTTAGATTTAATGAACCTCTATTTGTTGGAATTGGTCATCAAGTTGTTAATCTCTTCTAGGGAGGCCACATGGCTACAATTGTGCCAGATAAACTACATAAAAAAGAATCTAAACAACATCATGTTCCTGATCATGACTACGCGCGAACAATTGCTTGCAATAAGATCGATGCTTCCGCGCCCTTTCGGTGGGTGAGATTGGGCATTAAGGATTTTTTCCTACTACCAACCATCAGTCTTTTTTATGGGCTTTGCTTTATGGCCGCCGCGATCGCGGTAGTTCAATTAACTCAGTGGCAAGGATCACACCTTATTGTGTTACCTAGTCTTATCGTATTTATGCTAATAGGTCCATTTTTAGCGCTTGGACTGTATGACGCGAGTTGGCAGCGTGAGAAAGGTCATCAAGCTAATCTTCTTAAATCTATAAAAGCGATTAATAGAAACTCTACCTCTCAATGGGCATTCGCGGTATTGCTCACTGTTACTCTCATTTTTTGGATGAGAATTGCCGCTCTTGTGCATGTTTTTTACCCACAAGTTGAAAGCGCACCGTTAGCTGACTTCATTCCTTTTCTTCTTACTAACGCCGTTATCGGGTTAGTGGTTGCTGGGTTAATTTTCAGCATCTCTGCTTTCTCTATCCCGTTAATGATGGAAAGGCGCGTAGATATGATGACTGCCGTATTTACAAGCTTTAATGCTGTAAAAGAAAACCTATCGGCGATGATTGTCTGGGCGATAATGATCTGTGTTGGTACCCTAATTGGCTTTGCGACCTACGGTGTCGGAATGCTAGCGGTCATTCCAATACTTGGGTATGGTACATGGCATGCTTATCGCGAAACCATAGTAAGAAAATAGAATTCACCTTATAATCAGCGCCTCAGATAATACTGAGGCGTTTTTTTTAGGAGTTTTCTTTGGGCAATATAGAACTTACTTATCAAGCACAAAAGGCATTGTGTCATCATGTTGCCACAGCAAATCAATATTTTGGTCAATCATTTCCGATCCCTGACATCAACTTTAAACTAAGAGGAAAGACCGCTGGCAAGGCTTATCTACAAAACTGGGAAATTCGTCTTAATCCGATTCTTTTTAATGAAAATAGAGAGCAATTCTTACAAGAGGTCATCCCACACGAATTAGCACACTTAATCACTTTCCAGCGATTTGGCCGTGTAAAGCCTCACGGGAAAGAGTGGAAGATGATGATGGAATGTGTTTTTCTATTGCGTGCAAAAACCACACACAACTTTGAAATCACGTCGGTTCAAGGAAAGACATTTGAATATCAATGTCAATGCAACTGCTACCCACTAACTATTCGTCGCCACAACAAGGTACAAAATGGCAACGCACAATACAGTTGCAAAGAGTGCAAACAAAAACTCGTTTACACAGGCAGTCAATTAACCTAGCTAGGTTATTAGAGCAAACTGGAATAACTTAGGATAAACAACCTAACGTAATACCCTTGTTTTTTCATCAAAATGCATCCATGTTATCAACAGAAAATAAACCTCAGGACCACCAGCAATGCGAGTACCTAGAATTTACCATCCAGAAATCATAGACAATCTTGGCATTATCTCTTTAGGTGAAGATGCAGCTGGCCATGTTGGTCGCGTACTAAGAATGAAACCAGGCCAAGAGGTACTATTATTTGATGGTACAGACGCACAGTTTCCTGCAACCATTACAGAAGTCACGAAAAAGTCGGTTCTTGTAGAAGCCCTGGCAAGAGTGGAATGCAGTATTGAGTCACCGTTGGATATTCATCTGGGTCAGGTTGTTTCCCGTGGCGACAAGATGGAATTCACAATCCAGAAATCTGTCGAGCTCGGTGTTAATACAATCACTCCGCTAATCTCCGAAAGATGCGGTGTAAAATTGGATACCAAAAGGTTTGAGAAAAAACTGTATCAATGGCAAAAGATAGCAATAGCAGCGTGTGAACAGAGCGGAAGAAATCGAGTTCCCACAATTAGACCTATCATGCAATTAGAAGAGTGGTGTGGAGAAGAAGACAATGCGCTTAAATTAAACCTTCACCCTAGGGCCAAATACTCTATCAACACACTACCTGAACCTGTTAAAAAAGTAAGATTACTCATTGGTCCCGAAGGCGGTTTGTCCGCAGAAGAAATCGCCATGACGGAATCATATAAATTTGAAGAAACGCTGTTAGGCCCACGAGTATTAAGAACAGAAACGGCTGCGCTAACGGCAATTACCGCATTACAGGTCCGCTTCGGTGATCTTGGCTAATCTACCTAGGCGACCCTAAACAGAGGAGAACACAATGATTAAATTAGGCATAGTAATGGACCCAATTTCGTCCATTAATATTAAAAAAGATTCTAGCTTTGCCATGATGATTGAGGCACAGAAACGCGGCTACGAAATTCACTATATGGAGATGAACGATCTTCACTTAGAACAAGGTGTCGCGATTGCAGATACCAAAATAGTCACGTTAAAAGAAGATCCTAATTCATGGTTTGAATTCAGATCAGAGCAAACCATCGAACTTTCTGAATTAGATGCTGTTTTAATGCGTAAAGATCCCCCTTTTGATACCGAATATATCTATGCGACGTACATTTTAGAGCGCGCTGAAGAAAACGGTGCTTTAATTGTTAATAAGCCACAAAGCTTACGTGATTGTAATGAAAAACTGTTTACCGCTTGGTTCCCTGATCTCACACCAACGACAATAGTGACTCGTAAGGCCAATAAAATTAAAGCTTTTCAAGAAGAGCACGGCGATATTATTTTAAAACCATTGGATGGAATGGGTGGAGCGTCAATATTTCGTGTTAAGAAAGGCGATCCGAATGTCTCAGTCATTATCGAAACCCTAACCAATCATGGGCAAAATTATGCCATGGCTCAGACATTTGTTCCGGATATCAGCAATGGTGACAAACGTATTCTAGTGGTCGACGGTGAACCGATGCCATACTGTTTAGCTCGTATCCCAGCAGAAGGAGAGACACGTGGTAACCTTGCTGCAGGTGGCCGAGGCGAAGCAAGACCATTGAGTGAGACAGACAGAAGAATAGCAATGGCTGTCGCTCCGACACTGAAAGAGAAAGGATTAATATTCGTCGGTCTTGATGTTATCGGTGACAGATTGACGGAGATAAATGTCACCAGCCCAACGTGTATTAAAGAAATAGAAGCCGCATTCGATGTGTCAATTACAGGCAAGTTGATGGATGCAATAGAGCGTCGAGTAAATAAATGATCGGGTAATGGAGTCTATATGAATTTAGCTAACCACTTTTTAGTTGCTATGCCTAACATGCAAGATCCGCTTTTTCATCGCTCAGTGATTTATATTTGCGAACATAGTAAAGATGGTGCAATGGGGATTGTGGTCAATGCTCCTATCAACATTACAGTAGGCGGAATGTTGAAAAAAGTAGATGTAGACTCTGTTCACCCACAGATTCATAAAGAGAGCTTGGAAGCCTCAGTGCTTAACGGAGGCCCCGTATCGGAAGATCGAGGTTTCATTCTTCATGAACCGAAAGATCAATACCTTTCTAGTATTCAAATGACCGATCGCCTTAGTGTCACCACCTCCAAAGATATATTGAGCGTATTAGGGACAGAAGCAGAACCTAACAACTATATTGTTGCTCTTGGTTATTCCGGTTGGACAGCAGGACAGCTAGAAAATGAATTAGCGGAAAACTCCTGGTTAACCGTAGAGGCTGATCCAATGGTGATATTTGAAACACCGGTACAGGAAAGATGGGAAAAAGCAGTGCAAATGCTAGGCGTTGAGCCAAGTCAGTTGTCGGCAGATACAGGGCATGCTTAAACATCGGTTAAAAACCTATCATTCGATAGAAGCAATACATTTCAATAACTAAGAGTACAAAATGAGTTCAAATTCTAAAACCATTATTGCATTCGATTTTGGTACAAAAAGTATCGGTAGCGCCGTTGGGCAAGAGATAACGGGTACAGCAACACCATTAAAAGCGTTTAAGGCTAACGACGGCATTCCAAATTGGGGGGATATTGAAAAAATGCTTAAAGAGTGGCAACCCGATCTAATTGTTGTTGGTCTCCCTACTGATCTACACGGTAAAGAACTAGAAACCATATCCCCAAAAGCAAAAAAGTTTGCTAATCGACTACATGGACGGTTTGGTTTTGCAGTAAAATTGCATGATGAGCGTCTTTCAACAGCAGAAGCGAGAGCTGATCTATTCGAGATGGGTGGTTATAAAGCACTGAGTAAAGGTAATATAGACTGTCAATCAGCGGTAGTTATCCTGGAAAGTTGGTTTGAATCTCAGTGGAGTTAACGAAAATAGGTGTCGTAATAACACCTATTTTTGCCAGTTCGAGTGTTAACTACCCCATATCCACCTTTACACCAGTCAATGCACTGCTGTCGAGTTCACCCCTATTTATCTTCATCATTAGTCGCAGATCATTTGCAGAATCAGCATTATGTAGCGCATCAACTTCTGTGATTTTTCCTTCTACCACAAGTTGGTAAAGCGACTGGTCAAATGTCCTCATACCTGATTCTACTGATTTAACCATTGTTGGTTTCAGTTCATGAAGATCACCGCGTCGAATAAGATCGGAAACTCTTGGTGTATTAAGTAATACCTCAAAAACACCATGTCGGCCTTGCCCATGTTTATCTATAATCAACTGCTGGCCAATTATGCCCTTCAAGTTGCTCGATAGGTCAAATAAAAACTGTTCTTTATGGTCTTTAGGAACCAGATTAAGAATACGTTCTAACGCTTGATTCGCATTGTTTGCGTGCAATGTCGCCATGCATAGATGCCCTGTTTCGGCAAATGTCATGGCAAATTCCATCGTTTCACGACTACGAATCTCACCAATTAAGATCATATCTGGTGCCTGGCGAAGTGAATTTTTCAATGCCACTTCATAGCTTTCAGTATCAACGCCAACTTCCCTTTGCGTAACAATACATTGGTCATGTTCATGAACAAATTCAATTGGGTCTTCCACTGTCAATATATGACCGCTTCTGTTCTGATTTCGATATCCGGTCATTGCAGCCATGGTGGTCGATTTTCCTGAACCAGTAGAACCGACAATCAAAACGAGTCCTCTTTTGGCAATCGAAAGCTCTTTCATTATCTCTGGGAGCATCAATTCATCAAAGGTAGGGATTTCTGTCTCGATTCTTCTTATCACAGCACCAGGCAGCTCTCGTTGAAAAAAAGCACTCACACGATATCGGCCACTGTTGCGTACTACCGCAAAGTTCGCTTCTTTCGTTCGATTAAATTCCGATTTTTTTTCACTATCCATAAGAGCGTTGAGCAAAAAAGAGACGCTCTCTTTGTTCAGTTTTTCTCCGATGGCACGCAACTGCCCATCAATACGCAGCAGGCAAGGTGAATCGACCGTAATATATATATCTGACGCTTTATTAACGCTCATCTCATGCAGAAGAGTATTGATATCAACGGCCTTGTTAAAATCCATTGGTTTATGACCCAAACGACATCGCCTCCATCTCAATTTTCTTGTTTACTTCATCAATGTCGACAATGTTCTTCGCCACCAGTTGCTTCGCACTCTGTTCCATTGTTCTCATGCCAACGGAAGAGCTCGTTTGAATAATGGAATACATTTGAGCAACTTTATCTTCACGGATAAGATTTCGGATTGCGGGTGTGCCCATCATAATTTCGTGACATGCCACTCGGCCACCACCAATTTTTTTCAATAATTTTTGTGCAATAACGGTCTTAAGAGATTCAGACAACATTGACCGAACCATCGATTTTTCACTTCCTGGGAAAACATCAATAATACGATCAATCGTTTTTGCCGCTGAGCTTGTATGCAGAGTACCAAATACCAAATGACCCGTTTCCGCAGCCGTCAACGCTAAACTAATGGTTTCTTGGTCCCTCAATTCACCAACAAGAATGACGTCTGGATCTTCACGCAGTGCCGACCTTAGCGCCGCCTTGAAGCTATGGGTGTCTTTATGCACCTCACGTTGATTAATCAAACACTTAATATTTGAATGCACAAATTCAATTGGATCTTCGATGGTTAATATATGCTTATTAAAGTTACGATTGATATGATTAACCATTGCCGCTAACGTTGTTGACTTCCCAGAACCCGTTGGGCCAGTAACCAATACCAAGCCTTTTTCCATTTCGGAAATTTCACTAAATATACTTGGTGCATCTAACTCTTCTAGCGTGGGGATATCCATTGGGATGGTGCGCAAAACAGCTGAACACCCACGTCTTTGATTAAAAGCATTGATGCGGAATCGGCCTATTTGTGGAATTTCATACGAAAAATCGACTTCAAGCTTCTCTTCAAATTCACTTCTTTGTGCATCCGTCATTATTTCAAATAACAGGTGATGCACCTCAGAATGACTTAAAGGAGGAATACCTAGCTTCCTAACATCGCCATCAATGCGTATCATGGGGGCAACACCAGCAGAAAGATGTAGATCTGAGGCATTATGTTTTACACTAAAATCTAATAGCTCAGTGATATCCATTTAAATTCCTTAATAAAGTCAATTATGTATAGTATTCAACAAAATATTGAACAGGTCACTAAACAGATGCGCACTGCCGAACATAAGTGTGGTCGAGAACCAAGTTCCGTGCAACTTTTGGCCGTGAGTAAGACCAAACCCATAGAAGCCATAGAAGCAGCGATCGAGGCCGGACAAAAAGCATTCGGTGAAAACTACGTCCAAGAAGGTGTCGAAAAGGCACAGTATTTTACTAAAAACTTTAACAATGCAGGGTTAGAGTGGCACTTCATTGGTCCAATCCAATCCAATAAAACCAAACCTATTGCCGAAAACTTCCAATGGATTCACTCTATCGATAGAGGCAAAATTGCTCAACGCTTAAACGACCAGAGACCTAAAGAATTACCACCTTTACAAGTGTTAATTCAAGTAAACACAAGTGGGGAGGAATCTAAGTCAGGTATTGATGAAGCCGAAGTTTTTTTATTAGCTGAGTTGATTTATTCCCTTCCTAACCTCACTTTAAGAGGATTGATGTCTATTCCAGCGAATGTAGCCAACTATGAGTCTCAGTTGAACGCTTTTACTCAATTGGCCGTTATTCAACAGAAACTCGCTGATAAATACGCAGAAATAGATACACTATCTATGGGCATGAGTGGTGATATGGAAGCCGCGGTTCAAGCTGGAAGCACAATGGTACGTATTGGCACCGCTATTTTTGGTGCTAGAGATTACCCTACTACATCTTAATTTGTTGTTAATTACGGAAGAGGTCAGTCAATGGAAAACAGAAAAGTCGCCTTTATTGGAGCTGGTAATATGGCTCGCTCAATTATTGCAGGGCTTACATCAAGTGGATATGACTCAAGCAACATTACAGCCACAGACCCAAATAAGGAACAGCGCGATTTATTGACAACTCTGTATGATATTAATACCACAGGGGACAACGCAGAAGCGGCCAACAGTGCTGATGTTATTGTGCTAGCGGTAAAACCTCAGATTATGGAATTAGTTTGCGGTGGATTAACCACTGTCGATTTATCAAATAAACTGGTTATCTCTATAGCCGCTGGCATTTCTGCAACGAGATTAAATACGTTTTTAGAAACTGAAGTTAATCTCGTTCGAGTCATGCCTAATACGCCAGCATTAGTAAGTAAAGGGATGAGCGGCCTTTATGCCACACCATTGGTTAGTGACGCTGATAAAACATTCGCCAGCCAACTTATGCAGGCCGTAGGCAAAGTATGTTGGGTTAACGAAGAATCTGGTATTAATAATGTCATTGCCGCAGCTGGAAGCGCTCCTGCCTATTTTTTCCTGTTTATGGAAGCAATGCAAAATGAAGCGATAGCTCAAGGCTTTGACAAAGAGACCGCAAGGTTACTTATCCAACAGTCTGCCCTTGGCGCAGCTGAAATGGTCATTGCAAATGCCGATATCGATATTTCTACATTAAGAGAACAGGTTACCTCAAAAGGTGGTACAACAGCCGAGGCCTTACGCACTTTTAATGAACACCAACTTACGGAGATTGTGGCCAAAGCAATGCAAGCCGCCGTTTATAGAGCAGAAGAGATGGAAAAGCTCTTCTAATTACCAATTAACCAGTTTAGTTTTAACCTTAAGGGTCCACAATGAATTCAATGAACTTTCTTATTTCCACCGTGTTTGATCTCTATATCATGGTGGTATTATTGAGGATATGGTTACAAGTGGCTCGCGCCGATTTCTACAACCCTTTTTCTCAATTTATAATTAAGGCCACTCAACCGATTGTCGGCCCGCTTCGCCGAATCATTCCGTCTGTAGGTAGCTTAGATTTATCCACCGTACTGTTTGCTTATTTACTGTGTGTAATAAAATTTGTTGCCTTGATTCTAGTTGCAAATGGGACGCTCGTCTTTAGTGTCGATTTCTTAATATATGGTTTCTTATCGCTATTAAAAGCCGCCGGCGGTTTATTGTTTTGGGTACTCCTGCTAAGGGCGATATTGAGCTGGGTAAGTCAAGGTCGCAGCCCAATCGAATTTGTATTCCATCAATTAACAGATCCATTACTCGCACCAATTCGTCGAATCATTCCAGCGATGGGCGGTTTTGATTTAAGTGTGTTGGTATTATTTATAGGGCTTCAATTCGCTAACTTCCTGATGAGCGACCTTATTGGACCTATTTGGTTACAGCTATAATGTCAGCAATCACACAAGATCTCGATGATCTTGTTCTTAAGCTCTATATCCA
The DNA here is from genome assembly GCF_042465995.1 of Vibrio frigidus. Classification (NCBI taxonomy): domain Bacteria; kingdom Pseudomonadati; phylum Pseudomonadota; class Gammaproteobacteria; order Vibrionales; family Vibrionaceae; genus Vibrio; species Vibrio frigidus. Next base: position 8,142 of record NZ_JBCDMC010000025.1, on the reverse strand, counting down.
ACCAAAGGCCAGCAGGGACAAAATTGTTGGCCTGCATGGAGAAGAGCTTAAAATTGCAATTACAGCACCACCAGTGGACGGAAAAGCTAACGCCCATTTGACCAAGTTTTTATCTAAGCAGTTTAAAACTGCAAAAGGTGACATTAAGATAGAAAAAGGTGAATTAGGCAGGCACAAGCAAATAAGAGTAAGCTCTCCTTCCCATATCCCAGATATCATTAAAGCTCTCTTGTGAGAGCTTTTTAAATTCAATTGATTACGAAGTACACATCTATGACAAAGAAAATAGTATTGGCAACAGGAAACCAAGGCAAAGTAAAAGAGATGGCAGACCTACTCTCTGATTTTGGTTTTGATGTATTTGCTCAAAGTAATTTTAATGTTTCAGAAGTAGCAGAGACAGGAACTACTTTTATTGAGAACGCCATAATAAAGGCTCGACATGCTGCCAAAGAAACAGGCTTACCTGCTATTGCCGACGACTCTGGCCTTGAAGTCGACAGTTTATCGGGTGCTCCAGGTATCTATTCTGCACGTTATTCTGGTAAAAATGCGACAGATAAACAGAATTTAGATAAGTTGCTAGCCGACATGGTTGATGTTCCTGAAGGTGAAAGAACGGCACGCTTTCACTGTGTATTAGTATTAATGAAACACGAAGATGACCCGACTCCCATTGTTTGCCACGGGAAGTGGGAGGGCAGAATTCTGACGAAACCAAGCGGTGAAAATGGATTTGGATATGACCCTATTTTTTGGGTGCCCGAAACAAACTGTGCATCGGCTGAACTTGATTCCGTTCAGAAAAAACAGTTGTCGCACAGAGGCAAAGCTTTAAAGCAATTATTTGCCACATTAAGTAGTGAACAATAACCTATGTCTACACCGCTAAAACCGATGCTAACACCACCAAACCTCAGTCTTTATGTCCACATCCCATGGTGTGTTCAAAAGTGCCCCTATTGTGATTTCAATTCTCATGCGCTAAAAGCTAAGATCCCAGAAAAGCAATATATTGACGCTCTAATTGAAGATCTAGATACTGATATTTCACGTTATTCCATCGAACAAGACCATCGAGAGCTACACTCTATTTTTATCGGCGGTGGGACACCTAGTTTAATATCTCCTCAAGAAATTGGGCGACTGCTAAAAGAAATCGGTCACCGAATACCCTTCAAGGAAGATATTGAAATCACCATGGAAGCCAACCCTGGTACCATTGAAGCCAAGCGTTTTGAGCAATATCAAAAGGAGGGGGTAACTCGAATATCAATTGGCGTACAAAGCTTCGAGCAATCCAAGCTAAAAAGGCTAGGAAGGATACATGGTAAAGAAGAAGCAATCACCGCGGCAAAACTTGCTCACAAGATAGGTTTAACAAGCTTTAATTTGGACCTGATGCATGGTCTACCGGATCAAACGGTAAGCCAAGCTCTCACTGACCTCGAAAAAGCTATTGAGCTGAACCCTCCGCATCTTTCTTGGTATCAACTAACCATAGAACCAAACACGCTTTTCCACTCAAAGCCACCGGTATTACCGGATGATGATGCACTATGGGATATTTTCGATCTAGGTCATCAGAAACTCTTTGGCGCAGGTTACATTCAATACGAGATATCTGGTTATAGTAAACCGGGTTACCAGTGCCAGCACAACCTGAACTATTGGCGTTTTGGCGACTATTTAGGTATTGGTTGTGGCGCTCACGGTAAGCTCAGCTTCGCCGATGGAAAAATCATTAGAACAACCAAAGTAAAACACCCTAGAGGCTATTTAAACCTCATCAAACCCTATCTACAAAGTGAAGTAGAAGTGGAAAATGCCGATCGTCCATTTGAGTTCTTCATGAATCGTTTTAGGCTCGTCGAAGCGTGTCCAAAACAAGATTTCATTGAAACAACAGGACTAAGCATTGAAGTTATCCAACCTAAAATAGACTGGGCAGTGACTAAAGGGTACTTACAGGAAAGTGAATATACTTGGCAGGTAACAGAAAAAGGAAAACTGTTTTTAAATGACCTGTTAGAAGGATTTATGTAATAAAGGCTCACGGGTGTAAAGCTAAGGAATAAAACAAGCTCTTTAGCATTACACCTGACTCTCGGTAATCTCTTAACCTACATGTTTGTATTTAATGTCCCAAACCCCATGACCCAATCTATGACCACGCGCTTCAAACTTAGTTAATGGTCGCTCTTCTGGCCTAGGAATATAATCCCCATCAGACGCGATATTCTCGTAACCTGGCGCTTCGTTCATTACTTCAATCATATGCTCCGCATAGTTTTCCCAATCTGTTGCCATATGGAAAACACCTGATTCAACAACCAATTTTTGACGTACCATAGCGACAAAATCCAATTGAACAATGCGGCGTTTGTGGTGGCGTTTTTTATGCCAAGGGTCAGGGAAAAACAGTTGTAACGTAGTCAAACTGTTATCAGGAATCATATGAGCGAATACTTCAACCGCATCGTGGCACATCACTCTCAAGTTAGTCACACCGGCATCACTTGCCAAACTTAAACATGCACCGACACCAGGGCTATGTACTTCGATGCCAATAAAATTCTTTTCTGGCGCATTTTTAGCCATCTCTACCAATGACGCCCCCATACCAAAACCAATCTCTAATACAACCGGATTACCATTGCCAAAAACCGCCTGCCAATCTAGCAGCGTATCTTGATAATCGATACCCATTGTAGGCCAGCACTCTGTTAAAGCGGCTTCCTGACCTTTTGTTAGGCGCCCTTCACGACGTACAAAGCTACGTATTTTTCGTACTAACTTACCATCTTCAGTATATTCGTCTGTCGTTACTTCGCTCATCGGTTTTGCCTGTTCATTGTTCAATCAAAGCGTGGATTATCCAAAGTTTCATCCATGGTGCAAGGAATTTTCTTTAAAAAATACCCTTAATATATATGTGTTTTACACACATCCTTAATTGTGGTGCAATTTCGCTACAAATAAAAACAGAAAAGAGAATGTCGTGACTCCATTTGCAGGTGCTATATTAAATTGGTACGAATCCTTTGGCCGAAAAAGTTTACCATGGCAAAAAGATAAAACGCTTTATAAAGTTTGGTTGTCAGAAATTATGTTACAGCAAACTCAAGTCACTACTGTCATCTCTTATTTCGACCGCTTTTTAGAAAAGTTCCCAACCGTCGATGCCCTTGCTCGCGCTCATCAGGACGAAGTTCTTCACCTATGGACGGGCTTAGGCTACTACGCCAGAGCACGTAACCTGCACAAAGCCGCCAAAATGGTGGTCGAGCACCATAATGGAGAATTCCCACATGACGTAGAGCAGATGAACGCCCTTCCGGGAGTGGGACGATCTACCGCCGCTGCCATTTTATCTTCAGTCTTAAAACAGCCTCACGCAATACTTGATGGAAATGTTAAACGTACCTTATCCAGAGCATTTGCGATTGAAGGGTGGCCCGGAAAAAAAAGTGTCGAAAATCAACTCTGGGCGATAGCAGAAACACACACACCCCTTGTTGACGTGGACAGATACAATCAAGCAATGATGGACATGGGCGCGCTCGTTTGTACGCGAAGTAAACCTAAGTGCCCACTCTGCCCAATTAATGACCATTGCGAAGCCAAGAAACAAGAGCAACAGCTAGCGTTTCCAACCAAGAAGCCAAAAAAAGAAAAGCCGGTAAAAGAAACGTGGTTCGCTATTCTATATCACGACAATAAAGTATGGTTAGAACAAAGGCAGCAGACTGGAATCTGGGGAGGGTTGTACTGTTTTCCCGACAACAGTGATTCAGATTTGTCCCATCAACTAAATATTCGCTCGATTCATGATGACCATGTTGAGGCACACAAAACGTTGATAAGCTTTAGACATACTTTTAGCCACTACCATCTCGACATTACGCCAGTACTTATCAAATTAACCAAGCAACCTGATTTGATAATGGAAGGAACGAAAGGTCTCTGGTATAACATATCCCAACCAGAAGAGGTTGGTCTTGCTGCTCCTGTTAAGCAGTTGATACTAAGCCTTCCTTTTGAAGTGCATGTTTGAGAACCAACGAAGGAAAAATTATGAGTCGTACCGTATTTTGTGAACACCTGAAGAAAGAAGGTGAAGGGCTAGATTTTCAACTCTACCCTGGAGAGTTAGGCAAACGTATTTTTGACAATATTTCAAAACCAGCGTGGGCGCTATGGCAAAGTAAACAAACTATGCTGATCAATGAGAAAAAACTCAATATGATGGATCCTGAACATAGAAAGTTACTTGAAGAAGAAATGGTTAAATTTCTATTCGAAGGTCAAGATATTGTTATTGAGGGCTATACGCCACCAACTCAATAACTCACATTAGTCTAATAAGATGGCTTATCGCCATCTTTGTTGTTTATACATCATATGAAAATATTTATAGTTTCAATACTGTTGGTCGCTTTAGTTGGTTGTAGTCGTGAGTTTGTTGAAAACCATCTCTATAACATTGACTATCAACCTACCAATCGATTCGCAAAGAACTTAGCACAACTACCCGGCCAATTTCAGAAAGATAAGGGCGCCTTAGATGCCTTGATAGGCAATTTTTCCGGAAGTATTGAAAAACGCTGGGGTAGCCATGAAATTAGAATGGCTGGCAAAATAAATTACGTAAAATACATCGATAATTACCTAAGCCGATCTGAGGTGAATTTTTCTAATGGCACGATTGTCGTTGAAACAGTGTCGCCAACAGATCCCAAAAAACACTTAAAAAACGCAATTATCACTACGCTTTTAACACCTGATGACCCTGCAAGTGTAGACCTGTTTTCTTCGTCTAGTATCACGCTAGAGGGCCAACCGTTCCTTTACAAACAGGTCGTTGACCACGAGAATCAACCTATCCAATGGCGATGGCGTGCAAATAAATTTGCAGATTACCTGATCGCCACACAACTAAAAACCAAAAATGTTGATTTCAAAAAAGCCTTCTATGTCGAAATACCTATGGTAAAAGAGCACTATGAAGTGAGAAGTTACAAATACGCCAGTATTGTGCAAAAAGCGTCCAAAAAATATGATATCCCTGAAGACCTAATCTACGCAATTATTAAGACAGAAAGCAGCTTCAACCCGTACGCAGTCAGTTGGGCTAATGCTTATGGTCTGATGCAAGTTGTTCCCAAAACAGCAGGTGCCGACGTATTTAAACTGGTGAAGAAAAAACCAGGCATTCCTACCCCCGAATACTTATTTGATCCTGAAAAGAACATAGACACTGGTACGGCATATTTTTATATCTTAAAAAACCGCTACTTAAAAGACGTTAGTAACACTCTATCTTTAGAATACAGCATGATTTCTGCTTATAACGGTGGAACAGGTGGTGTATTGAATACATTTGATAGAGGTAGTAGAAGTCGCGCAATGACAAAATTGAATTCACTGCAACCCAATCAAGTTTATTGGGCACTGACTCAAAAACATGCAAATAGCGAGTCAAGAAAATACCTACAAAAAGTAACGAATTATAAAAAAGGCTTTAATGCAAACTAAGACTAGTGAGGCATTTAAGAGAGCAAATATTCAACGTAAAAGTTCAAATTGACTAAAATCGCGCCAAACAGTCACTTTTTTGCCATTTTTTTGCAAAAACAAGTTGACGATAGGCTCGAAAATCCGTTTAATAGCGCTCCGTTGCCCGGATAGCTCAGTCGGTAGAGCAGAGGATTGAAAATCCTCGTGTCGGTGGTTCGATTCCGCCTCCGGGCACCATAATAAACATTGGTGTCGGTAATAACGACTTCAACGTGAAAGCAAAAAATTAAGTGCGCCGACTTAGCTCAGTAGGTAGAGCAACTGACTTGTAATCAGTAGGTCACCAGTTCGATTCCGGTAGTCGGCACCATTTTTTTGCCTCGATAGCTCAGTCGGTAGAGCAGAGGATTGAAAATCCTCGTGTCGGTGGTTCGATTCCGCCTCGAGGCACCATATTATTGATATATTGTTTCTACAAAATATCATAATTCCCTTTTAGTTCAGTTGGTAGAACGCCGGACTGTTAATCCGTATGTCGCTGGTTCAAGTCCAGCAAAGGGAGCCACATTTAGAAAGCCATCTCGCAAGAGATGGCTTTTTTTTTACGCCATCACATGCCGCTATCAACGCCTTTTATACTTACTTACTTACTTTTTCATTAATAAATCATTCTTTTCAGAGCTCCTTTCTCTATACAAACAAGTGCTTTCAAGCCTACTAACTAGACTAAACAGCTCGTTAAGTATAAAAAATCATCAAACGCAATGTTTTTTGCTATTATCTATTGACCTTAACAGAGAAAAACCGTTTAATAGCGCCCGTTGCCCGGATAGCTCAGTCGGTAGAGCAGAGGATTGAAAATCCTCGTGTCGGTGGTTCGATTCCGCCTCCGGGCACCATATTTAAAATTGGTGTTCAATTGGACATCTATTTAAAAGAAAAATACGGGCCGACTTAGCTCAGTAGGTAGAGCAACTGACTTGTAATCAGTAGGTCACCAGTTCGATTCCGGTAGTCGGCACCATTTTTCTTAACGTTACAATTCCCTTTTAGTTCAGTTGGTAGAACGCCGGACTGTTAATCCGTATGTCGCTGGTTCAAGTCCAGCAAAGGGAGCCACATTTAAACACTATGCAGACGCTTAGTGTTACGGCGCCGACTTAGCTCAGTAGGTAGAGCAACTGACTTGTAATCAGTAGGTCACCAGTTCGATTCCGGTAGTCGGCACCATTATAGAATCTGTTCCCTTTTAGTTCAGTTGGTAGAACGCCGGACTGTTAATCCGTATGTCGCTGGTTCAAGTCCAGCAAAGGGAGCCACTTTCAAAAAGCCATGTCGAAAGACGTGGCTTTTTTTGATCTTGTTCATTCAGCACTCGTACAACTCATCAATTGCCTCCCAACTGGCTCGTTTCAAATTCAAATAATAAAACTTGTGAGTTCCCTTTCGTTATGTGCGCTTTAGCCATAATTAATGAAATTTCATCTTTAACAGGGCATGTCACACATGCTGCCTACAATAGAGTTCAACTCTTGCCAAACTCTATTCCTAACCAAAGTTGAAGCCATAGCGCCTGGAGACGCCCACAATGAAGATAAGCCATTCAACTAAGATACTTTTATGTCTATTGGTGTTCTCCTATACCAGAAGCCACTATAGATGCCATTTTTAACGTTCATCAGCGAATTACAGCTTATTGGAACCGTTATTTTGATGTTTTCTATGCATTTAATGAATTGCCTATACCTGACAAAAAAGATTAATGGGTCACGCCACATTACATTGCAAAAGGCCCCCTAGGGGCTTCCAAGCATCGTTAGATGAAATTTTACATTATGGGTCAACTTATAAGCTTAAGGCATTAGATGAGATTAGAGAGACTAGTAGCAACTTCGATGAATTAGTTAACATTTGAAAGCCCAAATTATTTTCGTTAATTGAGGCTGTTATTTACTAGCATGGCAGTCCATGGTGGCAAGCTGTTTTTTATATCAGAAAGCTAAGTTAATATAGATACCACTCCTTCAACCACTCAGGACTTCCCTGTACGCTCGACAATGCACCTCTTTGCCCACTGTTCCCCGCGCCATGACAATTATATTGTGGATTAGGTCATTTTCCTGATTCATTGCAAGAAGCCTCTGCATGCCTGCTGAGGCTTCTAAGTTTTTTTGTAAGAACTGGTGGAGTGGACGAGATTCGCTCTCTGTGTACAACCACGCGCGTCCCCCGGCGTGGCAGGTCGGCTTCTCTTAACAAAAAGAAAACCAACTGAACGACCAATCCACCGTGGTATTCTTTTCTTCTATAAACGCAAAAAAGCCTCAGCATTTCTGCTGAGGCTTCTAAACTTTTTTTGTAAGAACTGGCGGAGTGGACGGGCATTCGCTCTCTGTACACAATCACACGCGTCCCCCGGCGTGACAGGCCGGCTTCTCTTAACAAAAAGAAAACAAACAGAACGACCACTCCACCGTGGTATTCCTTTCTTCTATAAACGCAAAAAAGCCCCAGCATTTCTGCTGAGGCTTCTAAACTTTTTTTGTAAGAACTGGCGGAGTGGACGGGACTCGAACCCGCGACCCCCGGCGTGACAGGCCGGTATTCTAACCAACTGAACTA
>NZ_JBCDMC010000024.1:0-25068 GCF_042465995.1 Vibrio frigidus | reverse complement strand
TTTCATCTGCATAGATTTTTGCTGACTAGCAAGCTTTTTGAAGTCGATATTATTGAGGTTTTCCATAGTGATAATAAGTTTGTTTCAGGTAGCCTCAATTAGATCATATTTTTACTTTAATTGGTATCACTCCGGGGGACGCGTGTGATTGTGTACAGAGAGCGAATCTCGTCCACTCCACCAGTTCTTACAAAAAAAGTTTAGAAGCCTCAGCAGACATGCAGAGGCTTCTTGCATTTTAAGTTTGGCATGAATCAGGAAAATGACCTAATCCACAATATAATTGTCATGGAGCGGGGATCAGTGGGCAAAGAGGTGCATTGTCGAGCGTACAGGGAAGTCTTGAGTAATCGGCCGATTACGATCACAGACTTGCCGGGCGATTTAGAATACCACTCTGAAGTGGTTACTCAGTTGGTTAGCTTTTTATTGTGTAGAAAGCATTCTAGTGCTTAAGAGTTCCGAAATTGATCAACGTATCTCTTAATCATGAGGTATAAAATCAGATGAACTTAGATCTTAGATTCAAAATACAGATTTTGATAACGCTTCGGGGGAATGAAGGATTAGAGATAGTGATTCTTAGATAACCTTAGAAGAAAATCAACCAGCCTGCCTGGATATGTATATATATACAGTTTAAGTTACACCTGTAACATTTAAAATCTAACGAATTATTTGGCATAACTATACTGCTTATGCATTATTTTTATTGGTTAATTTAGAGCTAAATCTATAGAATATCGTCAATCTTCTTTTCTTTGGTTAATTATGAGTCAGTTTACAATCTTAGGTTTTATCGCAATAGGAGGAGCGTTTGGTGCGTGCTCTCGATATTTGATCTCCGAGCTTTGCGTTATGTTGATGGGGAGGGGGTTCCCGTATGGAACATTAACCGTTAACGTTGTGGGCTCTTTCATTATGGGTTTGCTCATTGCTGCTTTTGAAACTGAGTTATTGGCTCAGGTTCCATGGAGACAAGTTATCGGTCTTGGCTTTTTAGGTGCGCTAACAACGTTTTCTACTTTTTCGATGGATAACGTCTTATTGTTGCAGCAGGGTGCTTTTTTTAAAATGGGACTCAATATATTACTTAATGTAATTCTAAGTATTTCAGCGGCATGGTTAGGTTTTCAGCTTCTGACTCGTACCTAGATTGAGTTATTATTCTGGGAATAGACATTACTGTCGATGGTTTTTTTGTTTAAGGTGATAATGGAAATTGAAGCTTAATATTTGCTAAACCAAGATAATGATCTGTGTGGTCCATTAATTTGATAGCTATTGAAACGTCTTGGTAATATCTATTATGTATTGCCCTTGCTAAATAGCGATCTAACATCTAAGGCCTATTTAATACTCTCTAATGTTTCACGTGAAACAAAGACGATAGTTACTCTACCATTCTATGAACTGAGAATGTACTTTTCGAAACTAAGCGGTAAACCAACTTTCTACCCAATCAAAAACCACCTGTTAATTTTTCAATATGGTAACTATTTTCGATAATAATTCGTCAATAATACCATTCCGGAAAATTAACTGGTCAGGTCTATCCAGCTTCTAGAACACATTTCCGTGACTCTCTTTGAGCTTTCTAAAAAGCCATTCCATGCGGTGCATATTTGAGAAACTATATCGTCATAGTGCTCAAAACTTTGGTTGGCGAGGTAATGTTGTCGTAGCCAACTCCAAACTTGCTCGATAGGATTCAACTCCGGGGAATATGGTGGAAGTTTGATGATACTGACATTATCGAATTGGTTAACGATATCTTCGGTATGCCATCCTGCACCATCCATTATCACCACTGCATGACGCCCACTTTGGGTCATTTCAGATATCTGTTTCAAGTGTTCAATCATAATATCTTTATTGACCCAAGGGACGACCATTGCCTCACCTATACCTCTTGCGGGACAAACGGAACCAAACAGATAGGCGTATTCAAATTGCTGCTGTTTCACAACTCGAGGCCGAGTTCCTCGTTCTGCCCAAAGTCGTGTTGTCGTGTTTTGCTGGCCGAATCTAGCTTCATCCTGAAACCAAACATCAACGTACTCAAGCCCTACGTGGCCAGGGATCTTGAGGATCGCTTCAATTTTGAATTTTTTTAAAATCGTCCTGAGCTTGTGGCGATTGTTTAGGGTGTTTTGAGCGTGACGTTATCCAAGAAAAGCCCATATGCTCGAGCAGATAGTAGATGGAGTTTGGGTGATAGTGCTTATCGAAATTATTAATTATGTAAGCGTGTATATCACTGCCAGTCAGTCGACCACCTGATGAGTTTTCAGCTTCTGTTTTGATGTATTGGCTGAGTTGCTCACGTTGAGCCAGAGTCAAAAATGCTGGTCTTCCAGTTCGTGGTTTTTCTTGGAAACCATCGATACCGTCTTCTAGAAAGGTTTGAACCCATTTATTCACGCTGGTTCTACTCACTTTAAGAGATTTTGCAATTTGGGTTCTAGAAGCGCCGTCTTTGAAGTGTGCCAAGGCCAAAAAACGCATTTTCATCTGCATAGATTTTTGCTGACTAGCAAGCTTTTTGAAGTCGATATTATTGAGGTTTTCCATAGTGATAATAAGTTTGTTTCAGGTAGCCTCAATTAGATCATATTTTTACTTTAATTGGTATAATAGCCCTATTGGAGGGTTAATATTGAGATTCTAGTTAAGTAATTATTGGTAGATATCAATCTGATATTTAGATGGTCAGAGATCCTGCTTGGAGCGTTTGTATCTAGCTGAGTACTGAATTGTCGCAACGAGAAATGGTTGGAATGAGTATGCTTGTACTCAATCGCTGCTATTTCTATTAAGGCTTTGACGAACAACATTACTATAGAAGGTTGTTCGTAGGTGATTCTTAATGAGGCTATCTTGATATGTTTCACATGAAACATACGGCGTAAACGCTGCATGTTATCTTAAAATCAAGAATGACTTAATGACTTAATGACTTAATGGCGAGGTGGCGTTGTTTAACCATACACCAATCTCGCGGTTTACGAGTGGTGATAAGATCGTACGTACTTTCTCATGATAGGCGTTTAACCATCGTAATTCTGGTTTAGTTAAAAGATTAACATCTATGCATCTTAGATCGATAGGGCAGAGCGTTAATTCTTGAAAGCCAAGTCCAGAAAAGTCGCCAGTCGTGGCCTTTGAAATAATAAGTTCTAAATTCTCGATACGTATACCAAAACTGTTTGCTCGGTAATAACCGGGTTCATTCGAAACGACCATCCCAGGTAACAAGGCGACGGTATTTGGTCTCTTAGATATACTCTGAGGTCCTTCATGAACACTTAAGAAGTGACCGACACCGTGACCGGTCCCGTGGTCAAAATCAAAACCATTAGCCCACAGATGTTGCCTAGCCAATACATCTATCTGGCTTCCTGTTGTGCCATGAGGGAAGACGGCTGTCGCGATCCCAATATGACCTTTTAACACGAGGGTAAAGAGTGTTTTCATCTCATCTGTCGGAGTACCAATAGCTACGGTTCGTGTTATGTCTGTCGTACCGTTAGGATACTGACCTCCGGAGTCAACTAAGTAGAGTGAGTTGAGTGTTAGGCTCCCTGATATCTCTTGGTCGTTATGATTATAATGACACATAGCAGCATTAGAACCAGCAGCCGAAATGGTGTCGAAACTAAGGTCGACTAGTTCCTCATGTTCTTCTCTGAAGTTTTGTAATCGATCCGACAAATATGCTTCATTATGTAATCTCCCAGATTCAACTTCGACATCCAGCCAATTCAAGAATTTTACCATTGCCACCCCATCAACGATATGGCTTGAAATCATCCCTGTAATCTCGGTCGAGTTTTTAACTGCTTTGAGCATTAAACAAGGATCAGCATCATCGATCATTTTGACAGAAAAGTGATCCATCTGGAGCTTGAACCAAGCGCTACTAGAGGTAGGGTCAAACAATACATTTTTACCACTTAGATTCTCTAAGTGTCGAGTGAGTTGCTTTGGATGCACAATGGTAACGCCACCGCCTACATGCGTATCGAAGTTAGAGGAAACGCGCTCTTGCTCAATAAAGAAATCAACACTAGCATCAGAATAGATAATTGCGTGTGACAACAATACTGGCAGCCGAGACACGTCTAAACCTCGTATGTTCAATAGCCAACAGATAGTATCCAATCGAGTCAGGACGGCCGCATCGGCATTTTTTCCAGATATGATTTCAGCTATACACTCACGTTTCGACAAACTGTCTAAACCCACAATATCTTTACCCATAAGACGCATGTTAGTAAGGCTTGCGTCCGGCCGGTCATTCCAACAATCGTCGACAGCGTTGTTCGATGTTTCCATCAATCGCATATCGGTATCTAACAAATTTTCAATATTTTCAAGCCATGAGGCTGGGTGCATTCTAGGGTCATAAGCGACAGTCTTAATCGAGTCTTTGTGGGCATTTAGCCATTGCCAATAAGGTGCTTCGGTTAGATGATGATATTCAAATATGTCATTAGGTACTTGGTTTTTGACCTGTACGGTATACCGACCATCGACAAATATGGCCGCGTTGTCTCTAGTGATAATTGCTGCGCCAGCAGATCCAGTAAATCCTGTCGCCCAATGCAATCGCTCATTATGCGCGGGAATATACTCCCCTAGGAACTCATCCTCATGAGGAATGATAATTGCGTCATAATTATGGTTGGTAAGCCACGTACGTAAGGATTCTATCCTTTGCGATATTGTAGTGTTCATTAACATTCCTTTTGATGTATAGATGTCGAACGTTTGAGAATCGAACTGTTACCAGAACGCTATAGTTGAAACATCTTGTGCCCTTATCTTAGATGTTGAGTTTTCTCTATGATAAGGGTTTTTAACCAGCTCAATGCTGGGTCATTCTCTCTTTCAGTGCTCCAAAAAAGTGTGTATGCCATAGGAGGAAAGTCCAAAGGAAGAGGAACTAAGGTTAAGTCATAATGATTCGCTACGAGTTTAGTGAAATAGCTTGGCGCAGTAAATATAAAGTCACTATAAGTACAAAGTGCAGAAGCACTATTAAAGTCTGGGACAGTGATAGCAATATCACGTTCGCACCCTTGTTCGGCCAGCTTGTAGTCCAATAACCATCGATCACTCCCATCACAACGTACCTGAATATGCCTAAGCGCGAGGTAGCGATCGAGCGTCCATTCCTCATCCAATATAGGATGATTTTTTCGAATGACGCACATTTGTCTATCGCGGTATATTTCAGTTTCAGAGATATATTTCGGCGTAGGCATCGTTAACGCGGCGTGAGTCATGTCTATATCTCTACCAGTTATTCCAATATCCAATTCACCATTACGAATATTTTGAAATGTTTCATCCGTCCAGTTATGGGAACTTATGCTGATGTGGGGGGCATTACTGAAAAGCGCAGGTAAAAAGTGTGGAAGTATGAGCGGATAAGCGCTTTCAACTAAAGCAATATTGAATTTAATCCGAGAAGAATCGGGGGCAAAAATATCTGGTTGGTTAATCAGTTCTAATTGATGTATTAAACGGTCTAATTTTGGGTGTAAATTAAGTGCTCTTGGTGTTGGTTTTAGACCATGTGATGTACGCACGAACAGAGGATCTTCAAATTGAATGCGTAATTTTGCAAGCGACTTACTTACCGCCGATTGACTAACATACAAACGGTTTGCTGCCCTTGTGACGTTAAGCTCCTCAAATAGAACTTTAAGGCAAACTAGAAGGTTTAGATCTATCCGAGACAGGTTCTCTAGGTTCATCATGAAATTCCAAAGAGGAATAGTTGTAATGATTATAAGCCATTTGAGTTCATATCAGTAGCTCTATATTATGCGAGTCCACAACATGATATGGCAAGTGAGAACAATGAATAATCAAACAACAGATAAGTTTCAAATGGCATTATTAGTCATGTTGGTTCTGTTTAGCCCGTTAGCTATCGACATTTATCTACCGGCTCTACCTCTAATCTCTGAAACGTTCCACGTGGAACATGCGTTGGCGCAGGACACGGTGACCTGGTTTTTATTCTCTATGGGTATTGGACAACTATTTGCTGGCCCTTTAGCTGATAAATATGGTCGTAAGAAAATTGCGTTGACTGGAATTATGATATACGGCGTGAGTGCTTACTTAGCTTGGTTAGCGAGTAGTATTGAACTCTTACTTATTGCTAGATTACTACAAGGTTTTGGAGCATGCGCGACAGCTGTTGCGGCTTTTGCGACGGTTAGGGATATGTTTGGTGCTGAAAGAAGTGGCAGAATGATTAGCTACCTTAATGGTGCAATATGTTTCATTCCCGCACTTGCTCCGATACTAGGCAGTTATATTACTCAGCAATTTGGTTGGCGTAGTAACTTCTCTTTTATGGCAATATTTGCTCTTGTAGTGGGTAGTCTTATATTACTTGGAATGAAAGAGACGAATCCTATTCAGGAAAATCAAAAGGTATTTAAGTTAGAACGATATTTAAGTGTAGTTTCAAATACAAATTTCTTGTTTCATGCGTCACTTTGCATGCTTTCTATGGGGGTAATCCTCGCCTATGTTACGTCAGCACCAATTGTACTGATGGAACAAATGGGGCTGAGTATGAACGCGTTCACATTTTGGTTTGGTGTAAATGCAGTGGTCAATATTTTCGCTGCCTTTCTGGCCCCTAGGCTAATGGACAGTAAAGGAACACATAGTGCGCTAATTATTGGTATCGTGACAATGCTTCTTGGTGGCACATTAATGCTGCTATTGCCAAGCCATCAATACCCTTGGGCATTTATGTTGCCAATTTTCCTATCATCTGTCGGTTTCGCACTCGTATTAGGGATCTCAGCAGGAAAAGCTCTGGCTCCATTTGGTGATAGAGCGGGCACAGCTGCAGCACTGGTTGGATTGTTTCAAATGAGTGGAGCAGGTATTGTTGTAGGAACGGTACAAAGACTGGGCCTAGATGCTCAGAATGGGATCGCATTACAGATGTTTTTCATTGCACCGGCTTTAATTATCTTATTTAGTAAGCGTGGAAGATTGTGGCATCAACCTTGTCATTAATATAATTCCAACAATTAGTAGAATGTTTGTTTTCCAAGCAAAGAATACAGTGTATATTCAGAGTCACACCGTGCATACCTACTATTAACCGTTGGAAATATATACATCTAATGTCATTAACGACTTATGAAATGGCTCGCATATTAGAGCAACTAGAAGAATCGCCAGAAAAAATAATGTTTGGCAAATTGCTCAACGAGTTAGGTAATCAAAGTGAAGAACGAATTCGAAGCGCAGCTAAACAAGTGCCACTTTATATACTGCGAGATATCGTTTATCAATTTCAAAGAGTAATCGAATCGCGAAAAGGTGAGCAAGTTGAACTTATGGCTAAGGAACTAGCCGAGCAAGGAATTTCCGCAGAAGAGTTACAAAAATTCCTAGATAAATAGGCTTCCATTTTAGATAAGAGCCTATTTATTCTAATTCAAGTAGCTATTTTCTGATCTGATATTAAAGACTTTAGATTTAACTAAATAATCTATTGAGAATGCGCCTGCACCCCAAACAATATTTATTAATATCATCAAGCCCCATAACTGGTGGTCATAAAATCCTTTCTCCCAAAGTAATGGGTATGAGGCCACCGCTATGATGTTAAACCCGAACAACGCCACCGCCATCGGTCTAGTTAATACCCCTAATGCGATGAATATTGGTAATGCCAATTCTGCGGCTGTCCCCAAATATGCAGCAAGTTCCCACGGCAAGAATGGAACGACATACTCGTATTCAAATAAATAGAGCGTGCTATCCCATGTGGCTATTTTCGTAAGCCCTGAGTTTAAAAAGACCCACGCAACCCACAGCCGACAAAAAAGTAAAAGAAAAGGAATAAAAATCTGCTGAAATTGTTCGGATGCGGATTGATACTGTGTAAATAATCTTTGAATTAAAACTGACATATTATCCCCTGATTATATATGTACCTGAAAGCCGATAAATAAGTTTAAAGATATTAATTTTTGTAGGTGTACGACTAACTCCGGATTGATTTTACCAAGTGGCGTCTTGGCGTCTACTTGCTCAAGAAGTGATATTTCATCATTATTAAGCGTTACAACGAATAATTCGTCTTTGCTTAAAACTAATACAATGCCACTTTCTGGTTGGTTTATTTCCAAATTGACAAAATCATTATTTTTAATCGCGTTGCGGATGGAAAAGACAGCGTAATTTGATTTAATTAGGCTAAGTGCTGGATTTAAAAACAGACATATATCGGCTTGCTGTTCAGCGTTGAATGTTTGGAGTTTATCGAAGGCATAAAGGTTTGGTGTTGGAGCCGGTTGGTTATACGTTTGGTTACTGTCATCGATCGCCCATTCCAAGGTTGCTATATCCGCCAAATAAGGCACGGCGGCAATAACTTGCTCTACAGATTTTATGGTTTCTGAAAAATCCACACCATAACCAGCAACATTTCCCTCTTGCAAAGGGCAGGAGAGGATATGCTTTCGAGCAAGACCATCGAAGCATTCCTGTCCTACTAGGCTTAAAACGATCGGATAGGTCGAACATAGAACTTCATTAAGACTGATAATGAAATTATTTCGATATATCTGTATGCGGTCGTCAGAGGAGAAGTGATTACTGCAAACATCGCAATCATCGCCGTTCGCTTTATAGTGAAGTGCTTTTGAAAAGTTCAATTGAAGCTCTGATAACGATAACGTCATGATACCTTCCGTATCTGATTCCCTAAAGAATGCAGATGGCGGCTAGCAATTTCGGCCTGACCTAACAATATGCTCGGTTCGGGTATATCCAAGTCCCACTCTATAAGAGTATGCCTTGGACCATGCTTCGCTATCCAGTTAGAGAAAAGTGCCCAAACTTCATCACTCACAGGTTGGCTGTGTGTATCTATCCAGATTTCGCCTTTCTCAGTGACATTCTTCGTAAATCCGGCCAAATGGATTTCTTTTACTGTATTTGCGTCGATACCAGCGAGGTACGTCTCGCTAGAAAAACCGTGGTTAAATGAAGATACGTGTATATTATTGAAATCAAGTAAAAGCTGGCAGTCAGTGCGTTTCTGTACCTCAGACAAAAATACCCACTCATCAATTGTTGAATGGTTAAAGCTTAAATAACTGGAAGGGTTCTCGACCAATATTGGCTGTTTTAGATAATCTTGAACTGTTAAGACATTTCGACAAAAAACACGAAGTGCTTCTTCAGTGTAAGGCAATGGAAGTAGATCATTGAAATAATGTCCTCCATTCTCACTCCAGCTTAGATGATCGGAAACAAAGATAGGATCGATATCGTCAATCAAAGCTTTAAGTTTTGCCATGTGGCTTTCGTTTACAGGTGCGACAGATCCAAGAGAAAGGCCAATACCATGACAACTAATATCGTAATGTTCACGTAATACGTGAAGATCATTCCTATGTTGAGAGCGGCTAGCAAAATAATTTTCGCTATGAATTTCTAACCAACTTAGTTCTGGCGTACTTTCTTTAAAAAAGTCGATGTGTGGCGTTCTAAGACCAACTCCAACTTGGTGATGTAAATCAGATAGCATAATAGAGCCCTTTGGCTTTCTTTTACCTAGAACAATCAATTAAATCAGGAAAGATCATCAGATTGCTCTAGAGAAAAGATTAACTAGATGAAGTACTGCCACCCGTCAAACGATCACAAAGGCCAGCTGGTACCATGATGAATGCATCTTTCTGAGCGTCTTCTTTTGAAGTACCTGCACAAGAGCTGTTTTTCGTTGCGCAATCATTTTTTCCTGCCTTAGCTACCCCAAAGCATTTCTCTTTCTCTGCAGCAACGGCATGAGTAGTGGTCAACGTTGTTGCACCAATTGCTAGAAGGCTGGTAACGATTGCTGTAACGGCTAGATTAGACTTTTTCATAATAATTTCCTTTGAACTTATTCCATAGTTTAGTAAGGCAGAGTTAATATTGTTATTGTTGAGCCATTCATTAACTTGCTTATTGAATAGGAGCTGTTCTTTTGACGAAAAATTTCAACTACTTACAATTAATTCTCATTTCTATTTTAACTGCTTGAAAATAAAGATATAAAATTTTAAAAAATTATTTGGACTAAACGGCGCTAAATAAGATGTTTAATGTATAATCGTTAACTTATGTATAAATAACCAGTAACTGTATTTAGGAATAAACGATGGATGCTTCATTACTACTTGATGGTCTTAACGATAAGCAGAGAGAAGCGGTTGGCGCACCGCTAGAAAATATGCTGGTATTAGCCGGAGCAGGTAGTGGTAAAACAAGAGTTTTGGTCCATCGAATTGCTTGGTTAATGACGGTAGAAAATGCATCTCCATTTTCAGTTATGTCCGTTACATTTACGAACAAAGCCGCGGCAGAAATGCGAGGACGGATTGAGGAATTGATGAAGGGCAGTGCCTCTGGGATGTGGAATGGTACCTTTCATGGCATTTGTCATCGGATACTCAGAGCTCATTATTTAGATGCTGACTTACCGCAGGATTTTCAGATCCTCGATTCTGATGATCAACAGCGTTTACTTCGTCGGTTAATAAAAGCGCAGAACCTAGATGAAAAGCAGTGGCCAGCAAAACAAGCTGCTTGGTGGATAAATGGCAAGAAAGATGAAGGTTTGAGACCTAAGCATATAGATGCCTATCAAGATCCGATCACACAAACTTGGCTTCAGGTTTATTCTGCATATCAAGAGGCATGTGATAGAGCTGGTTTGGTCGATTTTGCAGAAATTTTGTTACGTGTGACAGAATTACTCCGTGATAAGAAGTTTATCAGAGAACACTACCAAGCTCGTTTCTCACATATTCTCGTTGATGAGTTTCAAGATACTAACAATATCCAATACGCTTGGCTTCGATTGATGGCAGGCAAAACAAGCCATGTGATGATAGTTGGGGATGATGATCAATCTATCTATGGCTGGCGCGGTGCAAAAATAGAAAACATCCACAAATTTACCGAAGAGTTCCCTAGTGTCGCGACGATTCGTCTTGAGCAAAATTACCGTTCGACTAAAACGATATTGAAAGCTGCCAATGAGCTAATCGAAAATAATACGGAACGGATGGGTAAAGAGCTTTGGACTGATGGGGAAGACGGCGAACAGATTTCTGTTTACTCTGCCTACAATGAGTTGGATGAAGCTCGTTTTACTGTGAGTAAAATAAAAGAGTGGCAAGAGAAAGGCGGTTTGCTTGTCGATTCTGCAATGTTATATAGGAATAACGCCCAATCTCGAGTTTTAGAGGAAGCACTCATCCAGGCCAAATTACCTTATCGAATATATGGTGGTATGCGATTCTTCGAACGCCAAGAAATTAGGGACGCATTGAGTTACTTGCGTTTGACTGCAAATCGACGAGATGATGCAGCGTTTGAGCGGGTAGTCAATACTCCAACCCGTGGGATGGGGGACAAAACGTTAGAGACAATACGCTTAGCTGCTCGTGAGCGTGGCGCTACGATGTGGGAAGCAAGTGTGGCATTGCTTAACGAAAGGGTTCTTGCTGGCAGAGCAGCAGGCGCCTTAAGTCGATTTATCGAATTGATTGATGCTCTTGAAGATGATACGGCTGAGTTTTCTCTTCATCAACAGGCCGATCATGTAATTAAATCTTCAGGTTTGTTTGCAATGTACGAGCAGGAGAAGGGAGAAAAGTCCAAAGCCCGTATTGAGAACTTAGAAGAACTCGTCACCGCAACGAGACAGTTCGAAAAACCCGAAGAAGCGGATGATATGACAATGTTGTCTGCATTTCTATCACATGCGGCATTAGAGGCGGGTGAAGGGCAAGCCGGTGAGTTTGATGATGCAGTCCAATTGATGACTTTACATAGCGCTAAGGGTTTAGAATTTCCAATGGTATTTATGGTTGGGGTCGAAGAAGGTATGTTCCCAAGCCAGATGTCAGCAGAAGAAGCGGGTCGGTTAGAAGAAGAAAGACGGCTTTGTTATGTTGGTATGACTCGTGCGAAAGAGAAACTCTTCATTACCTACGCAGAAATGCGTCGTTTATACGGCCAAGATAAATACCATAAACCTTCTCGATTTATAAAAGAATTACCAGAAAGCTGCATAGAAGAAGTTCGCATGAAAGCCCAGGTTAGCAGACCCGCCACAAGCGGACGTTTTAGCCAAACAATAGTGAAAGAGAATTTCAATGAAACTGGATTTAGTTTAGGTCAAAGAGTCACTCACTCCAAATTTGGCGAAGGAACAATTATAAACTTCGAAGGCAGTGGTCCACAAAGCCGAGTTCAGGTTGCCTTTAATGGCGAAGGGATAAAATGGCTGGTTACGCAATACGCAAAATTAGAAAAAATGTAGAAAAGAAAAACCCCGATACAAAAGTATCGGGGTCATAGTCTTACTTGCAGCAATCCAGCTACTAAATATGCTCCATGCATCAAATCCATGATAGTGTGCTGTAATCCTTCAGCGTATTCCTTTTCATCGCCTTCCTAGCGGTGTCCTTGATCTCATCCTGATCTGCTAACAATCCTCGTCAGCGTTCGTCACTTGATCCTTGAGCGGTGTCCTTTACATCATCCTGATGTTCAATCCTTGCCTCTTCCAGAGGTGTCCATTGTCTTTCCCTAGTAGCAACCATCCTAGTTACTATTGCGTCCATTCAATGTCCAATCGCTTTCCTTGCAGATTACTCATCCTGAATAATCAATTCTTCATCCTGAAGACCACCTAATCCTTGGTGCTTTCCTGTTCCGTGTCAGTATCCTTCCGACAAGACAAATAATAGCAATTATCTGCCTATCAACAAGAGGGGTAAAAATCTTCCTAATTGGGAACAGTAATGCCTATTGTTATTAAGCGTTGATTTTAAAGGATTAATGCAAAGTAAGAGTCTATTACTCAATAGAAAAACACGGAATGGCTTACGCCTTTGTAAGAGATCTCTCACAAATAAATAATCTAATCTCTTAGATGTAACACTGAGTAAAAAGTCATGTTTTGTACATTTTTACGCTTTTCGTTTCTTTCTATTTTGATTAGCGAACTTTAAGCCATCTAAACTAAAGACGAACAATGCACCCCAAATAAAGGCAAAAGTTATCGCCTTGTCTGCTGAGAAAGGTTCGTTATATATAAACACGGCAAGCAAAAACATTAAACTGGGGCCTATATATTGGAAAAACCCTAATGTAGATAACATGATACGAGTTGCCGCGCCGTTAAAGCAGAGCAGAGGTAAGGTAGTGACAATGCCCGCAGTAAGAAGTAGTACATTTAGATTCAAATCATTATCGAGCAAGCTTGAGGTTGGGCTATCGGCAATAAAGGCGAGGTAAATAAGCGCTGCGGGCAGAATAATCATCGTTTCAATAAATAACCCAGTCTGGGCATCTAGATTGATTTTTTTTCGGAGTAACCCATAACAACTAAAACTCGTCGCTAAAGCGAGAGCGATGACAGGCACTCGACCAAACGCGAATATTTGAATAGCAACGCCTATAAAGGCAAGTAGCACTGCAAACCATTGAAGTTTTCGGAGTCTTTCCCCTAGAAAAAACATGCCAAGTAATACATTAAAGAGCGGATTAATGTAGTAGCCCAGACTCGCATCAATCATATGTTCAGAATTCACCGCCCAGATAAAAATTAACCAATTTGTCGCAACAAGCAGTGAAGTAATAGTTAAAAAAAGCATACTTTTCTTGTGGGTCAGAACTTTTGCGACGATTTTCCATCGTTTACCTAGGTGCAAAAGAAAAGCAAGAAAGACAAATGACCATATAATTCTGTGGCTAAGTATCTCTAATGGTGCAACTTCAATGATGGCCTTAAAATAGATAGGCGCTATGCCCCACATGGTGTATGCGGCAATCGCCAGTAATACGCCTTGTTTTGATCTAGCCTGTTGTTCGGATGTCATGCTTTTTAAACTTATTAGTTATTTGGAGTAAGGGATCAAGTATAAAAGCGATATCACATATTCACCTAATAATTTGATGTGTTATTCCCTGCTAAACCCAACTACAATGTCTCGCTATATTAAGAACCCCATTTCTTAAATGACCGCTCCGTACTTTATCTATTAGGATACTAATGACTTCCAAGCTTTTAGCACAGCAAATCGATGCTGATAAACCTGATGCAAAGTCGATACTTAATGATGTATTTGGTTATCAGAATTATCGTGACGGCCAAGAGGAAGTTATTACTGCCGTTCTAAATGACCAAGATAGTTTAGTGATTATGCCAACGGGTGGTGGTAAATCGCTTTGTTATCAAATACCTGCATTGGTTAAAGAAGGGCTGACAATAGTTATCTCGCCACTTATCTCGCTGATGAAAGATCAAGTCGATCAGTTAAAAGCAAATGGTGTTGCCGCTGGATGCCTGAACTCTTCAATGACAAGGGAAGAATTGAGCACAGTTTTCGCTAGAATGAACAACGGGAAACTGAAACTGTTATATGTTTCTCCTGAACGAGCGTTAAGCCAAGATTTCACCGAACGATTGTCGTGGGTGCAAGTTTCAATGATTGCAGTTGATGAAGCACATTGTATATCACAATGGGGGCATGATTTCAGGCCGGAATACGCTGCCTTAGGTCAATTAAGGATGCAATTTCCTAACGTTCCGTTTATGGCTTTAACCGCGACAGCAGATGATGCAACAAGAAAAGATATTGTTTCTAGACTGCATCTTAACCAGGCGTTGATCTATCTAGGAAGTTTTGACCGTCCCAATATTCGTTACAATCTTGTAGAGAAACACAAACCAGTTTCACAAGTGGTTCGTTTTTTGGCAACTCAAAAAGGTCAATGTGGAATTATTTATTGTGGTAGTCGAAAGAAAGTAGAAATGCTGACTGAAAAATTGTGCAATAACCACATTCGTGCTGCAGGCTATCATGCCGGCATGGATTCTGATGAACGAGCCTATGTTCAAGATGCTTTCCAAAGAGATGATGTTCAAATTGTGGTCGCTACCGTTGCTTTTGGTATGGGGATAAATAAACCCAATGTTCGGTTTGTTGTTCATTTTGATATTCCAAGAAATATCGAATCTTATTATCAAGAGACAGGGCGAGCAGGTCGTGACGGTCTTCCTGCGGAAGCTATGATGCTATTTGATCCGGCAGATATGGGTTGGTTACGAAAAATATTGGACGAAAAGCCAGAAGGTGATCAAAAAAGAGTAGAAACACATAAACTCAACGCCATGAGTGCATTTGCTGAAGCGCAAACTTGTCGTCGACAAGTATTGCTTAACTATTTTGGTGAATATCGGCATGAACCCTGTGGAAACTGCGATATATGCTTGGATCCGCCAAAACATTTTGATGCAACAGAAGCCGCACGAAAAGCACTATCTTGTGTGTACCGTGTTAATCAAGGTTTTGGTATGGGTTATGTAGTGGAAGTTTTGCGAGGAATGCAAAATATACGTGTTAGAGAAAACGGTCACGATAAACTCTCTACTTACGGTATAGGGCGTGAACATAGTCACGATTACTGGATTAGTATTATGCGTCAGCTTATTCATAAAGGAATGCTATGTCAGAACATTACCCGTAATTCGACATTGCAACTAACAGAAGAGGCGAGACCACTCTTAAAAGGAGATATGGTAATTGAACTCGCTGTCCCAAGATTAGACACAACGGTTAGGGCGGCGAAATCGAACAAGCTCGCGAATCGTAATTATGACAAAAAATTGTTTTCCAAGTTACGTAAGCTGCGTAAGTCTATCGCGGATGAAGTTGGCTTACCTCCTTATGTCGTATTTAGTGATGCGACATTGATTGATATGGCTGAAGTTTTACCGACTTCATATGGTGAAATGCTTGCGGTGAATGGTGTAGGGCAGGTGAAACTAGAGAAGTACGCTGACAAGTTTTTAGATGCTATACAGGAGCACGTTACCCATGGCGATTAACAAGCGTTGGGGGTTAATTGAACATATAGAGGCGGAAGGTAAGTTAGTCTTAACTGCGCCACCTTTTGATGTTGATTCTTTCCCCAAAGTAGGTGAAGAGCTAGTCTGTTTATTATCGGCTGATATTAAAGAGAAGCAACTTGATGCGGATCTCCATTCTTGGTTGGTTGATTTTGAAGGTTGCCTCTTTTTTTTAAGGGCAGAGCATTACTCTGAATCTGTGTGGCTCGAGGCATTGTACAAAGAAGAAAGCCGGGAAGAGGTCGCTTATTTAGCGAGTCTGTTTTCACAAGGGTTTTAGTTTTAAAGATGTTTATCACTATCTGACCAATTCATTATTATCAAGGAATCCATCATAGAGTAATCAAACATCCGGTATGAATAAATTTTTAGACTTAAACGTTTGCTATTCTTTTAGGCTCTTGAAGCTTCATTTGATTGATGTATAATCGTCGCCCGCTCGTAAGAGCATTTTTAACTGCTTTAAAGAAGACATGTTGTCTACTTGGGTTCCCTCAACCCCAAGCAAAACTAAAAAGGTACAAAATGAATAATTTCACCCCTGCGCAAATGCGTAAAGCACTCTCTATACTTGTTCTGTTTCACTTGGTGATTATTGCGTCTAGCAATTACTTGGTTCAACTGCCATTTACTATTTTTGGTATGCATACCACTTGGGGGGCATTTACCTTCCCGTTTATTTTTCTAGCAACGGACCTTACGGTACGTGTTTTTGGTGCCAAGTTGGCCAGAAAAATAATATTCTTAGTCATGTTACCGGCTCTAATCGTCTCATATTTATTGTCTGTGGTTTTCTTTGAAGGACAATTTCAAGGTTTTGGACCGTTAACGGAGTTTAATCTATTTGTTGCACGTATTGCTGTAGCAAGTTTCATGGCTTACCTATTGGGCCAAATTCTCGATGTTCATGTATTTAATCGCCTGCGTCAGTTGAAACAGTGGTGGATAGCACCAATGTGTTCAACCTTGATTGGTAATGCTCTCGATACATTAGCTTTCTTTGCCATTGCTTTTTATCAAAGCCCAGATGCGTTTATGGCTCAACATTGGAAAGAAATCGCCTTGGTTGATTATGGTTTTAAGTTAATTATCAGCTTGGGATTATTCGTACCTATGTACGGTATGTTTCTCAATTACTTAGTTAAGAAAATGACTGCGATGAACCCTGACTTGAAAGTAACTGGTGTAAATGCTTAGAAATAAAAAAGCGAATTTCATATTGAAATTCGCTTTTTTAATGTACCTACCTAAAATAACCTATCTCTAACTTTCGATTATTCAGCATTTATTATCAACGGCCATCCTATATCGGATTGACGGTTAGACTCTATTTCAAGTTCAGCTGTTGTCAGTGGGTTTTGTTCTAACCATGATTTTTGAATCGACATAACTAGCGAATTTTGATCCGCTTCAATACGATATTGTGGCTCTAATTCAGAGCTTCTTCGATGCGTTAAGATAATCGCAATTCTTAGTAGACGGAGCAATCTCTTACCACTGAGTTCAGAAATAGCATGCTGCTCCGGCAATGAAGAAAGCGGATCTCTATAGCGACGAGTTAATTCGCTAATATAGTATTTTTGTGCACGGGTGAAGCCCGGTAGATCGAGGTTTTGCAAAAGGTAGGCGCTGTGCTGACCACCCTTTTTAAAATCAATAGCGAGTCCTATTTCGTGAAGCTTGGCTGCAGCTTCAAGTAATATTGATGCTTGGGATTCAGGTACCCAAGTACTCGCACCGCACTGCTGAAGTAGAGAAAGTGATACGTTGAACACTTGCTCTCCATAGAGTTCATCTATTTGATAACGAGACTGAACGCTGCTAATGGTTCGAGAGCGAATATCATCCTGTTGCATTTCAATCATCATTCCATAGACCATTCCCTCGCGCAGAGCACCGCCTGCCAATGTCATGGTGTCGATCTTTAGGAGTTCAAAAATGGCGATTAATATGGATAGTCCACTTGGAAATACCAACGCCCTTTCTAACGTCAAACCGTCTATTTCTAGTTCTTCTAAATGATCGGCTTGCATAGCCTGTTTCTGCAATCGCTTAAGTTTGGAGTGAGTGATCACTTCGTCCATGCCTTGCGCAAGCATTATCTCTTGTAGAGCTTGAACGGTTCCACTGGCGCCTACGCATACATCCCAACCAATATCGTTATATTGTTTAAGAATTGGATGTAGAGTTGTTTTTGCCGCCTCAATTGCAGCGTCAAAATTGAGTGTATTGAGCTGACGATCTTTAAAGTGTTTTTCTAACCAAGTGACGCACCCCATTTTTACACTGGTTAATGCTTTGGCATTGAAGCCTTCTCCTATGATGAGTTCAGTACTTGCACCGCCAATGTCGACAACAAGCCTTCTACCTAAACCACCAGATGTATGAGCGACACCTTTATATATTGTTCCAGCTTCTTCTTTACCAGATATGACATTTATGTCATATCCAAGAATATGATTTGCGTGTTTTAGAAAAATATCCACATTAGTGGCCGTTCTTAGTGTTGCTGTACCAACAATGCGGATATTCTCTTCTGGGATATCTTGTAATCTTTCAGCAAACAATCTTAGACAGTCCCAGCCTCGTTGCATCGCTTCAGGGCTGAGAGCGTTATTCTCATTGAGTCCAGCAGCCAAGCGGACTTTCCGCTTAATCTTTGCCATTGTTTGAACACTTCCATCAATATGCCGTACAACGAGCATGTGGAAGCTGTTCGAGCCTAGGTCAATGGCCGCATAGAGCGGCGATGAGATTGCTTGATCCATATTTACTTTATCTATTCCTTAACTACGAGGTTGACGTGGTCGGTAGTTACTTCGCTTATTGTTGCTGCGATTACCGTTACGTGGGCCACCTGTCGGTCTACGGTTGTTGCTAGGTCTTGTACGGGTACGAAGTGCCTGTGGAAGATCATCGAGTAAAGCGCTCGGGTCATAATCTGATACAGGTATTGTGTGTTCAATGAATTCTTCAATTGCGGTCAAGTTAATTGCGTACTCTTCACAAGCAAAGCTGATTGAATTGCCACTTTCTCCAGCGCGACCTGTACGGCCAATTCGATGGACGTAATCTTCGCAGTCGTCAGGTAAGTCGTAGTTAAATACATGCGTTACTTGTGGGATATGTAATCCACGAGCAGCAACATCCGTCGCAACCAAAATATCGACTTCACCTTGAGTAAATTGCTCTAGGATTCGTTCTCTTTTCTTTTGAGGTACATCACCAGTCAAAAGACCAACACGATGATTGTCTGCAGCTAAATGGCCCCAGATTGAATCACATTTATATTTGGTATTAGCAAATATAATTGCACGGTCTGGCCATTCTTCTTCAATTATCGATTGAAGAAGGGACATTTTATGCTCGTTTGACGGATAGAAAAGCTCTTCTTGGATGAGATATCCGGTTTTTTGTCCAGGTTCTACAACAACATGCTCTGGGTTATGCATGTGCTCAAAGGCGAGTTCCTGTACACGATAAGAAAGTGTGGCTGAAAAAAGCATGTTCAAGCGATCAGTCGGTTCCGGCATGCGGCGGAAAAGAAAGCGGATATCTTTAATAAAACCTAAGTCGAACATTCTATCAGCTTCATCCAGTACAACCACCTGGATGTGGTTCAAATTAAAAACTTTTTGTTTATAAAAGTCGATAATTCGGCCTGTTGTACCAATGAGGATGTCTACACCCTGTTCTAATTTTGATACTTGTTTATCGTAACTTTCGCCACCATAAGCAAGTCCAGCTTTTAGCCCTGTCGATTCAACTAGAGACTCAGCATCGTTGTAGATCTGAATCGCTAGCTCACGAGTCGGCGCCATAATAATTGCGCGAGGTTGGTTTGGTTTCCGCCCTTCTTGCTCCGGAGTGGTTAGTAAGTGGTTGAAAGCAGCAGTAAGAAACGCTAACGTTTTACCAGTACCCGTTTGGGCCTGGCCTGCAATATCTTGGCCGGTGAGCAGTACCGGCAACGCCAAAGCTTGGATAGGGGTACAATATTCGAACCCTTTTTTATCTAAACCTTCAATGACTTGCGGCAGTAAACCGAAGTCGGCGAATTTGTGCTCTGTGATATGAGTGTTTTTCATAAGTTATAGAATATCAGTTAAGGGTTGCAATACGGAAGCAAATACATTCCAATAGGGAATCTATTTCCTGGTTATCATCCAACCAGTAGCATATAAACACATTGGAGTGGAAGATGAGTGATAAATTTTTGCAGCTATCAGATGAAAGTTTTGAAAACGATGTAATCAAAGCTGCAGGGCCTGTATTAGTTGATTTTTGGGCTGAATGGTGTGGACCTTGTAAAATGATTGCACCTATTCTAGATGAGATCGCAGATGAATACGAAGGCAAACTCACTATCGGCAAACTAAATATCGACCAAAATGCTGGTACACCACCAAAATTTGGTATTCGTGGTATTCCAACGTTACTTCTTTTTAAAGATGGTAGTGTAGCAGCAACGAAAGTTGGTGCACTTTCTAAATCTCAATTAAAAGAGTTTTTAGACACAAACCTGTAGTTTAGTTTTGATATAGAGCGAGAAACCGTGCACTTTAACATTTGCGCGGTTTTGTTTTTTGTAAAACTAGACTAGTCTTTCATTTAGTGCTAGTTTGTCGCACGATAAATAAACAAATGTTCATTTCTTGGTCGCTCCTTAGACCGAAAAAATCATAACTAAACAAACAGATCCTATTTTGACAACAAAAGCTAAAGCATCCACTACTATGAATCTGACTGAATTGAAGAACAGGCCTATACCTGAGCTTGTCAAGCTTGGTGAAAGCCTCGGTCTGGAAAACCTTGCTCGTCTACGTAAACAAGACATTATTTTCTCTACTCTCAAAGCCCACGCGAAAAGCGGTGAAGACATTTTTGGAGATGGTGCATTAGAAATCCTTCAAGACGGTTTTGGGTTTTTACGTAGTGCAGATAGTTCTTATCTTGCGGGTCCAGATGATATTTATGTATCACCAAGCCAAATACGCCGTTTTAACTTGCGTACTGGCGACTCTATCGCGGGTAAAATTCGACCACCTAAAGATGGCGAACGTTACTTTGCTTTGCTAAAAGTTAACACTGTTAACCACGATAAACCGGACAACGCGCGTAACAAGATTCTCTTTGAGAACTTGACTCCTTTGCATGCAAATGAACGCATGACGATGGAACGTGGTAATGGTTCGACAGAAGACATTACCGCACGTGTTTTAGACTTGGCTTCACCTATCGGTAAAGGCCAACGAGGTTTGATCGTTGCTCCGCCAAAAGCGGGTAAAACAATGTTGCTACAAAACATTGCGCAAAGTATTGCTCACAATCACCCTGAGTGTATATTGATGGTTTTACTTATCGATGAACGCCCTGAAGAAGTGACAGAAATGCAACGCCTTGTAAAAGGTGAAGTTATTGCGTCAACTTTCGATGAACCTGCGTCTCGACATGTACAAGTTGCTGATATGGTAATCGAAAAAGCAAAACGTCTGGTAGAACATAAAAAAGACGTGGTCATTTTGCTTGATTCTATTACGCGTCTTGCTCGTGCATACAACACCGTTGTTCCATCATCAGGTAAAGTTTTGACGGGTGGTGTTGATGCGAATGCACTACATCGTCCTAAGCGTTTCTTCGGTGCTGCACGTAACGTTGAAGAAGGTGGTAGTTTAACGATTATCGCTACTGCATTGGTTGATACAGGCTCTAAAATGGATGAAGTCATCTACGAAGAGTTTAAAGGTACTGGTAACATGGAGCTGCACCTTAATCGTAAGATTGCAGAAAAACGTGTATTCCCAGCTATCGACTTTAACCGTTCCGGTACGCGTCGTGAAGAATTGCTAACGAAGTCAGATGAACTTCAGAAGATGTGGATTCTACGCAAGATTGTTCATCCAATGAGTGAATCTGATGCGATGGAATTCTTAATCGACAAATTGGCAATGACCAAAACAAATAACGAGTTCTTCGATGCGATGCGTAGACAATAACGTCACGTTTTAGAACTATTAGCTTTTAAGAATAGAGCTACTAAGAAGCGCCACGCGTATTTATACGAGTGGCGTTTTTGTTTTTAGGAAAGCACTAAAAAATCAAGAATCTCTTCTGTTTATTATATTTCGAATAATTCCACGTTAAAAAGTCGGTTTCGTTATTTTTTTGTTATAAAATGGCAACAATTCCAATAATCGAATGAGCCCTATGAGTATTAAGGATTTACGTGACTTTATTACCCTTTTAGAAGAAAAGGGTCAGCTTAAGCGCATTACTCACCCAATAGACCCACATTATGAGATGACGGAGATTAGCGATCGCACTTTGCGAGCTGGTGGTCCTGCTTTACTCTTTGAAAATCCAGTAGGGTATGACATGCCAGTATTAACCAATCTTTTTGGTACGGCTGAGCGCGTCGCGCTGGGAATGGGGCGAAAGGAAGTTTCTGAGCTCAGAGAGGTTGGAAAGTTATTGGCTTATCTGAAAGAACCTGAGCCACCAAAGGGCTTTAAAGACGCAATTGACAAGATACCTGTATTCAAACAAGTTTTAAATATGCCGACCAAAAGGCTCAGAAAAGCGCCATGCCAAGAGGTTATTTGGCAAGGTGATGACGTTGATTTAGACAAGTTACCCGTAATGAGTTGTTGGGCTGAAGATGTGGCGCCATTGTTAACATGGGGACTGACTGTCACCAAGGGACCGAATCAAAAACGTCAAAATTTGGGTATTTACCGTCAACAAAAGCTGTCTAAAAACAAAGTTATCATGCGTTGGTTAGCACATAGAGGCGGCGCTCTTGACCTGCAAGATTGGATGCAAAGTAATCCTGGAGATCGATTCCCGGTTTCCGTTGCATTTGGTGCTGATCCCGCAACTATTTTAGGTGCAGTGACTCCGGTGCCCGATACGCTTTCTGAATACGCCTTTGCTGGCTTACTGCGAGGCAGTAAAACAGAAGTCGTTAAGTCTATAAGTAATGAATTAGAGGTGCCGGCAAGTGCTGAGATTGTATTGGAAGGCTACATCGATCCAAGTGAATTTGCGGCTGAAGGCCCATATGGCGATCATACCGGATACTATAATGAAGTAGAACAACATCGCGTGTTCACGATTACGCATATCACCATGAGAAATAATCCCATTTATCACAGTACTTATACTGGGAGACCACCAGATGAGCCCGCGGTTCTCGGCGTTGCGCTAAATGAAGTATTTGTTCCTATACTTCAAAAACAGTTTCCTGAAATTGTAGACTTTTATCTACCACCGGAAGGATGTTCTTATCGGATGGCTGTAGTGACAATGAAGAAGCAATACCCCGGGCATGCGAAGAGAGTCATGATGGGAGTGTGGTCTTTCTTGAGGCAGTTCATGTATACCAAATTTATCGTTGTTTGTGATGATGATGTGAATGCTCGAGATTGGAATGATGTGATTTGGGCTATCACGACTAGGATGGATCCAGTACGTGATACTGTGATGATTGATAATACACCGATAGATTCGCTTGATTTCGCATCTCCCACCGTTGGTTTAGGATCAAAAATGGGGCTAGATGCAACCAATAAGTGGGAAGGCGAAACTCAAAGAGAGTGGGGTAGACCCATCAAAAAAGATCCAAAAGTAGTAGAGAAAATAGATTCTATTTGGGATGACCTTGGTATTTTATGAGCCATAGAATCACTCTACTTCCTAGTGGAAAGGAATTTGATGTATCAGCAGGACAGACGATACTAGAAGCCGCGCTCAATAATAATATAAGCTTCCCACATCGTTGTCAGGTTGGTGTATGCGCGATGTGTATGTGCCGGAAAGTGGAAGGTGAAGTTTCTTATCATTTAGACCCCGTATTGACTGAAAAAGAAATACAAAAGGGATGGATCTTTCCTTGTCAGGCATTTGCAGAAACTAATCTTAAACTTACCTTTGAAGAGTAAGAGGAAATATGACTATTCGTTGTAAAGTAAAGTCCATTCAACCCTTAGCGAGCAATACTTATAAAATATTGCTCCATCCAGAAACGCCTGTCGAATTTAAAGCGGGTCAATATTTAATGGTGGTGATGGGAGAGAAAGATAAGCGCCCATTTTCTATTGCTAGTAGCCCTTGTCGGAATGAAGGAGAGCTTGAACTTCATATAGGTGCAGCCGAAGAGAACGCTTACGCGACAGAAGTTATCGACAAAATGAAAGTCGCGTTTGACAAAGGTAGCGACATTGATATTGATGCGCCGCACGGAGATGCTTGGCTTAAGGAAGGGAGTCGTCCTATATTGCTTATAGCGGGTGGAACAGGTTTCAGCTATGTACGTTCTATACTCGACCATTGTGTAAGCCAGAATATTAAAAATCCGATATATCTTTACTGGGGAGCAAGGTCGGACGGACAACTTTATGCCTTTGATGAAATGAAAACGTTATCTGAAAAGTTCAGCAATATTCATTTTATACCTGTTCTAGAAAGTGCACCTAATATATGGAATGGAAAAATTGGTAATGTATTGGCTGCTGTTTTAGCCGATTTTGACAGTTTAGCCGATTTTGATATCTATGTAGCAGGTCGATTTGAAATGGCAGGCGCAGCCAGAGAACAATTTAGCTTAGAAAAAAATGCCAATAGAGAACGAATGTTCTCTGATGCCTATTCATTTATCTAGTTTGTTATATAAATGTA
The DNA here is from genome assembly GCF_042465995.1 of Vibrio frigidus. Lineage (NCBI taxonomy): Bacteria > Pseudomonadati > Pseudomonadota > Gammaproteobacteria > Vibrionales > Vibrionaceae > Vibrio > Vibrio frigidus. The sequence goes on along the minus strand of NZ_JBCDMC010000024.1, from coordinate 422 downwards.
AGTAAAAGGAAGTTTTATCGACCTCCTTTTTTACTTTTGATGGTAAAAAGAACAATCAAAAAGAAAAATTGAAATTTTTTGAGAAAAGGGCTTGCGTCACATAAAAATCTCCCTATAATGCGCAACTCCTAACGGCGAGACCTTGTTTAAAAAGGGATTAGCCTACAGGAATAAAATTTGGTCTTAGAGAAGTAATTCTAAAAAAGTGTTTGACACGAAGAGTTATCTCGCTAAAATGACCGCCCACTTCAACGGGAAAGTCGAAAGGCTTAAAAGTAATGATTTACTTACTATTGAAGTAACGCTCTTTAACAATTTAAACCTATATCAATCTGTGTGGGCACTCGTTGATGACAATCGAAGATGATTCTCTGCCTTAGGGCACGAAATCAACAACGGTTTCAATGAACTGAGTGACCTAA
>NZ_JBCDMC010000023.1:0-25599 GCF_042465995.1 Vibrio frigidus | reverse complement strand
GTGGGCAGCCGTTGCGGCTATCTCATTAATCGTACTCATCATCGTATAAGGAGCTCATTGTGGTTAATAAACATCCAAAACGTTCAGACGAGCCCGTATGGTGGGGTCTATTTGGTGCCGGTGGTACTTGGTTTGCCATGATCACCCCCATTACCGTATTGGTGATAGGTATCCTTGCGCCCCTCGGTATTATTGATGCAGAGGCGATGAGCTATGAGCGCGTTGCCGATTTTGCAACCAGCTTTATTGGCGCTCTCTTTATCATCGGAACGCTCGCCCTTCCAATGTGGCATGCCATGCACCGTGTTCACCACGGTATGCATGACCTGAAACTGCACACTGGTGTGGTTGGTAAGATTGTTTGCTACTTTATCGCAGGTTTGATTTCAGCATTGAGTGTGATTTTTATCTTTATGATTTAAATCTTATGACGATAAAAAAGGGATTGATGTTTTACCATCAATCCCTTTTTTCTTTCTAAAATACCGCTTACTTAACGCGTCCTACATATTCACCAGAACGAGTATCAACTTTAATTATTTCACCAATTTGGATAAATAAAGGAACACGAACGACGGCACCTGTAATGAGTGTTGCAGGTTTACCACCCGTACCAGCAGTATCACCTTTAAGACCGGGATCGGTTTCAGTGACTTCTAGTTCAACGAAGTTAGGTGGCGTTATCGTGATAGGATTGCCATTCCATAAAGTAACCATACAAGTGTTGTTCTCAACCAACCACTTAGCGCTATCACCAACTGCTTTTACATCTGCCGCAGTTTGTTCGAATGTTTCTGCGTCCATAAAGTGATAGAATTCACCATCTGAGTACAAGTAGTCTAGATCAATATCCATCACGTCTGCTTGTTCAAAACTTTCGCCAGACTTAAATGTTTTCTCTAGCACCTTACCAGAAAGAAGTTTACGAATTTTCACACGGTTAAATGCTTGTCCTTTACCCGGTTTTACGTATTCGTTTTCAAGGATTACACTAGGCTCGTTATCAAGCATTAGCTTAAGACCGCCTTTGAATTCATTAGTGCTAACTGTAGCCATTTTGTCCTCTTAAATTTTCTTCGAGTTAAACTTTAATGTCGCATATCATACCCCTAAAAACCGTCGCTGTTGAGCAAAACTGGCTGATTGAATTAACGAATGCGATCTCCGATCCTGAAATATTACTTAAAAAGCTTGGAATTCCTCAATCTCAGTGGCCTAAAGATAAAAATGGCCAGATAAACTTCACCGCAAGAAAGCAGTTCTCACAAAGAGTTCCTCAAAGCTTTGTCGACAAAATGGAGAAAGGAAATATCCATGACCCACTTCTTCGCCAAGTTCTACCCGTTAGTGAGGAATTAGAGATTCATGATGGTTACTCTTCTGATCCGTTGGAAGAGCAGGGAAATGAAAATCCAGGCATTTTACACAAGTACCGTAACCGAGCCTTACTGATACTGAAAGGTGGCTGCGCGATTAACTGTCGATACTGTTTTAGACGACATTTTCCTTACAGCGACAATAAAGGAAACAAAGTTGTCTGGCAGCAAAGCCTTAACTATATAGCCGAGCACACAGAACTTAACGAAGTGATATTATCTGGTGGTGACCCATTGATGGCAAAAGACCATGAATTAGAGTGGCTCATTGATGCACTAGGGGAGTTTAAGCATATCAAGCGTTTGAGAATTCACTCCCGTTTGCCTGTTGTCATCCCTTCCCGAATCACCGAAAAGCTCTGCCAAATTTTCCGCAATACAAGATTACAGGTTGTCTTTGTTTCTCATATTAATCATGCCAATGAGATCGATGAACCACTCGCTAATTCCTTAGGTAAGCTCAGATCTTCTGGTGTACATCTGCTCAATCAATCCGTCTTGCTAAAAGGGGTTAATGACAGTGTCAACGCTCAAGTTAATCTCAATGAAACGTTATTTGATGTGGGTGTCCAACCATACTATTTACATGTATTGGACAAGGTTCAAGGGGCTGCTCACTTCTATGTCAGTGACCAAGAAGCAAAACAGATTATGGCAGAGGTCATTACTCGTGTTTCTGGGTATATCGTACCGAAACTAACCAGAGAGATTGGTGGCAGACCAAGCAAAACACCATTAGATTTGGGGTTGGAATAACCCCCCATCTTACGTATCCGTACTCTCAAATATCTTATCGGCAGAAGCCGCAACGAAGCCTTGATACAGTTCGCCGTTGTTCATAGGATACCTTAAAGCAAATTCATAGAACCCACCGGGAATGATCTGCTTTCCATCAGAAAATGATACGGGGACTTTGTCAGCCATTGTAGAAGACTGTTCTAACAGCACTTCCGCTGAACCTTTTACTTCCCCACCCGACTCATTAATAGCAAAGCCCGCAACTCTTAAATGATCATTAACGGTTTTCACACTAGAGAAGGCATTAAGCTGATTCACGCTCACTGTAAAATGATTCGCGCCATAACCATGGGCAGCTAACCAAGCGGCGTATTCACTTTCTTTGGATAACAGTAAATAATCCTCATGGCTAATATTCCACAAACGGCCATGATGAAGAAAATCGCTACTGGTTAGCTTTTCAGAATCGACCTGAAGAACTAATTTTTCTACAATTGATTGCAGCTGCGGTGAGCATAATCCCACCTCTAATTGACTAATAAACACTTTAGGTTGAGTCTTATCAGGATGCTCGTAATGCTTTGCTGTCAGGTTTTTGCTTTCAAAAACATAATCACCGCACGCTTTATAACCAAGATCCAGAAATGGTTTTGCTAACACTTCTAATCCAAGTGGAGCCAATGAGAAAGTACGTAAAGCAATATGGTCATTGATAAGATCCTCTCCCTCTTCAAGCAGGTCGTGAACTTTGTCTGCAGAAGGGCAAAGTCGTTCAATATAATCGTTCCATAAGGACTGAAACAGAATGCTAGGTGACATAATACCTCCTTGGTTTAAATCAAAAATGAATATTGAGCGCTCTAAATTACTATTATAGTTTGACACCCGGGCTCAACGTTGTGGGCAGTACTGTTTCACTTCCTTCCATCGAAGCCATTGGATACGCACAATAGTCAGCGGCATAATAGGCACTTGGTCGTAGGTTACCCGAGGCTCCAGGTCCACCAAACGGTGCATCACCGCTTGCTCCAGTTAATTGACGATTGCGGTTTACGATACCAGCTCGTATATGGTCAACAAAATACGCCCACTCACCGTCGTCAGTAGACACTAACCCTGCCGACAAGCCAAAACGAGTATCATTGGCAAGCTCAACGGCTTTCTCTAGCCCTTCATAACGCACAACTTGTAGAAGCGGTCCAAAATATTCTTCATCTGGCAAAGATTCAATATTGGTCACATCAATTAGGCCCGGCGTTACAAAGGCTGCCCTAGTATGCTTTGCTTCAACGATCGATTCTGCACCTAGCTTTAAGAGGTTGGATTGAGCATTTATTATAAATGCTGCGGCTTGGACAGAGATCTGCGGCCCCATAAAAGGTTGAGGCTCAGCAAATGGCTCATCAACCAAAATATTATTCGTCGCTTCTGTCAATTTTTTGATTAATACATCGCCTTTTTCGCCTACCGGTACATATAAGCGACGAGCACAAGTACAGCGTTGACCTGCACTGATAAATGCGGATTGCACAATGGTATAGACCGTAGAATCAAGATCACCATACTGCTCTGAGATCACCATCGGATTATTCCCGCCCATCTCTAGAGCAAGCATTTTGTCAGGTTGACCAGCAAACTGTCGATGAAGGATATGGCCAGTATTTGCACTTCCGGTAAAGAGTAAACCGTCGATGCCTTTCGATTCGGCAAGTGCTACACCAGTCTCCTTCGCCCCCTGCACAAGGTTAATAACCCCTGTTGGTAACCCTGCTTTCTCCCATAATTTAACGATGAGTTCGGCTGTCGCAGGCGTCTGTTCAGACGGTTTATAAACCATCGTATTCCCTGCCAAAAGAGCAGGTACCATATGTCCGTTAGGCAGATGAGCAGGGAAATTATACGGGCCAAATATAGCCATAACACCAAGTGGTTTGTGACGAAGTACAATTTGGTTATCACCAACTTCACGCTGTGTGTTTCCAGTACGCTCATGATAGGCACGGATAGATATCGCGATTTTACCCGCAACCGCACCCGCTTCAGTACGAGTTTCCCAGATAGGTTTCCCTGTCTCTTTGGCAATAATTTGAGCAATCTCTTCGCTGTTTGCCTTCACTTCTTCAGCAAAAGCAAGAATATAAGCCTCTCGCTCTGAATAGCTTAATTTTTTCCAATCAACAAATGCAGTGCGCGCGGCTTTTACTGCTTGCTCTACCTGTGCAGACGTCGCACTAACACCTTGCCAAATAACGTTACCGTTATAAGGAGAGGTCGAATTCATTGCTTCGCCTTGACCAGCAACCCATTGATTTGCAATCCATTGAACTGAAGAACACTGTTCCATCTTTTTTCCTTAATCTTTACGGTTTCACTTTACTCAATCAAGCGTCACTATTGGGTGAGCATCCGAACGTATTCATCATCTTTAACTTCTAATACCTTCGCCACTTCGGGCGATATAAGTACGGTATTCGTTTCTTTATCAAAAGCACCTTTCGCCGCTGTACCACGAAAATTCTCAAAAGAAGTGTTAATCATCAGATAATCTTGCGAACTAGTATGTTCTCTCACTTTTACCTTGGCTTTAAATGAATCTCGCACGGACACAATATTCATTAGGTCGCATTCAACGGTCGGACCTGCATCAAAGATATCGACATAGTCTCGACAAACAAAACCTTCTCTTTTTAAGAGCTTAAGTGCGGGTACTGTATTCTCGTGAACTTTACCAATAACCGCTTGTGCTTCTTTACTTAGCAAGTTGATATAAATTGGTAGCTTAGGCATGAGGTCTGCAATAAACCCTTTTTTCCCAATACCCGTCAGGTAATCAGCTAAGGTGAAGTCAATGGAGAAGAAGTGTTCTTGCAACCACTGCCAGAATGGCGAATTACCATCAGCATCAGATACACCACGCATTTCAGCGAATACTGTTTCAGAAAAGCGCTCTGGATGCTCTGCCATGATCAAAAATCGGCACTTAGACATCAAACGTCCATTGAGACCAGCACGAAAACTTGGTCTTAAAAATAGTGTGCAGACTTCCGAACAACCCGTGTAGTTGTTGCCAAATGTCAGTAACTTAACAATATTATTCACACCAAGCTTAGGCGATGAGTGGACTATTTTACTAATATGGTAGGTATAGAATGGAACATCCCACCCAATCGATGCCTCTATGCCAGTTGTACCGCCTATTTCGCCTGTTTCTGAATCAAAGCCAACCATTAGATACCCTTCATCACCGGGTTCCGTCACATTGGGTTTACTAAAGCTCTCTACCGAATTATTGATTCGATTAGTCAGCAATTCTTCATTTACAGGAAGGGATGTGAATCCATGACCAGACTCGACAGCGCATACATGTAGCGCCTCATAGTCCGTATTTTTTATTGGCCTAACAACCAGCATCTGCAATACTCCTCGCAGTTATGGTTCCTAGACTCTAGATTGTCACCAGAGACTAGGTACTCAAAGTTCCATTTTTCTTACACGATTGAAGCGATAGCCTTATCCAGCTTCGCTAGACCTTCTTCAATATCTTTTTTATCAATAACAAGTGAAGGCGTGAAACGTACAACGCTTGCACCAGCCACTAACAACATCAAGCCTTCTTTGCCTGCGGCAACAAGCACATCGCGTGCTCTGCCTTGCCACTCATCATTCAATGCAGCACCGATAAGAAGACCTTGCCCTCGAATTTCAGCAAAAATATTGTATTTCTCATTAATTTTAGCCAACCCGTCGCGGAAAAGAACCTCTCTTTCTTTTACTCCTGCAAGTGTGTCTGGCTTGCTGACAAGGTTTACCACCGCTTCGGCAACGGCACACGCTAATGGGTTACCACCGTATGTTGAACCGTGCGTACCGACTTTTAAGTGAGGTGCAAATTCATCCGTTGTTAACATGGCACCAATAGGGATACCACCACCCAACGATTTTGCTGTGCTCAAGATATCTGGCGTTACACCCAAACCTTCATAGGCATAAAAGGTACCGGTACGGCCATTACCCGTTTGGACTTCATCAAAAATGAGAAGTGCATTGTGTTTATCACACAATTCACGAACGGTTTGAGCAAATTCTTTACTCGGAGAGACAATACCGCCTTCCCCTTGAAGAGGCTCCATCATAACGGCGCAGGTTTTATCCGATATTTGCGCTTTAAACGCTTCAATATCGTTATAATCTAGGTGAGTGACATTGCCAGGTTTCGGACCAAAGCCATCGGAATAAGCGGCTTGACCACCGACAGTTACGGTGAAGAATGTTCGTCCATGGAAGCCTTGTTTAAAGGCGATAATCTCTGATTTATCATCACCGTATTTGTCCGCGGCAACGCGTCGAGCAAGCTTGAGAGCAGCTTCATTCGCTTCTGCACCCGAGTTAGCAAAAAATACTTTGTCCGCAAATGAGATTTCGGTGAGCTTTCTTGCTAAACGTAACGCAGGCTCATTGGTCATAACGTTACTTAAGTGCCAGATCTTATTCGCTTGCTCTGTTATCGCATTCACCATTACTGGGTGACAATGACCTAAACAGCTAACCGCAATACCGCCCGCGAAGTCGATATACTCATTCCCTTGTTGATCCCATACTCGAGAGCCAACGCCTTTTACAGGAATCATTTCCATCGGGTTGTAACAAGGTACCATCACGTCATTGAACAAATTACGTTCGACTTTCTTATCCATTGATTAACACTCCATATTCGCGCTATTGGCCATTTTTAATTCCACAAATGAATTAGCCAACTGGTGATTTATTCTACTCTCGCATTGTATTAACAATTTATTAACTAATTCAATAGCTATTGATACTTATTTTCCAATTACTGCTCAGCGAGAATGGTCCATTATTGACGATTTATTCATTAATTAGTCACTGTTATAAATAAAATCCCCCAAAATATTACTGTCTAATTCACTTTCTACAGCAATTTCATACAGTTTATGTATGGCAGTATTTCTAACTGCGCATAAATTTTCATATTTGAATTTTTTTATTTTAGAGAAAAAAAATGTTAAGAAAAGAGATCTTTGACGATTACAGAGAGATTAATAACCTTAAATATAACCAGTAATGAATCTAGTGATTAAGTTAGCGACGTAAGAAATTGGCCAACAGTTCGTGACCTTGTTCTGTTTTAATCGATTCTGGGTGGAATTGGACAGCATCGATAGGTAACGTTTTGTGCTGAAACCCCATAATTTCATCCACAGAACCATCTTGTTTTTCGGTCCATGCGGTCAGTTCAAAGCAGTCTGAAAGTGAATCTGCATCGACAATTAGTGAATGATATCGAGTCACGGTTAAAGGGTCATTCAAGCCTTTAAATACACTTTTATTGTTATGCCTAATAATAGAGGTTTTCCCATGCATGACTTTACCTGCACGAATAATATCAGCACCAAAGGCTTGAGCGATGGTTTGGTGCCCTAAGCAGACGCCTAATATAGGTAACTTGCCAGAGAAGTATTTTATAACCTCTAATGATATACCGGCCTCATTTGGCGTACACGGACCCGGTGAGATAACAAGGTGAGAAGGGTTAAGCGTATTAATACCTTGCAGATCAATCTGGTCATTTCTTATCACTTTTACATCAGCACCAAGCTCGCAAAAATATTGATACAAGTTGTAGGTAAATGAATCGTAGTTATCGATAATGAGTAACATAATGGTCATATAGGCAGTTTTACTAAGGCAGTATTGTGCTATAGGCAAAATGAAAGGCAAGAAAAAACGAACAAAAAGAAAAGTAAGGCCAGCCGTGCTGGTAATGCCGATCATTTAAGACAAAGTAGTCATCGTCATTCCCGTGAAAACGGGAATCTGTGTGGGTTTAGATCCCCACTTTCGTGAGGATGACGGAGTTTAATGTCTTAAGTGAACAGCATTACAGCCATGCTGGCCTTTATTAACTAACTAAGAGAGTTTACTTATAAGCTTGCTCACGAGAACGAACAAAGCCAAAACCCGCTAAACCAATCAGTAGAGCAAAACCAACACTGCCCCCTTTCATATCTAGCTCAAGCACGGCAGGATCATGATCTGATGAACGATAATGGTCTGCGTACTTAGGAAGATCGCCAGTGAATTTACTGCTGTATTCAAATAAAGTCGATTCCCCACCATTAATATGCCAATCCACAGCATCGACAACGTTAGCTTCTAATGAATCACTGACTAAGATGTGATCCAAAGAACCCACTTCATCATTGTACGAATAGCTCCATGCTTCTGGGTGGAAAAGGGAAATAGCATTTATATAACCATAACTTTTATTGATCACCTCACCTTCATCGCCATGCAACTCAACACCATCTATGTAGGTATTTCTTGCTGCACGAATATCACGACCGAGACTTTGCGAATCAAATTCCGTTAGAACAAGCATCGGATCTTCTTTCGCGTAGGAGTTCATATCACCAAGAATGACTTTATGCCCTTTGATTTGACTAAGCGCATCACCCAATGCAATAGCGGCAGAAACACGGAAATTTTCGCATGATCCTTGACGATCTAGGTCTTTGGTTGCTTGTCCACCATCTTCAATAGGAGCGGCATCTTCCCAACATTTGGAGCCTTTCGATTTAAAGTGATTTATGGCAACAGTTAGCTTATTGTTGCCATGCTTACCTTTCATGCCTTTTACTTTAAACGTTGGCGCTAAAGAATCACGTTGATAATTCTTACCATCTTCAATGACTTTACCATCTGAATCTTTTACTTCTGGAGCTTGCTGAGATGGCATTAGGATGACTCTAGATTCAACTAACTTCACCGCTTTAGGGCGATAAATAACACCAACAGCAATGGCATCGGTTCCCACAGAGTCATTCGCATCTATTACACCATCAGCATTGCCATCGTATGAAACAAAAGCATACTGATTTTTTTTCTTAGAGATGTGGCTATTAACTTGATCGAGCAATTGCTTGATTGCTGATTTTTCACCGAAACCATTGTTCTCAATTTCCATAAGACCAATGATATCCGCATCTAATCGAAGAATAGCTTGAACAATTTTCTCCTGTTGCAACTCAAAATCTTCTTGCGTTGTCGCACCACGGTTACTGCCAAATTGATTACTATCTCCACCAAAAGGCGAGTTAAAGTAGTTAAGTACGTTAAATGTTGCTATTCGAAGATCACCTTCATATAACTCAGGTGAATCGGTTCTCGGTGACAGATGTTCAAAGTTTTCTGCCGTTACCGTATTGGTAACGATCATACGAAAATCACCATATGTGTAAGCAAGTACACCCTCTAAGCCATCTACTCTGTCATTGATTCGAATATAGTCTTCTGTAGAACCATCTGAATCCGCATCGGTTCTAGCAAAGTCAGGATAATATGGGATCACACCATTTGGCGCTTTTTCATCTGAGTCGACAAATAAACGTTTGATTGCATTCTGTTCAGATTGATTATCCGCTTCTTCAGACCCTGCCACATATAATTGGTTAGGCTGCATATTAGGGCGACCTTGTGCAAGAACCATGTTATTTCGGCGTGAACCGTAATCATAACCAAAGGTTCTCGTCACACGCATATCAAGGTTGGCATCGGTTTTCACCAACATACCTTCATAGCGTTCAAGTGTTTGCTCAAAATCCTGATCAGTGCTGCTCACTTTCATTATTGTGGCTTCAGGTACCGCTTGTTCAGAAAGCTTAACCCAATCATCCTTATCAATAGAAAGCTGCGTATTTGAGTAGTACTCTTTCACTTTGCCGTAAGCACAAACCACATCACCGGCAACCACTTCTGATGACGAACTATTGGTAAAGACAAATAAGCCTTCAGAGGTTTTTGGGTTGGAATCAGCGGTCAACGATTGTAAGAAGAAGCCTTTAGTAATGGAACTGGTAACTGCTGTAACAACACCTTTAACAAAGTAACTATCACTGCTGCTGTATGAGTCCTCTGCCAACAAAGGTGATGCATCCCCCTCACCCTGAATATCGGAAATACGGGTATATAATGGCTCCTGTCCATCAACCTTACAGTCGAATGCGACAGGCATAGGCAGTTCTTCTAAAAGGCCTAGATTGGTAATATCATCTTTTTCTAAAGAGTCCCAATCACTTGCAGAATAGTTAGCAGAAGGGTTATGAGCAGAAGACTTTCTTACTAATGTGACATCTTTCCCCCAATCTACTTCTCCCATCACGCCGATGACATCATGCACGCTACGGTCAGAAGCATTGAGTATTGCAATAGGGTCATCTCCATTATGGTTAATGACTCCGTTGTCTGTAAAATCGGTTACGGCCTGAATTTCAGCGTTTGCTTGAGAGTGTGAAAACACCACCACATCATTGGCGCCGATGGTTACATCATCTAGTATGTAATCATTCCCCCAAGTCCCATTTCCGTTTGCAGATTTAGCGAGAATATAGCCTTCTAACGTCACCGGTTCTGATCCAGTATTCGCAATCTCAATCGCTTTATTATAGCTTCCACCCTCTACATACTGAGAAATGAAAATCTCGGCCGATGCGGAATATGACACAGCACATAGCGCTGTAGCTAAGACACTCTTTTTAAAAAAGTTATTATCCATAATTCACCTTCTAACTCGCCACACATCAAACACTGTGTTGGTTAGCTAATATCTTTATTGTTGTATTTAATTCGAACAGCTCAATCGAATTACTAGTATTTGTGATGTAAATCAATCCTAGAATTTACATCACAAATACTAGAGCAAAGTTCAACAAGGTAATGTGAATGTAATGCTTTACTTTTTTGACAATATTAAATTTGGAACCAATTTCATTAAATATGAGAAAGCAATCGATAACTTCTACGCAAAAAGGGCGATCTAGCCTCTAATAATTAAGCGTATTATCAATATTGAGAATGTTATTTTTCCTGATTAGTTCAATACGTTGTAAAAAATGGATTTTTAGATATAAAAAAACCACCGTTTAAGGTGGCTTCCACTGATGTAGTGACTAATTCGCTCGATGAAAGGCCAACAAGACCTAAGGGCGAGTAACGAACCCCACCGCTTCATAGACTTTCTTCAACGTGATAGCAGCACGCTCAGACGCCTTATCCGCACCCATTTTCATCACCGAATCAAGATAGGCTCTGTCATTTCGAATACGTTTGTATTCCGCTTGTACAGGCTCAAGCATTGAAACCACTGCCTCGGCTACATCCCCCTTTAAGTGACCATACATCTTGCCCTGATATTCGGCTTCAATTTCAGCAAAGGTTTTGCCTGTTGCCCCAGACATGAGCCCCATCAGGTTAGCGATACCCGGTTTATTTTCAATATCGTAAATCACGCGTGGTGGATCTTCTGGGTCAGTAACCGCGCTCTTTATCTTCTTGGTGATAGACTTTGGATCTTCAAGAAGCGTAATAACATTCTTACGATTATCATCCGATTTCGACATTTTCTTCGTCGCATCTTGAAGACTCATCACGCGTGAACCGACCTCAGGAATGTAAGGTTCAGGCACGACAAAGGTTTCACCGTAGATATTATTAAAACGATTCGCGATATCACGTGCGAGTTCTAGGTGTTGTTTCTGGTCACTACCAACAGGAACTTGCTCGGCCTGATAAACGAGAATATCCGCTGCCATTAATACTGGGTAGTCATATAGACCCACGTTGATATCATTCGCGTAACGCTTTGATTTATCTTTAAACTGAGTCATCCGGTTTAGCTCACCCATTTGGGTATAGCAGTTAAGGATCCAACCGAGTTGTGCATGCTCAGGAACATGCGACTGAACAAACAAAGTGCTTTTTTCTGGTGTTACACCAACAGCAAGGCAAATCGACAGTGCATCTAAAGTTGCTTGATAAAGCTTTTTCGCATCTTGACGAACGGTAATCGCATGCAGATCCACAACACAATATTGGCAATCATAATCATCTTGCATTCGCTGCCACTGACGTAGAGCACCTAAGTAGTTACCAATACTTAGTTCACCTGATGGTTGAACACCACTTAATACGATAGGTTTGCTCATTTTATGATTTCCTTTGCTTACTTATAAACTTTCGTTAATTGCCGTCATATCTAGCTAAACGCTTTAATATTTAGGCGTATTATCTTAATTTTCAATAACATTGCACCCAAATACCTTAACGTAACTTGGGTGTAATCCAGTGTACTCATTGAGACGCATAATTCCAGAGTTTTACACTGCCTCTGGCAATATTTCTAATAATGTCGAGAGTTGGTCTGCAACAATATCAGGATTGGAATCAGAAAGGGGTTCGCCATGGTTGTAACCATACGTAAGACCAAACGAAAGACAGCGTGCATTCTTCGCCGCTAAAATATCATGTTTTGAATCCCCTACCATGAGCATCTCGTCCGCCGAAAAACCATGTTTTTCGAGTAGCCAGTTCAATGCCATAGGATCGGGTTTACGTTTGGGAAAGTCTTCACCACCAATGACATCGGAAAAGAAGTGTGTAAGCCCATGTTGCTCTAGAATTTCAGGCACGAATTTGGAAGGCTTATTGGTAACCAATGACATGATATACCCACGCTGTTGCAACTGACACAAAGTATCAAAAACAGTAGGGTAAAGAGGGCTCAGTTTATGACCACTTTCCGCATAAAAACGATCAAACATCTCTCTCGCTTTCTTAATCTCATCTGAGCTTAAGTTTTCATCTACGTGGATATTTCGACTAAGACCCCTAGCAATAAGTACGTCAGCACCGTTTCCTACCCAATCACGCACTTGAATCTCTTCGATAGGATCATGACCTAACGCTTGTACTGTTTGATCTACCGCAAAGGCTAAATCCGGCACGCTATCTAATAACGTTCCATCTAAATCAAAGGCGATGAATTTTACTTTCTCAAATGACATTTTGTTCTCCATAACGAGAGTCATACATCTTATTTTTACCAAAATTCTTTGCCATTCCCGTAAGAACAGGAATCTCGGTGGAATTAGATCCCCACTTTCGTGAGGATGACGAATTTCGATTACATTAACGACTCGTCATTCCCGTGAAAACGGGAATCTTGGTGGAACTAGATCCCCACTTTCGTGAGGATGACGAATTTCGATTACATTAACGACTCGTCATTCCCGTGAAAACGGGAATCTTGGTGGAACTAGATCTCCACTTTCGTGAGGATGACGAATTTCGATTACATTAACGACTCGTCATTCCCGTGAAAACGAGAATCTTGGTGTTTATAGATCCCCACTTTCGTGAGGATGACGAATTTCGATTACATTAACGACTCGTCATTCCCGTGAAAACGAGAATCTTGGTGGAACTAGATCTCCACTTTCGTGAGGATGACGAATTTCGATTACATTAACGACTCGTCATTCCCGTGAAAACGGGAATCTTGGTGGAACCAGATCCCTACTTTCGTGAGGATGACGAATTTTGATTACATTAACGACTCGTCATTCCCGTGAAAACGGGAATCTTGGTGGAACTAGATCCCCACTTTCGTGAGGATGACGAATTTCGATTACATTAACGACTCGTCATTCCCGTGAAAACGGGAATCTCGGTGTTTATAGATCCCCACTTTCGTGGGGATGACGTTGTTTTTCGTGGCGTTAATGAAGCTCTAGCTTTTCACTTTAGCTAACTCTGCACGCATCTCATCAATGACCGCTTTATAATCCGGCTGATTAAAGATTGCAGAACCAGCAACAAACATATCGGCACCTGCTTCCGCTATCTCACGGATATTATCGACCTTAACACCACCATCAATTTCCAATCGAATATCGCGACCAGATGCTTTAATACGCTGGCGAATATTATTTAGCTTGTCTAAAGAGCTTGGGATAAATGATTGACCACCGAAACCAGGGTTTACCGACATCAGTAGAATCATATCGACCTTGTCCATTAGGTAGTCTAGATAATGCAAAGGGGTTGCAGGGTTAAATACCACTCCAGCTTGACAGCCACATTCTTTGATTAGCTGAATGCTTCTATCTAGATGATCGGTCGCTTCTGCATGTACGGTAATCATGGTTGCGCCAGCTTTTGCAAAATCGGGGATAATTCGGTCAACAGGCTTAACCATTAAATGCACATCAATTGGAGCAGTAATGCCATAGTCTCGAAGTGCTTTACAGATTGGCGCGCCGAACGTGAGGTTTGGTACGAAATGATTGTCCATTACATCAAAATGCACAACATCAGCGCCTGCTGCGAGTACCTTTTCTACATCTTCACCTAAACGGGCAAAATCTGCAGATAAAATTGAAGGGGCAATAAGAAAATCTTTCATACTCGGTCTCTTTATAGAATTGGGCGAAATGTGGTCGCAATTCTACCTAAGGAAACCAAGAGATCATAGTGCTAAGTGGCCTGAACTTGGGATAAGTAATACCCCTTATACAAGGCTCATTTTAATCCTATCGTCTGATATTTCTTCTGGTGGCGTAAACAGAGCAAAAAGTTCATCCACTTTCTTTCGACCTGCACCATTGCGGCTGATAGTGCGCTTTACTTGAATGGTGTCTAGCTCTGCACCTTTGTACAGGCGGCGAGTATGAGCGGTATCGTGATTAGAAATAAGCACTGGAATACCACGTTTTTTAGCTGTACGTTCAGAAATTTCAGCTAAAGTCGCTTGATCATCAAGCGTAAATCCATTGCCTGAATAGGAAGTGAAGTTTGCCGTATTTGATAGTGGTGCGTAAGGCGGATCGCAATAAATAACGCTGCCCTTTCGTGCTCGTGAAAAGGTATCGGTATAACTTTCGCATACAAACGTCGCTTTTTTCGCCTTTTCAGCAAAAAAAATCAGCTCTTTTTCAGGAAAGTAAGGCTTTTTATAAGAACCAAACGGAACATTAAATCCGCCTTTTTTGTTGTATCGACATAGCCCATTAAAGCCAAATCTATTCATATACAAGAAAGCGGTAGACCGGAACCAGACATCATCAGTTGCATTGAACTGCGCTCGAATATCGAGATAAAACTCTTTTCTATTACTCGAAGGTTTAAAGAACCTTCTGGATT
Organism: Vibrio frigidus; assembly: GCF_042465995.1. NCBI lineage: Bacteria > Pseudomonadati > Pseudomonadota > Gammaproteobacteria > Vibrionales > Vibrionaceae > Vibrio > Vibrio frigidus. Next base: position 10,489 of record NZ_JBCDMC010000023.1, on the reverse strand, counting down.
CTTCGATATATTTTTCTGGTTCTGTTTTTACCAAATTATAGATATTAATCAGATCCAGATTTATATCCGCAAGCAGATATTCTTCATAATCGGTATTCAAAAAAACGGAACCCGCACCAACAAATGGTTCGATCAATTTTTTTGCAGGTGGCAGGTGGCTTTGTATATTTTCAATAAGCCCATATTTCCCACCAGCCCATTTCAGAAAGGCACGTTGCTTCTTCATTTACCGCTTCAAACCACCGACTAATTCACAAGGTTGCGGACTGTAACACATTTTAAGCTTAGCGTTAATTTGCACGCTCAATTTCTCTGTGTACTTGAAGCATAGATTTGGCCCACGGTTCTAAATCTTGCACGGCCTGAGGTAATTCAACCCTTGCGTTACGTGCTTCTTGAATAGTGGTGAAATCTTTATAAGTAACGATAAACCATTGGGTTTCACCACGACTTGTAGGGTAAATTCTAACGTCTTTTTCTATACCATATTTGGTGACAAACCTTTGCGTTTCATCCAAAGACTGAAGCGCGGCAATTTGCAGCGTATAATTTCTGTCAGACACCGCCATTAACTCTTGTTTAGAAAACGAAAAGGTCACTAGAGGTGGCGCGCCCTTATCTCGTTTAAATTCGGTTTGGGCAACAGGAGGCGCCTGCTCTAACTGAGCTTGAAGCACGGCATCATCGATAACTTGCGAATTTGATGTATCACCTTCTAACAGAGCATCAACCACCACCGAAGGCACCACCACTCTCTGACCATCATCAGATTGACCGACGGTCGCAGAACTGTTGGTAATTGCAGGCGGTAAAGATTTGGAATCATCAACGGCACCGGTTTCGTCAATCATTTCTTGATTACCTGATAACGATGTATTGCCATCTTCAAGGGTTTCGATTGTCGGTATGACCGTTTGCTCCACTGGCTGACCATCAATGTTAGTCGAATCTTTTGTTGTTGGCCCAGATTGGCTATAGAACCAAAAGTAGCCAGCAAGGATAAGCAAAAATAAAATGAGCGCCAATGCCGCTATTTTCATTGGTGAGCCAATAATTGAGCGAATGATTATTCGTTTTTCCACTTTACTCTCTCCTAATGCCATCAAAGCACCTGGTAGCGGTGGCGTTTTTTTAACTTTATTCCGAACCTTTCGTTTCTCATCTTCCCCCGGTACATATTTTAATACCAAGAGTTCCATAAACATTTCTATTTCTTTGGCCGACAGCGGCTCTACTTCTAATGTGAGGGGTTTTGTTTCTTGGCCATAGCTCAAACGAGATAAAACACTATCCAAACCATTACCTGTAGTAAACAACACTACATTAATATTCCATTGCGGGTTAACTTGCGCTTGTAATACTAGCGTCCATAACTCCGCTAATAGCGCTTCACTTAATAACTGCGCATCATCAACAACAATAACAACATCGCACGGGTTATCTTCAATCATTCGACTGAAGCTATCGGCAATGGCGTCATTCTCATTAAAAAGTGGATTGGGGACTATCTGATTTAACAGTATGGCTCGCTTTTGCGCATCCGTCTGGTTGGCATGACACATAACAAGGGATTGATTTTTGTCTTGAGCCCAGGCTTCTAAATAGCGTTGTGCTATCCAAGATTTGCCGGAGTTTTTGTCTCCGGTAATATTGGTTAAGTTAGAACCAAATCGCGTGAGTAGTCGTAAACGATCCAGCAATTCTATTTGCGACTCTAAATCTAAAACACGCAACTCGTGGGCCAAACTCATTCAAGCTATCCTATTAAGTTCAAGTTAATGAAATAGATAATAAATCAACGCCGACAAAAATCTATCGCTTGCTCAATCTTCTCACTTGGAACATCAGACACGACATCAGCACAACCAATACCCGTTGGAAGAACAAGGCGCAATTGGCCAGATAGTACTTTTTTATCACGCATCATATGTTTCATAAAGTCATCAAAAGACATCGATTCTGGTGTGTGCACTGGTAACTTTGCTTGCTTAAGTATAGCGATTATTCTTTCAAGTTGCTGTTCTGTAATCAAACTCTGTAGCTGAGCTGTCTTAGCCGCCATCACAGTTCCAGAAGAAACAGCTTCTCCATGTAACCAATTGCCATAACCTAATTCAGCTTCTATCGCGTGTCCGAACGTATGACCAAGATTAAGCAGAGCTCGAATACCCGACTCTTTTTCATCTTGCTCGACAACTTCGGCTTTAATTGCACAACAACGAGCAATAGCATAAGTAAGCGCTTGCTTATCTTGCGCGTAAAGCTTACCCATATTTTCTTCTAGCCAAACAAAGAAGTCTTGATCATAGATGATGCCATATTTAATGACTTCAGCCATACCCGCCGCAAACTCTCTCTCAGGAAGTGTCGCCAAACAATTGGTATCAATGATGACGGATTTAGGCTGATAGAACGCCCCAATCATGTTTTTGCCAAGAGGGTGATTAACTGCGGTTTTACCACCAACAGATGAATCTACCTGTGATAATAACGTAGTTGGTACCTGAACAAAATCAACACCACGTTGGTAACAAGCTGCTACAAAGCCAACTAAATCACCGATAACTCCGCCACCTAACGCAACGAGGGTTACATCTCGTGAGAAATTACCTTCCAACAAAAAGCCCATAACGGTCTCAAATGTTTCAAGCGTTTTATATTTTTCGCCATCAGGTAGCTCTAGCACTGAAACATCACAGCCTTGCTTCTCTATAAGCGAAACAACTTTATCTGCGTATAGCGGAGCAACCGTCACATTACTGACAACGACAACTTTTTTGTTAGGGGATAGAAAAGAAAAGTACGCCGAGTTATTAAATAACTCGGCGCCGATAGAGATAGGGTAGCTTCGTTCACCAAGATCAACCGTGATCTTTTCCATGGTTTGCTCTCCGTAATTGAACTTAACGTTCTTCTAGCATTTTTACGATTTGATTTGCTACTACTTTAGCACTTTGATCATCAGTACGAACCGTATAGTCCGCCACTTCTTCATACAAAGTATTACGCTCACCAGCGAGTGATTCCAAAACTTCTTTTGGGTCATCCGTTTGCAATAGTGGACGTTTTTTGTCTCTGTTTGTACGAGCTAATTGCTTTTCGATTGTTGTTTCAAGATACACAACAATGCCTCGAGCAGATAGACGATTGCGGTTATCTTTACTTTTAACCGAACCACCCCCCGTCGCTAGAACAATACCTTGTTGTTCAGTTAGGTCGTTAATAACCGTTTCTTCGCGTATGCGGAAACCATCTTCACCTTCAACATCAAATACCCAGGCAATGTCTGCGCCTGTGCGTTCTTCGATAACTGTATCTGAGTCCAAAAACTCCATATGCAGTTGCGATGCTAGGTGTCTACCTATTGTACTTTTGCCGGCGCCCATTGGGCCAACAAGAAAAATATTACGTTTTTCAGCCATGTTCAACATTAATTTACAGCGTTAATTCAATGTCATTGCCACTCGTTAGGTTGCTAATTAATTTCAGCGAACTTCATTGGTGACACCGATCCCTCACAGTACTGTCGTGATAAGACCCGAAATTATCTAGATCTGCTGACCGTAATGCAACCTAATTTTACTTTGTTTTCTTAATTTCATCAAAAATCATGTAAGAAATACACACAAATAAATCAACAAAAACAATTTAAATCAATTAATTAGAACCTAATTTTCTATTATTTTTGGTGTGACAAATATAAGTAATTCTCTTTTCATTTCATTGTCATAATTGCGCTTAAATAGCCTTCCCACTATCGGTATATCACCAAGCAACGGCACTTTATCAACGGAACGAATGCTAGTGGTTTGAAAGATTCCGCCTAAAACAATGGTTTCACCATTGTTCACAATGACCTGCGTATCGATCCTTTGTGTATCAACCGCAACTGCTTCACCCGTTCCGGTCTTTACAATCTGACCCGGTCTATCTTGAGTAACGAGTAAATCTAAGATGATCTGATTCTCTTCTACCACTTGGGGGGTCACCTTTAAACTCAATACCGCTTTTCTAAACTTAACCGTTGCGGCGCCACTCTCGCTCGACTCTAGATAAGGAATCTCTGTACCTTGCTCTATATAGGCTGGTTTTTTATTCATAGTCAATAATCTAGGGCTTGAAATAACCTCGGCCTTAGATTCTGACTGAAGTGCCGAAAGCTCTAGATCAAGCAAAGTGGCGGAGCTTAACTTCGCAATCTGAAATGCGATACTCGATGAGTTAACCGATGTACTACCGAGATTCACATTAAGATAATCACTAATATCCGATCCGGAAGATTCATCATCAGGTGAGCCAATACCCGCAATGCTTTCAATCGAGCCACCGATAACGAGATGGTCATTTTTTGATGACACTCCCCAACGGACACCGAGTTCTTCGATGTTACCTTCATTAATAATGGCTATACGCGCTTCAATCTGGACCAGCCTTACTGGTACATCAATTCGATGGATAATCTCTGTAATCTCTTTGATTGGTAATGGTTTCTCTTTTAAGATTATAATATTCGTTCTTTCATCAAAATTAATACTGCCTTGCTCACTGAGCAGGTTCTTACCACCATTGCGCTCAATCAACTGCATGACGTCCGCTGCATTCGCATATTGTAATTTAATAAATAGGGTTTCCAGATCTTCCGCCTCAACTTTTTTGTTACGCTTAAGCAGCGGCTTGCCTAGAGTAGGAGAAACTAATGGGGCCGTACTTTCCGTTGCGAAGGGATCTCTTAATTTTTCCACCTGAATTGTCTTGTCTGCGTTCTTAACATTGATAGCATTGGTCTTGATCTCTTTTCCATGCAACCTCTCAAGGTAGTAGGCTTGAGCCGCTAATATCAACAAACTTAATAGCAGATAGCGTTTTGTCTCATTCATTAGCACTTACCACTGCTTGATGTTGGAACGTATACGCTATCATCGTCGCTTTCAGCATTGCTCTGCTGTTCTGCTCTTTTTTTAATTTAAACTGTCCAAGTACTACCACCGTTTTTAGCTGTGCTATTGCCTTTGAAAGGGAAACAAAATCACCGTATCGTCCACCTAATTCAACGTGAATAGGTATTCGATATAAGAAACGAAAAGGCTCTTTATTGCCCCATTTTATCTGAATGATCTCGAGATTCTCTCGCTTAGAAAGTTGGCTTATCGAAGCGAGTACGCTTGAGAGGCTATTCTCATCTACCATGTTGTCTAAAAATAGGGCGAGTTGTTTATCTTGATCATCAATGGTTTGATTTAAAAACGGCAATTGCGTCAAACGTTTCTTTTTAGCCGCTATCATCGTTTGCATTTCAATATATGAATTGGTTAGACCATCAAATTCATCTATTTGAGGAACAATGAAATACCAACACATTATTACTTGAGAAATAAGAGATAGCACCCCCAGCAAACTTGCTTTGAAAAAGATAGGCCACTGCATGATATTTTCTATCTTTAGCTGTTTCAGTTGTAGGATGTACGCGGCCCAACTCATTCTGCAACTATTCATTGAATATCCATCCTTTTTTGGTCAAAACGAAATGAAATCGAAAAGTCATGCTGATCAGGGTTTTGTTTCTTTGCCGTAATGGAGTCAACTTCAAACTCAAAGACTGCCGGATTACTTTTCAATGCCTCTGCAAACACGTTTACCAAGCTCACTTCATTTGTGACTCCTTTCAAAACTATATCGTCGTGTTGAATATTTAATTCTTCTAAAAAAAGTGCATCCGGAATAAGCGGTGGTAATTGTCGTAAAACAAGAGCAGTAAGATACCTACTCTCTTGTATTTCTAAAATATGATTGAGATTTTCACTTGTTATTTGTCGTTGTGCTTCTAAAGAAGCTAACTGAATCAAACGTTGATTTAACGCTTGTTGAAGGGCTTTGAGTTCAGCCAATGACGTTTGAATTTCTGTTACCTTAGATTGGAAGTAACGATTAATGAAAAACTGTGAAAAGACCGTGGCAGCGGCAACCATAACCACCAACCGCAAGAAACGTCTTTTACTCTGTTTCTTCTCTTCTTCGCGCCACGGGAAAAAATTAATTCTATGCATCACAATGGCCCTTATTCCAGAGATCGTAGCCAACCGCGATTCCAATTGCCTTTGCATAACCATTAAGCTCTGTAAAATCTTTTTCTAAATCAATCAGATCTGCCACCTTTAACATCTCTATTTCAATGATTAGTGATTCAAACTGATTTAGCGGGTTGGGATTATTGCGTTTTCTCTCATTGTTGATGCGTTGACCGATTTGAAAACAAGAATAAGAGGAGCCACTGGCTTCAGCATTCAACCAGAACTTGAACTCATCAAATACTTGCCCAGAAATAAACATCGATTCCAGTTCACAAGATAAGCCTTGAATCAATTGTTCAAAGAATTGCTCATCACCTAACGCTTTCAACGTAGATAGCCCTAATGGCAATGATTTAGTATGAGCAACGTCGTCTTGATTCAAACAACACATAATTGTGCTGTTCTCCTCGATATGGAGCAAACCATGTCGAATCTTTTTAGATTCATTTAGTGTGTTTGCTTCTGCTTCACTTAATCGTTCAGCAGTAGCTTTTTTTTCTATTAAGTACAGTAATGCTGATAAACTTTGACCTTCACTGCTTATGAACACAGGTTTGAAGCCAGTTTGATGTAGTGCATTTATTCGAATTTCTACGCCTTCACGAGAGGTCGCATAAACCGCCATTTCTATCGTCGATGAATTTATTCCGTTTTTACCATTAATTTTTACAAAATCAATGTTAAGATCTTGTATAGGTATTGTGAATTCTATAGATAACGCTTGTTCAACCGCGAACTGAATTTCAGCCGCAATTAATTTCGAATCAATATTGATAACGCTATGAAATACCTCGTTATCGGGTATAAAAACGGCGACATTTGAACGAAATCTAGGTAACTTCTGTTTTAAAACTTGGAGTTTTTTTACAATCTCTTGATGATTAAACAGATTAGTTTTGGAAAATAGCGCAGTAGACGTGATGATTTGTTGACAAGATTTTAGAATGTACCGTTCGCTACTTGTGCTTAGTACAATAGCTTTTAGGTGAAAACGCCCAATATCAAACCCTATTATCAATGATTCTCCCATGTTGATCTTGCTCCATTTAAAGGTCTTGAGTGAGTCAGAAAAATAAATTTTGAGGTCATAGCTAAATGCCTTGTGCTAAGCTCTCGCCTTAATGTACTCGGATTCGTAACTAGACGACCTCAACCAATCAGGAAATTTTCGGTGAAGTTCATAAAGCGATTACTCATACTTTCAGTGATTTGCATCATTCTTGGAGTGACGACAATCTTTGGCTTTTATTTTTACTTGAAGCCTCAACTTCCAGATGTGGCAACATTGAAAGATGTCGAGTTACAAACACCCATGCAGGTGTATAGCAAAGACAATAAACTCATCGCTCAGTTTGGCGAAAAGCGCCGAATCCCTCTTCATTTAGAAGATATGCCCGATGAGCTTCTGGAAGCAATAATTGCAACGGAAGATAGTCGCTTTTACTCACATTTTGGCATAGACCCTATCGGTATCACCCGTGCAGCTGTCGTTGTGATCATGTCAGGCTCAGCAAAACAGGGGGCGAGTACTATTACGCAACAGCTCGCTCGAAATTTTTTCTTATCTAACGAAAAGAAATTGATCCGTAAAATCAAAGAAATGTTCATTGCATTTCATATTGAGCAGTTGCTGACGAAAGATGAGATTTTAGAGCTCTATTTAAACAAAATTTACTTGGGTCACCGTTCTTATGGTGTCGGTGCCGCCGCACAAGTCTATTTTGGAAAGGAAGCAAAAGACCTCTCACTAAGTGAAGTCGCACTAATCGCTGGCTTACCTAAAGCCCCTTCCACGATGAACCCTATCTACTCGATTGACCGCGCAACGACGCGACGCAATGTTGTACTGTCTCGAATGCTCGATGAAAAATACATCACTCAAGAAGAGTTTGAAGCAGCACGAAACGAAGAACTGACTGGACGCTCCTTTGGAGCAGAAATAGAGGTTAATGCTCCGTATATTGCAGAGATTGCCCGTGCATGGATGGTAGATAAGTATGGTGAGGATGCGTATACATCCGGAATGCGAGTGTTTACATCCATCGACTCTACGCTACAAAAGACCGCTCAAACCGCGGCTATTAAAAATTTACTTAACTATGATGAAAGGCATGGTTATCGAGGTGCCGAGCAAGAAGTATGGGCACAAGGTGCAACACCATTTACTGAAGACGAATTAGGTCAGCACCTAAAGAGTCAACCAAGTTACGGCGAATTAAGACCTGCAATAGTGACGTCGGTAGACTCAAAAGCAGCTCAAATTTATATCAAGAGCCTTGGATATTCGAATCTCTCTTGGGACGCGATGAAATGGGCAAGAAGATTTATCACCGACGACAGGCAAGGACCGGCCCCTAAAAAGGCAGCAGAGATCTTAACGGCTGGTGAGCAGATCTGGGTGAGGCCACTCATAGTAAAGGAATCGTCCAGCGATAAGAATGAAGCAGAAAGTACAACGCAAGAAACCGCTTGGAAACTCAGCCAGGTTCCTAACGCTAACACCGCTTTTGTTGCCATCAATCCGAACGATGGCGCGGTTTTATCCCTCGTTGGTGGCTTCAACTTCGTCCACAACAAGTTCAACCGGGCAACACAATCTGTGCGACAGGTTGGTTCTGGTATCAAACCTTTCATCTACTCTGCGGCAATTGATAAGGGCATGTCATTGGCAACCTTGATTAACGATGCACCGATCAATAAATGGGATGAGAGTGGAGGCACAGCATGGCGACCAAAAAATTCACCACCAACATACGTAGGACCAGCGCGTATGCGCATTGGCTTGGCACAATCTAAAAATGTCATGGCAGTCAGAGTGCTTCGAGCGGTAGGCTTAGAGGATACTCGTCACTTTTTAACCCGCTTTGGCTTTGAGCTAGATAAGATCCCGAAATCGGAGACCATTGCTCTTGGGGCTGGTAGCCTAACGCCGGTCAAATTGGCACAAGGATATTCCGTTTTCGCTAATGGAGGCTACTATGTTGAACCTTATTATATCTCGAAAATAGAAGGCCCTTTTGGTGATTTAGAATACCAAGTAGAACCGCCAGTGGTATGTAAACATGACTGCGACAATCAAACCGTTGATGTAGCTTCTGCCAGTGATTCAAGCTCGGAGTTTAATGAAGTTGACGTCACAGATGAAGAAAAGCAACAGCACTATGCACCACAAGTGATTACAGAGCAGAATGCGTTCTTGGTCAGAGAATTGCTTTACAGTAACGTTTGGGGTGGGGGTGACTGGTCGAAAGGAACGGGTTGGAATGGCACAGGTTTCAGAGCTCAAAAATTGAACCGAAGAGATATAGGTGGTAAAACAGGTACAACCAACGACTCCAAAGATGCTTGGTACAACGGCTTTGGCCCAGGTGTTGTCGCGGTATCATGGGTTGGATTTGATAACCATAATCGGAAGCTAGGCCGCACCAGCAAAAATGCTAATTTAAACAAAGATGAGCAAGCTCCGGGTGGAGAAGCAGGTGCCAAAACAGCTCAATTCGCTTGGATCGACTTTATGAAAGTGGCGTTAGAAAATGTGCCACAAGAAAGAAAAGTGACCCCTCCGGGGATTGTCCGTATTCGTATCGATAGAGATTCTGGGCTTCTCACTAAAAAGTCAGGCTCTTCTTCTATGTTTGAATACTTCGAACAAGGTACAGAACCCAAAGAGTATATCGAAGAATCCAACCGTAACGAGTTAGACCTCTACTCAGCCCAAGGTGAATCGGGTGAAGAAGAGTCGCTCTTCTAAACTCTGAAATAACTCTTTGATAAACCCTAGCGCACAGCTTAATGAGTTGAATATTCCGTGAACCTAAATCTGTCATTCCCAAATACCCGTCATTCCCGTGAAAACGGGAATCTCCTCACACCAGATTCCCTCCTTCGAGGGAATGACGATGACACGAGGGAATGACGATAGCATGAGGGAATGACGATAGCATGAGGGAATGACGATAGCATGAGGAAATGACAACGGGCCGGAAGGGTGACGACAGGGTCGCGACAGTGAGGGATTGGATTTATTCGGCCAAACGAATGACACTGCTCCTAATTCCCCATCACTCCAAATACCCGTCATTCCCGTGAAAACGGGAATCTCCTCGCACCAGATTCCCTCCTTCGAGGGAATGACGATGGCACGAGGGAATGACAACGGGCACGAGGACTGACGACAAGATGAAGGAGTGACGACAGGGAGAGGGATTGGATTTATTCGGCCAAACGAATGACACTGTTCCTAATTCCCCATCACTCCCAAATACCCGTCATTCCCGTGAAAACGGGAATCTCCTTGTACTACCGACCTCATAGGTAACACTTTAAACCGGTCACATAGGTAACACTTATGTTGGCCGGATTACTCGACCAACTACTTCATCTACGATCCCTAATTTTAGAGTTCCAAAATGCAGCAACCA
>NZ_JBCDMC010000022.1:0-29968 GCF_042465995.1 Vibrio frigidus | reverse complement strand
AACCTGTCATCTCGATTAAAATGGGCCTATTTTCACGAAAACCAACGTCATCCCCATGAAAATGGGGATCTAAGATTCCCGTTTTCACGGGAATGACGAAGTATTTGGCACTAACCGAACGGCATTGGTCTAATGACGGGGCTTTTTGCATTCTAGAAAAGAATAAACATAGAAAGAGGGTAGGAACATAGGGGCGAGGGTTCGCCTGTTCTCAAATTCAGCTCTTCACTTAAGACATCAAACTCCGTCATCCTCACGAAAGTGGGGATCTAAACCCACAAAGATTCCCGTTTTCACGGGAATGACGGTGATAGTGGAGGTGACGTGAATAAAAATTTGACATATAATCAATGCCCTAATCGGATGCTAGCGCAGTTTGGTAGCGCACTACTCTGGGGGAGTAGGGGTCAGCGGTTCGAATCCGCTGCATCCGACCATATCACTCACTCTCTTGTTATTGTTCCACAATGTGGGACGTTAACAAGAGAGGAATGTAATATTTGGCTTAAAGGCAATCGATCGGGTTCTCTTTGGAAAGTTGAGTAATGCTAAATCCTTTCTCTGATAAAAGCGTAAGAAGATTCTCTTTTCCGACAAGGTGCAAAGCACCGACAACGACTAAAAACTTCCCTTCTGCAATAAATGAATGCGAGTCGAGTTTACTGGCCCAATTGTGGTTTCGTTGATAGATAAACTGATCACCGAGCTCATCCCCAATAGCACTTTGGATAGAGAGTTCAGCAAGCTGTTGTTTATTGCCTGCATGCCAACTTTCGACTAAACATTCGCTTACCTTTACATTTTCTTTCCAGTTCTCGATGGTGTCCGTTAATAATAATTGGCTTACTTTTGGATCGTTAGTAAATAGCCCCAATTGAAACTCTATAGATTCTAATGCCAATATTGTCTTGTCAAGATTGGTGGCTTGCTCCGTAATGTAGGTATCTATACCGAGTTGTTGGCTAAAGCCCATTTTTGAAAATTGAGATATTTGTAGCGTTATGGCAGTCTGCCACGCTGGGCTTGTTAAAAAAGCTCTGGGGCTGAACCCCAACTGACGATTAATCTCTTCTAGTTGTGCTTTCTGCTTTTCATTGAGTACTTCATCTGTCGACTGAGCATCAATACTCACTGTCGGTGTATCATCCGTTAGCTTAATCTCTGTAATGACGGCGTCGCTTGTTTGTAAAAACGCGGTGATCGCGGCTGGCAACGGGTACATCTGCGAGTTTCCCATATGGATCGACCCGAGTATCATTAACTCTTTGTCACCTTTGGTTGCTTTAAAATACAGCGGTTCTGCTGCGACAGAATAGCTCAATATTAGAGAAAGAAGCGTCAGCGATGTCTTGATTACAGTGTTCATTAAATCTCTCGAATTATGTAAGGCCTATTTTACTTTAAAAAATCTTAATCGGTTGGCGTTGCTGACCACCGTTATTGAAGATAACGCCATTGCCGCTCCTGCAAATACGGGGCTAAGTAGGAACCCAAACATAGGATACAGAACTCCGGCTGCAACTGGAATGCCAATGGCGTTATAGATAAAGGCTCCAAATAAATTTTGCTTCATATTCCTTACCGTTGCTTTTGATAACTCAATGGCACTATTTACAGCAATAGGAGAAGAATTGAGCAAGGTCATTTGAGCACTTTCTATCGCGACATCAGAGCCACTGCCCATTGCGATGCCAATATCGGCTTGTGCTAATGCAGGTGCGTCATTTATGCCGTCACCGACCATCGCCACTATCCTTCCTGACGATTGTAGGTTTTGTATATGTTGCGCTTTTTCGTCTGGGAGAACGCCGGCAATGACTTGTTTTATACCGATCTCTTTCGCAATTTTCTCTGCAACGATTTGATTGTCACCACTCAATAATACGACATTTATTTTATTTGCTTGTAGTAATGTGATTGCTTCAAGTGCGTCCTTTTTAATGGGATCTGAAATGGCGATTATTCCCGCGAATTGATGGTCAATACTTACCACTACTACGGTCCGCGCTTTAGCCAAATAGCTCGAAATATGGTTGTCTTCAATCTCAATACCTTGAGAGCGGATAAAATTAACTGAGCCTACAGAAACCGTCTTGCCCGAGACCTTACCGGATAAACCTTTACCCCTTTGATTTTGTACTTCAGTTGCCGCGTTCAAGGGTATGTTTTTCTCCTTCGCGAATTGACATATAGCCCCGGCTAACGGATGTTCAGAATGACTCTCGAGTGCATAAATGGATTGTAAGAATGTCTCTTCATCCATGCCATTTAGAACCTCAAGTTCTTGAATAGATGGTTTACCAAGCGTTAATGTCCCGGTTTTATCAAAAACGACGGTGTCGATTTTACTGGCGTTTTGCAACACATCGGCGTCTTTGATTAATATGCCAAGTTCTGCCGCCTTGCCAACCCCTACGGTAATAGAAAGCGGGGTGGCGAGTCCGAGTGCACAAGGACAAGCTATAATTAGGACCGTGGTCGATACAATCATCATGTAACTGGCTTTAGGATCTGGGCCAACCCACCACCAAATGAGCGCAGAAAAAATCGCAATGCCAACCACGACAGGGACAAATACTGCCGATATTGAATCTGCAAGTTTTGCGATAGCCGGTTTACTGCTTTGGGCTTGACGAACCAATTGAATGATTCTTGCCAGCATGGTTTGGTTGCCAACCCCTGTGGCGAGAATAAACAGACTGCCATCGTTGTTAATCGTACCCGCTGACACATTATCACCGATAACCTTTAGCTTTGGGATAGGTTCTCCTGTCAACATAGCTTCGTCGACGTAAGATTCACCTTCTACCACGTCTCCATCGACAGGGATTTTTTCTCCGGGTTTTATCAGTAATAACATCTCCTGTGTGATGGAACCGATCGGCATTACAATATCTTCGTCTCCTTGACGAACCGTGGCAGTTTTCACTTGAAGGCCAATTAAAGATTGTAACGATTCGGTCGTGCGTAGTTTGGCTTTCGCTTCTATATAGTGCCCAAGCGAGATTAATCCAATAATCATTGCACTGGCTTCAAAATAGACATGTCTTGAAGCCACTGGGAACCAACTAGGAAAGACAACAACCAGTATTGAATAGAACCATGCCGCGCCAGTCCCAAGAGCGACGAGCGTGTCCATGGTTGCGCGCTTGTGGATCAATGATTGCCACGCATTGGTATAAAAACTCCGACCAGCGGTTGCCAATAACAGGAGACAGACAACCCCGATACCTCCCCAGACCAATTGATCTGATAAATTGCGTATCATCATGTTGCCACCAAAAAGCCCCCATAGCATTAATGGAGCGCCCACAGACAGAGCGATAATAGTGCTTTTTTTGTGTCTTGTTTGAGCTTTAATATGCGCGGCTTGAAGTTCGGCTTGCTGACTTGCCTCGTCTTCAATAATGGATGCGCTGTATCCTGCGTCTTTGATTGACTTCAATAACAAATCACGGATGTTATCGTCGATATCTGTGGATATAACTGCGCTCTGCTCAGCTAGGTTAATTTGTGCTTTTTGCACCCCGTTAACGGTGAGACAGGCCTTCTCTACAGAAGCTACACAACTTGCGCAGGTCATGCCTTGTAAAACAAGGTTAAGCGTATTTGATTGCGGAGAGGTCAATGTTTTTTGAATGAAGGCTTTGGTTTCGGTTTTTGGTTCTACTAAAGCCGCCATTTCGAGGATGTTTTTGGCTTCTGGATCTGATTCTTGTTTTGGGTCTACATGTTCATCGGTTTCAGGTGTTGCATTAAATCCAAGGCTTTCCACTATCTCTATCACGGAATTCTGGTCTAGCGTGGTGACGAGTGACAGCGAAGTTTTGGAAACCTCAAATCGGGCAATCTGTGTATTTGTCGATAAGTTATCACGCACCTTTCCGACACACTTACCGCAACGTAAACCCGAGAGACTAAGTGTTATATGGTTTCCAGCTTGATATTTGTTACGTTCGATATCAGCGATGATCTCCTGTAATGGGCGCGAGGTATTAACCGACACGGATGTCTTGTTAATAGATAATAACTCGGTGTCGGAAAGGAGGGCTAGGCTCTGGGTTAACTTGTTTACGCATTTTCCACAACTTAAGCCACTAAGTGATATATCAAACTGAGTCATAATTCATTCCAATTTTATGCTGTTATCGTAAAGATAAACCTTAACCCTAAGGTAAGGTCAACACTTTAGTTGCCAAACTGTCATGTAGATAAAAGGAATTATTGAGAAAAAGAGCAACACGGTGTTAAAATACCGCTACTTTTGTCTTTACCCGTCATACTTGAAGTTGCATCGTTGTTGACGGCGCTCGCTTACCCCTACCGCATAGTAATCTATGTTTTTAGGGCTTTGCTTACTTGTCGCCTAGCTGCACCACCAACTATTTTGGGTATTTATCTATGCAGCATTTCAGCTGCACCTTTAATTTTCTAAGGTATTTATTAATGACGGTTAAAACTCGTTTTGCTCCTAGCCCTACAGGCTATCTTCACGTTGGTGGTGCACGAACAGCACTATACTCTTGGCTTTACGCTAAAAGCCAAGGTGGTGAATTCGTTTTACGTATTGAAGATACCGATATAGAACGTTCAACTCAAGAAGCGGTTGATGCGATTCTTGAAGGTATGCAGTGGATGGGTTTGGAATGGAATGAGGGCCCTTATTATCAAACCAAACGTTTCGACCGTTACAATGAGATGGTTGATAAACTTCTCGGTGAAGATAAAGCCTATAAGTGTTATGCCTCTAAGGCGCTACTTGACGAGATTCGTGCAGAGCAAGAAGCAAACAAAGAGATGGCGCGTTACGATGCAAACCATCCGAAGATTGTTGCGGTTAATGCTGCTGCGAATGAAGGTGACCCTTGTGTGATTCGATTCCGCAATCCGAAAGCAGGTAGCGTAGTATTTGATGACCAAATTCGTGGCCGAATTGAGATCAGCAACGAGCAGTTAGATGATTTGATTATTCGTCGTACTGATGGATCTCCAACGTATAATTTTTGTGTTGTCGTTGATGACTGGGACATGGGCATTACTCACGTTGTACGTGGCGAAGACCACATTAACAACACACCTCGCCAAATCAATATCTACCAAGCGTTAGGTGCGCCTATTCCAACGTTTGCACACTGTGCAATGATTCTAGGCGACGATGGCGCTAAACTATCTAAGCGTCACGGTGCCGTGAGTGTTATGCAGTATCGTGATGAGGGCTATCTACCCAATGCGTTGAACAATTATCTTGTTCGTTTAGGCTGGTCTCATGGAGACCAAGAGATTTTCTCACAAGAAGAGATGATTGAAATGTTTAGCCTAGACGCCATTAGCAAGTCGGCCTCAGCCTTCAATACTGACAAATTGAACTGGCTAAATAACCACTATATCAAGTCTTCAGAACCGGCTTATGTGGCAAAGCATTTACAATGGCATTTAGATACTCAAGGTATCAATAAAGAGAATGGTCCTGCTATCGAAGACGTGATCACTTTAGTCGGCGAACGTTGTAATACTTTGGTTGAACTTGCAAGCCAATCACGCTATTTTTATGAAGACTTCCAAGCGTTTGATGCCGCGGCGGCGAAAAAACATCTACGCGGTGTTGCTAAAGCGCCTTTAGAGTTGGCACTAAGCAAAATAGAAGCGCTTGAAGAGTGGTCAACAGAGAATCTTCATGGTGTCATTGAGCAGGTTTGCGCTGAGTTAGAAATTGGTATGGGTAAAATTGGTATGCCACTTCGCGTCGCAGTGACCGGTGGTGGTCAGTCACCTTCTGTTGATGTTGTCATGCAACTTGTTGGCAAAGATCGTGTGACGACTCGTATCAATATGGCGTTAGAGTTCATCGCCCAACGTGAAGCGAATGCACAATAAGTTTTATTGTCGTTAAGAGTAAAAAAACCTCACATTAATGTGAGGTTTTTTTTGTATGAAAATCAAGAGCTACTTTAAATCAATGCTGTTCAGTCTACCCATAAACAACAGTAGATCGATATTCTCTTTATGTGCTTCTAATAGCGCGCGCTTGGCTTTTGAATAGGCCGCGAGTTTTCCGTGCTTATCAATAGAGCAAACCGTGCTGCGGTAATTAAATTTACCGTCACCCAAGTATTCTCGCCACTTAGCAATGTAATATCCTTGGCTAGTTTCCGGGTCTTTGGATTTATAGATAATCTTGGGTTCTAAATCATGGGGAAGGCGAGTCATCAGATAGGCGTCTTTTAGCAGTCGGTGCCAAAATTTACCCCACATTTCTTTTCCGAGTTCGTTTCTTTTCTGAAGGGCTTTTTCTAGTGCTTTCTTTTCGCCAATCCGAATGAACCCCACTGAACGATGTAAGATAGTATCGTCTGGTGTATGGATATGTATTTTGTAAGCGGTCTTACCTTTAGAAATAAAACGGTGACCGGTATTGGATGTTAGATTACTTTTACTCATCATCTATTAGGCATTTAATGATACATCTGTTATTTACAAATAGTATGTCATAAATAGCAAAATATGAAGAAGCATAAAGCAAAAATGCCTTACAGATAACAAGGCATTTTATGATGTTTATAAAAATCAATCAGTTGTGTTTTTTAAAAATGAGCGAAGTGTTAATGCCACCAAAGGCAAAGTTGTTGCTCATTAGGTAATGACACTCTATTTCTCGACCGTTCCCTGTTATATAGTCAAGCTTTCCACACCGTTCGTCTAATTTGTCCAAATTAAGTGTTGGGCTAAACCAACCAGAATTCATCATTTCAATGCTCAGCCAAGCTTCTATCGCTCCGCATGCACCGAGTGTATGGCCGAAATAACTCTTTAGCGAACTGATTGGTGCACCGTCGTTAAAGATATTTGCTGTCGCATTGCTCTCTGCAATGTCGCCACGATCTGTGGCAGTACCATGTGCGGAGATATAATCAATTTTATCAGCGTCTAGGTTGGCGTCGGTTAAGGCCATCTCCATGCAAAATTGCATCGTTTCCATTTGAGGTTGAGTGACATGCGTTGCATCGCAGTTGCTTGCGAACCCTATTAACTCAGCATAGATTTTTGCACCGCGGGCCTTAGCATGTTCGTACTCTTCTAACACCAGAGTCCCCGCGCCTTCTCCGATGACTAAGCCGTCTCGATCTGTATCGTAGGGTCTTGGTGTTGTTTTCGGTGCATCGTTTTTCAAGCTTGTCGCGAATAGCGTATCAAACACGGCCGATTCTGTTGGGCATAGCTCTTCACCACCTCCCGCTACCATCACGGTTTGATAGCCGTGTTTAATGGCTTCGAAGGCATAACCAATCGCCTGACTACCTGATGTGCAAGCACTACTTGTTGGGATAACTCGCCCTTTAAGACCAAAGAAAAGTCCAACGTTCACCGCTGTGGTATGTGGCATCATCTGGACATAGGTTGTCGCGGTTATGGCTCTGGTTGTTTTCTCATTTAGCATCACACCGAAAGCACCTACCGCGTCTGTACTACCTGTTGACGAGCCGTATGCCACACCCGTTTGCCCATTGGTTAGTACGTCATTGCCAATTAATCCACTTTGAATAAGTGCATTCTCGCTCGCGAGTGTTGCAAGCTTAGACACACGTCCCATAGAGCGAACTTTTTTTCGGGTGTAATGCTTTGGTAATTCAAAACCTTCAATGGGTGCCGCAAGTTTAGTGTTGAGACCATCATATTGTTCGAAGTCTGGCATGTATTTGGTGGCGTTTTCACATGCTTTAAGTTTTGACTCTACTGTCTTCCAATCATTTCCCAAAGCGGTCACACCGGCCATTCCGGTGACAACAACACGACGACTCATATTAAGCCTCCATTTATAGAAATTACTTGTCTAGTGACATAGGCGGCAACATCAGACATTAGGTAACTGACTAAGCCGGCAACTTCTTCAGGCTCACCCATTCTGCGTAAAGGCACTTGAGGTAGGGCGTGCTCTTTTACGTTTTCGTCGATCATACCCGTGTCAATCAGGCCTGGTGCGACGCAATTCACGGTGATTTTTCTTTTTGCTAATTCTAATGCAAGAGATTTCGTTGCTCCGATGACCCCCGCTTTAGCAGCGCTGTAGTTGGTTTGACCACGATTGCCCATAATACCGGAGACAGAAGCCATTGTGACAATCCGGCCGCCTTTTCGCATTTGTACCATAGGCATAACACAGGGGTGCAAAACATTATAAAAGCTGTCTAAATTGGTATGGATTACGCCGTCCCATTCCTCTTCTGTCATGGCAGGGAAAGCAGTGTCACGGGTAATGCCAGCATTATTTACGATGCCGTAATAAGCGCCAAATTGATTGATATCTGCTTCCAATCTTGATTTGCACTCTTGACGATGACTGATGTCAAATTGTATCAATCTGCCTTGACCCCCCTCATTCTCAATCATAGAGAGCGTTGCCTGACCACCTTCTTTATCCCCCATGTAATGGACGATTACCATAAAGCCGTCTTTTGCTAGCTGAACCGCAATAGCTCTGCCTAACCCTTTGCTGGCTCCCGTAACAAGTACTTGTCTGCTCATTTGCGATCCTTCGTTTTCATTTCTTGTAATTTTTCTTTGCTTGGTACATAAACATTAAGTTGGCACCGCGCAATTTCATCACCTTCATGCTCTATTCTACCGCTGAATACCGCCATGCCATTATTTTCCATTATCTGATTCGCATAGATGTCCAGAACTGAGCCTTCGATAAACTGTTCAACGGATACATAGTATCGTCGACTACCGAGCAGAAAACCGATAGGTGAGGCTTGACCCTTTAAACTTGCATGGTAGCCTGACCACGCAGAAATTGATTGCGCCATAAACTCAATGCCAACGTAGGCCGGAATCGCATTGGATTCTTGATTAAAAAAAAGATTTGTCTCTTTCACTGTGACTCTGCAGTGAATGCTCTCTTTTTCTATAGCGATGGCCTCATCGATAAATATCATCGGTGACGCGTGTGGTATTAGTGTTTCTATCGAAGGATAGTTACTCATTAGCATATCCAAAAATAAGGCTTATGTTGTTTCCACCAAAGGCAAATGAATTACTTAAAATGGCTTTAGCTGGTGGCAAGTATTGATCTTTTTTGACCAGTTGAATAGGCAGATTATCGAGGCCGTGGCCATTTATTTGACCTGGAAGTGGTAATGCATAGGTCAATATATGCCAGCTTATTGCTGCCTCTACTGCACTTGCAGCACCAAGGGTATGTCCTGTTAATGGCTTGGTAGAACTTACAAGAACACGGCCAAATACGCTAGCAATCGCTTTGCTTTCCATTGCGTCATTTAGCTGTGTTGCGGTGCCATGTGCATTGACATACCCAATCTCACTCGCGTCCATTTGAGCATCGAAGAGTGCTTTGGTCATCGCTTCGATAGCCCCTTTACCGTCCGGATGTGGAGCAGAAATATGATGAGCGTCAGAGCTATCTCCCGCACCTAATAATGCAATGTTTGATTCAGTGGGTTCAGTTGAAAGCAACATGAATGCAGCCGCCTCGCCAATATTAATACCATCTCTGTTTTTATCAAAGGGTTTGCAAAGTGTCGTTGACAAGGCGTCGAGACAACGAAAACCGTTGAGGGTGAGTCTACACAAAGAGTCGACACCACCGACAATAACTGCATCGACCAGATTGGCCTTGAGCATTCTTTTTGCCGATAGGAAGACGCGACCACTTGAAGAGCATGCTGTCGATATTGAATAGCAGGGTCCCTCAAGGCCAAAGTATTCGGCCACAAATTCCGCAGGATTACCTAATTCTTGTTTATTGTAGTGATAATTAGTCGGAAACGATCCAGAGTCGAATAAAGTGTCTAACGCTTTTTCTCCATCTGAGATACCAGAGGTGCTGGTACCAATAATTACCGCCACTCTGTTACGGCCATATTTTCCAATAGCTTGTCTTATTTCGTCTTCTATCTGTAGTAAGGAGGAAAGTGCTAAGCGATTATTACGGCTATCGAAATGGCTGAGATGCTCTGGTAGTGCTGGCAATACATTACTTACTTGCCCCACCACTGTCGAGCGGCCATCGTTGAGTAGATTGTTAACCATGACCATGTCTGGAGATAACTGTTCGCGCAACCTTTTATGGATTTCGTGATGGCGCTCACCCAAGGCTGAATTGAATCCACAGGCTTGGATAAAAATAGGGAATTGATTATGTATATTCATCTCTTTTATTAAAGCCAGGCTATATCGATGTCTGTGACAAGGATAATGTTTGAATAGTGATTTGATAATTGGAGAGTGTGTTTCTCATATGTATGTCTCCAGCCAACTTATTTTCGTTAGTATACTGAATAATAACGACTTCTTTGCCTTGTTCATTAAATAATGTGCGCAAGTGTGTGGATTCGGTTAGCTTCCAGCCGATATCATCGAGTTTAGTTTGCCATATTTCCTGAGGCCACAAGGTAATCATTATATAAAACAATACTTGCTTAGGATCGGGAAGGGATGTGCCTAACCCTGCTAGCACATCAGATTCGATATTGTCTTCGGTATACTCAAGGCTAAGAATACGTGTCCCCCAGGATGAAAATCCAGCCAATCTAACTGAGCGTTCATTAACCTCTAATAATACAGGTAACTGGTGCGTTACATCATTCCATTCTGCCATAATAAGTTGGTTTACTGTGATGTCCAGTTGAAGGTCTTTAGGTAGTGGCAACTGTACGGATGTATTCGGTGCAATATCGACGAGCGTATTTGGTTGAGTCTGCAGTGATGTGCAACCAAATAGACTCAATAATAAATAAGACATTAGAGTCTGTTTACTGATATTTAAAGCTGTCATACCTAAACGTGTCATTGTTTACCCTCAATGTTTGAATTCATTGCGATAGGAGCAAGTAACCATGCAACGAAGATCCCTGTTAGTACCGTTATGCCAAAGCTGTGGATGGCATGAGTATTACTCATTGCGAGAAGGCCAAATGACAGAATAGTTGTCATTGCCGATAACGTAATCGCTAATAGGGTGCCTTTATGTTGCCTAGGTTGTGCAAAAAAGAGCGTATAATCGATACCTATACCCAAAATGAGTGCCAACGCTAGAAGATTAAATAGGTTTAGTTCTGTTCCATTTAGGCTGGTAATTGCCAGTGCACAAATGGAAGCAATAATAGGCGGCGCAACCATTTTACTTGCTTGTTTGAAGCTATATCGCCAACCTAAAATAAACCAAATTACTACTAAAGCCGCAATCAGTAACTCGGTTATTTTTTCCCTATATTCACCAAATAAAGTGGATATTTCATCTGTTTTATCTAGGTATCTTATGTCGCCATTACCTTCGGTCCAATTCTTTACCGTGGTTACCTTGGTAATGTTCTTAAGCAGCACAATAGAATAGCTTTTATCTGCGATATTGCCTAGCCAGAGGAAGCGTGTGGGTTGCGAACTATCGGACTGTAGATAATCGCTGACAGTAATCGGTACGAAGGCGTCTTTTAGTACTGGAGCCTGCTTGAGTTGAACTGCTTTTTGTAATTCGTTTGCTTGAGATAGATAGAGTTTCTTTACTAAACCAAAATTCAATTTTTGTTGCTCAATACTCGGCAGATACTGCGTTATGCTTTGATAGCCAGATATGAGACCAAGGGAAGTCCAGTTGTCTAGTTCTAGGCTCAAAGCATGCAGGTTATTTAACAAAGTTTGTTCATCGGCCGCTGACACCAGTAACATTTGTTGGCTAGAATCAACACCAGAAAGTTGTTCAATTTTCTGTTCTATGAGTTTGAGCTCTATCGGCGTTGCCTGTAATTGGCGAACATCGTCGTTATAGTTCGTTTGAGAAAGGAAAAGACAACCGATTATCAACAACAAGCTCGGTAAAATAACCTTAAATGACGTCGAACTCCAAAGCGACAACCATTTGAACGATAGAGTTTCTATGGGAAAGGTCTGTAGTTTAGACGGTTGTCTAGCCAATATAGGGTACCAAACGACGACTGAAATATAAGCGGCGGTTAGACCAATAGCTGAAAATAGTGCCAGTTGTTGTAAGCCTGGGAATGGTGCAACAAGCAGGCCTAAGTAACCGATTAAGCTGGTAATTAACCCGAGGGTGATCGCACCAAATATCTGTTTAAGTGCACGATATGAGTCCCATGCTTTTCCCGCGACTAATCGCTCAGTTAAGTAGTGAAACGAGTAGTCGATGGAAACCCCAATTAAGCTTGTGCCGAAAACCAAACTAAACAGATGGATTTTACCAAATATAATGAGGCATCCCGTAAATGCGGCAATAAATCCACAACTGATAGAGAGTAGGGATAAGGCCAATGGCAACGGGCTTCGATAGACCAACAGCAATAATGCAATTACGCCGACTAATGAACCGAGCCCAATGGTGCTTATTTCAGATTTTGCGCTTTGAGTGCCATATGTCGCATAGAAAATCACGCCTGTGTGCATCACATTAACCGCGTATTGCTGGGTCAGTGTCTGCTCCAGAATAACAAGCTTAGAAAGCTTATCTTGAATCGCTAGATTATAAGGTGAGCCATTCAGTTCAGCGGCAATCAATATGTAGTGCTTATCTTCAGTACTCTTGCTCAAGTATCCCTGATCAAGTTGAAAATCCCCAGACAAGGTTGAGAGCGAGGTTAAATAATCACGAAAAAGTAAGAAGGGGTCGTTAGCTAACTCTTGTCCAGTGACACCAGAAAAAGGATTGTAGATAGACTGAATTACATATTGCGTTTGAAGCCCTGTAGAGGATGAGAGTCTTGCTTTTTGCGTATCCGTAAGTAATTGGAATCGTTTTGGGTAATAGAAATTAGCCCAAGCTTGTTGATCTGATTCAGATATCTCACCGGTAATGTCAGAAAATAGATCGAGTGTGGTTATCGATTGTTCAAACTGTTGCGCGGCGTCAGTCAGTTGTTTTTTATCGGAGCCTTCTAACAGGAAGACGACTTTATTACTCATCGCGCTGGCTATTTTATCAAAGGCTTGTTGCGCAATTGGGTCTTGTTGGTTTGTAGGTAATAAAGCAAAAATATTCGTCTCGATTGGCAATGGCTTACCTGCCAACGTTTTCTGCACTAGCACTCCGATGCAGCCCACCATGACGATCAGCCAGATGAACGCAAGGCTTCGAGTGAAAACCGAATGCGCAACGAAGAAGGGGGTAATACCCGCTTTAAAAATGGAAAAAGGCACTTTCATCGGGCGTCAAGGTGTTGGGTTGTTCGGTTTGGTTGTTAAATAGAATGGTGGTCTTGTCGCCGCGAACCTCGGTCAGTTCTATCTGGTTGATGTAAAGGGTTCCGGAAATCGTTATATCACTGAACACGGCGTTAAGTGGCGCTTGATTAGGCGTTAGCGTTAAGGTCCAAACCTCTGCGTTGTCACTAAATGATGTTGTGAATTGTTGGTTAAGTTGTTGTGCATTACCATCAAACAGTGAAAGGAATATATGGCTGAAATAAAACGCCATTGGGTTTTCTTTCTCTGTCATTACCTGCGCGGGCTGATTGGCAAATTGTTGGCTTAATTTATCGTCAGTAAGAATAATATTTACTGGGAAAGGAGCCGTTTGTTGCCACAACAATCCACTCTTTTTATGGATGACGAAATTGCCAGTAGAGGTGAGTGGTTGACTAAACATTTCCATCGTTCTGTGTTGTTCGAAATCGCCACGTACAAGGCTTTGAGCTGCCAATAATGTTTGCACATCTTGTAAGCTCTTTGCCTGTAATGATGGCGAGAAAACGAACAATAAATAGAGCGCAATAGTGAGTCGCTTAGTCATTGAACTCTCCGTTCATATGCCACTGCGCCACTCTATCAGTGAATATTTTAGGAGAAACGAAGCACATTTCCTTTGTTGCCATCTCAACAGCAACTTGTGTTGTATGTGCTTTTGTCATCCGCTCTCCGGTGTTGTTATCAAAGATGATGTAATCAACCCTCAACCGATTTTCCCATTCAGTTAATTTTGCAACCACTCGAATCTCATGGTCAAAAGGAATGGATTTTACGTACTTAACCCGTGTATCGATGATTGGCCACATATAACCTGACGCGTTCATTTCCAGATAGCTGTAGCTGATCTTTGCCATTAAGGCATGTCTAGCCTGTTCGAAAAACCGAAAATAGTTGCCGTGATAGACAACACCCATTGGGTCGGCATCTTGAAAAAGAGGTTTGATAATGACTTCAGACTCTAGTGCATAGGTAGTGTCGGAGGCTTTATTATTGCCTAGCATATCGGTATTTTCTTTATGATGAGCTGTCATAGATACCCTTAATACAGTGGCCAGTGCTGTTGTTGAATAAACATCATAAATTTACGCAAATCGCCTTCTAATGGTCTGTCCTCATCGACAAATTCAAATTCATCAAGTACATCGGATTGCATCTGTTTTAGAGTATCACTCATATGTTGTTCGTCTAGTTCATTTTGTCTTTTACGCAGTTCTATCGCTTGAGTAGCCGCAAGCAGTGATGCAGAAGCAACTTGTTCGGTTAACTCTAATACCCTTAAACAATCACGAGCGGCGATAGTGCCCATGCTTACTTTATCTTGGTTATGGCATTCGGTAGATCGAGAGAAAACACTGGCAGGCATGGTCTGTTTTAAAGCTTCAGCTGTCCACGCTGATATAGCGATTTGTACTGCTTTGAAGCCGTGATTGATTGGTTTTCTTTCACCTTGAGCACCGGTAAGGTTAAAAGGTAAACCGTTGTTGAATTTGTAGTCCATAAGCTGTGCCATTTGACGGTCGAGTAAATCGGCTAAATTGGCGATCGCTGTCTTGAGTGTATCCATTGCCATGGCGATATGGCCGCCATAAAAATGGCCACCATGTAAAACTCGCTCATTATCACCGTCGATAATAGGATTGTCATTCGCACTATTGAGTTCGTTTTCAATCAATTGGCGTAGCCAGGGTAAGCTATCTTGTAGTGCACCGATAACATGAGGTGCGCAGCGCAATGAATAACGATCTTGCAGTCGGTCACTGTTACGCGGTGGGCGTTCAGCTCGTAAGTCACTTCGTAACCAGCTTGCAATCTGCTGCTGGCCAGGGTGTGGTTTAACGGCGAATAATGCTTCGTCAAAGTGAAATTCGTTGCCTTGCATACCAACCGAGACCATGGCAGTTATTCTCGTTGTGAGCTGTACTAAATATTCAGCTCTTTTATAGGCGATGCATGCAAGGGCCGTCATGACTGAGGTGCCATTCATCAAAGCTAACCCTTCTTTAGGTCTGAGTTTGATTGGGTCAATATGCAGCTCATCAAACACTTCAGACGTAGGGCGAATATCACCCTTGTAAATTACCTCGCGTTCGCCAATAAGGGCGGCAGCCAAATAGGAAAGGGGCGTGAGATCGCCACTCGCACCAACAGACCCTTCTTGAGGGATCCGAGGTGAAATATCTTCATTTATCAGGGTGACTATCTGGTTCAATAGATCGAGAGATACCCCTGAATACCCTTGAGATAACGAACAAAGTCGAGTGGCTAATACTGCTCGAGTCTGTTGTGGAGAGAAGATATCTCCCATCCCGCAGCCGTGAAAACGGGTTAGATGCAGAGGCAGTTCATCGACTAGGTCGGGTGGAATTGCGACGGTACAAGAATCGCCGTATCCTGTGGTAACACCATAAATGACCCCTTCTTCTTTTAATAATCGCTCAAGAAAAGCAACGCCTCTGTCTATTTTGCCTGTAAAGGCATCAGAATCATTGAGCTGAGCTTTTGCGCCTTTAGAAATGGCAACAACGTCTTCTATGGTGAGACGGTCCGAACCAAACTGAACACTGTTTTGAGCTTTATTAGTCATTATTGTTGTCGCTTAAATTCCAGAAATTAAAAAAATTGTACCACTGCAATGGTGCACTCATCGTATGGTGTTCTAACCGATGGGCATAGTCTTGAACAACCTCTTGTAACGCTTCTTCTCGCTTGCCTCTGGGCAAAACTATCTTGTCTCTAAAGGCTTCAAAATAGACATTGAAATGCGGTTTTTCTGTCCCTTCATCTCGCAAGCCGAACAGTAAAAATACCGGTGCTTTTAATACGGATGCTAGCATGAAAGGCCCTTGTGGAAAGGGGGCGGGTTTGCCTAAAAAGTCTGCCCAAATAACGCGTTTCTCTTTAGTAACTGAGGTTCTATCCCCTACGATGACTATCCATTCACCCTGTTCTATTTTCTGTTGTAGTTTAATTGCCGTATCAGGCCCCATTTCTGTTACTTCAATTAGGTTCAAATTTGAATTTGGATTCACCGCGTTCATAACGGTATTAAATTTTTCGGCATGTTCAGTAAACACTAAAGCATTAATTTTTAGATGTTTGTGCTTTCTGCTCATCGCACGACAAAGCTCTATGTTGCCAAGATGCGAGCCCAATAGAATGATACCTTGATCTTGTTTAACCACATTGTCTAGCACCTCCGCACCCGAAACCGTCAAATCTTGATAACGGATGTCGCCTTTCCAAGCCGCAAATTTGTCTAATATTGTTTGTCCAAAAGAAAGCAGGTGTTGGTATGACGTGAGATTTTTCGGCGTGGTAATCCCATTCTTCTGATGGTATGCCTTAACCTGAGCAATGTATTGCTCGGATGCTTTTCTAGCATGACTGCCAGTCAAATAGTAATAGCCCATTACGGCGCGCAAAATAAGGGTAAATATTGGTCGACCTAAGAATGAATAAATGGCGAGCAGTAATTTGATACCTATTAACGTTCCACGTTCAGATTTAGTCGACCAGTGAGATTGACCTTTGCGCTTACGAGATAACAGCGTGGGGATTCGAGGTAACATGCCGAAAAAAAGTTTGGTATGCATTGTACTTATCTTGATGTTATCCCACAGCGCATCAAAATGAGAGATACCATCTGTTGGGTAGATAACACGGGTATCGACAAAGTTGAATTCAGTCCCGTCCCAATACATACGTACCATGATCTCGGTATCGAAATCCATGCGCTTGCCTATCGAATTTTTATTTAATACCTGTACGGTTTCTTTTACTGGATAAGCACGAAATCCACACATGCTGTCTTTTATCTCAAAAGAGAGGGTCTCTATCCATACCCAAATGTGAGTAATGTATCGACCATAAAGTCTCGATTTAGGAACCGAATCATCATATATCGGCTGTCCCGAAATAACATTTTTGGGTTTTTTCTGTGATAGAGCGATAAGAGAAGGTAGCGTCTGAAGGTCGTGTTGACCATCGGCATCTATTTGAATTGCATGTGAGTAACCCAGTGTATTAGCCGCATGCAATCCCGCCATTACGGCTCCACCCTTACCTTGATTCTCTGACAGAGTAATAAGGGTAACGTCTTTTGCAAGAGCTTGTTCTTGTAAGGCGGCTCTCGTTTCTAGTTCACTGCCGTCATCGATTAGTATAATTGGCATATCGTATAGGCGAAGTGACTCAACGATGTCAGCCACGGTCGAACCGTGGTTGTAGCAAGGAATTAGAAAGCAAGCACTATACATGTTATTCCTTATTACCAAGCTTTATTTTGCCCGTTGAATGCGTGGTTGCTTGGTTAGATGTATAAGCAAACTGAAGTTTGTTTTTATCTTCATCCCAGTCTAACTGCAAGGTAATAATCGCATCCGGCAGGATAGGATATTGAAACTTAATCACTTCCATACCAACGAAGGGTCGAGAGACATTGAGAAATTGCTTGGCATAAAAGAGCGCCCAATCTATTTGCGTCACACCGGGCAATAGAGCGAAGTCAGGGAAGTGGCCTTTAAAATCCTGAATGTCACTATCCACTTTGATTTCCAACGTCGCACGGTAGGGTTCAATTTTCTGCGATAGAATGTGTGGTTTTCTTTTTATCATTATTTCTACGATTTTAGAGTGAGGACCTAACCCATGTTCGAGTTATGGTGAAATAGAGACTCTATCTCTTTCACCAAGCGTTTTCCCTGACTGTTTAAAGGGATGTCATCAAGAATACGATAACGACGTGGGATAGCAATAGGTTCAAGCCATTGCCTAAGTGATTTCCTGATGTTTATCCAAAATTGCCCTTTGCCAATAGAACAAAGTTGTTCGTTTCCATGTTCGTTTAAAGTAATAACGGCGACCAACTCTAGCCTTACAGAAGTTTCAACGGTGATGACGGCAGCCTCTTCTATCCACTCTAACCCTTGAAGTCGAGCCTCTACTTCGACCAAAGAAACACGTTTTTCTTCGATTTTTATTATGCGATCGGTTCGGCCTTTTAATAAAAAAGAACCATCTTCAAATAATTCACACTGGTCACTGGTTTGATACCAGTTTTCAGGATCAATATGGCCGGATTGTAGGGCAATGCAACCTTCAGCATTGAGCTTTGCTTTTACATCGGGAAATAGCTGCCAAGGGGTCATCTCGGTATGTTGTTGTCGGTAACCTATACCACCCGTTTCTGTGCTGCCGAAGACTTCGTAAGGTAGTGACCCCAATTGCTCTCTGCTTTGAATCGCCGCTTTAAGTGAAAGGGGACCTCCGGAAGAAAATATCGTCCTGTAATCTGAATCGGAAGACTCTACATTTAGGCGTTTTAATAGAGCCGGACTACTCACTAATATGGATTGTTTATCCGCGTTGCTAATGACCTGTTCTGGATAGTCTAGGTTTTCTCTAGCAAACGGTCGTTGAGTACAGATTGGCCAAAGGAGTCTGAACAAAAGTCCATAGATATGCTGATGGGATACGGTGCTTTGTACTCGACAATGTCCTATTTCTCCACCCCATATCTGGTCTAATTGAGCAATTTCACGATTGAAATGGGACAAGGTCTTTGCAATTGCTTTTGGTTTTCCGCTAGAGCCAGAAGTAAAAAGAGTGACTTTGACGTTATCTAGGTTTAGCTCTGAAGCCAATTTAGATTGTGGGGCGGGTGCGGTTAATTCAAAACCAATGTTGAAAACCTCAACCCCGTCAAGTGCTATTAAATTAGGCGTAAAAATGACCTTGTCATGAATTAGAGCATCAAATTCAGATGAGAGTTCGCGAATCGCTTCTGGTTGATGGTTACCCGGTAAGACCAACGCTTTGCTTGCGTAACTCAGTGCGAAGAAAACGACCGAAAACCAATAGCTGTCGTGAATGCATATAGCCCATCGAGTTTGAGGTTTTCCAGAAAACCACAGAAAGTAAAGGTGCACATCGTTGACGAAATGGGACCATGTTTTGTTGCCAGCAGAACCAAAAGCAAATAGGGAGTCAGCCCTATTTGCTTTTGTTAGTACGGATGCCAGTGAATAAAGTGGTAATGGAGTGATGTTATTGTTCATGAGAGCCTGTTTGAGTGGCCTTTATCTTTTGTTGTACCTGCTTGCGTATAATAAATTCTATTGCAAACAGAAGTCCCATGGCTATATAGCTGATAAAACCATTATACAAAGTCCAATAGGAGAGCGGCATAAAGCAAGTAGATAAAGCAATAGAACCATTGATGAGAAAGAACACACACCATACTTTGGTTACGTTTCTGGTGTACAACACGGCCTTGGGGTCAAGTTGTGGCTCTTGTAATCGAGCAAACCGTTCTATTAAGCTCTGTTCTTGTGACAAGCTTAGCCAAAAAACGACAAGTAGACAGGTACTGACGACAACAGGATAATAAGTAAGCCAACCTTGCTGATTCAGCAATGCTCCCAACGAGAGGAGGGTAATTCCGATTCCTCCCGTTATCCATGCTAGATACTTCAGTTCTTTAAATTTTGATTTCGAACCCGCGAGAATTCGAATTAAAAACAGGAGAATCAAAACGACAGCAATCGCCTCAATCCCAAGTTTGTCGATCCCAAAGTAGACAGCAAATGGATAGGTTAGCAGCAAAATTGCTGACAATATTGTCAGCAATTTCATTATTCAGCCTTAAGCAAGTCGTAGACAGAGTCGACGACATCTTGCACTGTTCGAACGGCTTTAAATTCATCAGGCTTAATTTTTTTCCCTGTGACATTTTGTAAATGCACAACGAGGTCAACGGCGTCGATACTATCTAAATCAAGCTCTTGGTATAACTTAGCTTCTGGATTGATGTCCGCTTTATCGATTTCAAACAGTTCGACTAGAGCATCTGTTACCTGATTGAGAACATCTTCTTTGGTTATGTTTGTCATAATAGTTTCGTTAATTTAACTCGTCTGAGAAGAGATGTAAGAAGCAAGGTTAGCAACAGAGGAAAAGTGTTGACGAGTATTATTGTCGTCAGCATCGATGATAATGTTAAACTTTTTCTTAATCGCTAAACCAAGCTCCAGCGCATCGATAGAGTCCAAACCTAAGCCATCACCAAATAATGGGGCATCGGTTTCGATATCATCAACACTAATGTCTTCTAGATTTAATGCGTCGATAATCAGTTGCTTAATTTCTATATGTACGTTTTCCACTGTAACCTGCTTATTGTTAATGAAAGGATTTAATCCTTTTTATTTTCAAATAACACTTCTTCAAAATGTTGGTTTAAATTTCGTGCGGCTGATGCGTTTGAATTAGCCTGCCGAAGAAATGATTCTATGGCTATTTTACCTTTCACTTCAACATGAAAAAAGGGTTTAGTTGTAGGAACTTGGTACCATTTCGCTTCTTTTGTCAAAAAACTGGGATTTACTGTGATATTTATTAGCCTAATGTCCACTTTTGACCGTACCGCAATTTGCGCAGCGCCTCTTTGTAATTTAGTAGATGAACCTGATTTTGTTCTGGTGCCCTCGGGAAATATCAACAGAACATTACCACCAGAGAATCGTTCATCGCACTGTGTAAATAGTGCTTCTGGTTCTTTATTTGGTATGTATCCTGCGGCTTGAACTATTCGCCTAATAAAAGGATTTTCCCATATTTCGGCTTTTACTAAACAGTCACACTGCTTAAGTTGAGAAGCAATTAACACATAGTCAATAAGACTTGGGTGGTTGGCAATAATTAAACAGCCTTTGTCTTGTTTGAGCTTCTCGGCACCGGTAATGCTGTAGTCAATTGCACCGGTAAACTTCATGATCTTACAAAACAGATCAAAGGTCATCTGTATCAGACGCTGAACCTGATATTCACTCTGGGTCTTGTTGTTGGACAAAAGCTGAATAAAAGGGATCAAAACAAAGCTGAGGACCAATCCACCAATACCAAAAAGCGTAAAGCAAAATCCAGTGCTGAATACTCGCCAGCATTGATCTGTTTTTATCCATAGATGGCGTAATAAACTAAGCACTTCTTTTCCAACTCCATAGAGTTCGGGAGGAAGTTATGCACCAAGCGTGGTCATCGCTTAATAAATGTCGTAAACATTTGATTGATTGTGGAAGTGAGGCGGCTGTCCTTTCGTTCGTTTCTGGTATGGATTGGATCTCGTCTTTAGTCATGTTGTTATTGTCATTGTAGGGAACAGTGTTGCTTTGCCATGTAATGCGGTAATCCTCACCGCTAGAAAGTACAATCCCAAACGCGTAGGTTGCGAAGTGTTCATGCTCAAATTCTTGGTATTCGGCTGGCAGTGGCGCATCAAAATCAACCAGTAGTACTTTTTTCTCCGTTTGTTCGCAGGTTTCTGTTTTTTCAGACAGATAGATAAACGATTCAATCAATGCTTGATGAAATGTATCCTGACTTGCGGCAAGTGACGTGACAGGGATAGCTTGTTTTGCCGCAATTGTGGTCAATCCTGCAGCTGTGTTATGGACAGATTGAGAAAATGCCATTGGTGATGCATCGTCTCCTGCCAATATGGATTTTATGAGTTCAACGGTTCTTGGTAATTCACCGTGACGACTAGAAAATACGATATATCCAATATTGTGTCGCTCTATTAATTCCAACGCGACCTGAACAGACATTTTACTCAAAAGACTCATCCTTCTTCGCATCATCGCAGGAATATGATGGACAGGTGCTTTAACGGATGACCTAAATTCAGGATCGCTTAACCATGCATTCCAGTCATCAGTAGAAGTGATGTTTTCTGAAAGGATGTGATATTCGTCTACTTTGAATTTAATGATATTTTTATTATTAGTCATATACTGTTGATTTGTGTGGGTACTATATTAATACTATGCCTGAAATATTTAGAGCGAACTTAATTTTACAGGAGTAGTAACAATGAAATTCTTTAAGGTATTTGTATCTTTATTATTTGTTTTGGTTCTTGCCGGTTGTGGCCGCGTTCAACCTATATTGGATGTCGAGAATACCCCAGTTGCTTATGATCTTCAAAAGAAACAAGTGAAGATGGCCATTATAGAATCGGCGACGAATCGTGGTTGGGTAGTGAAGAATGCAGGAAACAAAGAGGTAGAGCTTGAATTAGACTCTCGTGGTCATAAAGCCAATGTGCGTGTGCCATATTCTGAAAAATTTTACTCAATACTGTATGTTAGTTCAGAGAACTTAAAAGCAGATGCTAAAGGGAATATTCATCGCAATTACAATCGTTGGGTAAACAATTTGAATGTTGATATTCAAAAGAATTTATCGTTTCTTTCTATTTCTAAGTAACGAATCTGTTTCCAAGTAACGGTATTGTCTGTAACAGCAAAAATAATTAATTAGGTTTATTTGTGTCAAATTTCATTAAAGATCCATTTAACGCTCTAGAAGCGAAAACGGAAGCTCAAAAACTCTCTTTTGCCCCAATTGTATTCCATACTGCGAGAACATTGAGGGACCTAGGCATACTCAAAGTGCTTGATGGCGCTGGTGAAAATGGGTTAGATGCAGCGGCTTTGGCAGCGCGTTCAAATGTCTCTGAATATGGTGTTAAAGTATTATTAGATATGGGGATTAGCGCCAATATCGTTCTCTGGAATAAACCTAATTATGTCTTGGCCAATCTTGGTCATTTTATTCTTCATGATGGTATGACCAATGCGAATCTAGATTTCACGGCCGATGTTTGCTATGCAGCAATGATGCATCTGACTGAAGCGATAGTAGAGGGAACGCCTGCTGGTTTGAAAGAACTCGGCGACTGGGAAACCATCTATCAAGGGTTATCTTCATTACCTGAAAAAGCGAAGCAGAGTTGGTTTGCTTTCGATCACTTCTATTCTGATCGGTCGTTTCCAATACTGTTAGAAACTGTTTTTGCTAATAAACCGAAACAATTGGTTGATATTGGTGGTAACACAGGTAAATGGGCCATGCAGTGCTGTAAACATGACTCGGATGTAAAAGTGACTATTGTCGATCTACCCCAGCAGTTAGAATTGGCAATGAAAAATGTGACGGAAAATGGTTTTCAGGATCGAGTTTCCCCTTATCCAGCCAATATGTTAGATAAAAATCAAACGCTGCCAACGGGAGCCGATGTTTGGTGGATGAGTCAGTTTTTAGACTGTTTTTCACCGATAGAAATTCTAAATATTCTAAGAAAAGTTCGTAGCACGATGGAACAAGACGCCATTGTTTATGTGTTGGAATTGTTCTGGGATGCTCAGAAATATGATGCCGCTGAATATAGCCTGAATGCAACGTCACTTTATTTTACCTGCCTCGCGAATGGTAATAGCCGCTTTTATCGCAGTGAAGACTTCTTAGAGATCGTTCATGAAGCGGGTTTTGTCGTTGAACAGCGCGCAGATAATATTGGTCTTGGGCATACGTTGCTAACACTTTCCGCAGCTTAGCTAGAATGAATCGTACCAATGGCATATCTTAACAGCAACGACAGACAGTAGAAGAGTTCTTCCTGAAATGAAAATTGAAAAGAAACAGATCGTCGTTATCGGAGCGGGGCCTTCTGGTACGATAGCCGCCTCATTGCTTAGGCGAAAAGGCCTCGATGTTGTTGTTATCGAAAGGGATGCTTTCCCTCGATTCTCTATAGGAGAAAGCTTGCTACCTGCTTGTATGGAGATGATAGAACTTGCAGGGATGAGTGATGCCGTTGCGGCCGCAGGGTTCCAGTTTAAAAATGGCGCAGCATTTCGATGTGGTGAACAATATCAAGAGTTTAATTTTGAGGATAAGTTTACTTCAGGTCCTGGCACGACCTTTCAAGTTCAAAGAGCAAGTTTTGATAAAGTTTTAGCTGATGAAGCGCTGAAACAAGGTGTAGAAATTCGATTTCAGCACGAGGTGCAAGCCATAGAAGTGCGAAAGAATGACTCTATCTTGTCAGTGAAGGACAACGTTGGCAATATTCACCAACTACAAGCAGAGTTTGTACTGGATGCGAGTGGGTTTGGACGTGTTGTACCTAAATTATTAGAACTAGAAAAGCCTTCTTGTTTACCCCCTAGAAAAGCAATTTTCACCCATGTTGTTGATAATATAGAGAGTGTATCGGGCAAGCTTTATTATGATAGAAACAAGATCCTTGTAACGGTTCATCCACTTAATCGAGATGTCTGGTTTTGGCTCATTCCTTTTTCGAACGGGCACTGTTCTCTTGGCGTAGTGGGAGAGCCAGAAATATTCGGTGAGGGTGATGATCTTTCGGTCCTGAAAAAAATGGTTCGCCAAGCGCCTGAATTAAGTGAGCTATTGTCGAAAGCCGAGTTTATTAATGATGCTAATTCCATCATAGGTTACTCGGCGGATGTCAGTACGTTAGCTACAAATCGATTTGCATTGTTGGGTAATGCAGGAGAGTTTTTAGACCCCGTTTTCTCTTCGGGTGTCACTATAGCGATGTATTCAGCAAAACTCGCGGCTGATTGTGTTGAAAAACAGCTCCTTGGTGATGTTGTTGATTGGGATATTGACTATTCCGAAAGGCTAAAAATTGGTGTTGACGCATTTAGAACCTATGTAGATGGTTGGTATTCTGGCAAGTTACAAAAGGTTATTTTTTATGAAAATGCAAACCCTAGAATTAAGCAGATGATCTGTGCCATTTTAGCTGGATATGCATGGGACGAAAGCAACCCCTATGTCAAAGAGTCAGAAAAAAAACTGGCCACCTTAGCGGAAATCTGTGGTGACTGACCTTATTATGAATAAAAAAAAGCAGCGTTAGCTGCTTTTTTGCGTTCCACTGATACCTTAAATTTACTTGATTTGGTATTAGTTAAATAATTCCGCGTTATACTCAGGATTCATTAAGTTCTTTGCGGAAAAAATAGCATTTATGTGTTCTTCAGATAACAGGCCTCTTTCAAGGACAACTTGTTTAACACTTTTTCCTGTCTCTGCACATATTTTGCCCACAATATCACCTTCATGATGACCAATGAGAGGGTTTAAATAGGTCACAATCCCGATTGAGTTAAATACATAATCTTCGCAAACCGTCTTATTCACAGTAATCCCATCGATACACTTGTCTGCCAAGTTAATACATGCATTACTTAATAAGCTGATAGATTCAAAAATAGTCTGACCAATGACTGGCTCCATTACATTTAATTGTAACTGCCCAGCTTCTGCTGCAAACGTAACCGTTGTATCGTTACCAATGACTTTAAAACAGACCTGATTGACGACCTCTGGGATGACCGGATTTACTTTCGCGGGCATAATAGAAGAACCAGCCTGCATTTCAGGAAGGTTTATTTCATTAAGGCCTGAACGTGGGCCAGAAGATAATAGACGGAGGTCGTTACAAACTTTTGATAATTTCACGGCTAAACGTTTAAATGCGCCGTGGACAGTAACATAGGCACCACAGTCAGATGTTGCTTCGATTAGATCTTCAGATGGTACGCAGGCAAGTCCCGTCGCTTGTGCAAGATATTTAACCGCTAGCTCTTGATATCCTTTTGCAGCATTTAGACCAGTACCGATAGCGGTTGCGCCTAGGTTAACTTCTAGAA
This sequence comes from Vibrio frigidus, assembly GCF_042465995.1. NCBI lineage: Bacteria > Pseudomonadati > Pseudomonadota > Gammaproteobacteria > Vibrionales > Vibrionaceae > Vibrio > Vibrio frigidus. The sequence continues at coordinate 4,229 of NZ_JBCDMC010000022.1, read as the reverse complement.
GTAGATTTGCCGCATATTTTAGGTTTTTGATCTCTTCTTTAAGAAGGATACTATAAGCGCCAAACTCTTGTCCTACCGTCATTGGTACCGCATCTTGAAGCTGAGTTCGGCCCATTTTTAATGTATCTCTGTGCTCTTCACTCTTAGCATCAAAAGACACTTTAAGATGTTCAACAGAGGTAATCAGTTTCATAATGCTGTTGTATACTGCAACTCGGAACCCGGTAGGATAAGCACAATTTGTAGACTGACTCTTGTTCACATGATCATTAGGATTGATAACACTGTAATCACCCTTTTCATGACCTTTGAGTTCTAGTGCAACGTTAGCAACAACTTCATTTGCATTCATATTTACAGAGGTACCTGCACCACCTTGATATACATCAGAGACGAACTGGTCCATGCATTTCCCGGTATCTAGAATTAAGTCACATGCCTTAACAATATATTCACCCACATCCGAAGGAATGGTGCCAAGTTCAATATTTGCTTGAGCTGCTGCCTTTTTAGTATAAATCATACCTCTGACAAGTTCTGGTGCATCAGATATCGTCATTGACGAAATAGAGAAATTGTTTTTTGCACGAAGTGAATGTATTCCATAATACGCTTCTGTAGGAACTTCCAGTGTTCCTAATAAGTCTTCTTCAATGCGAAATTTATTTGTATCGTTAACCATGACGGCTACCTTTAATAATAGTTAAGTAATGCAAGAATAATGAATGTTATTTTGTTTCAAGTACAATGCCAAAAAGTAATTTTAAATGCAGTTTTGGCATAGCTATAATTATGGGACTTGAGTAACAGATTTATTTGAAAATGTTTCTCAGAAGTCACTACTTAAAAAAAGAAAGAAAAAATAAAAATAAAAAATAGAAAAAGAAGGGAGCTTGGCTCCCTTCTTATCGTTTTGAAAAACTAGATTAAGATCCCGCCAAATGCGAAGCCCAGTGCAACGGCTGTAGTAATCGTTACAACACCTGGAATGAAGAACGGATGGTTGAATACATATTTCCCGATACGCGTTGAACCAGTATCATCCATTTCTACCGCTGCCAACAATGTTGGGTAGGTTGGTAGTACAAATAAAGCACTTACTGCGGCAAAAGAGGCGATAGCTGTTAATGGTGCAACACCAATTGCTAATGCAGCAGGCATTAGTGCGGTTGTTGTTGCGCCTTGAGAATAAAGAAGCATAGAAGCAAAGAACAGAGTAATGGCTAGCATCCACGGGTATTGCTCAAGAATTTGTGCAGAGAATTCTTTGATTTCACTAATGTGACTAGAAACGAAAGTATCACCCAACCAAGCAACACCGAGTACACAAACACATGCGCTCATACCGGATTTAAACGTTGCGGCGTTTGCGATTTTTGACGCGTCGATCTTAGTTAGCATAACGATGCCCGTTGCCGCCGTTAACATAATCGCCATGATAGCGTCGTTACGTCCGATGGTTGGGTTCTCGATTAGGCCAACAGTACCACTTATCATTGTTGCGTAAGAAACCACAGCAACAATGGCGATAAGGAAGATGTACACAGACGTTTTTGCTGTCGGTAAAATAGTGCGCTGTGTTGCGCCTTGTATTTTAATAAGTCCTTTCGCTAAGCGGTCTTGATAAACTGGATCGTCCTTTAGTTCGCCACCCATTAGATTTGCAACAAAAGCACCAACCATACAAGCCGTGAAAGTTGTAGGGATACAAACGGCAAGCAGCGTTAAGTAATCCACGCCTAAAGGCTCTAGGATGCCAGAGAAAAATACAACAGCGGCTGAAATTGGCGAGGCCGTGATTGCTATCTGAGAAGCAACAACTGCAATAGACAGTGGTCTAGAAGGGCGGATACCTTGCTCTTTCGCCACTTCTGCAATAACTGGAAGAGTAGAAAAAGCCGTATGACCTGTACCAGCAAGTAATGTCATGAAGTAGGTTACAATAGGTGCGTAAAAGGTTATGCGTTTCGGATTCTTGCGAAGAAACTGCTCGGCAAGATCAACCAACCAATCCATACCGCCAGCCACTTGCATTGCAGCAATGGCAGTAATAACGGACATAATAATAAGAATAACGTCAACAGGAATGTTACCCGCATCTACACCCATAAACATGGTCAATGCGATAACACCTGCACCACCCGCTAAACCGATGCCTATTCCGCCTATTCTTGCGCCCAAGAATATAAAGAGCAGTACGACTAGTAATTCGACAACTATCATATTTTTTTCCTTGATGTAAAAGTTAAATTTAAAATGTATAAAAAAGGGGGTATACCTAAACACGGCTCGCATTTAATTGTTACAAATAGATTGGTATGTTATTTTTTTGTAAAAACAAATATGTCTATTTTATGTAGGCATAGCCGTGCCGTAGCAATAATTTTAATTACTTAATAATGATGTTTTATTTTTTTAATACTTTATTCGCATCTAAATGGAAAAGTATTACAATCTAACAATTGATTGATAGAGTACTAATAGAAAGTCATTTTGAGAAATGTTTCATTTGACAGTCGTATAATAAAATAGCATCAGCTAAACCTTTACAAATGTGATGCATTTCTCTTTATCCGGTAGATGCATAGTGTAAGTACTCTACTGCTAGAATTGATCCAGAGCAATAAAGCGGCACCACTATGCCGATTCGGTATCGAAACCGTGCAACTCCTTTATGGGGCTTATTTTTATAAGTTGATTCCATATCGCTTCACATGATGGATGAAGCTTTGAAACGTACCTATAAACATAGAGGTCAAGAGGAACGGGCTGCTTTTCGTTGAGAATGACAAGTTTTCCTGACGCTAATTCGTCCCGAATAGTGTAATCCGGAAGCCAGCTGATTCCCTTGCCCTGTATGACAAACTCCTTATTCAAATCGCTCATCGACGAGGTGGAAATAGTGTTATTTGTAAGCGAACTGTGTGCTCTTTTCAGTGCTCGACCCATATAGCTTTCGGGGGTGTAATCTAGACTCGGTATATTTGAATCTCGGTTAAGGTCGAACAAAGGCTTGCCCTGATCATCAACACCGGATACACAATACAAAAAGCTACGGCCCAAGTAGATAGAGCGGTAAGGGGCTACTTGCAATCTATCGTCGTAGAAGGAAAATAGAAAATCGCTTTTCCCATCAATGAGTTGCTCGATTGACGTATCAACCTCATTGGCAACGATAGACAGATTAGTATTAAGTTTTGGATTAAATATGCCTTCGTGTATCTGAGGCAGTATACCGATTGCAATTGAATGGGCTGCGCTCAATCTTACGGTGTGTCGCCCTTGTACTGAGCTACCGGTTAAGCGATCTATCTCTTCATCTAATTGATAGAGAATGGATTCAGCGGTTGTTTTGAATTGCTTACCTGATGTTGTCAGATCGATAGGTGTCTTGGTTCTATCGATGAGAAGCAGGTTTAGCTCGGATTCCAGAGATTTGATACGGCGACTAAATGCAGGTTGAGTAATGTTTCGTGCGGATGCAGCGTGAGAAAAACTACCTAATTCAGCAAGCATAATAAAGTCACGCAGCCATTTGGTTTCAATATTATTCATTTGTAGCTCCGAAAACTGGTATAGAAGAACCTTGCCTAAGCATATCCTTGCTAACAAAAGATTCAGTGTGCGAATGAATGACATATATGAAAACATTAATTGTTGGCCGTAGCAAGGATTAGCTATACGCATACGGCATGAGAATCAAGTTTTAATGTCGCCAAGTACAAATATAGTAGTATTTTATGCTTGGTCAATGTCTTTCTTGGCGCACGATATCACTTTTTCTCGTCTCGTCTATAAGTTAGATCACAGTATTGCAATTTATTTCATGCATTTTAAACATAAAGCTTATGGATATTGGCATTTTACAAGGCAAACACACATGTTTATTGTGGACGAATAAATATGACTCCTAAATTTAGGCTTGATATTTATAACGTTTATAGTCAGGGTAAATTTTCCATGCGGTTCTAATATTTTATATTCTCTGTGAATATAAAATTATTTTCGCTTGGGTATTATTAATGACAATAGATATTGAACTATTACTACAGTAAATATACGGTTCAATATCTATTTTTATTTCTAATATTTTCAATTACCCCTGGAGGATAACTGTGCAAATAATTACCACAGATATCGCAGTGATCGGCGCCGGTGGCGCTGGTCTTCGAACTGCAATCGCAGCGGCTGAAGCAAATCCTGAGCTAGAAGTAGCCCTGATTTCTAAA
>NZ_JBCDMC010000021.1:0-48322 GCF_042465995.1 Vibrio frigidus | reverse complement strand
AATGCGGTGAAATATAAGGAACAACGTGAACATATTTTACTGCGTTGCAATCCGCCAACTGATAAGGCGGCAGTTCAACAACGGTCGTAATGACTGCTAAAGCCCAGCTAGCTAAGTGCGTATTATGTATCTTATGTTAAATAGAATTCTTAATACAAAGCACCATATGGTCATTCGCCTATCCTAAATACATTAATGATATAGGCATTGGATGCTTTGTTCATTGATGCTCTGTGAAGGAAGTGCGTCTTACGTGGTAATCGATACCGAAGCGTATCTTTTAGCAACGTAAAATACGTTAGGCAAACTGTTTTGTTCCATCCAATGCCATTTGGGAATATGTTAAATGTCATCATTTCCATTATCAAGTCGTACCGCTACGAGTATTGTTTCCCTTAATTGAGATCAATTAAGGGAAACTGTCGATGAAATATATCTGTATGAACTGCGCTAGTGAATACACACCCACCCTACTATTAATTAAGTGTACATGCGGTTCTGCTCTATGGGTTAAACCGGAAACTTCATTCAATAAGAACGACTTAATTGAGCACGATTTAACGATATGGCGGTATTCCCACGCTTTTCCGATAAGAGAACATGACACTCAGGTTTCGTTCAATGAGGCCATTACACCGCTTGCGAAAGCAAAAGTATCGGGTGTTTCGATACTGGCAAAGATGGATTCACTACAACCAACCGGATCATTTAAAGATAGAGGTGCGGCACTTGTCATCAATTATCTCAAAAATCTAGGTATAAAAAGTATTGCCGAAGATTCAAGTGGTAATGGCGGCAGCGCCTATGCTGGTTACGCAGCGAAAGGGAAAATAAAGTGCAACATATTTGTACCTGCAGGTACATCTCTTGGAAAAACCACACAGACCAGAATGTACGGTGCAAATTGTATTGAAGTTGAAGGTACGCGAGAAGACGTTGCTCAAGCCGCAATAAATAGTTCTAAAACACATGGTAGTTACTATGTAGGTCATAACTGGCATCCACTCTTTATAGAAGGCGTAAAGTCCATTGCTTATGAAATTTGGGAACAGTGTGGATATAAAGCACCCGATAATTTTGTTGCACCTGTTGGCAACGGAAGCTTATTAGCTGGGTCTTATTTAGGTTTCTCAGAATTACTTAGAAATGGAGAAATAGACAAGCTACCTCGTTTATTTGGAATTCAGAGTGAAGGTATTCAACCATTTGTCCAAGCTTTCAATGGCAAGGAAATTAAAACAATCTCTATGAGTACCATCGCTGAAGGCATCAAGATTCAACGCTCTTCCCGCCTGAATGAAATCATCGAATTTGTACGAGCTTCTGAAGGCCGTTTTATCAGTGTCAGTGACCACCAGATCAAAGTAGCTTTAAAAGAAATGGGCCAACAAGGCTTCTTTATCGAGCCCACATCAGCAGCAGCATTTGCTGGTATTACTCTTCTTTTAGATCGTGATGACATTGGAAAAGAAGACTTAACGGTAGGCGTGATAACCAGTAATGGGCTTAAGACGACGAATGCCATCCAACAGTTACTCAATGAACCCACAGATTAGGGGGAAAACTATGAAGTATATTCAAACGGATGATGCGTTAAAACCCGCCGGGCATTACTCTCAGGCGATTGTTCATAATGGGTTAGTCTACGTGTCGGGGCAATTGCCAATCAACGCGGAAAGCGGTGAGAAAGTGACTTGTGAAATCGAACTACAAACCCGCCAAGTATTTGATAATTTGATTAATATCCTTGATAAAGCAGGGACGAATTTAGATCAAACCTTGAAGCTTGTCGTCTATATTTCGGATGTCCATAACTGGAATAAAATTGATGCAATTTGTGGCCATTACTTTAAAAACCATAAACCAGTGCGGACAATAGTGCCAACGCGAGAGCTTCATTTCGGTTTAGGGATTGAAGTGGATTGCATCGCGATATGCAGGTGATAATAACAACTTGGTTGTCGCACTGTCTGAAATAGTGGCAACCACCTTTTGTATTCGTTCTAGTCGATAGTTATTTTGTCTAACACAAATAGTTATTGGCCTGAAAAGAGGTTTGAGCTCGTCATATTTGTGCAAGTACTTTTCTTTTATTCGCAATGCTTTCACAATAGAAAGTGGCACAAGTGCCGGCGCAGTACCCTGCAATGATAATTGAGCCGCCGCCGTATAGGAATCTAGTTGCATTACTGGTTGTATATTTAATTTTTCTAAAATGGCTGCCTGATAAGTGTTTGCGCCGTTGTTTAGGTCAGTAGTGATTAAAGTGTTAGGTAACGTTTTCAATGGTAATTTACTCACGATATAGAATGGTTCATCAAAAAGGTGAAAAGTGACTAAGCCATGGCTAGAGGGTAAGTTACCGGCACATAATCCTAGTATGGCTTTACCTGATTTAACATTTTCAACAATTCTTGGTGTGTGATTTGTGGTAATAGTGAAATTAGAGTCGTCTTGAAAACATTTTGTTAAAGCCGAACTGAAATAACCGGCGACGAGTGTTTCGGAACAATCCATTCGAAGAAGTGTGTTGTTTTCAAGTGTCTGCTGTTCATATATCTGTCCGCATAGTTCACTAAACGTTGGGCCAACACTTTCAATTAACGCCTTAGCATCAGCAGTTAGCCGTACATAACGTCCATCTGGTTCTATCAGCTTCTTTCCAAGGCGTTTTTCTAGTTTCGTAATGCGTTTGCTAACAGCCGATTGGCTAATATACAGTACACTTCCCGTGCGACTCATGGTCTTTTCTTGACCAAGAACTAAGAGGGTTTCAATACCTTCGAGCAACATAACATCAACAATGAAAATAAGGAATGATTCAAAAATTCTATTCGTATTTTACGTAGGTTACAATCATATTCTGATTGGCATTATTGAAAACTGTCTAAATTAATTACTAACCACTACCCTGTTTCGACCTTCACTTTTGGCAGTATAGAGAGCAGTATCTGCTCTTAATAAAAGTTGATTGCGAGATTCATCGTTTCGGTTCATCGCTACGCCCATACTTGCCGTCACCGAATATTGACCGTTTAAATCCAGTGTCTCAATTGCTATTCTCAATTTCTCTGCCAGGCTGCTAGCACCTACCAGTTCAGTATTCGGACAAATCACCAGAAATTCTTCACCGCCCCAGCGTCCAACAATATCCACTTTACGTACGGTTTCCTTTAGTGCCTTCGCTACCGCAACCAGCGTGTCATCTCCCGCCTGATGGCCCCAACTATCATTAATTGATTTAAAATAGTCCAAGTCGATAAGAATGACTGAGAACTTATGGGGGTAGCGGTTAGAGCAGTTAGTTTCTTCAGTCAATACTTGATCTAACCTATGTCTGTTAGATATTTGAGTCAGCGCATCGGTCACCGAATAGTACTTAAGTTTCTTTTCTAGCTCAACTTTCTTGGTTACATCTTCAATTACCGCCTGCATCGCAGGCTCACCATCCCACTCAATTCGATTATCGTAAACATTGAAGTAACGTTTTTTTCCATCGAAACAAATATTTTCAAGTACTGTATTTACTCCCTGAATCTTACCACTAATAATGTCGGTGTATTGTTGTCGTGCAAACTCATGTTCGCTCTCTGGGATGAAGTCCATGAGACTCACGTTGTTGAGTACATATTCTATTGATGGAGCATGCATTAAATCGACCCATGCCTGATTGACCATCACTGGTATAAAGTTCTTGTGAACCGTTATACCTTGTCCTGACGTCGTAATAAGCCTCTTGTATTTGCGTTCATTTTCTTTCAATTGTTGGTGAGCTTTTTCAACGATTGACATATCAATAACGGTAACTTGGATAGCGGGTTCCCCCTCCCATTCGATCACGTGATCGATAGTAAATACAGTGAAGGTACGGCCATCACGGTCAATGTTTTTAAATGTTCTACCGCGGGGAGTCATTTTACCACTTATCTGTAGGTAGTAGTTGTCACGGGCGGCTTGATGAAATTCAGGGTCAATGAAATCCAGAAATGAGCCAATACTACCCATTAACTCCGTCGCCGAGTTATACCCAAATATTCGCGCATAGTTGTCATCAACATAAACTGGCTCAAGATCTTTGAGTACGATTACACCATAGGTTGAATCGATAGTTAGTTCAGGCATAAAGCTTACAACTCCAAAGAAGGGACAGTATTACAGCTAGTTAATATACAGGTAGAATTGTGTGCCGCAACATATCCAAACATAAAACTATCTACTTTCATTGATTTGTCGTTAATTACCCTGCGAATTTCGGTGATTACAAATACATGATAGTAAATCTCCAGCGACAAAGAGAACCTAGACCTTGACGATAGGAAGGTTTGCTTTTACATCCGTAACGTCTTAAATTAATTCGTTTTACTTCGCCCACACCAACATAAAATTATTCGCTGGCATCGCTATTTTGGCAAGCAATTCCATACCTTTCGCCCAAGAGATCAAGTCTTCAATGTCTCGAATCCCTCCAAACCCTTTCCTAATTAATGACTCGTCAAATTCTTGGTTGCTATTGCTCGTGTACTCACCATTGACCATCATTGGTCCATACTGACAAAAAATACCACCTTTAGGGAGTTTTTTTGCAATCATTCTCATCATCAATTGTGCTTCGTCCTGTTGCATAATATGAGTCGTGTTTGCCGTAAATACAGCATCAACCTCTATATTAGGCCAACTATCCTGGCCAATTTTAAGTTCAATTGGATTGCGGATAATTTCTGAACCAGACTCTGAGATCCATGCATTAATACTTAGATGGTTTTCAGGCATATCACTGGTGTACCAACAATCAAGATTAGATATTTTAGGAGCAAGGAAGACGGCATGTTGCCCCGTTCCCGAGCCGATCTCCAAAACATTCCGACTGTTCTTAAAATAGATAGAAAGCTGTTCGAAGACGACTTGTTTGTTTCTTTCAAAGGACGGGCTAAAACACTTGGACATGGTTATATTCCTGATTGTTTTTGAATAAGTATGAACGGCACTCTATAGCAAACGAAACATCGTCCATTCTCACACAACGTAATGAAAGCCGCGTTTAATGAGTACTGAATATTATATTGCCGTAATAGGATTCTGCGTTGCTCCCGCTGTTATCTGTATCCGTCATAATGGCAACCATGTCTATATATCTATAGGCTTTTAGGTTCGACTTCTCGCTCCCTTTATCGCCGAAGTATTCGATTAAGTCATTGTATACATTTCGTTTTTCATTGTACCAACGTCCTAATTGAGCTCCCTGCCCTCTAACCGCGATCATTTGGACACTTGACCCAGTAAACGCGTTATCCCATACCTGCCCCTGACTTTGATTGCTAGACCAAACATAGCTTATCGATTTTGTTGTCCAGAGCATTAATCCGCCATCGATAACCACATAAACTCTAGCGACGTAATCATCGCCTTCCTTATTATGCTCGTTTAATAATGGCAGTTTACTTTCTGTTAACCAACGCCAGCTCATATAAGGAGTTTTGAGTAGGTCAATTTTCTTTTTTAAAACAAGGCCCGATGCCGAATTATCACTTATTACCTTTAAAGCAATGTGGCCTTTATAGGTAAGTACTTTGTACGTTGATTCGCCGGAAATGACTTCGTGTTCCCACTGTTTAATACCATTGTCATTTAATGACGTTAAGTTTAAAGATGCACTGGTATATAAAGATGTCACTAAACTGATGAGCAAAGCGATATATCTAACCATTTCATTCTCCACCTGTTGCCATTTGTCTCATTTTAAATAAGTAATAAAACCCAGCCCTTAAGATACTATGCAGATGCGGGGTAGATTTTTTTAAAATGCATCATCTTCATTATAAACACTGACAACATGATCACCATCCACAGTTTCAGATATCAAAAAAACAATGGGCTTACAACATACTTGACAATCTTCAATATACTGCTGATTGACGTCCGTGGAATCGATTAGAACAGCAATTAATTCGGCACAGTATGGGCACACTATAGTTTTTTCAACTAGTTGATCCATTTTGAAATCCCTCGAAATACACTCAAATAATTAGCACCGCAGTTACGCAATGACTATTATTGAGAAATAATTGAATTTATCCTCTTCGCACGATGAAATCAAAGAATAACCAGAAATGTTGCATGTACTAACGTGAGTTGAACGCTAAACTGAATAATAATCCACCCGATATTTCAGGCTGATAGATGAAAATAACCCATCAAATAAAGGTATCAATGCTTGTCGTGCTAATGGCGAGTACTGTTCACGCATATGAAGTGGAAAAAGTGAGCGACGGACTAATCATACCATGGGGATTGGCCTATATCGACGATAACACTATGCTCATAACGGAGAGAAGTGGTGCAATCAAAAGACTCAACCTGTTAACCGGTGAACATAAGACTTTGGCTGAGATTCCAAATGTTTGGGCGAAAGGACAAGGTGGACTTTTAGACATCGCACTCTCCCCCTTCGATGACAACAAAATATACGTTACCTACAGTAAAGAGAACAATAACAAAGGCACTTTAACCCTTGCATCAGCTACTTACCAGAGTGGGTTATTATCAGATTGGAAGGATATATTTGTTTCAATATCCCAAACCGATACCAATAGACATTTCGGAAGCCGAATTACATTTGATAATAATAGTCTTTACCTTTCAATCGGAGACCGTGGTGAACGAGAAAATGGTCAGAACACCCTGAATCATGCCGGCTCAATCTTGCGTTTGTACCCGGATGGTAGTACGCCACCAGATAACCCGTTTGTCAGCAACAAAAATGTACTAGACGAAATATGGAGTTACGGGCATCGCAACCCACAAGGATTATTCTTCGATCATAAGACCCAACAGCTCTGGTCAATTGAGCACGGGCCACGCGGTGGGGATGAAATTAACTTAATCAAAGAAGGCGCTAATTATGGATGGCCAATTACCTCACACGGTAAAGAATATTGGGGCCCAATCAATGTTGGCGAAGCAACTGAAAAAGAAGAAATTGAATCACCAATTAAGATATATATCCCTTCAATCGCTCCAAGTAGTTTGGTCTTGTATCGAGGTGAGATCTTTCCGGAGTTAAAAGGCAGATTACTATCTGGTGCGCTTAAGTTGACGCATATTAATGTCGTCACACTCAATAAGGACAATGACGATATCGCGGAAGACCGAATTCTATTAAATCTTGGTGAACGAATCAGAGACATTGAAGTGTCCCCAAACGGGGAGATATTTTTCAGTACTGATTCTGGTAACATCTACAAGCTTAAAAGGTGAAAACGTTATAGTTATTCTACTATTTACTAAAAATACTCAGAGAGGATCCCTACAACCTCGTCTAAGTGAGCAACGATATGATTTGCGATATCAAACTCCTTAGATGCCTGCTCAGGTATGGCTATTGTGGTTATTTTTGCGCAAACAGCAGATCTTACCCCGGTAATACTATCTTCCAAAGCAATGGCATTGTTAGTGGAAACACCCAACCGACGGCACACTTCTAAATATACATCAGGTAAAGGTTTTCCGTTTTCAACTTCATCAGCGCTTAGTGTAAGCTCAAAGACATCCATTATATCCAACTTCTCTAGAACCGCGGATATGATCGGATAACTGGATGAGGTTGCTAACGCAATACGGCAGCCTTTTTTCTGTAGGAAGTCGATCAACGCATGAACCCCTTCTCGGGCCGTCGCTCGTTGACATATTAAAGTGGCCGTCTTTTGCAAAAGAGAACTAGCGAATATGCTTTGATCAACCGTTAAGTTAAAACGTCCGATCCAAAACGCGGCAATATCATCTATACGCTTGCCCATTGTGTACAGAATGCATTCTTCTTCAGTTATATTGATACCAAGCTGTTCCAATAACTCAATTTGAGCTTTACGCCAATGCGGTTCGGAATCAAGCAACACTCCGTCCATATCAAAAATAAATAATTCTTTTCTATACATGTAACCTCTGTTAAAAACTTTACCGTTAAGTTGTTATTTATATTGGTTTATTTTAACGGAATTGTTCAATAAAAGCGTGATAATTAGGAAAAGCCAACCCAATTTGATTACACGGATTTGTAATGTAACGTTTCATTTATAAAAGAAAATAGCGCTTAAAAGGTGACAGGGTAACCCAAAATCAGCGGTGGTATAAAATACTGCAGCCCCTAATTAAAGGCTGCAGATTTATTTAATACATTAATTGATTCTATTGCCGATAAGGTTTCTTGTCTCCCGATAACATTGAACAACCCGTTCTCGCTGAACACTGGCACTTGTTACCTTTAAAAGCTTAGCGTCTATATTATTTTTATAATGATATATCGAATAGTGAGGCCTTCTCGATTTTGTCAGAATATGTTCTAAGAAAACCAACGTCGCTATAAGATGAAAAATTTGACGCGGAAGTTGATATGTCAACCGACTCATTGGTTCAAAACATTCGGGATAACTGAAGGTTAACTCTTGTGCCGCCGATTTATCCATACCAACAGAATGAAGAATGTCATTCACATTTTCTCTACACCTGCTTTTCTCCAAATATTCGAACATACGCCTCCCCAAAACAACATAACATTGGGGTAAATAATAACGTTGCGTTAGCGAGTTATTGTACGCGTGATGTCAGAAATAACTTTGATTTGTAAACAAATATTACACGACAATAAAAGTGGGATTATTTACCGCAACATTTCTTGTATTTTTTCTTACTACCACAAGAACAAGGATCATTACGTTCCGGTTTTTTGTCAAAGCGTTGAGTCTTGGGTTTATTTAATACCGCATCGAGTTCGCTAATATCTTCTGCGGCTTCGCTATCTATTTCAATATTAGCGAAAAGCTGATGTTGTTCAATCAAACTCTGAACTTCATCCTTACGTTGCTGGCTAATCACGGTTAGTGACAATGGATAATTGGATGTTCCGGGCTTGACCTCTGCGTTTGTTTTGTAACCATTTTTGCCGTAATTCGACATAATATCAGGGGTGCCACGATAGAAAAATTTAGACATAAAGTATCTCAAAGGGAGAAAAACCGCATCTTAACAACTTAAAGAGAGATAAGCGAAATAAGTTTAAAGTAACATCCCAACGAGGAGGAAATACATAATCACCCAGAGCACTGAAAGGTTCAGGGTCTTATAAAGATAAAACCCTAAAACCACTATTGCAACATCAATAGACGAGGTGATTGCCCCACTAAAAATAGGATAATAAAGGGCAGAAAGGAGTAAGCCAACAACGGAAGCATTCACCCCAAGAAGGGCACCAGCCATCTTGGGGTTCCCCGCCAGGTGTTGCCAATTCTTTAAGACCGCGAGTAATAATAATAAGCCAGGTAAGAATACAGCGAGTGTCGCGGCAAAGGCGCCCAATATTGGCGACGATGACATCTGATAACCAATATACGTTGCCAGAGTAAACATCGGGCCGGGCACGGCTTGAGCCGCCGCATACCCTGTCATAAATACATCCTGACTAACTTGTTCGCCAATTAAGCTCTGAAGTAAAGGAAGAACCACATGACCACCGCCAAAGACAAAGCTTCCTGCTTGGTAAAAGTGACCGAATAGATCAATCATTGAGGAGTAATGACTGATAAGTGGTAAACCAATCAATAACACCATAAATAATACCAAAGGAATTATAGATGGTTTAAAAGGTTGAAGATCACTCTTCGCTTCTGTTCTCATAAAGCTCCCCCCTATCAGAGCAGCAATAACCAGGGCAACCATCTGCGCACTAATACCCGGAAGGATAAGAAGCGAACACGTAGTTGCGACGCAAATACCTGCCGTTAACTTGGTTTTACAGAAATTTTTATACATACCCCACGTAGCATCTGCAACGACGACGACGGCAAGCAATTTCAATCCGTGCACTATGCCTTGATAGACACTGGTTCCTATTATTTGACTACTTGCCGTTGCTAGCCCCAGCATGATCAACATGGAAGGAAGGGTAAAACCAACAAACGCAGCGCATGCACCAAGTACGCCCCCCTTTTTATATCCAAGCGCAAACCCTACTTGACTCGATCCCGGTCCAGGAAGAAATTGGCTTAGGGCGACAATTTGGGCGTACTCGTTATCATCTAACCATTTATGTTTTTCAACAAATGCTTGACGAAAATAACCAATATGCGCCGCTGGACCGCCAAAGCTAACCCAGCCAAGAATAAAAAACAGTTTAAAAATTGACCACATTTGAATGTCACTCTTTTATAGCGTTGTGATCAATTTAATTAATAAGCTAAAATGAATCAAATTAATAGTTTTAATAGACTATATGAATCATATGGGACGAAGTGTATGAATGGTGTTAAATGGAAAGATGTCGACCTCAATTTGATGGTCGCTTTTCAAGCCCTTTACAAAACGAACAGCGTTAGCATGGCCGCTGAACGTTGCTTTATCAGTCAATCCGCAATGAGCCATACCCTTCAACGCATTAGAACGCTATTCGATGATTCGTTGTTCACTCGCGTAGGCATTCATATGGAACCGACACAGAGAGCCCATGAAATTGCACCGGTAATCGAAGAACTTCTCTATTCTATACAAACGAAATTACTCATTAAGCCTGCCTTTTTTGCAAGTGAATTCGAAGGTTATTGGAAAATAGGACTGACTGATTACGCTGAACAGCTCTTCGCACCTTCTATCTATGATGAGATTAAAGCACAGTCACCAAAGTCTCAAATAGGGTTTTATAACGTTAATCGTGGTAATTACCGCCAAATGGTCGAAAGTGAAACAATAGACATTGTCATTGGCAGTATAGAAAGTTTGGATAAGAGGTTCATTTCAGACCATTTATATACAGAAGACCATCTCTGCCTATTTGATCCAGATTCGGTATCATTTCGTACCACTTTAAGCGTAGAGGAATTTATCTCGATAGAACATGCCTTAGTTAGCCCCGACGGTCATCTACAAACAAAAATTGATAACGAATTAAATAAGTTAGGTCTTGAACGCCGAGTAAGCGTTGCCTCAAGAAACTTCTTAACTATCCGTCGTCTATTGTTAGGGAGAGAATTAATGTGCATTGTGCCTAAACGATTTGCCGAAACGGAAATGTACAGTCACTCACTGATGGCACTGCCTCCGCCTATTCCTGTCTCCAGTTTTGACATCAAACTGGTTTATCTAAAATCCGTTCAACAAGAGAACAAAAATAGTTGGTTGCGACAATTAATCACCAACATCATTACGGAATTTTGAGTGTATTTCTTCTTGATAAAACTATCGAAAATCAGAGTTTTCTACCGAAAATTGATATAACGTGCCTTTTCTAACAATTGGTCCTGTTTTGATAATCTGATTCGTACGGGCAGACTCTCAATTTTCAGTAACCAATGGTCCAATTTAACCTCTAATATCGCCTCTGAATTGACGAGTTCAAGAGTGAGTTCTTCCTCGACCGTAGTAGAGGATATACGATAATTATTGTCCTTCTTTTGCCATTTTAAGCTGACATTCATCGAATCATTTTCGATAATGCAATCCTGTTCGACATAACATAAAACATCATTATTTGAGTGAGTTAGGCTACGCCATGTAAACGCGATAATGAGTATACCTAACATGAATAAAATTTGAGCTAAGCGCCCTTTTGTCAGTTTTTCTGCGGCCATTTTTTATATTCTCGTGCAACAAGCTTCAAACTTTTAGTAATAAATGAACTTGCAATGTAAAAATTGCAGGTTAAATCGTTGTCATTAAAATGTTAATTCAATTATCATGTCGTGTGAAAAATCACTCCAAACCGTGTTTTGATAGAACAGAAAGATAGATTGACGTTTTTTTAATCACCTTTGGAATGTATTACGACACAAAGTCAAAAAAAAGCAAATAGTCACTTAAAAATTGGAAGAAATATAATGAGCCAAGTACAACAACTTGAGCACAACTATAACTATACAGTCGTACGTCAATTTACCCTAGTTACCATACTATGGGGAATCGTTGGTATGTCTGTAGGTGTGTTGATTGCTGCTCAGTTAGTTTGGCCACAGCTAAACTTTGATACGCCGTGGTTAACCTACAGCCGTTTACGCCCGCTACATACTAACGCTGTAATTTTTGCGTTTGGTACCAGCGCCCTTTTTGCAACTTCATATTATGTCGTTCAACGTACATGCCAAACACGTCTGTTTGGTGGAATTCTCGTACCCTTCACTTTCTGGGGATGGCAACTTGTTATATTGCTTGCTGCTATCACACTCCCTCTTGGGTACACAACAAGTAAGGAATATGCGGAACTAGAATGGCCAATCGATATTTTGATTGCCGTCGTCTGGGTCGCCTACGCCATCGTGTTTTTCGGCACGATGGTTAAGCGAAAGACATCGCATATCTATGTGGCCAACTGGTTCTTCGGTGCATTTATACTTACTGTTGCCGTTTTACACATTGTTAATAGCATGGCAATACCAGTTTCTATGGGTAAATCTTACTCATTATACTCTGGCGCGACCGATGCAATGATACAGTGGTGGTACGGACACAATGCGGTAGGCTTTCTACTGACTGCTGGTTTCTTAGGAATGATGTATTATTTTGTACCTAAGCAAGCCGGAAGACCTGTTTATTCATATCGTTTATCGATAGTCCACTTCTGGGCACTTGTTTCTCTGTATATTTGGGCTGGTCCTCACCACCTTCATTACACTGCACTGCCTGACTGGGCTCAATCACTCGGTATGGTGATGTCTTTGGTTCTGTTTGCTCCATCTTGGGGTGGCATGATCAACGGTATAATGACGCTTTCTGGTGCTTGGCATAAATTACGTTATGACCCTATCTTACGTTTCATGGTTGTTTCCCTTTCATTCTATGGCATGTCCACGTTTGAAGGTCCAATGATGGCAATTAAGACAGTTAATGCGCTCTCCCACTATACTGATTGGACAATTGGTCATGTGCACTCAGGTGCGCTCGGTTGGGTTGCGATGGTTTCTATCGGTGCCATATATCACTTGATTCCAAAGCTATTTGGTCAAGAGAGAATGTATTCTGTTGGATTAATCAATGTACACTTCTGGTTAGCCACTATTGGTACCGTGCTCTATATTGTCGCGATGTGGATCTCAGGTGTAATGCAAGGTCTGATGTGGCGTGCAGTTAACGCGGACGGTACATTAACCTATAGCTTTGTAGAGTCGGTTCAAGCATCTTATCCGTTCTACACAGTACGCTTCATCGGTGGCTTAATTTTCCTATCAGGTATGTTCTTGTTAGCTTATAACGCATACAAAACAATAACGGCACCTGAAGATAGCTTACAAGCTATCGAGCAACCGGCATAAGGAGATTTATTAATGAGTTCAAACTCAAATAATCGCCATGATCTAGTCGAACGTAACGTCGGTTTGCTAGCGATTTTAATTATTTTAGCTATCAGCTTAGGTGCTTTGGTGGAAATTGTTCCACTGTTTTTCCAAAAGCAAGTAAACGAACCTGTTGATAATTTGAAGCCCTATACAGCCCTTCAGATGGAAGGTCGTGACATTTACATCCGTGAAGGTTGTAGCGTATGTCACAGCCAGATGATTCGACCTTTCCGCGCAGAAACTGAGCGCTATGGTCACTATTCTGTCGCGGGTGAAAGCGTTTGGGAACATCCATTCTTATGGGGTTCTAAGCGTACAGGTCCAGATCTCGCTCGTGTTGGTGCTCGTTATTCAGACGAATGGCACCGTGTACACTTGTTGAATCCAAGATCTTTGGTTCCTGAATCGAATATGCCAGGCTTCCCTTGGTTAGCAGAAAATGTGTTAGACGGCGAATTAACGCAGGCCAAGTTAACCTTGTTCCGCGATCAATTTGGCGTTCCATATACTGATGACCAAATAGCAACTGCTAAAGCAGATGTTGTTGGGAAAACGGAGATGGACGCATTAATCGCTTATCTTCAGTCTCTCGGCCATGCGATGAAATAAGGAGGAATCATTATGACTATTGGTACTTTCCATTCCATCTGGACCGTTGTGCTATTTGTTAGCTTTTTTGGGGTCGTTTGGTGGGCTTACGGTAAAAACCGTAAAGGTCGCTTTGAAGAGGATGCAAACTTAGTGTTTGCTGATGAGAAAAAAGCGACAACCAAAAAAAATAAAGGAGTAAGCAAATAATGACGTCATTTTGGAGTGCGTGGATTATCATTCTCACAGTCATCACACTGGTTGGGTGTGCTGTGATTTTGGCTTGGGCCTTAAAAAACAATGTCGGTGTCGAAGAAGGCGCCGAAATGGATCACGAATATGACGGTATTAAAGAGCTAAACAACCCGCTACCAAAATGGTGGAGTTTTTTGTTTATTGGTACCTTTGTGTTCACCATTATTTATTTGGCATTATTCCCAGGTTTGGGGTCTTTTAAAGGCCTACTGGGTTGGACGAGTTCTAACCAAGTGGTTAAGAATCTCGAAGAATCTAAACAGTACATAGTGCAAGCGCATGCGAATCAAACCCTTGATGAGTATGCTAGAGCACTGGATGATGCAAATACTTTCTATGGTGAGGCATTCGATAAACTTGCTTATAGTTCAAACGGAGATTTACGTTCTATCCCCGAGATAGCCGCTGATCCGGAAGCGCTTAAAGTTGGTCAACGTCTGTTTCTACAAAACTGTTCTCAGTGTCACGGTTCAGATGCTAGGGGGCAAATTGGCTTTCCTAACCTGACAGACAACGCTTGGTTGTACGGCGGAGAACCAGAAGCCATCCTGACGACTATCATGAATGGTCGTATAGGCGCAATGCCTGCATGGGGTGACGCTCTGGGTGAGCAAGGCGTTAAAGAAGTGGTCACCTATACTTTAGGCCTAGCTGGTCGTAAAGTGAATGCACGTGAAGCAGCCGCTGGTAAGCAGCGCTTTGTTGTGTGTGCGGCATGTCATGGTACAGATGGTAAAGGTAACCCGGCATTGGGTGCACCTGATTTGACTGATAATGATTGGTTATTTGGTGACTCGCGCGCAGAAGTAACGGCAACCGTAGCTAATGGTCGTCAAGGCGTGATGCCCGCTTGGAAAGACATTCTTGGTGAAGAGAAAGTACAACTCGTCGCCTCTTATGTTTGGAGCTTAAGCAACAAAGATAAGTAATCCACTGCAAAAGAATAGCCCCAATTTTTGGGGCTATTCTTTTTTCCAATAACCTCTTTATGTCCTAGAGACATTTTTCATAGAGAATCTCATGATAAAACCTTGGTATAAACAATTTTGGCCGTGGTTTCTGATCACATTACCTTTGTGCGTCGTAATAGCAGGTTTTACAACCCTTGCCATTTTTACTCAAAATTCAGTTTCTCTTGTTGCCGAAGACTATTATAAAAAAGGCAAAGGGATTAATATTGATCTCTCAAGAATTAGACAAGCAGGCGCTTTAGGCCTTTCTGCTAGCGTGTCATCCGACGCTGATTTTGTCTCTGTTACTTTTGATAAAGGTGACCTTGAGTTTTATCCAGCGCTGACTATTGTATTTAGCCATAGAACCTTAGCCGATCGTGACTTCCAAAAAGTAGTTAGTTCAGATGCAAAGGGGCAGTATCGAATCAAATTGGATCGCGATCTTAGTGGCCCATGGTTTGTAGAAATTCAACCTCATACAAAAGAATGGTTATTGCAAGGGAAAGTCTCCTTCCCTGCTGTTAGTCCTATCCTTCTTGTTAATTAATAACAGAGAGTCACTATGGCACACTCGTGTTATCACTGCGGTGAAGATGTACCAGAGAACACGGATTTTATTGTCGAAATACTTGGTGAAGCGAGGGAGATGTGTTGCCCAGGTTGCCAAGCTGTCGCGCAAACTATTATAGATAGTGGGCTGGTTAGCTATTATCAATACCGCACTGAAAAGGCAGAAAAAGCAGAACTTGTGCCTGAACAGTTGCAGGCTTTAATCAATTACGACAACGAGGAAGTTCAATCCGAGTTTGTACGTAAAAGCGATAATACCTCAGAGGTAACGCTTTCTTTAGAGGGTGTCACCTGCGCGGCTTGTGCTTGGTTAATTGAAAAACAGATTAACGATAAGCCGGGCGTAAATTTAATTCGTGTTAACACCACGACCAATAGAGCAATAGTAAACTGGGATAATACTCAAACCAAATTGAGCGACCTTCTGTCTTCTATCCATAGGCTTGGTTACAAAGCGGCCCCGTTCGAAGCTGATGCCCACGAAGCCACCTATCATCAATCTATGAAGCAGTACTTGTATCGTTTGGGAATCGCAGGCTTAGCCTCTATGCAGGTCATGATGCTTGCTGTCGCACTATACTTTGAAGTTTTTGGTGACCTTGATACTGAATTCAAACAATACCTCCGCATCGTCAGTTTATTATTTGCCACCCCCGTTCTGCTTTACTCTGCCCTACCTTTTTACCTAAATGCGTGGCGTAGCATAAGAGGTCGAACACTCGGCATGGACGTTCCAGTGTCTATTGCCTTAATATTCGCTTACGTGGCCAGTGTTATCGCAACGGTACAAGAACAAGGTGAGGTCTTCTTTGAGTCCGTATCAATGTTTACCTTTTTCTTGCTACTCGGTCGATTCTTAGAGATGAGAGCAAGAAGGAAAGCGGCAGCCGCGAGCGCTAACTTATTAAAACTGATCCCGGCGATGGCAACTAAAATCGATGGGACTCAAGTACCAGTGCGTGTATTACAGCCGGGAGATCGTGTTCGCGTTTTGCCAGGTGAGCATATACCCGCAGACGGCCTAATTATAGATGGTCGCATTCACGTAGATGAATCGATGCTTACTGGTGAATCTATCCCTGTGGTTAAAAGCGTTGACGATAACGTCTATGCTGGCAGCATTAATACTGACGAGGCCTTTGAGTTGGAGGTCACCGCAACCAAAGCTGAATCGATGTTGGCGAGTATTGTTCGCCTTCAAGATGAGGCTCAAATGACGAAACCCAAGATTGCTCAGATTGCTGATGTTATCGCTCGATATTTTGTTGCTGCCATCCTAACAATAGCATTTGCAACATGGTTATATTGGCACCAACATCAACCCGACGATGCATTCTGGATCATGCTATCGGTTCTTGTCGCCACTTGTCCTTGTGCGTTATCACTTGCCACTCCAACGGCAGTGACATGTGCGACATCACGAATGGGCGACTTAGGCTTGTTGCTTCGTAAAGCGCACGTTATAGAAACGTTTTGCAAAGTGAATCACTTGGTTATTGATAAAACGGGCACGCTAACAAAAGGTGAGATACACATCGATAATGTCGCCCTTTATTCAGTGCAAGATAAAGACACGTGTCTGGCGATTGCGGCTGCACTTGAGAAGCATGCCAATCATCCAATTGCGAAGGCCTTTAAACAGACAAGCAAAAAAGACGCGACAGTGTCAGAAGTAAAAAATGTCATTGGTTTTGGTATCCAAGGCCTGTGGCAAGGACAAGAGTGTCGAATAGGTAACGCACAATTTGTATTGGGTGATGAAGCACTTTCTACTCCGTCCTCTATTTTCCTCTCTGTTGATAACCAACACATTGCCACATTCAGTTACCGCGATCCAATACGGAATGAAAGTAAAGCCTTCATCGAGCAACTACATTCACTCGGTATTAAAACCACCCTTTTAACGGGTGACTCGTTAATAAACGCAAATAGAGTGGCACAGGAAATCAATGTAGGTAAGGTGGTTGCCGATGCGTCTCCAGAGAAAAAGCTGGCTTACCTGCGAGCGTTAGGTAAAGAGGATATAACCCTAATGGTTGGCGATGGAATAAACGACGCACCAACGCTTTCGGGTGCTCATCTTTCTATTGCTATGGGCGGTGGAACGGATGTGGCTAAAGCCTCTGCGGATATTGTGCTCCTTGGCGATAAATTAAGTCATATTTTACATGCTCGAAAACTTGCGCTAAATACCCGCAAGGTAATTAGGCAAAACCTTGCTTGGTCGTTAGGGTATAATTTACTGATACTTCCTCTTGCAGTAATGGGCCATGTCGCCCCTTATATAGCTGTTGTTGGCATGTCTGCAAGCTCTATCATCGTCGTTACCAACTCATTAAGGTTGCTAAAAAAAGATGGATAGTCTCTACATATTAATCCCTATTGCCATCATCTTCGTGTGTATCGCGGTTGGCATCTTCTTATGGGCAGTAAAAAGTGAGCAATTTGAAGATCTAGAAAGACAAGGTCAAAATATTTTATTCGATGACGAATTAGAAAAGAAGAAAGATGATCACAAGTGATTGGTTAGGTGCAATGATGGTCGGTTTTTTGGGTTCAGCGCATTGTATCGGAATGTGCGGGGGCATCGCCACCGCAATGAGTATAAACTCCGTGGCAAAATCTGATCGTTTGCTAACTACCCTGCTCTATAACACTGGCCGAATTATCAGTTACTTGATCGCCGGCGCGATTGTAGGCGGAACAATATCGAGTGCCGCTTCTCTTGTTACTGACTACTCTATACTCAATTGGCTGAGAGTATTGTCTGCCGTTGTAATGATTATTCTTGCACTGCATATCGGAAAATGGTGGCATGGACTTGTCTATGTAGAAAAGCTTGGTCAGAACTTGTGGAAACATCTTTCCCCATTCAGTAAAAAGTTATTGCCCTTACCGACACCATTTCATGCATTGCCATTAGGGCTCTTATGGGGTTGGTTACCTTGTGGTTTAGTATACTCCGCTTTAACTTGGTCTGCGGTTTCTGGTAGTGCTGTAAACGGTGCCTCTATCATGCTTGCATTTGGAATAGGTACGTTACCATCAATGCTGTTTATGGGCGTTGGCGCTGCTTATTTGAATAAATTAAAAAATTCTGTCTATTTTCGTCAAACCGGTGCTGTTTTACTTTTATCGTACGGCATCTACATTCTGGTGCAAACGTCCAACTTGTTACTATAATCTAGTTAACTTATTGATTTATTTGTTAATTATTTAACTATCCTTTCCGTCATAGCAATGCTAAAATATTGATGTATATCAAATAGTGACTTGGAAATTATGATTTCAGAAAAACCAGCAACCAAAAGAATTCAGTCGGGCGGATGCGCTATTCACTGCCAAGATTGTAGTATTTCTCAACTCTGTATCCCATTTACTTTGAATGAATCAGAGCTCGACCAGCTGGATCAAATTATCGAGCGCAAAAAACCGATCCAAAAAGGCCAAGAGATTTTCAAAGCAGGCGATGACCTAAAATCTCTTTATGCTATCCGTTCTGGAACAATCAAAAGCTACACGATAACCGAACAAGGTGACGAACAAATTACTGCGTTTCATCTAGCAGGCGATTTAGTTGGTTTTGATGCGATAAATGGTAATGCTCACCCCTCATTTGCTCAAGCACTTGAAACCTCAATGGTTTGCGAAATTCCTTATGAAATTTTAGACGACCTTTCGGGAAAGATGCCTAAACTCCGCCAGCAAATAATGCGTTTAATGAGTAGCGAGATTAAGGGTGATCAAGATATGATCCTATTACTCTCGAAGAAAAATGCAGAGGAAAGATTAGCCGCATTTTTATTCAACCTCTCTACTCGATTCTCACAGCGTGGATTTAGCCCTAGAGAATTTCGTTTAACCATGACTCGCGGTGATATTGGTAATTATCTTGGATTAACCGTCGAAACCATCAGTCGATTGTTGGGACGCTTTCAGAAATCAGACATTTTAAGTGTTAAGGGTAAGTACATTACTATTCTTGATCACGAAGAGTTAAAAATTCTGGCTGGTATCTCTACTGAAGAGTAGTTAAAAAAGCAGTAAACAAGTCAAGATGAAGTGGCTCTATAATGAGCCACTTCATATTTCTAGAGTACGATCATTTCTTTTGTTAAAATATTCCTCCCAAATAGTCTACAGTTAGAGTAGATTTAATAACTCTTTGGTTCTATTCCATAAAAAGGGAATTGTGATGAGTATATATAACAAAATTTTAGTCGTTGCGAATGTAAACGATGAACCTCAACCCGCACTTGCTCGTGCCATGCAATTAGCTCGCAAGAGTGTCTCGAAAAGTAACATCACCTTTTTCCTCTCTATTTATGATTTTTCCTATGAGATGACGTCGATGTTGTCAATAGATGAACGTGACGCAATGCGCAAAGGGGTTATCGAGCAACGTTGCACATGGATGAATGAAGTCGCGGCGCCGTATATTGATGATAGTGTTGATTTTAACGTCAAAGTGGTCTGGCACAACCGTCCTTATGAAGCTATTGTCGGCGAAATATTTGGGGGAGACCACGACATTCTTATTAAGGCGACAAGAAAGCACGATATTTTAGAGTCCGTCATTTTCACACCGACTGACTGGCACCTTCTTCGTAAAGCTCCCTGCCCTGTGTTACTTGTTAAAGAGCACGAATGGCCAGAGAACGGTAATGTGATCGCATCGGTTCATGTTGGCTCCGAAAATCCCACGCACATTGAATTAAACGATTGTATGGTTGAGCAGTTAAAGAACCTTTGTAGCCGCTTAGACGCGCAGCCTTATCTTGTAAATTCTTACCCGGTTACTCCAGCTAATATAACCATTGAGCTGCCCGAGTTCGATCCAACAACCTATACTGACGCGGTGAGAGGCCATCACCTTAAGGCGATGAAAGCACTTAGACAAAAACATGGGTTGGACGAGCAATATACGAGAGTTGAGCAAGGCCTTCCTGAGGATGTTATTCCTGCGGTAGTTCAAGAATTAAAAGCAGGATTGGTTATATTGGGCACCACCGGTAGGACAGGTATTTCCGCTGTGTTTATTGGTAACACAGCAGAGCATGTTATCGACAAGATAAACTGTGATGTCCTTGCACTTAAACCCAGAGGTTTTGTTAGCCCACTGGACCCGAATCAACCAACATAATGTTTAAACACAAAACCACCTGTTTACAGGTGGTTTTTAAATAGGGTTGAATTGAAGTTAATAACTAAATATTTGAAACGTCAATGAACATTGATTCATCGATGTTAGACGAGGAAACTTCGGCCTCGTCGAAAGCATAAGCTTTCCTTTCACCTTCTCTATCTATCGGCAGGTTTACAAAGTCAAACAACGCTTTATCGGCTAGCTGACTTGGACTGACATTCTGAATAGATTTAAATACCTTCTCTACGCGTCCTGGTGTCTTCTTGTCCCAATCAATCAACATCGCCTTGATACTTTGACGTTGTAGGTTTTCTTGTGAGCCACATAGATTACAGGGGATAATTGGAAACTGTTTATAATCCGCATACTCTATTAGGTCTTTCTCCCTGCAGTACGTTAATGGGCGAATAACAACGTTTCGGCCATCATCTGAACGTAACTTTGGTGGCATCGCTTTTAACCGAGCGCCGTGAAACATATTCAAAAACATCGTTTCAACGATATCGTCTAGGTGATGACCAAGTGCTATTTTTGTTGCTCCGATTTTTTCTGCAAATGAGTACAACGTACCTCTGCGCAAACGTGAGCAGAGTCCACAAGTTGTTTTCCCCTCTTCTATCTTCTCTTGGACGACAGAATAGGTATCCTTATCAACGATGTAATATGGGATGTTAAGGTTTTCAAAATACTCTGGGAGTATATGTTCAGGAAATCCGGGCTGTTTTTGGTCTAGATTAACGGCGACAACATCAAAATTTATCGGTGCAGCTTGTTTGAGCTTGAGTAATACATCTAACATTGCAAATGAATCTTTACCGCCACTGATGCACGCCATAACAACGTCATTTTCTTCTATCATGTTGTAATCAACAATGGCATTTCCAACACTACGTCTTAGACGTTTTTGGAGTTTATTGAATTCTAATGATTGTTTATTTGTATCAATTTGGTTCATTTCGACTTCTCATGCTGCCGAATCTAGTGCCGGCGTTTCTTTACTGAAAATATTGTTGATAGAATATTTAAATCTCAACATTATTTTTAATGACCACTATTTGTTCGCGAAAAACGGTTTGTTAGCGTAACAATTACATACTAGCAATAACAATAGTTGGGCGCGGATTATACTGTGTTTTGACAGGAGTGAAAACAGGCAATATTCATTGCGCCATAATCAAACAAAATACTCGTTCAGTACATTATTTACTTACGGCCCAAAATAATAGGTGTTGGATAGAAACTATTTAGCAGAAGGCAACCAAGGTAACACTCTGGTTGTTGGCTCTGGCAATTCAATATAATCGCCGGGTTTAAGATCTGCCAACAAAATACGTGCCTTTCCTTTTACTATATCCACTGACAAACCATTAGAGAATGCTACTTTACCGGTGCTCTGTTCAGTAAACTCTAAGGTTACGCCTTCAACATCCGGTGTAAACCAACTCGCAAACATCCCACCAAGGTCTTCTAACATACTCTGCATTTGAGGCAGTAGTTTTTCGATATCTTTATAATAAACCTTGTCAGAAAATGGCTCCTTAGTCATGACTACCATAGAGAAATCACAACGCTTGTCCATTGGCGTTCTAACAAACACCAATGGATTCGCTGATTTTAGATTGCTGTCTAACGGTACGAGTAACTCTTTACCATTCACAGGAGTAAGTTCTTCGTATTTTGCCTGTTTTTCCATCCATGCCTTTTCAATATTGCAGAGTGTTTTGGTATCAGCATTAGTAAAGAAAAAGCCAATTTTCACATCTTCATGCCCTTCTTTAGCATTGTTCTTTAGTTGAGAATGGAGCTTAGAATAGGTGAACATATATTCTTGTGCGACAAGCGTTGGCGTGAAAGCAGTTAGGCCAATGGCACAAATAAATGTCGCTATTGTTTTGATTTTCATATTATTATTTCCAATTTATATTCTTCAACATTGACTCAATATCTAAGTCGCTACTGCTTCGTCCAGTACTTTGCGTTGATTCGAATCATCGTTTGTAGATCGTCTACATAATCTTGACCGCGTTCCGAGTAACGAAGTAATCCGTTGGTTAATGCGGTTGCCGTTTCAGAGCTCAATAAATCACTTTCATTTTTTGCGAGTTTGTTTCGAATTTCACGAAGTTCAGAATAGGCTCGGTTACGGTTAACGTTCATGAAATAACCATGAACCGACCCTGTCACGGACTTAAATTTTGCCACTTCATGGGTTGCCCCATCTTGTCTTCTGAGCGGTATCAATCCACAACCGGCTTTATAACACCATTGACCAAAATAGTTGTTTGCTTCCGTCGCAAAGCGAGATGTCCCCCAAGCGGACTCGTTAGCCGCCTGTGTTAACACAAGCGCATTAGGTAAGACGTTTACCTTTATCAGTATCTTGTTTAACCAGTCTGGTGTTATCCCTTCGGTTGGTAATGTAGAAAAATATCGTTCTCCAAGTTGACGAGCATATTGAGTATCATCTGCATTAATTGACTCAGACCTCAATGCTTGCTTTATCTCATTGAGGCGCTTTCTCTCACTGATTATTCTTCTATTTTCCAGTTGAATACTTGGTGCGAGAAAATCAAAAAAAGCTTGTTTCTTTTGATTTGCATCCTGCATTGAAGCAAAATCGGGTGTCTCACTAGGTAGCGTAATCGTAGCTTGTTCTGTTAAAGAACCTTGTTGCCTTAAGAAGACGACAGTCACGATTATTAATGTCGCAAGTACAACAAAAATTAACGTTAATTTTTTACGCATCAAATGTATTTGAACCTTGGCTATATTCTGACGGTTTGTCTATTTTCTTGGATTGACTGTCATCATTGTCATCATTGTCATCATTGTCATCAGTGTCATCAGTGTCATCATTGTCTTGATCATCGTTACCGCTTGTCTCTGTAGCGATTATTTTTAGCGAGATGCCGAACATGTTGCGGTAAATAATGCCCTTAGCGTGGAAAAAGAACGGTAAGGTAAAAATAAGCAAGAATCCGTAAAAAATCGCAGACAAAAACATCAAGACCGACAAGACCATATAGATACTCGCCAATGGGAATAGTTTTTTGTTCACGGCTCTTATAGACAGAAACAACGATTGCATTGGTGACATGCGTTTTTCACATACTAACAACACCGCATTACTAAATGCGATAGAAAAATACATAGAGAACATGGGCAGTAGCATACCCGCCACACCTTGGACAATTAAACTGATAAGTGTCGCAAGTATGATGGGAACTGTGAAGGCTAGCCCTTTCAATATATGATCTGGTTTCGTGACTAACCCTGCAGCATGACTCATCGCCATCATTGATACGCCAGCATAGATAGGCGCCGAAATCACTTCGTAGCTGAAGTTTGCAATAAAAATGGCTTCTATTATGCTTTGATCAAATGTCTCAGGATTTTGAAACATCTGTAAGATGACCGAAGGGTCACCTAACTGCAGTTTTAAGGCGATATAGAAAATCGCAATCTGAACAATTAAAAGAATGACAATGGCCGGCGAAAAAGAAACAAAGTTTTTAATAGTGAATTTCCAAGCCTCGTGAAGTACGGCACCTGGCTTTAACTCATATTTACCAGTTAAAGCGGTTTCAATTGAACCGCCTAACGTAAAGTTTTTTTCAATATTTTTAGTCATTTTTTATTCCGAGCGAGTTAAAAATTGCCAACGACGCTCTTGGTTAACAGAGAATTGGCGACAGTATACTTAAATTGTTTACAATCTTGAAACACAAACTTGTTTATGTTTATTAACCAATGCGTAGAAACAAGTTGAAAACTCAGGAAAAGAGCATTGCTTTAAGTTATTAATTTGTCAGTTCATTGACGAAAAAGACTTTGAATTACTAAAATAGAAGATTATTATTCGATCAATATTGATACCTAATTAATCTCACTTCCGCGTTTTAGCGCATGGTTAATCAGTTATCGTACGGTTTTTCAATGTTACGGAGCAAACTACGCGTTGAATCAGATTACATCGTCCCCTACGCCCGTTGTCAATTTGGGCTGCATATCAAAAAGTTTTGATGGAAAACAAGTCATAAATCGTCTCGATTTAGAAGTCAATCATGGTGAGTTTTTAACTATATTGGGTCCATCAGGATGTGGTAAAACAACGGTACTAAGATTAATCGCGGGCTTTGAACAAGCCGATGCCGGTGAAATATCAATCGACGGTGACACTGTCACTCATGTACCATCAGAACATAGACCCGTTAATACCGTCTTTCAAAGCTATGCGCTTTTTCCTCATATGACGGTATTTGAAAACGTTGCGTTCGGTCTCCGAATGCAAAAAGTGGCTCTATCAGAGATAAAACCGAGGGTCCTTGAGGCGCTAAAAATGGTTCGCCTCGAAGAATATGCCTCGAGAAAGCCCCAGCAATTATCTGGAGGACAGCAACAACGTGTTGCTATCGCAAGAGCTGTGGTGAATAAGCCGAAAGTATTGTTGCTTGACGAGTCTTTATCAGCACTCGACTACAAACTTCGCAAACAGATGCAGATCGAATTAAAGCAGTTACAACGCAAGCTTGGTATCACCTTCATTTTTGTTACACATGATCAGGAAGAAGCTTTATCTATGTCTGATCGTATTATTGTTATGCGTGATGGCATTATTGAACAGGACGGCTCACCTAAAGAGATATACGAGGAGCCCAAAAACCTATTCGTCGCTCGATTTATTGGTGAAATTAATGTGTTCAAAGCCAAAGCGTTAAGACGTGTCGATGAGAAGCGCGTACTTGTGGAAATAGATAGCGTGGAGTCGACCATCTATTTCGACGGTGACTTTAAACAAGGTGAGGAGCTACAAGTCCTCCTACGCCCAGAGGATCTTCGATTAGAAGAGATTACAGAATCTGAATCTAAAGGCATCGTTGGTCATGTGTTAGAACGGACTTATAAAGGGATGACATTAGATTCGGTCATAGAGTTAGAAAATGGTGATCGAGTCATGGTCAGTGAGTTCTTTAATGAAGATGATCCCGACGTCGACCACTCTCTAGGTCAGAAAGTGGTTGTCACTTGGGTAGAAAGTTGGGAAGTGGTATTGAAAGATGAACAACAAGTTTAACCTACAGAAAGCAATCATTGTCTTAATCGTTGTTTGGTTGACGTTGTTTGTTCTTCTGCCTAACCTGATGATTGTTGGCACCAGTTTCTTAACAAGAGATGAAGCCAATCTAATTGAAATGACGTTCACTCTGGGCAACTATGCCCGCTTGTTTGATCCGCTATACGCTAAAGTATTGGCGCACTCTTTTTATATGGCGATTATTGCGACGCTTTTATGTTTGATCATCGGCTACCCATTTGCCTACATCGTGGCAAAAATGCCCGTTGATAAACGCCCTATTATGTTATTTTTAGTTATCGTTCCTTTTTGGACAAATTCATTAATTCGTACCTACGGCTTAAAGATAGTACTTGGCACTCAAGGCATCTTAAATAAAAGCTTGCTCGCGTTAGACATTATAGAGAAACCAATTCGTCTTATGTATACAGAAACCGCTGTCATGATCGGACTCGTTTATGTTCTGTTGCCATTTATGATATTGCCACTCTACTCCGCTATAGAAAAGTTGGATAACACATACATAGAAGCAGCAAAGGATCTTGGTGCCAATAAAATTCAAACTTTTATGAGCGTCACCTTGCCGCTCACCATGCCTGGTATTATTGGAGGTTGCCTGTTGGTTTTATTACCCGCGCTTGGTATGTTTTATGTGTCCGATTTACTCGGGGGCGCAAAAAACTTGCTCATTGGCAACGTCATAAAGAGCCAAGTTTTAAATAGTCGAGATTGGCCGTTTGGTGCTGCTACTAGCATCGCATTAACGGCATCAATGGCTGTGATGCTGACTGTCTATTACAAGGTTGGGAAGATGCTCAACCGTAAGGGAGAGTTTTAGCTATGAAACGTATATTTCAATTCAGCTTCGTCAGTCTAGTGTATCTATTTTTATACCTGCCTATTTTCGTTCTCATCATAAATTCATTTAATGTCAGTAAATTTGGCATGAAATGGGGAGGATGGACGCTGAAATGGTATGAGTCCTTGGTTAACAACGACAGTTTGATGCAAGCGGCATGGCATTCTATCAATATCGCCCTCTATTCTGCGACCGTAGCAACCATCTTAGGAAGCTTAACTGCCGTGGCCCTGTTTCGTTATCGCTTCAAAGGTAAAGGTATGGTTAACAGCCTACTTTTCATTGTCATGATGTCACCCGATATTGTTATGGCGATATCGTTGCTCGCTCTGTTTCTAGTCATAGGTGTCCAGTTAGGCTTTGTTACCTTATTTATTGCACACATTACCTTTTGTTTACCATTCGTTGTCGTTACGGTATACAGCAGATTAAATGGATTTGATGTCAAAATGTTAGAGGCGGCAAAAGACCTTGGCGCGAGCGAGTGGATAATCTTAAAACAGATAATATTTCCATTAGCAAAACCTGCTGTAGCCGCTGGCTGGTTGCTTAGTTTTACCCTCTCATTGGATGATGTCATTATTAGCTCCTTTGTCACGGGTCCAGCTTATGAAATATTGCCGCTCAAAATATACTCCATGGTCAAGGTTGGGATATCGCCTGAAGTGAATGCATTAGCAACATTGATGTTGGTTGTCTCTCTAATTTTAGTCGCGCTTTCTCAGATTATCGCGCGAGAAAAGACGAAGTCGATTTAATTCGATTGCAAAGTAATTAACTTCGTTTAAAATTCACGTCGAATGATGTATTGCATAACGAATGATTCAGAGAGAATTACTCTTTGGACAGAAAAATCAACATGGTTGGAAAAATGATGAATAACTGGTCTAAAATTATTTCGAGCACGCTTTGTGCCGCGACACTATCAGCAAGTGCTTTTGCTGCTGATAATGAACTCTATTTTTATAACTGGTCTGAATACATTCCAAATTCAATCTTAGAAGACTTTACCAAAGAGACAGGTATCAAAGTCATTTACTCAACCTATGAGTCAAATGAAACCATGTATGCCAAACTCAAAACACAAGGAAAAGGATATGACTTAGTTGTTCCTTCCACCTATTTTGTTTCTAAGATGCGCAAAGAAAACATGTTGACGGCAATAGACAAAACGAAGCTATCGCATTTCAAAGATCTCGACGAGAACTACCTAAACAAGTCTTTTGATCCAGACAACACCTATTCCATTCCTTATATTTGGGGAGCAACAGGTATCGGCATCAATACTGATATGATGGATGCAAGCTCTATCACAGGCTGGGATGACTTCTGGGATCCTAAATGGGAAGGCCAGTTGATGATGATGGATGACTCTCGTGAGTTCTTCCACATTGCTTTGGTTCGCTTAGGCTACTCTACTAATACTACAAACCCAGACGAAATAAAGGCCGCGTATAACGAGCTTAAAAAGCTGATGCCCAATGTACTCGTATTCAACTCAGATTTTCCTGCAAACCCTTATTTAGCGGGTGAAACAGCCGTGGGTATGCTCTGGAATGGTTCCGCCTATATGGCACGCCAAGAAGGCGCAAACATTGATATAATCTGGCCCGAAAAAGGGACCATATTCTGGATGGATAGTTTATCTATTCCTGCTGGAGCGCAAAACGTCGATGCTGCACATAAGATGATCGACTTCCTATTACGACCAGAAAATGCGGCCAAGATAGCCCTCGAAATTGGCTACCCAACGCCAGTCAAATCCGCTTATCCACTTTTACCTGAAGAATTCGCGAACGATACGAATATATTCCCACCTCAAGAGGTCATGAATTCGGGCTTTTGGCAGGATGAGGTTGGCGAAGCAAGTGTTCTTTATGAAGAGTATTTCCAAAAACTAAAGATCGAACAATAAGACATTTCTGCAGCAATAAAAAAGCGGCTTAAGCCGCTTTTTTATTGCTCTACCCTATCCCTAAAGCCAACCTCTTTCTTTCCGCATTTATACTTCTATACCCGTTAGAGGTCCAGAACCTTGCGGTCTAAGCGCTTTTGGCATCTTGGTGGCTAAGCAACTCCGCAACCAGTTTTGGTACTTCTATACTGGCTTTACCGTATCTCTTCTCTTCAAACTCACTTTCAACCGCTGATGGCTCTAGGTTTATTTCGACTGTGTGAGCGCCATGCATACGCGCATCATGTACAAAGCCAGCCGCAGGATAAACCACACCAGATGTCCCAATAGAAATAAACAGGTCAACTTCCTCGAGCGCGGAATAGATATCGCCCATGCGAAGAGGCATTTCACCGAACCAAACAATGTGTGGTCTCATCTGTACAGGGATCTGGCAACAATGACAGAGCTCTCCCGTTTCAATGTCATCTTTATGTTCAACAACTTGCGAAGATTCTGAACAGCGCGCTTTTAGAAGCTCACCATGCATATGAATAATATTCTTTGTGCCGCCTCGCTCATGTAGGTTATCAATGTTCTGCGTAATAACCGTCACCTTTCCATCCAACTCTGCTTCTAAACGCCCTAAAGCTTTGTGGGCTAGATTGGGTTTTATCTCTTCACTTTGAAGTTTACGACGTCGCTTGTTATAAAAATCTTGTACTAAATCAGGGTTGGCATGAAAGCCTTCCGGTGTGGCGACATCTTCAATTTTATGGTTTTCCCAAAGCCCATCTTGTGCACGGAAGGTTTTGATTCCAGACTCAGCGGATATCCCAGCACCAGATAATATAACGATATTTTTATATGGAAATGACATTGAACTTCCCTTTTGCTTTGTTATTCATCTATAAGTAAAGTTTAGCATTTAGGAAATACCACTTATAGTGCAAGGTTTTAGACTATAGTCGAAAAAAAACGACTAATTAGCCGTTTTTTTCAAGAAATGAGAACTCGCTGTTTAATCCTCATTAATAGAGCTTATTTTATGTATCGCTAAATCCGCCCCCTTAAACTCATCTTCTTCACTCAATCGTAGGCCAACAAATTGATTGAGCATGCCGTAAACTAAACCAGCCCCTATCAATGCAACCGAAATGCCCATCAACGTACCCATAAATTGAACGGTAAAGCTAATGCCACCTAAGCCCCCCAGAGCCGTCTGGCCAAAGATACCCGCAGCAATGCCACCCCAAGCACCACAAACGCCGTGTAATGGCCATACACCTAGTACATCGTCAAACTTTGTTTTATTTTGTATGTAGGTAAACAGCCATACAAACATACCACCCGCAATCGCCCCCGTTACCAGAGCGCCAATAGGATGCATTAAGTCAGACCCAGCACATATAGCAACCAGACCCGCTAAAGGACCATTGTGGATAAATCCTGGGTCATTTTTACCAACAACTAGTGCCGCTAGAATACCTCCCACCATGGCCATCAATGAGTTCATCGCTACTAAACCACTAATCCCATTTAGTGTTTGAGCGGACATGACATTAAATCCAAACCAACCAACCGATAGAATCCAGGCACCAAGAGCTAAGAACGGAATATTCGAAGGTGCAAAGTTTGTGTGCTTGCCCGCACGGATACGCCCTTTACGCATACCTAGAAATAGTACGGCAACAAGTGCAATCCAACCACCTACACCGTGCACAACGACAGAGCCAGCAAAATCATGGAATCCGGCGCCAAGATTAGACTCAAACCAAGATTGAACACCAAAATTTCCGTTCCAGATAATGCCTTCAAAAAGTGGGTAGATAAAGCCAACGGTAAAAAAGGTGGCAAGCAAAATAGGATAAAAACGCGCACGCTCAGCGATACCACCTGAAACGATCGCAGGAATAGCGGCGGCAAAGGTAAGCAAAAAGAAAAATTTGACTAACTCGTATCCATTACCGGCAGACAAGGTTTCTGCACTTGAGAAAAAATTAGCATCATAAGCGACCCAATAACCAATAAAGAAATACGCTATTGCTGATACACCAAAATCAGCAAGGATCTTAACCAGTGCATTCACTTGATTCTTCTTTCTTACTGTACCGACTTCTAGGAAGGCAAAACCAGCATGCATCAGAAACACCATTATTGCGCCCAATAACAAAAAAAGCGTGTCTGAGCTCTCAGTTAATGTCTGTACTGCGCCATGAATTTCGTTAGCGGAAATACTCATTCTAAATACTACTCCATGTATATCGCACTATTACTGTGCACTTTGTCTGTTTTCTAACCAAAATGGTTATCTACTCTATTGGTTGTTGACGAAGCAAGTAGTGTTCCAAAAAATGAGTCTATTAAAATTATAAGATGAAGATACATATCACTCTGTTTTAAAAGGATATATTTGAAATTAACGGAAATTATAAAACTAGAACTCCAAATTGGTTGCCCCATAAAGGTTCATTAAGCACCAAATTGATCCATTCATTAATCATTCGTGATGCGCCAAAATGGGACTAAAAATAATAAGGTGCTCGGAAAGCAAAGCAAGCAGACAAAGGCTAGCCTACTCGGCATTCAGCTAATTTGGTGTCAGGGTGACGTTTTAAGGGTTAGCGTTCTATTTCTTCAATGGGGTCATCAAGATCGAGCATCACGTATTTTTTTAAGAATATGCTGAACGTTGAGCCAATACCAACTTTTGATTTTACCTCAATTTTACCGCCTATTTGGTTGATCAAACTCAGCGATACAGCCATCCCCAATCCAGTGCCATCAGATTTGGTCGTATAAAATGGTTTAAAAACATTTGCTATCTCTTCCGAACTGATCCCACAGCCTTTGTCTTGAATATGAATTATTGCACCATTAACTTTTGAGTCTACTAACCAGTCTTCGGTAAAGATGCCTAGAGAACCCGTGCCCTGCATCGCTTGTATGGCGTTCATTAATACGTTTATGATAATCTGCAATAGTTGATTACGATTACACTGTACCGTCTCACTTTCTGAAAAATGAGTAACAAAATCGATGTTCTTAACGTAAGTACCCGTTCTAACGAGCGTGATTGCTTTTTGCAGCACATCTGAAATTGATTCATCCGTCAACATTTCTAGTTCATTGCCAACGCGACTATATTGCAACAGGCTTGAAGTTATATTGGTTATCCTATCTATCTGATTCACAATATTTTCTAACTCATTTGCAACAGATGGATTCTCATTTGCAAAATCGAGCTGCAACAACTGTATATTGCCTAAAATTACCGTGATTGGATTGTTTAACTCATGCGCAATACCCGCAGTGAGTTTTCCAAGAGCCGCGAGTTTCTCGTTGTTAATTAACTTGTCTCTCGTTACATTGAGTAATTCAATATGTTCTTCTAGTTCTTGAGTTTTCTGATTTAGGCTCGCAGTACGAGAAGCAACTTTATATTCGAGTTGGTCGGCTGCACTCTGTATTTCATTCTCTCTTTTCTCAAGTTGATCTAACATGCTGTCAAATTGTGAGCCTAATTGCGCTAGCTCATGTTCCTGATCAAGTTCAAGGTTGCCGATACGCCCATTTTTACCATTTTTAATCAACTTAACCGTGCTGGAAATACGCTGTATAGGATAGAATATCTCATTGGTATTTCGGTACACCAGAATCGCTAATATCAACAATACCAGCAAAATGGCACATGAAATTTCAATCAGGTGAACGACGTAAGATTCAACGAGAGGCCATACCTCATAACCCGTATAAAAAATACCCACTACCTTCCTTTGATGGTCATACACTGGTTGGTAGGCAGAGATATACCAATCGTCAAAAACGAAGGCTTTATCAATATAGTTTTCACCCCGTTCTAAAACGGCCTCTTTCACTGTGTCTGAAACTCGCGTACCTAGCGCACGTAACCCATTCGATTTTGAAATTACATTGGTACTGACACGCACGTCTCCTAAGAATATAGTGACCGTCCCGTGCTCTGAATTTTGTTCGCTCGTAAAAGGATAAATAAGATCTCTATACTCATCGACAACAGAAAGATTATTGTTTAAAAGTATGCCTCCGTCGAGGTAACCAAGTAAACGCCCATCGTTATCCCGCACTGGATAGATGGCTCTACTAACAAAACCATCTGTTAAAGGTAATAGCTCTTGTTGAATCGTAATACGGGCTTTATCTGCCAACCCCGTTCTGAGTTCATTAAGTTTGTTTGCGGTCAATATGTCAAAAAATGCCGGGATCTGGGTGCGGGAAATATAAGAGAATTCAGTCTCTATTTTGTCTGCTGGTACCCAACTTACAAAATCAAAGTGTTGAAATGGTTCGTGTGATTGAATCCAATGATTTATCTCATCGGAGCTACTATTTGTATCATGAAGTTGTTGTTTAAAACGATATGAATCTGAATAACTCCGCAATAACTCGTTTTGCCTTTCCTGCATTGTTTTGATGTTGAATTCAACAATATTAAGTTTCTCAGACACGTCTTGAAGCGCATTTTGCCACGTGTGATTGACGGTCCAATAAAAACTAAAGGCAATCAGTGAGAACAATGTAGTAATGATTGGCAAAAAAATTAAAATAAAAAGGCGATACCTAAGTGTTGTCCTTATTTTCTCCTTTATTTTGCTATACATGTTAACACCCGTTTATGTACCCCATTCTTTAAATTTTCTATCTAGTGTTTTTCTGGATATTTTAAGTTTTTTAGAGGCGGCCGTTTTATTACCATCGCAGCAATTTACAACCTGCACGATATGCGCTTTCTCAACCGCCTTAATTTCCCAGTCATCAGGATAACCAACTATTTCTTCATCCATTACCATTGGCAATGAGTTGTTACCACCGATATTTATAACCTGTCGGTGTTTATCTAACGTTGGGTTATGGGATATTTCATGCCAATGGTGTGCGATCGAATTTCCGGTCAGAATACAACGCTCTATTAAATTGCGCAGTTCTCTGATATTTCCAGGCCAATGATAGTTTTGCAGCGCATCAATCTCTCCACTGCCCCATCCTGGTACTTTTACACTCTGTTCGTTTGCTAAAAGCTTCGTAAAATAGGGAATCAGCTCGATCAGGTCATCGCTTCGTTCTCTTAAAGGGGCAACATGAATACTTAAAACGTTTAGACGATAATACAAATCTTGTCTAAACTCGCCTTTATCCACCTGAGTTTTTAAATCCTTATTCGTCGCCGCTACGATTCTTACATTGGTCGTAAATATTCGATTGGCACCTAAAGGTCGCACGACCCGCTCTTCAAGTACTCTCAACAGGGCTGACTGCATGTTGTGGGGAAGTTCACTTACTTCGTCTAGAAACAAGGTTCCGCCATTTGCGATTCTTAATAGTCCATCACGGCATGTATTGGACGTATGTGCATCGCAATATCCAAACAATTCGTTAGCCAAATTAGCCGCATCCATTGCACCACAGTTCAAAGGTACAAATGCGCCACTGCGACCACTTCGTAGGTGTAGCTCGCGGGCAACTAACTCCTTACCCGTCCCAGATTCACCTTGTATTAACACCGCCGCATTAGATGGTGCATATTGATTAATCTGCTTGTCCAGTGTGCGGCTCTGAGCTGAATTACCAATAAGTTTGGCGGGTCGATATCGCAAGACGTCCCTTTTTAAGGCCGTTATATTTCTTTTTTCAATTCGATTATCAATGCATTTCTTAACCGCGCAATAAATTTGATCAATATTAAACGGCTTAAGTATAAAGTCGCTTGCGCCAAGCTTTAGTGCTTTGATAGCCATTTGCAGGTTTGCATAACCTGTAATGAATATGACGTCAGTGCTATTGGACCCGTTTTCAAAGACTTCATGCCAGTCCATACCAGAACGGTCTGGAAGATTGATATCCAGCAATACCAGATCATATTGATTTCTTTGCCTAAGTTGCTCAGCTTGCCTGATAGTCGACGCTGTATCGATCTGCCTAAAAAGCCGACTTAATGCTTTAAAAAGAAGATCGCAGATGCCATCTTCATCGTCGACGATTAATATGGATATTCCTTGATATTGCACATCAATTGGAAAGGGATGGTCTGTGGTATACTTCGCGGTTGTTGGCATATAAGACAACTAATATTAGGGTTTAAAGACGTAATTGGCAAAGACACTCATTGCATAGCGAAGATTATATATAATAGCTATCTGTCATGCTAGTTACTATTCAACCGATTGAGTAAAGTGTAACCTACATTTATATTAGTTATTGTTTAACAACACATTTTAAATTACACAAAAAATAAGAACACAAATGCATAACAATTCTTTAAGTTGGGTTATATTGGCTGGCGGCCGTGCATCCAGAATGGGCGGCAGCGATAAAGGCTTATTAATGCTCAAGGGTTCGTCTCTTGTAGAAACAGTGTATTCACGTTTAAGCGATCAAATTGAATTGATCCGCATAAACGCAAATAGAAACCAAGCAAGTTACCGTAAACTCGCCGAAGTACACAGTGACCAGATAGACGGTTTTCAAGGCCCGTTAGCTGGCATTCACGCGTCGCTAAACTCTTCTAAGACACAGTGGGTTGGTTTTACTCCCTGTGATACACCAAACATCCCCAGCGACCTTGTTCGTCGACTGAGTGCTAAATTAGATTCAGATGTTGATGTTTATGTCGCGCATGACGGTAAACACGCTCAACCTGTATTCAGTGTTTGGAACAAACATGCTCTTCCTAAACTAGACGCTTTCTTGCAAGCGGGAGACCGAAAAATAAAACTACTATTAGATAGATGTAATACTGAGTATATCGACTTCTCCGATAAACCAGAGACTTTTGTTAATCTAAACACGCCAGAAGAACTTACTCAATTTGGTAATAAAATGCAGAGACCTACGCTACCGTTACTTGGATTTGCCGCTTATAGTGGAACAGGAAAAACGACACTTTTAGAAGCTATACTACCGAAAATCAAAGCCCATGGTGTTCGAGTTGCCGTGTTAAAGCACGCGCATCATGATTTTGATTTAGATACACCTGGAAAAGACAGTTATAGACTGCGTAAAGCGGGCGCGGATCAAATGCTTATCGCCTCCGGTAACAGGCATGTACTATTTACTGAAACACCAGATAAAGAAGAAAACTTCGAATATCTATTAAACATGTTTGACCATTCCAAATTAGACCTTATCCTTGTAGAAGGTTGCAAGACACTCTCCTTCCCTAAGATCGAGCTTCATCGAAATGAGGTTGGTAAACCTTGGTTATACAACCAAGATCCAGACATTATTGCAATCGCAGCCGATGCAAGAGTTGATAGCGCACTACCACAACTTGATATTAATGATATTGACGGAATAAGTGAATTCGTCATTACTTATGTAAACCAGTTTAACAAGGGATAAAAATGGCCAGAACCATTCTTTATGTATACAAAACAGAAGAAAAAACACTCACATTTTCATATGAAAAGCACCGCACCATTCAAGAAGCCGTGGCGGAAGCTGAAGGCCTAGATATTTCTGACTTCCTAAAAATGGAACAGCAGATAGAGGCCGTATCTACAACCAAAGCGGTAAGAGATTACCGAGATAATTACTTTAAAAAGCTTGGTTTTGGCAAGATTACGTTGGCAAAAAAAGAGAATCGCGGTGTAGGTGAAAAGTAATATTAATCGTTTAAACCAATCTAATTAGACTGTCCTCGCGAGAACTCAATTCTAAGATTCCCGTTTACACGTAATGCTGTTCGATTAGTGCTAAATACTTCGTCATTCCCGTGAAAACGGGAATCTTGGTGACATATTAGATCCCCATTTTCATGGGGATGACGTTGGTTTTCGTGGAAATAGATCAATGTTATTCTAAGATGAACCACCTTAAACTTCATACGGAGAGTTTGCGTTTTAGGCGGCTCAACTCGTTACTTAATATTCAAGAATGCAGCACCGCGCACACCGCCAGAATCGCCATGTTTTGCCTTGATGATTTTAGGGCACTTAGCAACAGACATCAGGTATTTAGGTATACGCTTTGGCAGTTCTTGGTACAGTAAATCATAGTTTGATAAACCACCGCCTAATACCACAACATCGGGGTCAAGACCGGTAAATAGATTAGCGAAACAGATTGCCACTAATTCCATAAAACGTTCAACGTGCTCAACTGCGTTTGCGTCGCCTTCAGCTTGTGCCTTAATTATGTCAATCGCTTTCTTTTTCTCACCATAGTAATGGGCATAAAGTAATTCGAATCCACGTCCGGAAAGATAGTTATCTAAACAGCCTTTTTTATCGCAACCACATTCTAATAAGGGTGCGGTACCGGTATCACCTAAGTGAAACCATGCATCGATAGGAAGGCGTGTGTGCCCTACTTCACCGGCTACATTGTTGTGACCAGAGAAAATTTTTCCATCAAAAACAAAACCGCCACCAAAACCCGTACCTAAAATCAAACCGATAACGGATTTTTCATCCTGCAATTCTTCGTCCCACGCTTCTGAGAGCGCGAAGCAATTCGCGTCGTTTTCGATCAGGACTTTGCGGCCAATCGCACTTTCGAGATCACATCTTAATGGTTTACCTTTCGCCGCTTTGATGTTTACCGTTAATACTGTTCCATCGTCTGCATTTTCCATTCCTGGAAGCCCCAAACCTACGGTTCCTTTGGTCTCAAACTGTTGGTCGTATTTCTTAACCATTCCCGCGATCGTATCGACCAATAATTGGTAATCGTCACCCGGTGTTGGAACGCGCTCTGTTGCTACGCGTTCAAGTTTTTCGTTAAATGCACCAAATTCAATTTTAGTGCCGCCGACATCAAAGCCGTAGTACATGGTTCTCTCCTAATGAAAGATTCCAAATAGGGAATCAAAAAGTAAATAGTAAAACGTTGACATTATCCACAACACCTGTGCTACATACCGTGACCTGAGCCAAGTTTTGCTGGGCTATAATGGTTAGTTCGTCAGTATATAAGCGTCTTATATCATGCTGTTAATGCGACATAGTTAGTTGATGCGACGTGGTTAGTTAATGCGACATAGTTAGCTAACGCAGGCCGAGAAAGGTCTGCACCCATACGTGTCTTGGTCAATAGATAGCTTTCTCTAAATAATTCAAACCATAGACGCAAATTATGCGCTGCTTTATCTTCTCCAACCATTTCCAATATGATATTGGCTACTTCTGCAGTAGAAAGGTGGTTTTCATTGTCTGACTTTCGCATTACATACTGAGACATTATGTCTGGCTTTATCGATACTACAGGTAGCGAATCTAGATAAGGTGACTTACGAAATATCTTTCTTGATTCTCGCCAACTGCTATCAATAAACACCAATAGTAATCGTTTACCGCCAGGTTTTGCAGTTAATGTTACCAAGTCTGAATGCTCCAATACTCTCTTACTATCAATAACATACTCTTCGGGAAAAACAATAATCGGTTGATAACATGTTGAACTGAGTAGCGCGATCAGTTCTTTTTCAGGTTCTGTTCTGTTCCACTGAAAGGTATAGGTATCTTTAATAACGTCCGCAATAAGTCGTCCTGTATTACTTGGCTTTAATACCTCGTTTTTGGACATCAAAATGAGAGCGGAAACATTGCTGTCGATATCCGGTTGATAAGGACATATACAGTATATTTTTGCTATCTGGCAATACTGACATCGCACTACCTTAGAACCACGCGCGTTGAAGGCTTTGGTCGAGATAGAGTGTCTATGTTCAATGAGTTTATGAACAGAGTGAATTCGCATGTTTATATTTTGATCATTTAATAGTAGAAAGTTATGCCGATTGTACTTAGAGTAACGGTAATATCAAATACATTAGGCATTACTCATGAAAGACCCAGAGATTATTCGTCTAGCATTTTTTGTTTCCGCGTTCGGCCTGTTTGCTATTTGGGAATGGCTCAAACCCCGAAAAGCACTAACCCAAAAGAAATCGATACGGTGGATAAACAACCTAAGCCTGGTTATATCCAACAATGTTGTGCTCGCAGTGATCATGCCTATTCTTGCTTTTCAGGCAGCACAATTCTCAGAGGCAGAATCGTTCGGTCTGTTTCACCTCATTGATCTCCCGTTTTGGCTAACCGTCGTATTGTCCGTTGTAATTTTAGATATGGCTATCTACCTTCAGCATATGTTGTTCCATCGTGTCCCTCTTCTATGGCGATTACATAGAGTGCATCACGCAGATCAAGATATCGACCTTACGACAGGTTCTCGGTTTCACCCTATTGAGATCGTACTCTCTGCTTGGATTAAGATTGGATGCGTAATGCTACTTGGTGTTCCCGCAATAGCCGTTGTGATTTTCGAAGTAATATTGAACGTCAGTGCCATGTTCAACCATAGTAATGCCAGAATGCCATTGGCCTTAGATCGTTGGTTAAGAAGGGTTGTCGTTACGCCTGATATGCACCGTGTACATCACTCTATTGTTGCAAAGGAAACGCATTCAAATTTTGGCTTTTTCCTTTCTATTTGGGATAGGTTCTTTAAAACCTATATTAGCCAACCAACTGGCGGCCATGGCGGCTGCGTTATTGGTGTGCCCGAGTTTAGGGAGCCCAGAGAACAGTATTTAGATAAGATGC
The DNA here is from genome assembly GCF_042465995.1 of Vibrio frigidus. Taxonomy (NCBI): domain Bacteria; kingdom Pseudomonadati; phylum Pseudomonadota; class Gammaproteobacteria; order Vibrionales; family Vibrionaceae; genus Vibrio; species Vibrio frigidus. The sequence continues at coordinate 9,090 of NZ_JBCDMC010000021.1, read as the reverse complement.
TTACTCAGCCATTTAGGGTGTAGATAAAAAGAGGGCTCCTATAGGAGCCCTCTTTAATCAGTCTATCTTAACTAAATCTTTGTTATCCAAACACATGCGCATCAAAAAGATCATTGACTAAATCAGTACTTGTACTAGAGAAATCAGCCCCTAGACCTTGCACAACAATTGTTTGCGTTACCACATCTGGACTGTCACCTGTGATAAGCAGATTTATATCGTTACCATTATCACTAACGGTAGCGCTAACATGTTCGCTTAGGAAGTGTTCTAACGTTTCGTTTTCATTTTCGCTCAACAGATCTGACAGGTTGATGGTATCACCCTCGGTTGTACTAAAGTCAGTGATAATATCTACGCTATCGCTGACAAAATCTGATTGAGTCCAAATAAACTGATCTGCACCGCCAGCACCGGTTAAAATATCATCGCCTGCTCCGCCTATTAATAGGTCGCCACCTGCTCCACCTACGAGTATGTCGGCTCCGTCCGTACCAAGTAACATAGTGGGCTCTTCAGAAGCGACGATCAATTGCGGATCACTATCAACATCAGGCGTATTGTCTTCAACGACAACGATATTAACGTTGGTTGGACTGCTCTCCACTGATACTGCACCCGACTCTGCTGCTATCGCAACAACGGACAAGGAAGCTGAGCTTTCTAAACCAACGATTTCCGCAGAATCCAAAGCATCTGCGTCGATATACCACGAACCACCACTCAACGTTGCACCCGTCACAGAAGCGGTGTCTGGCAAGTCAGAAATACGTATTGTTATGGTTTCGTCCGTATCAACATCTGAGGCGAAGACCAGATTAGCATTCAATCCGATAAGCGGAATACCAATAGCCGCAAGGTTACCGGAAACACTGGTTCTGATCTGCTGAGTTTGCAACGCAAGTTGTAGCTCAGGAATGCCAGATACAACCGGTGCAATAGTGATCAACGCAGTGTCTGTATCCAGTTCTATCGTACCGACAGAATCATAATTTCCGCCGTCATTTGTTACCATCGTCAAAGTATCGGTCGTAGAAGTGTTGCCACTACTAACCGTGTAGAAAACCCCTTCACCTTCATCCGAGGCAGATAATAGTTGATTTACTTCTGAAATTGGACCTTGAATAATAATCTGATTAGGATCCGAAGTATCAACGGTGACATTCAACAATGAACCTGGTATTACGGAAGTGAGAGTGCCTTGCAAGGTGCTTAACGTCACCGTTATCGGTGTTGTCTCAGGTCGCGTTGCATAGTCGATATCCTCTACACTTAATCCTGTCAGTTTCGTGACACTGCCTTCATCGACAGCCAAGCTATCAAACAGTGTATTCACTGGCGCGTCGTTAACGGCATTAACCGTGATATCAAAATGGTAGGTATCAGCGTCATGCTCATCCGCAACACCGGCGTCAGTTCCATTGTTTCCGCCATCGTTAACATCAACGCTGACAGATACCGTACCGTTAAAATCCGGGTCCGGTACAACAGTAAACCCTGTTGTGAGCAATGCATTAATTTCGGCAAGTGAATTCGTTAACGTATAGGTTCTGTCACCGTTATCCACTACCCAACTTGGTGAGCCATTGAACGTGACCGTACTATCATTCACAGACAGAATTGCCACATAATCATTGATTGCACCAGGGTCGTTAGAATCTATATCGGCAATTTGAATGTTATCGATTAGAATAGAGCCGCCTTCGTCAATCACGGCTGGGGTATTATTGTCGACTTCTATCGTTGGCTTGTCATTAATTGGATTGACCGTGATATCAAAACTGTAGGTATCAGCATCGTGTTCACCGGCGACACCGGTGTCCGTACCACTGTTTCCGCCATCGTTAACATCAACGCTGACAGATACCGTACCGTTAAAATCCGGATCCGGCACAACAGTAATCCCTGTTGTGAGCAATGCGTTAATTTCGGAAAGCGTATTCGATAACGTATAGGTTCCATCACCATTATCCACGGCCCAAGAAGGCGAACCGTCAAACGTAATATGGCTGTCATTCACCGAAAGAATCACAACATAATCGTCTAAAGCGTCAATATCTGCTGAATCTGGATCGGCGATTTGAATATTGTTAATTAGAATCGAACCATCTTCATTTATTTCGGGTGTATAGGTATCTGGTGCTTCTATGATTGGCTTGTCGTTTATCGACTCTATATCGAGCGTGATAGGAGTAATGGTTGATGGTTCGCCAAAGCTTACGTTTGTCCCCGTACTATCACTATCGATCGTTCTTACCGAAACAAATATTTGAGACAATCCAGAACCATTGTCCGGCCAATTGTTGCTATTCCAATCCGCTGAGTTGAACGTCACTTGAGTGACAGGGCTATCCGCGATGATTGTCCAAGTTCCATCAGCATTTAATTCAACCGAATCGGCATCTGCTAATGAAATCAACGCGCCTTCAGGAACACCGGATATCGTAATTTCAATTTTCTCTACGTCGTTTTCGGTGTAATCCAAGGTACCAGACGCGGCTTCTAGGCTATCTTGGTTATCGACGGTTTTCGCGTTGATGGCTAAGACAAAGTCCTCGCCTTCCGTTCCTGTTGCTGTAGCTACTACCCTTGTATCGATGTCATCACCTTTCGGTAAAACCGTAAGTTCGATAGATCCGGTTTGTTCTACTGGAATGTCAATGGTTTCTTCTTGAGTGTATACAACATATTGTAGATTAACTGTACCAGAAAAATCTTCTGCCGGAACAATCTCAATTCCGGATAAATCTAGGTCAGCGGCATCTATATTGCTACCCTTGAGTTGAATGCTCCATTCACCATTACCATTGTTTTTCACAGCGTATAGACCGGTAGATCCAGCATTCACTTGTAACTGAAAATCATCGGGAACATTAGTGAGTTTGATTGATACAAATTGCTCTGAACCGTCAGAGTCATCAAGACGTAGACCGATATTTTCTAACGATATTGCACTATCTTCATCACCCGATATGGCTACGTCGAGTAAACTACCATCAGCGTTTGCGGTCTCGACCCCATCAACCACCGCGATAATATCAAAACTAACCCTACCCAAGTCAACATCAACGGGCACCGCACCATGGTTTACTTGTTCAGTACCACCGTCCACATCAAATATTGTGGTGTCGCTCATTGTGCCAGATAATTCAAGCTCAACAACGACGCCACCTAGATCGTGATCAGGCGTAAAAATCAAATCATTGAGCACGTCTTCAGCACTAACACCATTATTCAATTTAGACGCATCAATATTAACACCTCCATTGACCAAAGTAAGCGCGCCAATCCCGTAGCTGTCCAGTGAGCCTTCAAAAGATAACGAGCCCAAGCTTGGGTCAACGAGTTTAACGTCTAGAGTATCAAGAGTCTCAATACCGCCTTCGCTCTGGAGTGATGAACCATCTAATTTATCAAACGTCAGGTTTAGGTGGATGACGCCATCTTCATAGGCCTTACCTGCCAAGACTGCTGCTGGTTCGTTATCGGTAAAGCTATCCGTAGTTTCGACGACTAATGTTGTTTCCTTTATACCGTCAACAACAGGGGTAACTTGTACTGGTAGATTCAACGTTGTGATGTTTTCATCACCTGACGTCTTATCCGTAATAACAACAGTGATCGGCAGTTTAAAATCACCTGAATAATTATTAGGCAATGTGAGCATTAAGCTTTCATTTGTTACGAAGCTTCCATCTGCATTGAGTTCGAAATCGATTGCGAACTTTCCATTATCGAAGTTTTCTTCACCATTAATCGTTAAACCGCCTAATGAGACAAATGGTTCAATCGAGGTGTCAATAACAATTGAAACAACATCATTTTCAGCATCTGTACCTTCAAATTTGAGTATTCCCAAATCCTTAAGCTGCTTCATTAAGTCAATAGAGTTATCTTCTTTGCCAACAATAACCGTATCTGGGGTAATAGCTGGGTCAGGTAAAAGTGTTGTGGCTAAATCATCTGGTACTTGAGTAGGGTTTGGGTCTGGAAAGACAACCTTAATATCCTTAGACACCTCTTTAGGAGCACTAGTGTCGTTTTCTGCGTCCACGTCACCTAAATCGACAACTTGAGCTCTAATCGTAACATTTAGCTCATATGGTTCTGCTTCTTGAACCCCAAACGCGTCAAGAGCATAAAGCCCATCAGGTGCCTTAATAGAAAAAGAATTCTCGTCTGTGACAGTCCATGTTCCATCGCCATTATCTATAGCACCGACAACGAACAATTGATCCATTAAATATTCATCAGCTACGGTCAAAGGGTCCGACAAATTTAAATCGATGACAATTTCTGACACTTTCTCATCGGAAGATGGATCAAGGTCTTCGAATCCTAGAGAAATATTATTTGCCATAGTGCCAGCATCAGTAGTAAAGCTAATATCACCATCGCTAACTCTATAAATACCGTTATCATTATCTATACCAGTGTCATTAACCGTATTGTCAGTGATAATAAATTTGGCCCCTTCTTCAACAACTGGGGTGACGTTCACGTCAATAGTACCTTTAACAGATGTTTGCGTTGCTATAACTGCAGCATCGTCAACATCGATTTCTTTGATAGTCAGTTCTGTTTTCAGCTCAAAATTAGCACTAGAGTCTTTTTCTGGTAAAACATCAATACTCAAATTGTCTTTAGTTAACGTAACACCGTCAATGGCGTTGATAACAATTTTATCCGCGGCACTGAAACTGTATGTTCCAGCGACAGCAACCGCACTGCTGCCGTTAACGTAAACCTCATATTGGGGACTCTCAGCTATTTTAATAACTGCGTTAGAAGGGCCACCATCTAACGTCACAGAGGTTATAAATTCATTATCTACCGTTGTTTTATCATCGAGAAGGTTCGGATACCAATTGACGCTTATCGCAGTATCCTCATCACCTGTTGAAGTCGTTGCATAGGTATCTGCGCTGCTTATGACTGGAGTAACTTCTATAAAAATATCTTTTTCTTCTATTCTTGTATTACCGTCATTTTCAGTCACAATTATTTTCGCGATAACGTGTATATCGTTTGTAGAGTTGGCTAATGGTACGATTTTAATATTTGTGCTTGATACATTTGCCTCGTATTTTGGATAGCCGTTTTCAGTACCGACGTAAGTTAAACTGACTTCATTACCTGTAGCGAGGTCGATTATTTTATATTCTCCAGCATCACCACCACCTGCATCCGAAAGAATAATAGAGATCGTTTCGGAGCCATCTCCAGGGCTTACTATCTCACCTGTCTCAATAGCAAAATCGAGCGTAACTTCAGAATTCTCATCGATTGTCGTTTTGATGCCCGTAATCTCATCGCCAGACTGAATTACATTCCACTGTCCGTTACCAACGACAACTGGTGCGTCCGCAATGCCTTTTATATCAACATGAATAACTTGATCCGGAATACTTACATTGGTGTCAACCGTATTTCCGTTATTAAGGTCCGCCGTGTCTTCAATGGAAGCTCTAACGGTGAAGTCAAAATCGACATTGCTATCTTGAGGTGGCGTGATGGTTGTGCTTGGATCTTGAATGACATCATAGGTAAAAATAAGGTCAACAGGGTTAGCTACATCAATAACATTGCCATTAGAATCCAGTTCTAATCCTTTTCCATCGGCATTAACGATCAGCGTGATAGTTTCGCTGCCATCTATGTAGCTAAAGACACTTCCCTCAGGTAGGCCTATTAACTCGATATAGGCTTGTTCAGAATTATCGGTGAGGTCATCGAACAGATTCACGGTGATATGGTCTTGGGTTAAGAATGCCGTGTCTTCATCAACATTGACACGACTTACGATTAACTCACCCTCATCGGCAACAGGGAGTACATCAATAATCACGGTATCCGTTATGTAAGCTTGTTCTTTACCAGCCTCAACTAATCTATTGTTGTTGTTCTCTGTTGATATTGCCGTTACTTCAAGTTCGATGACACCACTAAAATTGTCTTCTGGATTGACTTGCAGTGTTTTGACCTGTTGAGAGGTGACGTTGTAACCCAATACAACGTCGCCGTTCGGTAATGTGATCGACTCCGCGACTAAAATTGTACCATCGGCTAGTTCAAGAGTATGGTTCGAATCACCGTTTTTAAAGGCCACAACATAAGTAATCGTTTCGCTATTATTATCTTGTGTTACTGCCTTGATATTTAAGACTATATTACCTTCGTCTTCCGTCCCTGATTCATAGGTGTCTAGGTTCCGCCAAGTAGGTGTATCCGCAATAGCGTAGACGTCTATGGTTAATCTTCCAGAGATGGTTTCTAGTTCTACACTACTATTATCATCTGTTCGCGATATCACAGCGCTGATGTTATATTTAAAGCCGTTACTTCCACTTGACCTATCATTCGTCGGCACAAAGTACAGGTTATCTAAAGACAATTTGTCGCCATCAAGCGAAGAAGATTTTATTTGGTTTGCTGTTAATTCACCACCGGAGACGGCAATATAGTTTCCATAGCTATCTAGATAATAGAAACTGCCATTTGGGTTGTTAGAAACCGAAAAGGAATGTAAGCTTTCATTGGAGTCAAGGTCACCGACGTTTACCACGAAATCGACTTTAATTGGGGCATTTGTGGCATCGACGTTGTCATTGGCATTCACGACATTATCAGAACCAACGATCGCGGTGTTACGGCCAGCATCTTCCGTTCCTGATGCACTCAGTGTTTCAATAGTAGATGTGCTATCAGAAATATGGATATTTATAGGGGTTGTTGACGTATCACCATCCCTGTCAGTCGCCGTAAACGTGATGGGAATATCAAGTCCGTCGACGCCAGTATCGATGTCTTTTCCAAGGCTTGTGTAAGTTACTTTGCCTCCAGGTTTGACCTCTAACGTTCCAATCTCTTCGCCTTTGAATATGATCGTATAATCGCTTTTACTGTTGGTTGTCGAATCCAGTCTTAGTTCTACCTCTGAGTTAGCAGGACCTGAATATTCCGTCTCTGTTATTTTCCCTAAATCAGCGCCTCGATGGTTATCAAGTTTCCCGTCGTTATCGTCATCCACTGCGACGAAGATATTAATGCTATGGCTTCGAGTACTGCCTTCTGCTAATTCAATTACTTGGTCGGATTCAATTACTGGTACGTCGTCGACGATGGTGACACTAAACTCATTTGTCGCGACGTCGCCATCTGTATCTGTCGCAATAACTGGCACGATGAACGTAACTTCATCATCATTTCCATCAGCTTTAGAGTGTGTAATTGCTCGTACTAATTCAAAGTTAACCTGACCAAAAGTATTCGACGTGTCATCGTTATTTACAGTCACATTAATGATGACATCTCTTACGTCACCATTATTCTTTAAAGTAACACCTTGATAAACACCGACAGATACCTCTATAAATACAACTTCTCTTCCACCAGAAAGGATCGGTTCTGCGTCTAATAGGGAATTAAGCTGCACTAAATCTACTTCGAATGTCTCAATGTTGTCGACATTTTGGGTGACACTGATCATCGTTGAATCATGCTCAGTCTCCAAGTAATCGGAACTGCCTTCAACTTGGCCTGACGCTTTGTCTATGCCACTTTCTTCTAATCGGACATTTTGAATGTTGGAAATTATTGGGTCGGAGCCATCCGTTATGGTAATTCCGATCTTGGCCGCATTCGTTACTGTGTCATCATCCGTATCGGTAATATCAACACCGATGACCAGCTTATTGCTATCACCATCGCCATTAATCTGTTCAATCGCTTGATGCTGAGTAACACTGTAAGTGCCATCGATATTGATAGTTGCAGACAGCACATAATTAGCCGCATTACTGCTGTCTGAGCCAGTATAAACGACCACCTTAGTACCATTTTCAACAATGGCGACATTGGTATCACTGTTGTTGCTAGTTAACTCTCCCCACGTGCTATCTAATAACACATTACTGTTAAACGTAACTGATTGGATATCATCACTGCCTTGAACAACCGCAACAGTTAAGTCATCGCCAGTAATCGTTTGAGGACCTTGCGTCTCCGTAAAGGCAACGTTGCTATCAGTCGCGGTTGCGAGCGCACCGTCCGCTATCGTGATGTTGATATTGGCGGCATTTGATACGGTGTCACCATCGGTGTCAGTAACATCCACTCCGATGGTTAGCTCATTAATATCGCCATCACCGTCAACTTGTTCTATCGCTTGATGTTGAGTAATGCTGTAGGTGCCATCGATATTGATGGTCGCTGACAGAACATAGTTAGCGGCATTACCGCTGTCAGAGCCAGTGTAAACCACTACTTTGGTCCCGTTTTCAATAATGCCAACGTTGGTGTCATTGTTATTACTGGTTAATCCTGCCCATGTATCGTCTGATAATACGTCGATATTGAACGTGACTGATTGAACTTCGTCACTGCCCTGAACAACCGAAACGGTCAAATCAGCACCCGAATCATCTGTACTTATCGTTTGACCACTTCGCGTTTCAGTCAAGGCAATATTGCTATCCGTCGCCGTCGCTAAGGCGCCATCTGTTATGGTAATTCCGATATTCGCCGCATTCGATACCGTGTCACCATCGGTGTCAGTAACATCCACTCCGATGCTCAAAACTGTCTTATCTAACGGCTGATTATTTTGTTCTATCGCCTGATATTGTGTAATGCTGTACGTACCATCAATATTGATGGTCGCCGACAACACATAACTAGCGATGTCGTTGCTATCATTGCCCGTATAAACAAGAACGGTTTTGCCGTCATCGCTCACCTTCACTGAAGTCTGTTCGTTATTGCTGGTTAAACTGTTCCAAACCTCATCATTTTCAACAGCGGTGTTAAAGGTAACTGATTGAACATTATCACTACCTTGGACAACAGCAACGGTTAGATTTGCACCTAAACTGTCGGTACTAATAGTTTGTGGGGCTTGCGTTTCCGTTAAGGCAATATTGCTGTCAGTCGCCGTCGCTAGGGCACCATCGGATATCGTAATCCCGATATTCGCCGCATTCGATACCGTGTCACCATCGGTGTCAGTAACATCCACTCCGATGCTCAAAACTGTCTTATCTAACGGCTGATTATTTTGTTCTATCGCCTGATATTGTGTAATGCTGTACG
>NZ_JBCDMC010000020.1:0-49024 GCF_042465995.1 Vibrio frigidus | reverse complement strand
TTAGGTCACTCAGTTCATTGAAACCGTTGTTGATTTCGTGCCCTAAGGCAGAGAATCATCTTCGATTGTCATCAACGAGTGCCCACACAGATTGATATAGGTTTAAATTGTTAAAGAGCGTTCTAACTATCGAATCTTTATCAGTTCCAATCAGTTAGGGATGCGTATTCTACGCTTCCATTCTAATGAGTCAAGATCTTTTTGGATCCTTTTCTCACCACCATTTTTCACTGTACTTCTTGTTGCTGTACTCCGTGTTGGTGAGGGCGCATTATAGGGAGGTTTTATTTTCTGGCAAGATCTTTTTTGATTTATTTTTCTGCTTGCTTAAAAAACGATCAAACAGATATTTATCGGATAAAATTTCAACATTTGAGCAGAGTCACATCAATAGGTTGGAAATTAAGCAGAGTTACCCGTAGTATTCAGGAAGCTATATTTGTTAGCTATATATCCCATTTTTTTTATCTACTAGACGTTGTATTCAAATATGAACTCTAAAAAATTTATCTTTTTAATAATCGCTCTCGCTGTACTTGGCGCTGCTATCTTTTCTCAATTAGCAGTTTCTCCCGCTATATCTTTTGTAATTGGTGTAGTTGCATCAGCATTTATCCTTAACCTTTCTTGTTCTACTACTTCTTCTGCAACACCAAAAGACAAACCATCTACAACAACACTGTATGTTGGTAACCTCCCATACAAAGCGAACGAAACCAATGTTCGTCAAGTATTTTCTGAACATGGCGAAGTATTTGCCGTGCGCCTAATGAAAGACAAACGAACCGGTAAACGACGCGGCTTTGGATTTGTTGTAGTTGGCAGCAACGATGTCGATAATGTTATTTCTGGATTAAACGATCATGATTATATGCAGCGTACTTTGAAAGTACGTATCGCCAATGATCCTAAACATCCTGAGTCGGAATCGTCTCAATAGTTCCAAAACCAAGTTTTTTGAACGTTATGTATAGTGCTTCTTCTTTTTTGGAAGAAGCACTATTGTAAGCAACCATTTCTCGCTTGCTCTTCATATCATGATTATAATTGATTAACGAAACTACCCTTCTCGCAATAGCCGCTCCTGAATCAATAATTAGAACCTTATTCCCTAATACTTGTTTTATTTCATCTCTAAGCAAAGGGAAATGTGTACAACCTAAAACCGCTACGTCTATTTTCCCAATAAGTGGCCTCAATATACACGCTAAAGACTCCATACAAACCGGTTTGCCTTTTAGTTTGTTCTCTGCCATATCAACTAATTCTGTCGATCCTAATAGCTTGATCGGAACAGAAGACAGATAATCTTTAATAAGGGTTTGAGTATACTTTCGCTTTACGGTTGCAGGTGTAGCGATAAGTCCGACTGCAATATTTGAAATAAGAGATGCTGGCTTTATTGCTGGTACAACACCAACAACGGGTATAGAAAATGATCCGCGTAATGAAGGAAGTACAATTGTACTTGCCGTATTGCATGCAATGACAATAACGTCAACCCGATGCCGCTGAGTAGCATAACGCACCATATCATTCACTCTTTCGATGAGCGTATCAGGGTCAAGCTCACCGTAGGGGTAACCTTTATCATCAAATAGATAAATATAATTTGCGTTAGGAAGTTCTTTGCAAACTTCTTGATAAACTGACAATCCACCAACGCCAGAATCGAAGAGAAGGATATTAGCTTGCTGTGGCAAAGTTAAAACCAGTCAGGTAAAGAAGAAAGATATTACTTAATAGTTTTTATTTGGCAACAACAAAGTCAACTATCTAAGGGCAAGGATTTGTTATAGTTAATATCTCAATATAAACCCCCCGAATGCTGGCTAGTCCAACAATTGAGGGATTTTCATTAAGCCCTTTTGCAATTTAGAACTGATAAGTACCAGTAAAAAATGCCGTTCGACCAGGTCCTTTGTAATAATAATCATCGCCAGTCACGAAACTACTGCTCCCATAACCTGTTTCATAATCAGTATCAAAAGCATTATTTACTCGCAATCCTAATTTAAGAGAACTCGTCGCCAAATAACCTATACCTAAATCAACAACAGTATAAGCATCAAGTTCCTTGTCAGAATTGTCTGCTCTTTCTCCTGTATATAACGTCGACACACTCAGATCGAAACTTTCATAAAAATACATCATATTCCAAGCAAATTTATTCTCAGGGATACGAACTAAAGCATCTCCTGTACTTTTATCTTCTGAATCCATCCATTCCGCAACAAGTTCATGATTGATTGGTCCCGTATAGAAATCAATTGCGACTTCAATGCCTTCTATTGTTGCATCATCAACATTTGAAGGTGTCCATTTTCCGCTTCCATTCTCTTGAGCCCAATTTATAAGGTTTTCGATTTCTGTTTTATATGCCGTAATGCTCCAATTTAAAACATCGTAGTTGCCTCGAAGGCCAACTTCCGCTGACTCCGATTCTTCCGGTTTTAAATTTGGGTTACCTTTATCATAAGCAGATTCAGGCCAATACAAGTCGTTAAATGTTGGCGCTTTAAATGCACTACCAATAGAAGATACTATTTGCAGTGATTTCGAGATTTGATATCCTGCTGCCGCATTCCAAGTTGTCTTTCCACCAAATGCACTATCGTCATCATGTCTCAAACTCAATTCTAAGCTTAGTGGATCAAATACAAAACTAGAGGTCAAGAATGCCGCTTTGTTTTCTTTATCTAGTTTTTCGTAATTATCTGTATTTGAGCCTCCTCTATCAGCACTCTCTTTGTAATAATCTAATCCTGCATTAAGAACGATATTATTAAGAGCCAAATAGGTATTTATCCAGGAAACACCATTGCGACGAGAAGTTATTGTTCCTTTCGCATTTTGTCCTTCAGCATCACCCGTTGCTTGATAACTCTTACCCAAAAAAAACTGCAGATTAGAAAGATAATCCTCTTTTTCATATATAACACCACTGGACAATCTATAGAACTCATCGTCTTGTTGATTTTTCGAACCGTCATATTGACCTGCGTATTCGAAATCTGACGATTTATCATATCCACTGAACATCAAAGACCATTCTTCATTTAGTTGGTGATTAATGTGACCGAATGCTGTTTGGGCTGAATAGCCAAACTCTTCACCATCCGCGGCCAATTCATAAATTTTGTAACCGTCGCTTTGTTCTTTGTTTACTACAAAAGAACCTTGAGTATTTTCTGAAATATTACCTGATGACCGCCAACCAACCTGTCCATGATCTTCGCTTCCATAACCTACTCTCAACTCATGAGTTTCTTCTGAAGATATAGTGCTTATCGCGATCACTCCACCAATAGCATCAGATCCATAAACAGAAGCCCTTGGGCCTCTCACTATCTCAATGCTCTGGATAGCAAAAGCAGGGATTAGTCCGATGGACGCCGCCCCCAACGTTGGAGAATTAATTCTAACGCCATCAACCAAAACAAGGGCATGCTTAGATTTCGTTCCACGGATATATATAGAAGAAGCATTTCCTTTGTTCCCTAAAGTATTAACCGTAATTCCAGGAACGCTCTTCAGTAACTCTAATGCAGTGGTAGCTTGCGTAGCTTCTATTCGTTCTCTATCAATAACCGTTATTGAAGCCAGAGCCGAACTCTCCGCCTGTTCAAAACGGTTGGCCGTAACAATGACAGTTTCGATATCAGAAGAAGATTGTGCAAAAGAGAGTGGAGATGCAGAAACTAGCGATGCCACTGCGGCCGCTATTATTGATTTGTTCATTAATAATCCTGTTCGCGTAAGTCCTAGTAAATGAGAAAGTTCATTTACTTGCTGGCAGGTATTCGGACTTAAGAGCATGACCTATGATAATATTAATTGGTCGCCTAGCATCTCACTTCCCACTCATCATTGGATGTAGCAGTGTGTGGTTTTCACCGTAGATGTTCGTTCTCTTTTACCGCTGCGCGTCAGTTCTGGATTTTCACCAGATTCCCATTTCAGGCAATTTATAGTTTCAATTGCCACCAGCTCTAAAACGGATACTAATTATCAATATATCTCTTGTCTAGTGGAAAAATTAACGTTTCTACATGAAACTTATTCATATCAGTACTGGACAACCAAGCCGGATTGAATAAAATCTGCGCTCCTTGTGTAAAGTTAAAGGCATATCTATGGCAAACCTAGAAATAAACTCTAATCGCTACCACGAACAGCTGAAAGAGAAGGCGAATCGTCTCAACGAAATGTTTGTTGAATATGATGTACCTGAGTTGGAAATATTTGAATCTGCTGAGCAAAATTATCGTATGAGAGCCGAATTTCGCGTTTGGCACGAAGGCGAAGCTCTTTATTACATAATGTTTAATCAAGGAACTCGTGAGAAAATTCGCGTTGACCAATTCCCTGCGGCAAGCAACGTAATTAATGAGTTGATGCCACTTCTTATTGATTCGATCAAAAACAACGATGACCTTCGGAAAAAACTGTTTCAAGTTGATTTTCTGTCAACCTTAAATGGCGAAGTGCTTGTTTCTCTTCTTTACCACCGTCAGCTTGATGATAAATGGACTGAAGAAGCAAAAGCATTGAGGATATTGCTTAATAATAAAGGCTTCAATCTCAATATTATCGGACGAGCAAGAAAAATGAAAATAGTGCTCGAACGTGATTATGTGATTGAGAAATTAAATGTTCATGGCCGTACCTATATCTATCAACAAGTAGAAAATAGCTTTACTCAACCGAACGGTATTGTTGCTCAGAAAATGCTGGAGTGGGCGGTAAATTGTACGAAAAAAAGTAGCGGTGATTTATTGGAACTTTATTGTGGTAACGGTAACTTTTCATTAGCCCTTGCTCAAAATTTTGAACGCGTACTCGCAACCGAAGTCGCTATGCCATCAGTAGTTTCTGCTCAATACAATATCGCAGTAAATAAGATAGATAATGTCCAAATTATCCGTATGTCCGCTGAGGAGTTTACCGAAGCGATGGATGGTAAACGGGAGTTTCGACGATTAAAACAAGCGAATATTGACCTAACTAGCTACAACTGCAACACTATTTTTGTCGATCCACCAAGATCCGGCATGGACGAAGACACTTGTAAAATGGTTCAGGGTTATGAACGTATTTTATATATATCTTGCAACCCTGAAACGCTCAAAGAAAATCTCGAATTATTATCTATCACTCACAAAATTATCAGATTCGCTCTATTTGACCAATTTCCTTACACCCACCATATGGAAGCCGGTGTTCTTTTAGAAAAGCGCAAATAAAGAAAATTAAAAAAACGAGCATATCGCTCGTTTTTTTAATTCCTAACTAGTTACTCACCCTTTGCTATGAAACCTAGTTTTTTTCCTACCCATAACAGTAACAACAACGTCACTATAATGGCGAAAAAATTCGATCCCGCCCCCGGATACTGAGCTTTTATAAATGCTGAATAACCAAAAGCACCTACAAAAAAACAAGCCAAACCAACCAATGGAAGTTCTTCTGAAACAGGGTTACGTAGATAATTTTGATAAAGCATTTGTACTGATAGTACCAGAGCTATCAGTGGAAAAATTGAGAAAGCGACCTCAGTTACCGTCAACACGGAGAGCAATGCATTACTGCACATACCTACAATTACCGCTAAAAGTAGCGTTTTTCTAGCAGAGTCACTTTTCGTTGGATTAGATTCATTCGACATAGTTATATCCTATTGTTTTGTCTTTCTCGCTCTTTTCTGTACCAATAAGCACCTTTAGCGGTCATTCTTAATTGCATCACTAACCTTTCAGTTAGTTCTTCTCTTTCATCTTTACTTAAATCCAACGCTTCTGCACCGGAGCTAAATACCAAGATTACCGATGCTTCCGCCTGAATAGAGGCTTCCTCTCTATCCATTCCTGTGCTTATCAAATATTCGGTCATTTCAGCTACGAAATGTTGCATCTCTCTTGCCACTGCGGCTCTAAACTCAGCCGATGTACCTGAGCGTTCGCGCAATAACAATCGAAATACGTTAGGGCTACTATCAATAAATTCCATAAAGGTTTCTACTGAAGTTCGAATAACACTGCCTTCTTTGGCAATTCGCTGCCTAGCCTGCCTCATAAGTTGCCTTAGGAGTAAACCGCCCTCATCAACCAAGGTTAATCCTAACTCATCCATATCTTTGAAATGACGATAGAACGAGGTTGGCGCAATACCTGCCTCCCTCGCGACTTCTCTTAAACTCAAATTTGAGAAACTGCGATCGGCTCTAAGCTGATTAAATGCTGCATCAATTAATGATCGGCGTGTTTTTTCTTTTTGTAGCGCACGAATTCCCATAGGGGGTTATTTTTACCAATAAAGCCAATTAACGTCTAATTACTATAACGCGAATTCGAACCAGTGAGAAATACACATTGTAAAAGCACAACTAACATCCATTAGATTTGCATAAGTCCGTGATCATTACCACTCTATAGTGTGATGACCATTTACCTATGGTGATAACAAGTTAAAATCTCGCTACAGCAATGTTAACAAAAATCATGGAAGGCGAATCAATATGGCTCGAAAAACTCACTTTGATGTGATCGTAATCGGTAGTGGTCCCGGAGGTGAAGGGGCAGCAATGGGATTAACCAAAGCAGGGTTAAATGTCGCCATAATTGAAAAGGAACCAAGTGTTGGTGGCGGATGTACCCACTGGGGAACGATTCCTTCGAAAGCATTAAGACACGCAGTAAGCCGGATCATCGAATTTAATAGCAATCCACTGTTTCATCGTAATGTTAATAACGTACATGCCTCTTTTGCTGATATTCTTAGCCATGCGAAAACCGTTATTGATAAGCAAACACGCCTTCGTCAAGGTTTTTATGATCGCAACCAATGTGACCTTATTTTTGGTAAAGCTCATTTTGTAGATAAAAATCAGGTTGCCGTAAAACAGATTGACGGGAGCCTAGAATATTATACTGCGGACAAATTTGTTATCGCGACAGGTTCCAGACCTTACCAACCCGAAGACGTTGACTTTAATCATCCTCGTATTTACGACAGCGACTCAATTCTTTCTCTAGGACATACTCCAAGAAACATCATTATTTATGGTGCAGGTGTCATCGGCTGCGAATACGCTTCTATTTTTCGCGGGCTAGATGTAAAAACCGACCTCATCAACACACGGGATCGCTTACTCTCATTTTTAGATAATGAAACTTCAGATGCTCTTTCATACCATTTTTGGAATAGTGGCGTTGTCATCCGAAATGATGAAACATATGAAAAAGTCGAAGCTACTGATGACGGTGTAATTATCCACCTACAATCAGGAAAAAAAATGCGTGCAGACTGTTTGCTCTACGCCAATGGTCGAACGGGTAATACCGACAAACTAAACCTCGAATCAGCTGGATTGACTGCTGACGCCAGAGGATCTCTAAGCATCAATAAAAAATATCAGACAAAAGTAGAGCATATATATGCTGTCGGAGATGTTATTGGATACCCTAGCTTAGCTAGTGCTGCATACGATCAAGGTCGCTTTGTGGCACAGAACATTGTGAAAGGAAAAGCCGATACCCACCTAATAGAAGACATCCCTACTGGGATATACACCATACCGGAAATTAGCTCTGTGGGTAAAACCGAACAAGAACTCACTGCTGCGAAGGTTCCATATGAAGTCGGACGCTCTTCGTTTAAACACCTCGCTCGAGCTCAAATCGCCGGAAAAGATATTGGCAGCCTAAAAATACTCTTTCATCGAGAAACAAAAGAGATATTGGGTATTCATTGTTTCGGGGAACGCGCTGCGGAAATTATTCATATCGGGCAGGCGATAATGGAACAAAAAGGAAAAGCGAATAACATCGAATATTTCGTTAATACGACCTTTAACTACCCTACAATGGCAGAAGCTTACCGAGTAGCGGCATTAAACGGGCTTAATCGTCTGTTTTAAAATAAAAGGCTATACCCGGTAATCATTATGTTCAGGCTGAGAATACCTCAGCCTGAACGAATTCTTAGAGAAAAACACCTCTTCTCCACTGCGATACAAAAACAAACCCTAAACTTACACCACGTATCACCATAAAACTTATCATCGCTGCCCATAAGGCGTGATTACCAAAACCGCTCATCAAACCGAAGACGGCAAAAAAGGTACAAGTGGCAATAAACATGCTATTTCTCATCTCCTTACCTTTTGTTGCACCGATAAAAATACCGTCCAAAACAAAACACCACATAGCGCACAATGGCATAGCAATTAACCAAGGGAGGTACATACTGGCTATCTTACTAACACGTTCAATATCAGTGATCATGGATATCAAGTTGTTACCAAAGAGATAAAAAACGCCCCCTAAAAAGAAACAAATGACGAAACTCCAAACAAACGTAACCACTATCGATTCTTTCAACGCCCCTCTATTTTTTGCGCCTATTGCTTTGCCTACCATAGCTTCAATGGCATAAGCAAACCCATCCATACCATAAGATATAATCATCAGAAAGCTCATCAATACTGCATTAGCTGCGACGACATCATCACCATAGGTTGCTCCTTGAAAGGTCATGAAGCTAAAGGCCCCCTGTAGACATAAAGAGCGTAGAAAGATATCTCGATTGAGTTTGACGAATCGTGATAGTCCACTCGTTAACCTTATGGTTCTTTCACGTATTATTGATGAAATAGCAGGCAACTGAAAGTTTTTCCACGTTTTAACAACAAAACCCAATCCTATAACCAAGCTTGTGTATTCTGCAATAACAGAAGCAAGAGCGGCGCCTTCTACTCCCCAGTTGAACCCAACCACAAAAAGAAAATCTAAAGCAATATTGGTAACGTTAGCGAAAATCACCATCCACATAGGTGCTCGTGAGTTTTGGGTGCCTAACAACCAGCCAAGCATGACATAATTTGCAAGAGAGGCAGGTGCACTCCACGCTCTAATAACAAAATAGGTCTCTCCGTAGTGCTTAACCTCATTACTCGCACGACTAAAACCGAAAATAATATCAGCCATCACCCGATGAAAAAGCAGAAATATTACTGCGAATGCAAAGGCCATAAACAAACCTTGAAGCAGAACCAAAACTAGTTGTTCTTTTTTCTCTCCGCCTAGAGCTTGGGCGGTTAATCCAGTTGTCGACATTCTCAAAAAACCTAACAACCAGAAAGTCACACTGATCATGGTCCCACCCAAGGCGACACCACCTAAATACCATGAATGTTCTAAATGACCGATCACAGCAGCATCAACCAACCCCAGCAACGGAACGGTGATATTTGAAAGAACCATCGGAATAGCGAGAAGAAGTACTTGTTTGTGGATCGATGTATTCTGAAGCGTTGATAAAAAAGAGTTAAACACATAAACCTCACTAAGTTACCGGGAAGTGTAACTTAGTGATTCATCTATTGTCCCGTTAAATTACCAAGATAACTCAACGACAATCGGAGTAAGCCTATGTCTTAATGTTGGAAATGCAGCAATGGCGCGTTGCCAAACTTTCCATCGTCCACAACTATCATCAAATGGAGAGAATAATTTAATATATTTGCACCAAGGCAACCATTGCAACAGTTTTTCTGTTGGTTTGTTAAAACCATGAGAATAATTTTGGCTTCCTAACCTTTGCCCATAGCGAGTTGACGCTTTGTCACCGGCTACGACAATACAAGCATGACATTGATTAAAATATCGACTCATATTTTGGACAAACTGAGCCACATCAGATTCTGAACGCGATAACAGCGCTTGTTCACAAACGATAATAACTGGCACATTGCTCGGTATAGATAAGGATTGCATCCAATTAAAGTTATCGACGGAACCATTGATTAATTTATATCTATCACTTGGATGAAATAACTTCTCCCTCCAAAGCAAGTGCTCAGAAATGTCCAGCTCTACCCAGTGACACAAGCCATTATCTAATCGATAAAATCGAGTATCTAATCCGCCACCTATATTTAATACCCAAGCGTTAGGATGATCTTTTAAAAAGGCACCGACTCTTTCGTCGCAAAGCTTAGTAAGCGTCGCGTGCAATAATTGTTTCTGAGCAATATCACCAGAAAGGCATTCTGAAGAAAGCTGACAGTATCGACAGGCATTAGCCGCAATAGGATCATAGACCAAACCATCATTAACCAGACTTTCTCGACTTCTTAGCCACATCGGTTGTAGTAAGTGAACTGGCACATCATAGTGAGGCTTATTATTGATATTGGTTGAGGCTTTTATATATTGGACATTCATTATCATCTCTCCCGAACTAAAGATGATAATGATTATTATTTAGATTATCAAGTTATAAATTACATCCAGTCCGTATTTCGAATAATACCGACAGCGACACCTTCTATAGCTAAGTGCTGGGACTCTAGATCAACTTTAATTGGAGAGAAATCTTCATTTTCTGCATGAAGCAATACTGTTGACCCTTTCCTTTCAAGCCGTTTAACTGTGACGTCATCATCGACACGAGCCACCACAACTTGACCATCTCTGACGTCTTGTGTTTTGTGTACCGCCAGTAAATCACCATCCATGATGCCTATATCTTTCATACTTTCACCTTGAACGCGAAGCAAAAAATCGGCTTGAGGTCGAAACATCGTCGGATCAACTTTATAGTTCGCTTCAACATGCTCTTGCGCCAAAATAGGTTCGCCAGCCGCGACTTGTCCTATTAAAGGCAATCCTAAATCATCATTTACAGCATCACTCTGAAGCAAAACTCGAATCCCCCTAGATGCGCCAGGGATAATCTCAATAGCTTGCTTTTTAGCAAGGGCTTTTAAATGCTCTTCTGCGGCATTAGCAGAACGGAAACCCAACTCTCTAGCGATTTCTGCTCGTGTTGGGGGCATACCAGAATCTTCAATTTTGTCTCTGATAAGATCTAATACTTGTTGTTGACGAGGGGTTAACGGCTTCATAAGTCACCTGTTTTTTTATACAGTTAACTGTGAGTATATCCAGTATTTATTTGTTTGCAACGGAAAGGTGTCATTTTTTAACCAACGACCCATTTTCATATCTGTTTAGTCAATTATCAATTGCGTTTCATACTTAGCACGATTCATTGAGATCATTGTTTTGAACGTTTTAATATTTTCATTACTAAAGAAAATCGTCTCTTTTAACCTCTCGTAAGTTCGCAAGTCCGCCACATCAATAATCAGTACAAAATCCACCTCACCAGTCACCTGATAACATTCTTTCACTTCAGGTACACCTTGGAGCTGTTTTATAAAATTTTGATTAATCTGCTTTTTATCCCTCTCCATACATACCTCAACAACAATGTGTAATGGATTACCTAATTTTTCTGGGTTCAGAATGGCAACCTTTCGACTAATTACACCTTCTGTTGTTAGTCGCTGTACTCGCTTCAGACATGCTGGCGGAGACAATGCTACCCTTTCAGCAAGATCAACATTGGTAATAGAGCAGTCGCTCTGCAATTCTCGTAAAATAGCTTTATCTGTCCGATCAAGAAACACTATTAACCTCACTCACCCATTATCAGAATAAAATACATTTATGGGTCTAAATTACAGCAATAATTTTTCAAATCTACTCTAAACTAATTAACTTGTAGAAGAATAATGCCGGTAAATAGATAATTATTGCCCTAATTCATCTAAAACTCATAAATGAACGTCGGTTTTTTTGTTCTTATCAAGATCAGTTTATAACGTAACTGCGTGTTACTTTATAAACACTCAATGCAATAGAGGTAACAAAAGCAGTATCAGTGGATGTCGTTTGTCCCAAACTTAAGTTACTTATAAACGCATTAAAAGGATAATGTTTCATGTGGAACAATACGTTCATCACCCATATATCAAATCAGTTTAAAGAGATCATCCGAGTCTATCTGGTTTTAGTCAAGGTAATGCTTCCGGCTGTCATTATCGTTAAACTGTTAGACTTAGTTGGCGCCACAGATCTGCTTGCTTACTGTCTTTCTCCTGCAATGAATATTGTAGGGTTATCGCAAGAAATGGGCTTGGTATGGGCCGTCGCTTTATTAACCAATATCTATACCGCTATGGTGGTGTTTTACTCAATAGCCGCTACTAATGCAATTTCTGTCGCGGACATATCGGTACTGGGAGTCATGATATTAATTGCTCATGGGCTACCTGTAGAAGGTGCTATAGCCAAGTCATTAGGTATTCGATGGAGAGTAACATTACTTGTAAGAGTGGGGGGGGCATTATTATTAGGGTCAATATTGAACCTTTTATACTCAACTCTGCAATGGAAACAAGAACCAATTGCTTTATCTTGGGCACCAACTACAAGTAATTCGTTTGGATGGATTCAGTGGAGTATTGAACAAGCGCAACTTTTTGCTTCTATCTTTGTCATTTTAACCGCCCTCATCATAATGCTGCGAATTCTACGCATACTTGGAATTGAGGCTCTACTGCACAAATTACTGTCACCATTATTAAGAGGGCTCACGTTAGGTAAAGAAGCCGCCAACATTACAATTATTGGAATGACACTGGGAATTTCGTTCGGTGCAGGATTACTCATCGATGAAGTAAAAAAAGGGCACATTAGTAAACGGGATACTGCACTTGTCATGGGTTTCCTTGGGTTATGTCACAGCATCATTGAAGACACACTGTTGATACTATTGCTCGGCGCTGACCTATACGCCATTCTTTGGGGAAGACTTGTTTTCGCTATCTGCATCGTTGCTATTTGGGGGCGAATGTATAAGCAATAAATTACAAGGTTAAGTAAACTGGAACAACAGTCGAAAATAGCGGCGACCAAAAAAGCGTCTTCGCTTTTAAACACTGCGCCTATGCCTTGTGTAGAATAGGAACCAACTTTAACAATGCGTTTGAATCCCCTATTTTTTGTAATTCATTTATTGTTACCTGCTGCTATAATTAGCCAACATATCAACGGTAACAAAAATGATAGAACAAATTGATTTAGACGTGAAAGCTTGGACTAGTTTCTGGTATTCTTTCGGCGCAAAACTATCTTCATCGAAATCCCCCTTAAACTTCGATTTTCATCAGAGTTTTGGGATGAATTCGAACCCTTGAACGTAGTGCATTTTTGATAACTCTTGAGGCGATAAACCTAATGTCATCTGGACGTATAATTCCACGCTCACTTTTAAAGCTCCCTCTCTCTTTATTAGTAAAGAGCACCGCTATTCCTACTGAGCCAATTAAAGATTTAGACATCGATTTGGATAAACCTATCGTCTACGCACTCCCATTTCGTTCCAATGTTGACCTTTTCACATTGAGAAGAAAAGCATTAGAAATCGGTTTACCGGATCCTCTTTTGCCACTGAAGATAAACGGGAAAGAGTTAGGTCGATATGTCTATATTAGTTCGAGGCCAACAATACTTAAAAATGACAAGCACATACCAAGTGCTTCCATTGCTCTATTTAGCGATTTATTGACGTTGCACGGAGAAGATTCAGAGTTAGATGTTCAGGTTATTCCTGCGACCGTTTTATGGGGAAGAAAACCGGGTAAAGAAGCCGATCTAAGACCTTATTTACGCGCAATGAATGGCCCACAAAAAGCCGCAGCGGTCATCGTTTCTGGTCGAGATTGCCAAGTGAGGTTTAGCCCCGTTGTTTCACTTCGTTATATGGCGGATGTACATGGTACAGATGAATCGATAGCGCATAAACTCGCTCGAGTAGCACGAACCCACTTCTCAAGACAAAAGCTAGCCGCTATTGGGCCTAAACTCCCTAATCGCGAGCAATTATTTACTCGACTACTCGATTCAGAAGTTATCCAAAAAGCTATCGAGAATGAAGCCAACAGTAAAAATATCAGTCTCGAAAAGGCGCGAAAAGAAGCGCACTCGATTCTCGATGAAATTGCCGCTAATTTCTCATATTCTCTGATTAAGAATGGAGAGCGGATACTAGGTTGGTTATGGAATAAGCTTTATAAAGGGCTTAACATTAGCAACGCCACCACGGTACGTCGATTAGCACAAGATGGGCATGAGATAGTTTACGTGCCGTGTCATCGAAGCCATATGGACTATTTATTGCTCTCTTACGTCCTTTATCATGAGGGAATGGTTCCTCCTCATATTGCGGCAGGCATCAATCTTAACTTCTTCCCCGCAGGCTATATATTCCGTCGTGGCGGTGCCTTTTTTATTCGTCGCAGCTTCAAAGGAAATAAACTCTACTCCACTATATTCCGTGAATACCTCTCTGAGTTATTTACTAAAGGCTACTCGGTTGAGTATTTCAGTGAAGGTGGTCGTTCTCGTACAGGTAGACTACTACCAGCGAAAACCGGCATGCTAGCCATGACTATCCAAACGATGTTACGAGAACAGAGCCGCCCTGTTACCCTAGTCCCAGTCTACATTGGCTATGAACATGTAATGGAAGTATCCACCTACGCGAAAGAGCTGCGAGGAAAACGCAAAGAAAAAGAGAACGCAGGGCAGGTACTTAAAACGATACGTAAGCTTCGTAATTTTGGTCAAGGCTATGTAAACTTTGGCGAACCAATCCCTCTAAATCAATTCCTTAACGAAGAAGTCCCGGAATGGAAACAAGACATCAATCCTCTTGATCCACCTAGACCTAAATGGTTGACACCAACTGTCAATAAACTCGCTGTTAAGATGATGACTCATATCAATGATGCAGCAGCAGCAAATGCATTAACGCTATGTGCAACTGCTCTGCTTGCATCTCGTCAACGTGCTCTATCAAAAGATACATTGGTCGTGCAGATTGACTCGTATTTATCACTACTTAAGAATGTCCCATACTCCAATACATTTACCATGCCGGACAAAACCGCAACAGAGTTAGTTGAGCATGCGATTTCATTAGATAAATTCGTAATCGAAACCGATACTATGGGTGACATTGTTTCCCTAGATCGCAATCAATCCATCTTAATGACTTACTACCGTAATAACATTATTCACCTATTCGCAATACCATCATTAATTTCACACTTGGTTGTTCGTCACGAAAGTATATCCGTAAAATACATTAAGTCTGTCGTACACCAACTTTATCCTTTCTTGAAAAAAGAGTTGTTTTTGAATTACGATCAATCAAATCTTGATCAAACGGTCGAAAGCATCCTAGATGAACTGGTAAGGCAAAAACTGGTTTGCCGTACAGAAGATAATATATCTATCGACCAACCTAGAATTCAATCATTGATGTTGCTTGCCCGTACTATCGCAGAGACACTGCAACGCTATGCCATTTCAATCAATCTTCTAGGGGCCAATCCAGAACTTGAGAAACCTGAACTAGAGAAGAAATGCCAGGAAGTTGCTCAACGTCTCGGTAGATTGCACGGTATCAATGCTCCAGAGTTTTTTGATAAAGGGGTATTTACTTCGTTATTTACAACATTGAAAGAACAACAATATATCGACGTGGATGGCAACTGTAATCTAGATAACACTCAACATTTAGCGGATATGTTATCGGCGTTATTACCAACGGAAGTAAAGTTAACTATTCAGGAAAACCTATATAGTGAAGTAAAATAACCGTCATTTAAATAACGTCATAACGAAAAAAGGTTCTGTCAATACAGAACCTTTTTCATTAAAACCATTTTTGACGCCTTGAGTAGATTATAGATAACTAAGAAAGATCGACAGAGCCATAATTAACCCAACATTATTGTTATTTAAAAATGCCTTAAAACAGAGATTTCGTTCTCTCTTTTTAATCAAATTTTGTTGATATACAAACAATCCAGCCGACACTAGTATTCCCCAATAAAAAACGGTACTAAGGTTCAACCAGTTACCTAAAATTATAAACAAAACCAGCGTTAACAACTGCAATAAGCCAATAATGATTTTATCAAAGCGACCAAACAAAATTGCGGTTGATTTTACCCCTATTCGCAAATCATCATCTCTATCGACCATTGCATACTGAGTATCGTAAGCCATGGTCCATAACACATTAATGACAAATAATAACCATACAGGAGACGTAAGTTCATTCGCTTGCGCAGCCCAGGCCATTGGTATCGCCCAACTGAATGCTAACCCTAGGAATAATTGAGGAAGATGAGTAAAACGCTTCATAAAAGGGTAAATGAACGCCAACACAATACCGAAAAATGACAGCTTAACGGTAAGAGGATTCATAGTAAGTACAAGAAAAAAAGAAGATAACGCTAATATTAGAAACAAAACAATGGCTTCAAACGGTTTCACTTTCCCTGCAGGAAGCGGTCGTTGCTCTGTCCTTTGAACATGTCCGTCAATTTTTCTATCTGCGAAATCATTGATAACGCATCCAGCAGAGCGCATAAACAGCACTCCAAAAACAAATACAACAACAACGTCTAATCTAGGCTTACCTTCCGAAGCAAGTAACAAGGCCCATATGGTTGGCCACAGAAGCAATAATGAACCAATTGGCTTATCCATACGCATTAGTTGCCAGTAGGCTCTCGCTTTTACTAAGCTCATCTAAACCGTCTCCGTAAGATACACCGGTGATTCGGGAAGAAAAAGTTCTGCGACTAACATAGGTTTTTTATTCATCCATAAACGTGATCGTCTAGCAATAAGTCGCTGGTTAGGGAGGTTAACCCAGCCAAGTTGCAAAGCATCTCTACTCACACCCTCAACACTAAATACTGTTAATCCAAGTGGAATAGTACCCTGTTGAATTAAGTTATGTGGCTGGTCGTCCAAAGACGCTTCTGGTATCAAAGTTCGACCAATTACCCATTCTTGCTCATCACCTAAAAGCATGACTTCTCTGAGTAAGCAACCAGTATCACTAAGAAGTTCTTTTTCTTCAATTGTGACCTCTCTAGCTGAAATCATCTCATTAAAAAGCATCTTAACCGTTAAGTTTTCACACTTTTCTTCAAAACGACGTGACAATGAGCCTCTTTCCAACAACCAATGTAGAGAAACGCTCGAAGATAGTTCAAACTTGTCAATGTCTTGCCAATCAACTTTTTTGAGCGCAGCAATGTACAACGAAATCAGCTCAGTCATAGGTATATTTATTTAGTTCTAGTAATATAAGCAATTTATACTTGGTGTTTAGGCTAAAAAAGCCGCAGAATACAAACTTGTCTAGGTGCTACATTGTAGCAGACTAAGACGCCACGATAATCCGATAAAAAAAGAAAGATCCCATAAATATGCTTAAACAATATATTGTTTTAATAATTTTCGCTCTAACCAGTACTTTTTCAGTCACAACATATGCGGATGAAGAAGAGCAAAACAGCGGACCCACATTCGCCTATTATACATTAGCACCAGATCTCACTACCAACGTATACACAAAAGGCAAAAAACTGGCATATCTGCAAGTCCGAGTCGATTTAATGGTTGCGGATAGCTCTTATGTCGTTGAGCTAGAAAGACACGAACCTTTAATTCGAGATACTATCGTTGCATACATTGGTGAACAAACTGAAGATCAAGTGAAAACCCTCGCTGGAAGAGAAGAACTCAGAAAGCAACTCAAAGAAAATCTAAACAATCTGCTCATTGCCGAAACGGGTAAAACCCTCATCACAGATTTATTGTTTACTAAATTCCTCTTTCAATAATTCTGCTCTGATTTTCAAAGCAATGGCATTTAAAGGCCATTGCTACAGTAGACATATTTTGTGCTATATGATCATCAGCCATTTGTTTTTTTTGTCATCTGGCTATCAATCCTAGCAAGTAATAAACCAGACGCTAAGCCTACCAAGTGAGCGGTATTAGCAATAGCCATATATGGCTGCACATACCCTAGCACCAACCAAACAAGCATAAATATGACGATAGGTTTCGGTAAGCTCACCCCTTTTTCAGGCGATATGACACCTAACAACCATGAATATCCCATTAGCGCATACACCACCCCTGACAATCCACCAAAGTTGGCACCTTCAACCCAATATTGACCTGCACCCGATAGGGCCGATGATAATATAAAGATCTGCAATAATTTAATCGTACCAAGCCGCTTTTCTATATCTCCGCCTAATTGCCACCACCACAGGAGGTTAAAAGCAATATGAGTAACAGAGAAATGAATAAGTGCATGTGACACCCAGCGCCAAATTTGCCACTTCTGTCCATCAAAAGCTGGAAAATGTGTTACCGAAAAAATAGAATTACCAAACCCTAATTGAAACAGGATAAATAACGCAATAGAAACCGACATAATCAAAAGCGTAAAAGGCCCTGCTTTTGCTTTGACCATAGCCAATATGCTGGGAGTCTGATATGTAAACTTTCTCGTTCTAGAGCCCGCGAGATCCCACGATGCAGCTTGATACTTACTATCATTCGGATTCGCTAAGAAATGAGACAATTCCGATTCAGCTTCTAGTTTATCAATGTCGTCTTTAAGCCAAAGGGCAAATTGCCCCCCACCCTCTGGCATCATATCGAGTTCTATTTTCCTTGATGCCATATAATCAATGAAAGCTTGAGCCGTTCTAGGGTTTTTGAGTGTGATTAGCTTAATCATTTAACCTCTCTGAATAGGTAAGCCAGCCATATGCCATGCTGTAAATCCGCCGTCAACGCTATACACTTCTTCATAGCCTTGATTCACTAAATATTGTGCGGCACCTTGACTACTGACTCCGTGGTAGCACATAACAAGTATAGGATGATCAAATTCAACCTCTTCCAGAAAGGCAACCATTGTATCGTTCGTTAGATGGCGAGCAGTTTCGGCATGGGAAGTAGTGAAAGAACCAGCATCTCGTATATCGAAAAGTGCTGCGCTTCTGTCGCTAATTAACTTCTTTGCTCCAACGGCATTTATCTTCTTAAAACTACTCATTGAGCTAACCTTCCCTGATGTTATTTTTGTCACTAGATTGTATACCAAGTGTTATTAGCACCCAAGCGACATAGCTTCTAACAAGCAATAAAAAATTCTGTCGTTCTTCTGCCAAAATTACCTGAATAAGAGAATAAAAATTGCACTATTTTTTATCCACCGATGATCAATATTTCACCATCTGTGGATAAATCTGTGAATTACGTTGATAAAGTATCTCTTAATAAAAAGATCCACAACATGTAGTAGTGATCCTTCTTTTTCTGTGTGTATCAAATAAACTATCCCCAATGGATATTCGCTCTTAATCCTAGTCTATCCGCTACTTCCTGACAGTTAATGAAAGTTTTCCTCACAGACTTATACACAGGTAGATTTCAATTTTGATCAAGCATATCGATCAATTTCGATCAGGCATAAAAAAGCCGAGATCTCAACGATCTCGGCTCTAAAAATTTTTGGTGCTTTCAAAGTACTTTAAGTAGTGACAACGCTTTCCTATTAAAACTCACCAACCGCCAGTTTTAATTTCTTCATTGCATTTTTTTCGAGTTGACGAATTCTCTCTGCAGAAACACTGTAGACTTCGGCGAGTTCTTGCAATGTAGATTTCTTATCAGCTAACCAACGAGAACGGACAATATGTTGGCTTCGTTCATCTAGCGTTGCTAAAGCATGAGTTAAGCGCGTATTAGTATGCGTCTCCCAATTATCAGCTTCTACATTATCTGCAACATCAGAATGCTTATCTTCTAGATAAAGTACGGGAGCTGAGTAGCTTCCTGAATCGTCATCTTCATTCTGCAATTCAAAAGCAGCATCCTGTGCAGCTAGACGAGATTCCATCTCTCGCACTTCCGAAGGTGCAACACCTAGTTCGCGAGCAACCGTTTCTACTTCACCGTTATTAAACCAACCTAAACGCTTTTTAGATTTACGTAAATTGAAGAAAAGTTTACGTTGAGCTTTGGTTGTAGCGATTTTAACAATACGCCAGTTTCTCAAAACGTACTCATGAATCTCAGCTTTTATCCAATGGACGGCAAAAGAGACAAGACGAACACCCACTTCAGGATTAAAACGCTTCACTGCTTTCATTAGGCCGATATTGCCTTCCTGAACCAAATCAGCCATCGGTAAACCGTAACCAGAGTAACCTCGGGCAACATGAACGACGAATCGAAGGTGTGAAAGTATAAGACCTTTCGCAGCGTCAATTTCACCTTTGTAATGCAATCGTTCTGCCAGATCACGCTCTTCTTCAGGTTTTAGCATAGGGTAGCTGTTTGCTGAACGAATATAACTATCTAAGCTATCTTGCGTAACTAAAGCCATTGAATACTTTTGGTTTGCCATTCAATTCCTCATTCTTTTTACATTGAGCAATATATTTACTCTAAACCCATCAATATTGAACTTAATCAAAGAAAATTTCAATAAGGGGACGGTAATTATCCATAGATACAATCACTATACAAGAGCGATTTACAAATATTTACCATTTTAACCTGCTGTTTTAATCTTTTTTAAGACAAGAAAAGCCTACACAGGTTCAATATCTTTTAAGTGTTTCCGTGCAGATAGTTTTGCGGCAATAAAACCTAAGAAAACACCAAGCATTAATAGCAACAATGACTCATCCCAATTCAAGCCTATCAAGTGAAACTGACTGTCATATAACATAGAAAGCTTTTCTACAGCTCCATTTAACAGTACTGTAATAATTGCCGTCAAAAACCAAGCGCTTACCGCTCCAATTAAACCAAACCACATACCAGAATATAGGTAGGGTCTTAAGATAAAACTGTCTGTTGCTCCAATCAGCTTCATCACTTGAATTTCTTCTTTATGCGCTAAAATCGTAAACCGTAATGTGTTGCCAACAATTAAAAATACGGCCCCTAACATTAAGGTTGCTAAAGTAACAACAACCGTTGTTGCCAGATTCTTCATTGCATCTAAGCGAGCAAGCCAATCTTCATCCAATCTTACATCGGTAATACCCTGCTCATCTCTTAGCGCTATTGCGATATCTCTGATGCTCGCATCATTTTGCTCAGATGGTTGTATAACGAGCACTGCGGGTAACGAATAATCACTTAGTAATGAAATAGCTTGTTCAAATCCAGAATACTCACTTAAATCACTAAGACCTTGTTGAGAAGAAATATATTGCACACTTTCTACATTTTCCCAACTTTCTACCTGATCCTTAAGTACCATGATTCTCGCTTCTGCGATGTCTTCTTGTATATAGGCACTTACTTGTGACGGACTCGCAACCTCCTCAGCAACTTTAGCAATATTTTTACCCACAAGATAAACACTCGCAGGCAAAGACAACGCCATAGCGATCACGGCTAGAGTCAATATGTTACCTAAGGGTCTTAACCACAAACTCATAAATGAGCTTTTAGCTTGCCTTATATGCATGGTCAAAAAACCGACACGATCGACTTTGTTTTTGCTGCGAGCATTATTGGCCATAACCTTCGACCTCACTTAAAAAACCTTGATTTAACTCAAATCGTCGATACTGAGGCCTGCTGCCGACAAGACCAACATCATGAGTTGCGACAAGAATAGAGACACCTGCTCGATTAAACTCTTCCAGCAACATCATGGTTCGATTAGACAATTCAGGATCTAGATTACCAGTTGGTTCATCAGCCAGTACTAAAGTGGGTCTATTCACAACCGCTCTTGCGATACCCACTCTTTGTTGCTCACCACCTGATAGTTGGCTCGGCAAACACTTCGCTTTATCTAACAACCCTATTTTATCTAACGCTGCGGAGACTCTGCGTTTAATATCATTTTCTGTCGCAGACTCTATACGCATTGGCAATGCCACATTATCAAAAACAGTCCGATCCATTAACAAACGGTGATCTTGAAAAACGATACCAATATTACGTCTTAAAAGAGGAATATCGTTATTCGATATCTTTGTAATATCGTGTCCGTTGAATTGAATAGTGCCATCAGAAGGGCGCTCCATAGCACAAATCAGCTTCAGTAATGTACTTTTGCCAGCGCCAGAATGCCCACCAAGAAATGCCATTTCACCTTGTCTAAGATGAAAGTCCACTTTTTGTAATGCTTGGCGACCACCTCGATAAGCTTTACTAACTTGCTGAAATCTTATCACTTACTCTTCCTCTAACTATTCAATTCATTCCATTTAAGCGCTTGCTACTGCACAATACCTTAATCATTATTCTTCGCGACTAAATAGCGCTTCAATAAAGTTTTCAGATTCAAACGGGCGAAGATCATCAATACCTTCCCCAACACCAATATAGCGAATCGGGATATTAAACTGATCAGCGATGGCGAATATAACCCCGCCTTTCGCGGTTCCATCAAGTTTTGTCAGGGTGATGCCAGTAACAGGGGCGACATCGCTAAATAATTTGGCTTGGCTAATCGCATTTTGGCCAGTACCTGCATCAAGGGTTAACATTATTTCATGCGGTGCTGAATCATCGACTTTTTTCATTACGCGTACAATTTTACGCAGCTCTTCCATCAAGTGACCCTTGTTTTGAAGTCGACCTGCAGTATCCGCGATGACAACATCTACACCACGAGCTTTCGCTGCTTCTATAGCATCATAAATGACAGAGGCACTGTCCGCACCAGTATGTTGAGCAATAACCGGGACATTATTTCTTTCACCCCAAACTTGTAACTGTTCCACCGCAGCGGCTCGGAATGTATCTCCTGCGGCAAGCATGACTTTTTTCCCATCAGCTTGGAATTGTTTTGCCAATTTACCTATTGTCGTGGTTTTACCCACGCCATTCACGCCAACCATTAGTATGACGTAAGGGGTATGCTTAGTATCGATGACGAGTGGCTGCTCTACATGTGACAGTATTTCGGCCATTTCTTCTTTAAGTAAACCGTACAGCGCTTCGCCATCTTTTAACTCTCTGTGAGATGCCTTTTCTGTTAGGTTACCGATAATCTTTAAGGTTGTATCCATCCCTACATCGGCTATTAAAAGTTGTTCTTCAAGCTCTTCAAAAAGATCATCGTCTATCGATTTTCCTTTAAACAGACCAAAAAAACCTGCACCGATGTTCTGTTTTGTTCTAGCTAAGCTACGCTTTAACCTTGAAAAGAAACCTTCTGTTGGTTTCTCTTGTTCAACAATGACTTTCTTTGTATTACTTTCGACAGGTGCATCTACAGGATCGGCTGAAGCTGATTCCTCTGTCGATTCAATCAGTACAGTTGTATCAATTGGCGATTCTACAAGTGCCTCATCTCCAATTTCAACGTCGATAGTCGTATTGATTTCATCATCTAAACCATCTGTATTAACTGACAGAGTATCATTCGCTTGTGAGGCATCGGCAATAATATCTTCGCTTTCATTGCTCGCTAGCTCAGTTTCAATAGTAGCATTTTCTTCTTGCTTCTCTGGCTGAAGCTCTTCAATTTGCTTATTTTCACCTTCTTGGCTTTTTCCGTCATCTTCGCCAAAACCAAGCCATGAAAATAGTCCGCGCTTTTTCTTATCCGTCATCGAGAGGAGTCCTAGATCTAACAACTAATTCTAATTTAATGCCCTGCAAAATTATTTGAGCAGAGAAAAATGACAAAGTACTGAAAAATTTCTGTTTTGATTGGTACACTTTGACATTATATAACAGGATATAGTAACACTTTATTAGCGGTCAAAAAATCTATGGTAAGAAGTCAAACTAAAAACAATTTACAAAAAAAGCAACCAGAAGGCTCAATACGCATTATTGCAGGTCTTTGGCGAGGTAGAAAACTACCTGTATTCAATGCTGAAGGGCTAAGACCCACGACCGATCGCGTAAAAGAGACGCTATTTAATTGGATTTATCAAGATGTACCTCATGCCAAATGTTTGGATCTGTTTGCAGGCTCTGGTGGATTAGGATTTGAAGCCGCCTCGCGTCAAGCAAAGCAGGTTGTGATGCTCGAACTCAACGTACAGGCACATAAACAGTTAATCCAAAATATCACGACATTAAGAGCAGAGTCTATTGAGGCAATCAATTCGGATAGCCTTTCCTACCTTGATAAGCAGGGCACGCCTTTTGATATCGTCTTTATCGATCCTCCCTTTAGAAAAGGATTGCTAGAAAAGAGCTTAAAATTATTAGAAGAAAATAATTGGCTTGCAGAAAATGCTATGATTTATATTGAAACAGAAAAAGAACTCACGCTTACTGGCATACCAGACAATTGGTCTCTCTATCGAGAAAAAAAAGCTGGCCAAGTAAGTTACCGATTATTTGAAAGGAATATAGAATGAAAGTCCTGATATTTTTAGCAAAAGCCTCTATCGCATTTGTTTGGTTTGTCCTTCTCTTCAATATTTTCATGCCATTTCCAGGTAAGGCGGCCATTGCACTCTATATTATGACTGGATTTTTGTTCATGATGCACGCGGTTCAAATGTTGATATTTATCGGAGCTTTTGGTGACAAAATAGAAATCAGCGGTTGGGAGAAATGGTCAATTTTAATATTTGGTATATTTTCTCTGCTCGATATAAGGCGTAAACACATGATGTAAAAAAAGAGCGCTTAAGCGCTCTTTTTTTACATCATGCTTTAACCTATAAAGTCTTTAATACCATCTAGGAACATCTGGGTAGAGATCATAACTAATAGCAACCCCATCAATCTTTCTACCGCTTTTAAACCCTTTTCACCCAATAACTTATGGAAAAAATTGATGAACATAAGTACAAAGAAGCTTGCCCCCCACGCGATAAGTAACGCTGCGGCCCAATCCCAAATACGATCAGGTTCTTGACTCGACAATAATAGCAACAAAGCCATCACAGACGGGCCAGCAATCATTGGGATAGCCATTGGTACAATATATGGCTCTTCACCTGCTGCAAGACCTGTCACACCGCCTGGTTGTGGAAAAATCATCCTGATAGCGATGATAAAGAGAATAACACCACCAGAAATACTTAAGGTCTCAGGATTTATATGCAGGAAATTAAGTATGTTTTGGCCACCGAATAAAAAAGCAAGCAGAATAACCAACGCAACGCAAAGCTCACGAATTAATATAATTCGTCGTCTTTTCGGTTCAATATGCTTAAGAATGGACAAGAAGACCGGTAAGTTACCTAAAGGATCCATAATTAAAAACAACATTGTTGCTGCTGAAAGTATATCCATTGTTATTTTTATCTCCGTGCTATATTGGTGACACAGTTATAACGGTATTGGGGGGTGTTATTCGCACTTTTTCGTCGCATTAATGCTGTATTTCCCATCAACTGTGACTATTTTTTCTCTCTCGATAAAGAAATCAAAAAGTTCATCAAAGTTCAGACCTTCACTCTGGCAAGTATGAAACTGGACATCGTACCCGTACTCATTTGTGAGCAGGTTCTTTACTTCATCTCGAGTGAGAAATTTTTCTGACAACATATCTAATATTTTATGCCCATGAATATTATTCATTTTTTGCCCTTAACTTGAGATCGCTAGAATACACCAAAAGAATGATATTCTTAATCACTCTATAATGGATGAATCCAAAGTAGATAACTTTAAAACTAAAGTTAAATAGAAAATGTCATTCAACCAACTGATTACGCAATAACAGAAGCGACAGTCAGTGAATGGGCGATAAAAAAACCACTCGTGGCCCATAAATCAGAATTTGGGAAAGGATGGCGATAGATATTAACTGCACTAACTAGAGTCGCAGCAACAAAAACAAAACAAGCAAGGCAAGCATACAAATTTGCCATTTTGGTATTGTTCATCCAAACAGCACAGGACACCCATGACATCTGGACCAAGACCAAACCCATAATAGACACAGGAAAAATAATCGTATCCAGCTTTGGTAGCAAAAGTAAGATGAGAATAATGCTACCGGCAAATAACAGAGACGGAAGCCACCACGTAATATCACCGTGCAGCAGGGACCAAAATCCCTTACTGTAAAATAGAAATGACAAAATTAACGCGATAAAGCTTGCTCTTGTACTTATTTTGGGTAGAACACTAAACGTATTAGCAATGACAGCAAGAGAAAGGCCAATCGCCACCCATATGAATTGAGTCTCTTCACGACCAGTTGTTACCAAAATAGCCATTAATAATAGTAAAGTTGTCGGTTTCAATATCTTAGACAGATTTTTATTTTTGCTATTCGCCGTCGAAATATGAATTAACCCAGATAGCCCAACCATCAGCCAACCCCACATACATTTTCCTCATTTCATTTAAGTCGGCTAGTTTAGGAAAAATGAAATTTTAATCCAGTATTAATGACCAATAGTTGGATCTTTACGAAAATAACCATCACGATGTAATGAGGTTGTTGTTAAAGTGTTTGGCACATGTAATTTTTACACATTAGGGTAGGTTATAAGTGTTCAACAAGCTTATCCCAGTGAATAAGATAGAATCCTAAAGCCGCGAGCGTAAACAACGTCATGACTAAAATGGCTGCTCGCCAAATGAAACGATTCGCTCTTGGGGTAAGTTCTTTTTCACATGCATCACAGGTAGCGAAGTAAGATTTTCTGTTATCCAACTTAAAGTCTTCTTCATGAACTATTTTGTTCCGAATAGTGGCGACATACCTCAATTTACTGATCACATCGTGAGGTAATCTATCCTCACAACTAGTGATTAGTTGATGTAATCCTTTTCCATCAGCATGATATTGCACCCGCAACAATTTCTCAATACGGCGAGTACGCTTAACAACTTCCTCAATATTCGACATATTGTTCTCCTAATAACCTTCTAATTGAAGACTCATTACCAGTATAAATAGTTCCCGAAAAAACAGTGCATTACCATGATCTATCTTAGATAAATAATGTGAGCTCGACACGATAATTTACAATCACTTACATCAGAAAGAAAATATTCAAGCCCAACAGCAGGCATTTCAATCGCCGTATATAGCGAGATACCTATGCGATTACGGTAGTAACCACGATGTTCTATTACTTTTTGACAGTATCCAACTAACAAAGAGAGCACCGCTACCGCTAAGTAATATCCACAATGGAATAACCCACATTGGATGACCCTGAAACCACCCAAATTCTTTCATTGGCCATAAAAAAATGGGATGAAGAATATATATCCCAAGAGAATTTTGACTAATAAACCCAACAACTTTTCTCGTACTTTGCTTTAACCCTTCACCAAAATAACGACAAAGCATAAACACAAGTGAGGCAGCAAAAGCCGTATTTATAGTTTTGTAAGATAACCACCTTCCAAAGGTATATTTGTCTTGCGCAATACTCTCTGTAGCAACCATCCAAACACTACTAAACAGCCCTATAGCACCGAGAATAACAAAAAACGTCACCATTCCCTTTGTTAATGGCACCTTTTTGTAAAGAACATAACCAAGCAATAAGTAACCGGAATACAGCCATAATTGGTGGCTCCACGGACCATCGATTCGAAACAAAAATAAGGCTGTTGAAAGTATCCACACTGATAAGAAAGCACAAATCGCTAGGTCATCCGTTTTTTGAACCAGAATCTGAAAAAAGGGAATGACAAAATAAAGGGGAATAAAGTAGTAAAAAAAACCTAGATGATAATACGTTTCTTTATGGAAAACGTTTCTTAACGTGTCGAATGTCACACCAGAATCATAACCACCCACAGACCACCCTGATAAATAAGCGTAGAAAAGAGACCAGATAATAAATGGAATCAAAACTTTACCAAGGCGACGACTGACATAATATTTCGCATTAAACGGTCGTGTGTCGTTCAGCAACAACGCACCAGTAATCATAATAAATACTGGGACAGCCCAACGACTAAAACCGTTCACCGTAATCGCAACAAACCATTCATTCATCGGAATGGCACCTAATTCATGTCGATAAGGTGCGAGGACGTGAATAGCAATAACCGCAATCGCGGCCATACAACGAAGTAGATCGAAGAAAAAAACTCGTTTTTCCATTGGTTTTCCAGATTGCGGTCAAAAATAAAAGAATGAGTACTATGATAACCTGAGTATCATTTGACCATATTACATAAGAAAAGCTTAAGGGATAGTCAGAAAGGTGTAAAAAAACGCTCGAATATTTATAAGAGCGCCTTATTTACTTAGTTGGTCGCTATCGATTTTACCGATTTAGGTAGGTAAATAGAGATAAAGGTTGTTATTGCTAAGAAAACAAATGAGACCCATAAACATGCAGCCAAGCCCGCTAATTGGAAAACCCAACCAGATAGTATCGTTCCAATCAACCGTCCCATAGCGTTAGCCATATAATAGAACCCAACATCCAGTGAGACACCATCACCTTTCGCATAGCTAACAATCAAATAAGAATGCAGTGATGAATTCACGGCAAAAACGGCACCAAAGACCATCAAGCCAACAACAATGACGAGTTCTGGTTGCCAGTCCATTTGTACAGCATAAGCCACTAACCCCGTTATGATGGCAAGTAATGCAGCCCACATTATTGCAGCAGAACCATCTGGCACCTTACCTTGCCCTTTTCCTGTAATTTTAGGAGCGATGCTCTGTACAAACCCATAAGCAATGACCCAAAGTGCTAAGAATCCACCAACCCACAAATGATCCCAACCAAACGTGGATCCTAAATACACAGGTAACGCCACGACAAACCAAACATCACGAGCACCAAATAAGAACATACGCGCCGCAGAGAGGATATTGACACTTCGCGATTTAGAAAAAATTTCTTTGAATTTAGGCTTACTCTTTGCTTTCCCTATATCACTTTCTAAAGCAATAAGGCTTCCCATAAGCACGAAAGAAAGCACCCCAGCCATCAGCAATACCGAAGACTGAAATCCAATAAAAGACAACAACAGTCCACCGATAAAGAAACCCGCACCTTTCAACGCATTTTTAGAGCCCGTTAAAATTGCTACCCATTTGTAAAGCGCCCCTTGTTGATCATCTGGAACTAGCGTCTTAATCACGCTTTTGGCACTCATCTTATTTAAATCTTTAGCGATGCCTGAAATCGCCTGCGCCGCCATGACCCATGGAATAGTAAGCCATGTACTTGGTACCGCTAACATTACCAAAGCACCGACCTGCATTGCTAATCCCACATTCATTGTTCGGTTTAAACCCAAACGCGCCCCTAACCAGCCGCCAACTAAATTGGTTATTACACCAAAAAACTCATAAAATAAAAAGAGAGATGCTATCGCAAGTGTGCTGTACCCAAGATCATGAAAATAGAGCACTACCAACATACGAAGTGCGCCATCTGTAATGGTAAAGTTCCAATAATTGAACGTAACCAACATATATTGACGAACACTTTTGTTCAAATTTGAAAACATAAGTTAATTCACTGTTTATAAAGACATAAACCATTTTCTAAGGAACCATGTTACGTCTAAATTGAAGCAAGGAAAGCTTTAGGATCATGGCAAACCAAAAGCTCTGTACACAGGCTAATTAAAGTTTGAACTATCTACTAACTTGGTTAATGTACTTAATCTGAAGAGGTTTAGTAAAAGCGCCAGGACGAAGCGCTTGAACCTCCGATTTAATCCTATTCAGATCCCAGTCGAGCTCTAACAATATATGTGCGGCGAGTAGCCCTGTACGACCAGAACCTCCCATACAATGCAATGCTACGTTTCCACCCTGCTTTAGTACTTCATGTACCTGAGGACCAATTATCTTCCAACGAACATCGAATTGCTCATCAGGCGCTTCATCGTCTCTAATTGGTTGATGGAACCAAGACATGCCTAATTGCTTCGCTAACTTTGGTAATTCAGCTACTCCCGCTTTTTCCATCTCCTCGAACTCCAAAGCTGTCACTATCGCCTGTACACCTGAGGATTTTAGTTCTTTAAGCGATGTCTCTAAATCAACGCCTTTCGTTCCCGGGCAAGGCGTTAGAATAAGCGCGGCATCATTGTCCGCTACGTTAAGCTGCCAAATTGGATGTGTCATTTTAAAATACCTTATGCTAAGCCGACTTTACGAACTAACTCTGACGTTCGGGTTGCGTAACCCATTTCGTTGTCGTACCAAGCGTAAATCTTGACCATACGAGTTCCGACAACCATGGTAGACAAAGCATCAACAATCGTTGAGCGTGGATCACCTTTATAATCAATAGAAACCAACGGACGTTCTTCAAATCCAAGAATACCTTGTAAGTCTCCCTCAGAGGCCTCTTTTAGTAGAGCGTTAACTTCTTCAGCTGTCGTATCGCGCTTCACATCAAAAATAATGTCGGTCAAAGACGCATTAGCCAGAGGAACACGAACGGCATGGCCATTAATTTTTCCTTTAAGTTCTGGGAAGATTTCAACTATAGCGGTTGCAGAACCCGTGGTGGTTGGGATCAAACTCATACCACACGCACGAGCACGGCGAAGGTCTTTGTGGGGTGCATCCAAAATGGTTTGTGTATTGGTTAAATTATGGATTGTAGTAAAGGAAGATTGCTCAATACCAAGCTTCTCGTGAATGACTTTTACCACAGGTGCAATACAGTTTGTGGTGCACGACGCTGCAGTGACAATTTTATGCACTGCTGGATCAAATATATGTTCATTTACTCCTACAACAATATTGGCAACCCCTTCTTCTTTTACTGGTGCTGACACGACAACGCGTTTAACACCCTGGGCCAGATACTTGTTTAAGTGAGAAACGTTACGATGAACCCCCGTCGCTTCAATGACCACATCACAACCCGACCAATCTACTTCATTAATATCTTGCTGCTGACTCGTAGCCACTCTTTTGCCATCAATCACCATTTCAGAACCATCCACTCTCACTTCGTGATGCCAACGTCCCTGAATAGAGTCAAATTCTAACAAGTGCGCTAAAGTAGCCGTATCGCCCGCAATATCATTAATATGTACAAACTCCATGTCTGGCCAGTCATAAGCAGCGCGTAAGGCTAAGCGACCGATTCGACCAAAACCGTTAATTCCTACTTTAATCGTCATAAGTAATCTCCTTGTAAATAATCTTATATAGCCGCATCAGCATCTATTTGGACGGCTCTTCATCGCATTCAAACGTTCAATGTCAGTTTTGTATTGCTCCATTAAACAATTAGATTGTTTCAATCCTTCAATCACTTTCTCTAACCATCGAGGTAATTCAGCGGCAACACGGTAATACACCCAGTGTCCTTTGCGTTCATCCTGTAATATCCCAGACTGGCGCAATTGAGCTAAATGGCGGGATATCTTAGGCTGACTCTCCCCCAGTGCCTGAGTCAGTTCGCAGACACACAGCTCTCCTTCTCTTGCAATCAATAGCAAGCATCGAACTCTCGTCTCATCTGACAACATTTTAAAAAACTGATTAGGCAACATAATTCAAACCAAACATATGGATATACGTATATATTATACAGCCATAATTTCAGATCAATGACCAATGTGAATTGTCATCAAATCTTCATATGAAAAAACGAGCTTATTCACACAGCAGAAAAAACGGCATTCGCTATCTCAATTTAATATGGGCAACATGAGTGATATGCTTACATCATTCATTCTTTATACCCGCACCTTAAGTGAAAAAAATTAGGTAATTATGATCACGGAAAAACCAATCCAAGAATCAGACTATCCAGAAATCATGCACGGTAAAACCAATAATTTCTGGCAAAAAAGAGAGGAAGGCTTTGTACTAGGAAAAGGCCAAAAGAACCTGTATTGGGTGTCCGTTACTTCGGCTAATCACACCAAAGCCGTTGTGGTTGCAAATGGTCGTGTGGAATCAGCATGGAAATATCAAGAACTTCTTTATCACTTTTTCCAATTAGGTTACGACGTATACTCGTTTGATCATCGCGGGCAGGGTTTATCCGACCGACTAACCGAAGACAGACAAATTGGGCATGTAGACTCCTTCTCACATTATGTCGATGACATGGCCAAATTAGTTGATGGCTTTAAACTTGGGAAATATGACCAGAAATTTCTCATCGCACATTCCATGGGAGGCGCAATTTCTACCCGATATTTACAGTGCTATCCCAACCATGGTTTTAATCGCGTAGCACTCAGTGCCCCCATGTTTGGTGTTAATATGTCACCGCTCTTGAAACCCATTGCACCATATTGGGCATGCCTTGTTAGCCTTATTAGTACTAAACCTGATTATCTAACCAAAAATAGGGAATATCGAGCGAAACCATTTGAGCTCAACCCACTTACATCCAGCAAAGTAAGATACCAGTGGTTTAGAGACCTTTACGAAGATATGCCTCAGCTCAAAATTGGAGGGCCTAGCGCTCACTGGGTTTGGCAAGCACTATCTGGAGCTGCCGCATGCATTAAAAATGCTAGAAAGCTAGTTATTCCAACACTGCTTATTCAGGCTGAGCGGGATGATATCGTCAGTAACCAAGCCCAACTAGACTTTATCGCATCGCTGAGCATAACTAACAAAGCTTCAAAATTAGAGATAAGTAAGGGCAGCAAACACGAAATTTTGTTTGAGAATGATAAAATAAGAGATGAAGCACTATCGATGATTCATCGTTTTTTTGAACAAGATTGATAAAATGAAAATAGGGAAAAGAAGATTAACAATTTTACCCTCTTTTTCATCTCTATTTTGCCTTAAACTACCTACCGCTAGAGTCAAATAATTAATTAATAGAGAGTTGTATGAACCGACTAAACGATACACAGTTTCAAATTGTTGCCTCTGATCTAGATGGCACTCTTCTCGCTCCCGATCACCAATTAAGTGACTTCAGTAAAAAAACACTCCAAGAGCTGCATTCAAAAGGTTTTACCTTCGTTTTTGCGACAGGCCGTCACCATGTGGATGTCGCTCAGATTCGCGAGCAAGCAGGCATACCAGCCTTCATGATCACGTCAAATGGCGCTCGTGTACACAATCAAAATGACGAGTTAATGTACAGCAAAAACGTAGATGAAGAACTTGTTCAGCCCATTGCAGATATCATCAAAAAAGATCCAAGAATTCGCATACATGTCTATCAAAATGATCATTGGCTAACCAACAGAGAAGATGACGACATCAAGAAATTTCATAAAGATTCGGGGTTCCAGTACACGCTTCTAGATGCAGACAATATGCCCACGACAGGTATTGCCAAACTTTTCTTTGTTTACCCAGACCACGAATACTTAACCCAATTTGAAGATGAACTGAATGCAAAATTTAAAGGCCAAGTAAATGTTGCCTTTTCGACACCTACCTGTTTAGAAGTGATGGCAGACGGTGTATCTAAGGGGGCCGCGTTAGAAGCGATTGCTCATTCTATAGGATCCACGCTTGAAAATTGTATCGCTTTTGGCGACGGAATGAATGATGTTGAAATGCTATCTATGGCCGGCAAAGGTCTTGTGATGGAAACTTCTCACGAAAAGGTAAAACAAGCACTGCCCAATAATGAGATTATCGGTTCCCATAAAGACCACGCCGTTGCCCTGTATCTGAATGAGCACTTGTTTTAATTCAATGTCTTATATTTGATTAAAGGTAGCAATTTTGCTACCTTTTTTAATAGTTATGACATAATGATTGAAACATAGTTAGATGGATTTACTTTATGAAATTATTACCTATTTCAATATTACTGCTATTAGCTAGCCTCATTCAGGCTTGTTCTTCCTCATCGGAAACATTCGTTCCTTCTCAAAAGAATAAAACGCAGATTTCTCTTAGCAAAGAGGCCGATACACCTAAAGCGCCTACGTTTATTATGAGAGGAATCCTCACGGTCGGTCATGAAACTCGAAGTTTTATTCCTTGCGGCAGCAACCAGCAATATTGGATAGATATGGGCACTGAATCATTTAATCAAGCCATGGAGCTCAGCCGAGAAGCCTACCAGCCCATGTATGCAGAAATGATCGGTCACCTAGAAGGAACATCTGGCAAAGGATTCGATCATGACTTTTCGGCTCGATTCGTCGTTTCAGGGATGAATTTTATCACAACAGAAAATACCAAACGTTGTGAGCAACCATTTCGCTCAACAAAAGCTTTTGGCAACGAGCCATACTGGTCAATGGAATTTAGCGATGATAAAACACGTTACCAGCAATTTGGCGCTGATGAGAGAGGATTTTCACTCTCTTCAACTCGTTTAACCCCGACAGAGCGTAAATATCATTTTGGACAGGGGCAACTTACTATTACGAAAGCAATGTGTAATGACTCTATGAGCGACAGTATCTATGGCTGGAGCGCGACGTTTAAAGACAAAAATGAAGAAAAGCAAGGCTGCGCAACCTTGGCGAACAAAGATGCCACATTAAAATGGGTTAACCGCTATGTTGCAACAAGTACTAAATCAACTGCCTTCAGTATTGAACTAAAATTATCTTCTGATCATACGGCCACAACCACTTATTCCTACGCGGCTGGCTTACCAATCCAAGAATCTGGTTATTGGCAGCAATTAAATAATGAACAGGTTCAAGTGGTGATGACACACCATCAAGGACAGCAGATAGTCGCCGAACGCCTATTTACACTCCAAGGTAACCAGATAGTAGCTAAGCACGAAAAAGTGAATGGCAACGTGTACCCTATCGCAAATGGTGGCTTAACACTTTATAGAGACAAGCCATAGAATGTCCCAAATAGAATCACAAATAAAACCATGCTTAAAATGCGGTTTTAAGTTTAATTGCCTATGCGAAGAGACTCCGTACCTTGAAAGCAAGGTTAAGATTGCATTATTAATGCATCCCAACGAGATCAGGCGTGAAACGAATACAGGTAAATTGGTTTCAAAGACCTTGCCTGATACGCTCAGGTTTACGTGGGATAGAGTCACACCACCACAAGAACTAATCCAGCTTATCAGCAGCAATAACTATAGACCGATACTGCTATTCCCCAGCGATGAAAGCACTCTTCTTGACGATCGAATCATCAATATAAACGAGAAACCACCTCTGTTTATCATCTTAGATTCAACATGGCAGGAAGCGAATAAGATGATACGAAAGAGCCCATGGTTGCAGACACTAACAATGATGAAGTTATCGGGTATATTAAGTTCAGATTACTCATTACGACGCAATCAAGATAGAGGTCACTTGTGCACATGTGAAACGGCATCTGAATTATTGAGGTTATCTAATGAACCAATAAATGCCGATAGATTAGATGTCTTTTTTCATCACTATTTGGCGATATTTAAAGCAGACAAAAGCGGTCATAAGCAGATTACTTAATCGGCAATAACAATATAAAAAAACCAGCTTACACTGGTTTTTTTTATATTGTTATTTCGCACTAAATTGTCTTTATTTGGCACTGATCAACGTCAACGCCTGTCTCGAAACATCATTTGCCGCATGAGTAAGATCTTGTTTTTCAAGAACCGTCGCTAAAGCTGAGTAATCCGATACATCCGCTCTAATCGAAAGCGCTCTTTCTAGATGTTGCTGCGCGTCAACCCACTTTTCATTCGTCATATACACTTTAGCTATTGCGCTATGGGCAACGGCATCTTCTGCGTTTTTCTTGATAAGTCCTTGCAACATCACAATTGCGGGATAATTATCGGCTAAATTCATAGTTGGTATTAGCTTGATTAGAGCATCGTTATGCTGCTTCTTGAGTGACTCCACGACCAAGCTATAGGCTTCAGAATCAGCCTGTCGTTCTATTAATTGCATAGCTAAACATACAATGATTTCTTCATCATGACGAGTCTTACGAGGAAAGCTATTCCAAAGTGCAATCGCACCTTCAGAGCCTTTCGATTGAGCAACTTCTATGATCAAACCACATTGAGCTTGTTTAGAAAGCTTAGACTGCTCCTCTGAATCAATAAGCTTAGCCTTAACTAATCTAGGTAAGATTTCTAATAAAAGCGCCCAATGTTCCAAATTAATATAAGTAATCTTAAGTAGATTTAGTACCATCGA
Organism: Vibrio frigidus; assembly: GCF_042465995.1. NCBI lineage: Bacteria > Pseudomonadati > Pseudomonadota > Gammaproteobacteria > Vibrionales > Vibrionaceae > Vibrio > Vibrio frigidus. The sequence continues at coordinate 13,316 of NZ_JBCDMC010000020.1, read as the reverse complement.
ATTTGTAGCATGAGCACTTTCTAAGTTAGATAAGGTAATAAATGATTGCTCAAAATTTCGTTCACGAACTTGTTGACGAGCCTTGGTTAACTCAACTGCTAATGTAGAATTATCTTGCTGCTGCGCTAACTGTAAATATTTATCTCGTTTGTCATCATCACCCATCTCTTGAGCCGCTTCTGACGCGATTAAATAACACAGTAATGGCATATCATGATGGTTCGCCCAACGAATTACTTTTTTCTCCGCCGCTTGCCAATCACCCTCTAGCAGCTTCACAATCCCTTCGTTCGTATTTCGACGAGCTCGCTTAAGTTTACGAACACTGAACCAGTTCCATGTAGTGTTGCTCATATTCAACATTTTTTTGATCAGGTATTCCAAGCCAAAAAGTGCCGCTAAAATACCAATAACAAAAATGACTAACGTCGTCACACTCATTTCTATCGTTGTGTCAGCAATGGAAATCAGAACATAGCCTTGTTGCCCAGCAAACTGAGTACCCACAAAAAGCCCTACTCCAAGTGTCGCAAAGAGGAAAATCATTCGAATCATTGTTTATCCTCCATGGTCATACTGGTCACTTGACGACGAAGACGATCATTAATAACATCTTGAAGTGCTTTTTGTGACACGAGTTTAACGGGGTACTTAACCTCGATATTTTGACCAGAAAGCTGTTGAATAGACTTGTTAAACTGCACTACTGCAGGGTCATCTAGTTTAAAAAACTGCATCGTCCATTCATCTGCGGTCTTCAATGAACTTTGGTAGATCGCTTGATTCTCATTGTAGACAGCACGAATTGCTGTCTCAATTTTACCTTTCACATTTTCTTTCAAGTAATAATGTTGTTTCGGTGCGAGAAGCGGGATTACATTGCCTTCACGGGTACGGAAGGTAATAAACTGTTCAGAAAAATCCGTCAATGAGGTCAAAAGATTATCTTGCCAGTCATAAATATCCGCCGATACCTTCTTGCTCTCTACAACAGGTGCTTCCGGTAAAATCGCATTCGCTAACGGTAAAGTATCAATTTGTTGTTGCAGGCTAATTAGCCTTAATACCAATCCATCTTTATCAATTAATGGGACCGATTTAAGCGTGGTAATATCTTTTGCCATTTCTTTACGTAATGACATTAAACTCGGGTCATTGAGCAGAGAAATTCGTTGATCAGCACTCTCCATCAATTGAGTCGCACTCTCCACATCTTTTTCTAAAAATAGTTTTCTTCCTGCTAGTTTCACTAAGTAGTCAGATTCAGCTAAAAGCCAATCGTTTGGTCTTCTACCCGCAACATCGGCTAAAGCAACTTGTAAACTTTTGATACTCTCGTGCTGCTGAGTAATCGCCGTATCTGCTTTGTTGTATGCTTCATCTGCTTTTGCCGCGGCTAACGCTTCTGTTGAAGAGAGTCGCTGCTCTAGCTGATTACTCATACTTTTTATTTGCACTTCTAATTGAGCAAGTTGGGATTGATGTTGAACATTCTGCTGATTGAATACAAAAGCAGCACCACCAGCAAATAAAATAGAAATAACGATGGCCAAAGTGCCAAGCTTAACGCCTCGTTTACCTTGTTTTTCTTCAAATTGAACCGGAACGATTGGAGGATTATCTTCGTCACTTTTTACAGGCTGATCGTCAAAAGTACCTTTTGTAGAGGTAGAGTCGACAACACTCTCTGCTTTTTTACTCTCGTCCAAGGCCTCAGAAGAGGCTTCCGACTTCTTTTTTACTTTTGCAGACGTGTCTTTCAACACCGTATCATTTGACTGAAGTTCGTTGTTTTCAGGTTCTGTTTGCCCGTTTTTTTTATTTGTCATGTACTTGTCCTGTTGTGCATTGCTGTTGAATAACAGCGACTAAATCGGGGTTAGATGCACTACCCGAAACCGCTACTTCATGAAACCCAAGCCTTCGAGCTAACGTTGCAATTCTATTGCTTGGCACGATGAGCCTTTGCTCAAAAAGCCAATTATGCTCATTATTGGGGATCATGTTGAAGAAATAGTCCAACTGTTCTCCACTCGTCAATACTATATGGTCAACGTTATTTTTTTTCCAATTCTTAACACTAGAGTGTCCGTCAAATGGAAGCGTTTGACGTTGGTATACTTCACAATACTCAACTCTAGCGCCTCTTTTAAGTAATTCATCGCGAATTAGTTCCCTTCCACCATTGCCTCGCAATATTGTCACTTGGGTATTGATAAACGTTGATAGCTGAGGAAGTTTCAATAAATGCTCACTATCGCTCACTTGCGGATAGTGTACTTTCTGAGCGGTAACTTCGCTGAGTTTATCAGCTGTTTTTTGACCAATGGCAAAATAACGAGTGGAATCAGGCCATGTTTGCATTTCAGATTGCAATACTCTGCTAGCCCATACAACCGCGGGTTTACTTACCGCAATAACTAAATCAGAATTTTTTAATGCCTTGTGGAGGCGATAACTGTCCTTGCCCTTAGAAAATTGAATCAAAGGCTGATAAATAACTTGGATACCACAAGAAGAAAGCGCATCACAAAGCGCTTCTCCGTCTGGGCTCGGTCTAGTTATTAATACGGCCATACTTACTCGTGGTCGCTATACAGCTTTTCTAAAATTTCTTTTGCTCCGTCAGCAAGAAGCTGATTGGCAAGCTCGACACCTAAGATTTCTCCATCTTTACGATTTCCGCGAATCTCTCCTCGAACCATTTTGCTACCGTCTGGCTCCCCAACTAAGGCACGTAACCAAATCTGGTCACCGTCTAAAAGAGAGTAACTACCAATAGGTACCTGACAACCACCTTCCAAAGTTAGATTCATCGCGCGTTCACAACGTACTCTATCTGCTGTGTCGGCGTGATTTAATGGTTCCAAAAGCTTCAATATGCGCTCATCATCAACTCGGCATTCAATCCCTACGGCACCTTGACCAACGGCTGGTAAGGATTGCTCTGGTTCGATATAGCTTCTAATTCGTTCCTTTAACTCAAGACGTTTTAATCCGGCAGCAGCAAGAATAATTGCATCGTAATCGCCGGCATCGAGTTTACCTAACCGAGTGCCGACGTTGCCGCGTAATTCTTTGATAACAAGATCTGGGCGAGCTTCCATAAGCTGGCATTGACGGCGCAAGCTACAGGTGCCAACAATCGAACCCAACGGCAACTCATCAATAGACCCATAAGTATTTGAGACGAACGCATCTCTCGGGTCTTCTCTCTTACAAATAGTGACAAGACCTAAACCTTCAGGGAAGCCTACTGGTACATCTTTCATTGAGTGGACAGCAAGATCGGCGCGTCCTTCTAACATAGCAACTTCTAACTCTTTAACAAAAAGGCCTTTTCCGCCAATTTTTGCCAATGGAGAATCAAGAATGATGTCACCTTTAGTCACCATGGTAACCAACTCAACTTCTAGGCCAGGGTGAGCGGCTTGCAAGGCATCTCTAACAAAATATGCTTGCCATAAAGCAAGAGGGCTCTTACGAGTAGCGATTCTTACCGGAGTGTTATCTGTCATGGAAATTCCGAATATTTACTTTTTGATTAATTACAATTTTATTATCCTACCATCCAATCTAAGTCACATATATCGATTGTTATAAGGTCTGATAAATTGTGCTTGTTTCTTGCTTAAATGACAAAAAATATGTGATGTTTATCTCAATAAAAGTTACACTTATATTAGGGCTCTCTATATTACGACACTCTCGATTGAAGGTTGAAATGAAAGGTGAGTAAGTAGCTTGGAAATAACCATATCAATTGTAATATCTTTACCTCGCTCGCTAAAAGTGTTAAATTGATCACGTTTTGTAGCGTACATAGAATAAAAACTAAACAGAACTAGAATTTATCAGACCAAGGAATACACCTTGCAGGCTTATATCCAAACAATAATCAGTAGAATTGACTCACTGAATCAACAGCGCATCGAGCGCGCGTTGGCGATTATGGATCAAAAAGGCAAGCAAGTTTTCAATCTTATTCCTACCCTTCTTCATTACAACCATCCCGCTGTTCCTGGCTATTATGACAAACCCGTCCCATATGGTGTCCATTCTTTAGAAGAAAATGATATTCAGACACAGTTTATCGCTCAAATTTCAGCTACCCAATCAGAGCCTTTAGAGTCTGATAACGAAGCTCATATTTTAGGGCTATACACCATGGGCAGCACGTCTTCTATCGGTCAAAGCACATCAAGTGATCTCGATATATGGGTTTGTGTGTCACCAGAGATGGGCGATGATGAACGCTCTCATCTTGGTAATAAATGCTTACTCATTACTGAGTGGGCTAAAGGTTACGGTATCGAAGCCAACTTTTTCTTGATGGATGAGGAACGCTTCAGAAGCAACCACTCCGAAGAGATGACCGGTGATAACTGTGGTTCCTCTCAACACTTACTATTACTTGATGAATTCTATCGTTCTGCTGTTCGGTTAGCTGGTCAGCGCCTTTTATGGCAAATCGTACCTCCAGAGATGGAGGAATGTTATCAAGAGTACGTTGACCAACTGTGTAAGACAGGGCATATCAATTGCTACGATTGGATCGACTTTGGTGAGCTAAATCGAATTCCTGCTGAAGAATATTTTGGTTCGAACTTATGGCAGTTATATAAAAGTATCGACTCCCCTTACAAATCAGTGTTAAAGGCCATCCTTTTAGAAGCCTATTCTTGGGAATACCCGAATACTCAACTTTTGAGTGTCGATAGTAAACGTCGATTTTTTGCATATGAACCTGACCTATATAGCATGGATTCCTATTATCTCATGCTCGATAAAGTCACTACTTATCTAGAACGTATTCAAGATTACACCCGTCTAGACTTGGTTCGTCGTTGTTTCTACCTAAAAACCCATGAAAAACTTTCTCGTACCCCAGGTGCTGGCTCTGTGGAGTGGCGTCGTCAAATACTGGGTAAAATGACTAAGAGTTGGAATTGGGATCATAACGTCATTGCTGAATTAGATGACCGTCGTAACTGGAAAGTAGAACAGGTAAAAGTTGTCCATGATGGATTACTTGAAGCTCTAATGCTGAGTTATCGTAACCTAATACAGTTTGCTAGGCGCAACGATATAACGTCAGCTATCAGCCCTCAAGACATTAGCATATTAGCAAGAAAACTCTACGCCGCTTTTGAAGTCCTTCCCGGGAAAGTAACGTTACTTAATCCGCAAATTTCGCCGGACCTTCATGAACCCGATCTAAGTTTTATTCAGGTACAAAAAGGACGTACAAACCCGTCTGGGTGGTATCTCTATAAACAACCTCTTATCGCAAATAAGCTGATTGGGTCCAAAAGTCTCGAGCACAACGAATACTTAAGTAAATTGGTAGCATGGTCATTTTTTAACGGATTAATTACCGAATCTACTCGATTAAATTCGGTAGTAAAAGATGCACAACTTGATATAGACAAGTTCTATCAAATGGTCAGTGATTTACGCAATACTTTTTCTTTACGTAAACGCCGGCCTTCTATGCAGGCTTTAGGCAGTCCGTGTGAAATCAGTCAGATGGCAATGTTCATCAACTTCGAGAATGATCCGAGCGCTCAGCATATCCCGCGTTCACTTAAAGTTGACGTGAAGAACGTAGACATATTTAGTTTTGGTGAAGAAGCCATAAGCTTAGTTGGCAGCGTTGACTTGGTATATCGTAACTCTTGGCATGAAGTTAGAACCATGCACTTTACCGGTGATGCCGCAATATTAGATGCATTAAAAACAATTCTGGGCAAAATGCACCAAGATGCCGTACCACCAGAGTCAGTTGATGTTTTCTGCTATAGCAAAAACTTAAGAGGCGTCATTCGTAATACTGTTTACCAATTACTTGCCGAATGCATTGATATGCGTTTGAAGCCAGTAGAAGAACAAAAAAATCGAAAATTCAAAGCGATTAAAGTCGCAAATCAAATGTTTGGTCTATTCTTCGAAAGAAGAGGGGTATCAGTTCAAAAATTAGAAAACTCGGTAGATTTTTATCGCAGCATATCAACCAATAAGTTAAACGGATCTCCGTTGTCAATGCTTGATAAAGAGCGAGACTATCATTTACCACCAGTCGTCGATAGTTTTGCGAGTGAAGGTTTGGTTCAGTTCTTTTTCGAAGATACTACTGATGGTTTCAACATCTATGTTTTAGATGAAGAAAATTCTTTAGAGGTTTACCACCAGTTCAACGGCAGTAAAGATGACATGATAAATAACGTTAATCGTTTCTATACCTCTAGTCATGGTACTGAGAGCGAAGATCTCTGTTTAATTAACTTTAACCTCCCACAGTACTACCAAATTATTCATCCTAAAGATGACACTAGCAATAGCTACGTTGCCCCATACCGCAATGATAATTGCGTTCAATCAAAGCCTTCTAAAGCAGTTAATGCGTAATCATTATGCAACACTTCTCATTCACTCCCATTTAATAGGGAATGAATGATTCGCATTGATAGAAAATGTCTTTATTCTTCCCAGTTAATATCTTCACCTGCGTGCTTACCACATTCATTTTTCACAAATGAGAAAAACTCAGAACCTGTTTTTGAACAGATCCATTTTTCATCGATGTACGAAAAATGAAAACCACCTGATTTTGATGCCAACCAGATCTCTTTCATTGGCTCTTGTTTATTAATAACTATTTGACTTCTATCACTAAATTCTAAATTCATTACATTCCCAATGATTTCAAAATCGATATCCGCACCAGAATCATCAATAGTCTCTTCCAATTGATTAAACACTTCATCGACGATTTGATGATATTCAGTATCATTCATCCTGCTCTATCCTATTGCTTTTCTTATTAGTAGTGCGATTATAGAGGGCATTGAATCAATAATCACGAATTGCACCATGAAAAAAATTATCGCGGGACTCTGCTTGTTATCAATATTAAGTTTAGTTGGTTGTGGAAATACAGGATCGCTCTATACGCCAGAAGATGCGCCACAAGAAAGTGAACAAACGCAATCGTAATTTGTTAAGGAAAGAATACATTGGATTATTTTAATTATCAGGATGATGGCCAACTATGGGCTGAAGAAGTTTCACTGCAGACTTTAGAACAACAATTTGGCACCCCATTATACATTTATTCCCGAGCGACGTTAGAAAGGCACTGGAATGCGTTTGATAAATCTGTAGGCGAACATCCTCACCTTGTCTGCTATGCCGTTAAGGCAAATGGTAATTTGGGTGTGCTAAACGCATTGGCGCGCTTAGGGTCTGGCTTTGATATTGTTTCTGGTGGTGAACTAGAGCGCGTATTAACTGCAGGTGGCGATCCTGCCAAAATCGTCTTTTCTGGCGTTGGAAAAACGGTTGAAGAGATGAAAAGAGCGCTTGAATTAAATATCAAGTGCTTCAATGTAGAATCTGAACCTGAATTAGAGAGACTCAACGCTGTTGCCTCTGAAATGGGTGTGATTGCACCGATCTCTCTTAGAATTAATCCAGATGTAGACGCGAAAACACACCCTTACATTTCTACCGGTCTACGAGATAATAAATTTGGTATTGCATTTGATCGCGCATCAGAAGTGTATCGATTTGCAGATAGCCTACCAAATCTCAATGTACAAGGTATAGATTGCCACATTGGTTCTCAACTCACTGATATAGAACCATTCATTGATGCGGCGGACCGACTATTAGCACTGATCGATCAACTGATTGCCGATAATATTCATATCGAGCATTTAGACGTTGGCGGAGGTCTTGGGGTTGTATACAAAGATGAGTTACCGCCACAACCATCTGATTATGCAAAAGCGTTGTTAGCTCGCCTAACTAACCACCCAGACATTGAATTAATCTTTGAGCCGGGACGCGCAATTGCCGCAAACGCAGGTATTCTCCTGACAAAAGTCGAATACTTAAAGCACACCGAATTTAAAAACTTTGCGGTAGTTGATGCAGCCATGAACGACTTAATGCGTCCTGCACTATACTCTGCATGGCAAGATATAGTGCCTGTATCACCTAGAAAAGGAGAAGCAATAGCATACGATATAGTCGGCCCTATTTGCGAAACCGGTGATTTTTTAGGTAAAGACCGAGACCTATTAATACAGCAGGGCGATCTGTTGGCAATAAGATCTGCAGGTGCATACGGCTTCTCAATGTCTTCAAACTATAACGCTCGTCGACGAGCAGCAGAAGTAATGGTCGACGGGGATAAAGTACATCTAGTTCGTAAACGTGAAGAGTATATTGACCTTTGGCGTGATGAACACATTTTACCGGAGTAACTAGAAAATATGCATTTCCATTTCTCTAAAATGCACGGTCTGGGCAACGACTTTATGGTCGTAGATTGCATTACGCAGAATATTTTCTTTTCCCCAGATCTCATCCGTCGTTTGGCGAATCGAAACACCGGTGTTGGCTTCGACCAATTACTCGTCGTTGAAGCCCCTTATGATCCTGAATCCGATTTTCACTACCGCATTTTTAATGCTGACGGTAGTGAAGTAGAACAGTGTGGTAATGGTGCCCGATGCTTTGCACGGTTTGTTCGAATGAAAGGTCTAACCAACAAATTCAATATTAACGTGAGCACCAAAAAAGGGAAAATGGTTCTAAATATTGAAGAGGATGACTTTGTTACTGTGAATATGGGCGAACCAATATTTGAACCGAACAAAATTCCATTCAAAGCTAAGCAAGCCGAGAAAACCTACATTATTCGAGTCAATGAACAGACTCTATTTTGTGGTGCAGTGAGCATGGGTAATCCTCATGTTGTGACACCGGTTGATGATATTCAGATAGCTGATATTGAAACACTTGGTCCACTACTTGAATCATACGAGCGCTTTCCTGAGAAAGTGAATGCTGGCTTTATGCAAATTATAGATAGAGGTGAGATAAACCTTAGAGTCTATGAAAGAGGAGCCGGAGAAACCTTAGCTTGTGGCAGCGGTGCTTGTGCTGCGGTGGCCGTCGGTATTTATCAAGAATCCTTAGACGAAGAAGTGAAGGTCCATCTTCCTGGTGGTGATCTTGTCATTAAATGGAAAGGACCGGGACACCCTCTTTATATGACCGGACCGGCTACCCATGTATTTGATGGTCAATTAACGTGCTAATTAGCAATATGACAGAGGAAAAAATTTGTCTTTAAGCGAAGCAGATGTGATGACCGCTGAGGTTGTTGCCCAATATTTACGTGACCATCCTGATTTTTTCAGGGAAAGACAAGAGCTCACAGAGCTTATGTCACTTCCTGTCCGTCAAGAAGGCATTGTCTCGTTGGTTGAAATAAAACTAAGAAGGCAGAGAGAGAAAATCGCTGACCTCGAGGAAGAGATCACTGAATTAATGTCAATGGCAGCTAACAACGGCCAACATTTTCATCAATTTATGAACCTTCAAGAAACCATTCTAAAGTGTCATACTTTGTCTCAGGTTGTTGATGCCATTAATCAGTTTTCAAAAGCGCTCTCTCTTACAGCTTATTTAAAATTGTTACATTGCGACAACCTCAAACACCATATTAGTATGGAGAACTGGCAACGATTTGCGACCAATCATTTCAATGGTAAAACCGCTTACCTTGGTAGATTAAAAAAAGCAGATCGTGATCTATTGTTTAACCATGATCGCTGCCCTGAACTAGGTTCATTTGCCATATTACCTTTAGAAAAATCGAAGCCACTTGGTGTCATCGCTTTTTCTAGTAGTGATGGTGGTCACTTCCAACCTAGTATGGACACTCTATTTTTGCGTCATCTTGCAACGGTCATTTCTCATCTAGTTTCTACTCTTGAATGGGAAAATGGGCTAGCCAACAATGTCCTTAACCACACGTCTGCCTGAACAACTTATTGAGCCTCTTGAACGCTTCTATCAATATTTAAGAAGCGAAAAAGGGCTCAGTTTGCACACTCAAAACAATTACAAAAAACAACTGCAAATTGTCACCGAACAACTAATTGAACTCGGTTTGCGAGATTGGCAACAGGTTGATGCTGCATGGGTTCGTCAAGTTGCTAGTAAAGGCATGCGCCAAGGAATGAAGTCGAGCAGTCTTGCTACACGCCTCTCTTCTCTGCGGAGTTTTTTCGATTTCTTAGTCTTACGTGGTGAGCTTAACGCCAATCCAGCCAGAGGTGTTGCCGCTCCAAAACGACAAAAAACGTTACCAAAAAATCTCGATGTGGATCAAATGGGTCTATTATTAGCAGTAGATGAAACCGACCCCTTGTCTGTTCGTGACAGAGCGATGATGGAACTGATGTATGGAACAGGCATCCGTCTTGCTGAATTGATTAACTTAGATATAAAAGACATCAGCAACGGTAACGGAGAGATTCGAGTCATAGGAAAGGGCGATAAAGAACGTAAAGTTCCGTTTTCTGGGTACGCTAAACAATGGGTAAATAGGTGGCTCTTGCTTCGCCCAATGCTACTAAAGAAAGATGAATCAGCGTTATTTATTTCGAAATTAGGTGGGCGAATCTCATCTAGAAACGTCCAAAAACGAATGGCGCAATGGGGGTTAAAGCAAGGTGTGTCTAGCCATATTAGCCCGCATAAACTGCGCCATTCATTTGCCACTCATGTACTAGAGTCAAGTGGCAACCTACGTGCCGTTCAAGAGCTACTTGGACATGAGAACATTTCTACGACTCAGGTTTACACTCACTTAAATTTTCAGCACCTAGCTCAAGAGTATGACAAAGCGCACCCTAGAGCTTTCAAGAAAAAAGAGAAATGATGAAGGTATATCGACGTCTAAATTCAATAAAAGCACTTAGTTTTGATCTCGATGATACGTTATATGACAATCATCCAGTAATACGCAAAGTAGAAAGTGAAATGGCTATTTGGCTTCGTCAACACCATCCAATCTCAGCTCAACTATCGTTCCAGCAATGGAAGGAATTAAAACTTCAGTTAGCCGAGACTCGTCCAGAGCTTAAGCATGACATGACTCTCTGGAGAAAAACACAGATCGAACAGGGTTTAAAGCAATTAGGTTACAATAATCTAAAAGCTAAAAAAGCATCAGAAGAAGGAATAGAGCACGCTTTATGGTTGCGTAATCAGGTCGATGTTCCCTTTGAATCACATCAAACACTGCAAGCATTGAAAGAAAAGTTCCCATTAATAGCTATCACCAATGGCAATGTAGATGTGCATGAAATAGGGCTGAGCCAGTATTTCGATTTGGTGTTAAAAGCGGGGCCAGATGGACGTTCAAAGCCTTACCCAGACATGTTTTTAGCTGCGAGTGACTACCTAGACCTCCCTCAAGAACAAATTTTACACATTGGTGACCATTTGATTTCGGATGTCAGTGGATCTAAAAGATGTGGCTTCTCAACATGCTGGATTAACACGTCAATGAAACCTATTGCCGAACACCACCAAGCAAGAGTTCTTCCGGATATAGAAATTGAAAATGTGAGTGAACTTTTGTATTTAGTATAGCGATCCTATCGATCCCAAGACCTTAGTCCAATTTCTACAACCTTGCATCGTAAATACACTTACTTTGTTGTTCTATTGCCTCAATCAAAGAATTTGAACAAAAAAAACGGTTTCTTATTACTTTGATAGTTTTTATAGCTAGTATAATTAGAGAATTACATAAAGAGCCTGAATAATGGAAAAAAAAGAACCGCACTATCTAGAAAAAGAGCTGCAAAACACACTAGCGCAAGATCCTGCTATATTTCAGTTCTTGCAAACCAGCTGTCTTGATGGTGTATTTTTCTGGGATTTAGAGAATCAAGAACATAAATGGATGAGCGACAACTTCTGGAAGGTACTGGGCTATGACCCAACCAGTAAACAACATTCACTCTCGGACTGGCGCGAAGTCATCAATCAAGAAGATATGGAGCGAGCATTAAACAATTTTAAACTTCATTGTGAGAACCCAGCTCATCCGTATAATCAAATTGTAAGATATAAACATAAAGATGGTTCAACTGTATGGGTAAAATGTCGAGGGTTCGCTCTAAGGGATAAGAATGGTAAAGCGATACGTATTCTTGGCGCTCACACCGATGTCACACAGCTAAAGGAAACGGAAGAAAATTTAAAACGCAGAAATGAAGAGCTTAAAAACCTCTCAAGGCATGACCCTCATACTTCTCTATACAATCGATTTGCCTTCGCGGAGATCTTTGAACAACAACTTTTAATCGCGGCTAGAGAACATATGCCAATATCTTTAGCGATGGTCGACGTAGATAATTTTAAAGTAATTAACGACAGTCTCGGCCATCTTGAAGGAGATAAAATCCTTTTAGATATTTCCAATACGCTACGAAATGTAGCCAGAGACAGTGACATCATAGGTCGATTTGGTGGTGATGAATTTATCGTGCTCATGTTCAATTCCAACCATAAAGAGGCACAACTCGCGGCTGAACGATTACGGATGGGGATTGAAGAATGTGTCACAACCAATTCTGGTCCAGTAACCATAAGTGTTGGTGTTTCTACATTTGGTGAGAAGAGCATCGCTGGAATCGATCTTACTCCCTCAGAGATCTACGAAAAAATGCTGGGTACTGCCGACAAAGCCTTACTCCGAGCGAAAGATAACGGTAGAAACCAAATCTGTTATTAATGTAATAAGCCTCAATGTGTATGACCTAACACTTACCCAAAGATATAGTAGTGACTTTAGCGCCTGTTATTGTCACTACGCCTCTTCATTTTTATAGGAATAGATTTCCTTCAACCACTATGATATCTATCCATCAAAAACCTCTTCAGACGCTTTAGCTACCTTTTCAGATTTATATTAAGGAAACTTACCCTATAAGCTATCCAAAAGCACAACAGGGGCAATACGGAAGCGCGTAGCGTTCTATATCCGCGTAGAGAGGGTTATGCCCATGGCAAGCATTCATAACATAGTCATACAAGTTTATTGGATCGAAAATGTTAAAATGCCGCAGCTAAATAAACACAACTGCACTAATGCTAGGTAAGTTTGTAATTGATAAAAATGTATTCGCGAGGAATTTAGGACATAAAAAAAGCCCCAGTCTTTCGACTAGGGCTTAGATAGTGGCGGAGGGATAGAGATTTGAACTCTAGAAGGGCTACAAACCCTTGCCGGTTTTCAAGACCGGTGCTTTCGACCACTCAGCCATCCCTCCGAATTTTGCTAACAATCAAAGTCTTATAAAACTTAGCTTTGATTGTTTTTGCCTTCATCTTTTTCTAAAAGATAAAAACGATGTTAAAGCCTGGCGATGTCCTACTCTCACATGGGGAGACCCCACACTACCATCGGCGCTATTGCGTTTCACTTCTGAGTTCGGCATGGG
>NZ_JBCDMC010000002.1:0-466906 GCF_042465995.1 Vibrio frigidus | reverse complement strand
TCATTGAACGTCTTGAAGCACTTAAGCCTTATATTATCGGTAATGACCGCACACCGGAAGATGGTCCAAACAACCAAACACCACAGCAAATGGCAAAATATAAGCAGTTTGCTGCTTGTATCAACTGTGGCCTTTGTTACGCCGCTTGTCCTCAGTTTGGTCTGAACCCAGAGTTCCTTGGTCCTGCGGCCATCGCACTTGCTCACCGCTATAACTTAGATAGCCGTGACAATGGTAAAGAAGAGCGCATGGAACTGCTTAACGGTGACAATGGCGTGTGGGGCTGTACGTTTGTCGGCTTCTGCTCTGATGTTTGTCCGAAGAGTGTTGATCCTGCTGCGGCAGTAAACCAAGGTAAAGTTGAGTCTTCTAAAGACTTTGTGATTGCTATGCTTAAACCTCAGGAGAACTAAGGATGAGTAACCGTAAACCTTACGTTCGCGAAATGAAAGCAACATGGTGGCAGAAGAGCAATTTCTACCGCATGTACATGATCCGTGAAGCGACTGTATTACCCATTATATTTTTTACACTGTGCCTAACTTTCGGGCTAGGCAGCTTAGTTAAGGGCCCCGAATCATGGGACGCTTGGCTAACCTTTATGGCGAACCCTGTTGTCGTGGCGATCAATATCGTCTCGTTAGCCGGGAGCCTGTACCACGCACACACATTCTTTACGATGTTCCCACAAGTGATGCCGATTCGATTGAAAGGCAAACTCGTAGACACGAAGATTATTGTGCTTGGTCAGTGGGCAGCCGTTGCGGCTATCTCATTAATCGTACTCATCATCGTATAAGGAGCTCATTGTGGTTAATAAACATCCAAAACGTTCAGACGAGCCCGTATGGTGGGGTCTATTTGGTGCCGGTGGTACCTGGTTTGCCATGATCACCCCCATTACCGTATTGGTGATAGGTATCCTTGCGCCCCTCGGTATTATTGATGCAGAAGCGATGAGCTATGAGCGCGTTGCCGATTTTGCAACCAGCTTTATTGGTGCTCTCTTTATCATTGGAACGCTCGCCCTTCCAATGTGGCATGCCATGCACCGTGTTCACCACGGTATGCACGACTTAAAACTGCACACTGGTGTGGTTGGTAAGATTGTTTGCTATTCGATTGCTAGCTCTATTACCGTACTGTCTATTGTACTGATCTTCATGATCTAACTGTGCCTTCAAGCCTTAACTGACAATCTTTAAACATGTTAGTTAAGGCTGGCAAACGGTTTCTGTAATCACAAAGCTAATGGGTATGCAAAAATACCGCGTATGTCCGCCCAACAGGCCACCATTAAACTGCATAGTAAGTATGTATTTTCTGATCTAAATCTCTTTACAATGTTCAAAGCGACGATAAAATGCGTATCATTGAATAATCGAAAGTGGTTACATTTTCACGACTAAACTAAGGAGGTAATTATGTCATTGTGGTGTTCGATCAACCCACGCTTATTTGGCATGAAGGCTCGCTCAAGAGTTATTGATATCGCGTTGCGATAATCTCGACTTGAGCGAATAATTACCTTCGACGAATAACGTCATCCGAGTACTTTCCCTCAAGCTCGAAGAATTATTGTCAACCCTGACAGTGAGGCTTTATGCCCCAAATTCTTGAGAAAAAATATGAGTACTTTTTTAACAGCACAATCCTTAACCCTTTCCTACACGTCCACCGCTCTGTTCAAAGAGCTAACTTTCGCCATAAATCGCGGTAATAAAATTGGCCTTATTGGTCATAACGGCTGTGGAAAAAGTTCATTGCTCAAACTGCTTAGTGAGCAATATGAACCAAGTGAAGGGCATATCGCTAAGGCAAAACAATGCCTGATTAGTTATGTTGAACAGCAAATTCCAAACGAATTGCAGTCCAAAACAGTGCTTGATGCACTGGTTGAAACACTTGCCGAAGATGACTACTGGCGTGCGGAGCTTCTTTTATCCGAATTATCTTTTTCTGAATCCGATTGGCAAATACCAGTATCGAATTGCAGTGGTGGTCAGCAAATGCGACTTCTACTGGCCAGAGCTATCATTACTGAACCTGATTTATTATTGCTCGATGAACCAAGCAACCATTTAGATCTCCCTTCACTCCTGTGGTTAGAACAGTTTCTGTCACAATGGAAGGGTTCTTTCGTGTTGGTTTCTCACGATCAAACCCTGCTAGACGCCGTGACCAATATAACGTGGGTTCTACGCGATCAATCGCTTCATCATTTTGACCTGCCTTGTTCGCAAGCAAGAAAAGCGCTGAAAGACAAAGATGATCAAGACAAAGCTCGTCACCTTAATGAACAAAGAGAAATCAACCGCATAGAAAAAAGCGCTAAGCGACTAGCCGTCTGGGGTAAGGTTTACGACAATGAAGACTTGGCTCGAAAAGCCAAAACCATGTATGCCAGAAAAGAGCGCTTAGAAGAGGAACAAACCGAACTTAGTGAAGGCTCGCCTTGGCGTTTGCAACTGCAAGGAGACGCTTTACCAGCGAACCGTTTAATGGAAGTCGCCCCTTGTACAATCAAGCCACCGCAAAGTAATTTAACGCTCTTTGATATGGCAGAGATACGCATTAAAAGTGGAGACAGAATAGCCGTTTTGGGCAGCAACGGCTGTGGTAAATCCACGTTACTAAACCTTTTGCATCGGCTCTACCTGCTAAAAGAAGGCCAGACAGAATTAACTCTAGAAAGCACTGAGTGGCCTGTGACCTTCCATGACCGCTGTCGCTTAGGTTATTACGACCAGTCGTTAGAGCAACTTGATGATCTAGACACGCTGAGTGACGCACTATGCAGGTTTGCTTTAATCAGTAATGAGCAAAGCAAACGAGCCTTAATCAGTGCGGGCTTCGAATATGCTAGACACGGTCAGAATGTCGCATCGCTCAGTGGGGGAGAAAGAGCCAGATTACTGTTTATCGGACTTACTCTAGCAAGGTATCACTTATTATTTCTTGATGAACCTACCAACCATTTAGACATGGATGGGAAAGAGGAGCTTATTGAAACACTCAACCAGTTTGAAGGGGCAACGGTGCTGGTAAGCCACGATCGCAGCTTAATTGAACAAAGTTGTAATCGATTCTGGCTTATTCAAAATGGAATTCTCACTGAATACCTGTCTGTGGAAGAGGTATACCTGAGAATGACAGAGCAGCCAGAACACCCAATGGACAACAGCGTTTCGATAACGACAGAAGAATCCTTTTCTTCAAATGAGGTTTTATCTGGAGAAGACCAGCTATTGGCGTATTTGATAAAGCTAGAGTCACTGCTTGATGAAGATTTGCAACGAAGACCCAAACACCAAAAGCCAAGCTTGCAACAGCATTGGCGAGAGGAAATTGATAAGATTAGCCGCCAAATTTAGGTAAATCCTACGGCCCCCTTTATTATCAAACTCGTGATAAAAGTCGAGTAGGGGGCCAAGTATCAACCTTTTGTAGAAGCTATAATATGAACAATTTATATAGTTATGCATCTGTCATATATGGTGAAGCTAACGATTTTAATTTGGTTAGCAACGATTATTTGGATAAATTGTACGAAGATCAGGGTGTAATAAAAAGGATTAGGCAAAAAGTGGACTTAGAATTACGAAAAATCACTCACGATACCTTCTATCAGATCTGTCAGTTAGAAGTCGCTCCCGATCAGGTGAATCATGTTGATAGCAATGCCATTTCTTTAGCGGAAGCTAATTTTATGGAATTTCCTTGGTATCGAGGTATTTACGTGGATGGGTTGCCAGTGGGTTTTATTCTCGTTGATGCCAATATCCAATCTGGTAAGTGTTCACTCTGGAGGTTGATGCTTGATAAATGCTATCAATCTAAAGGCTACGGTATTAATGCATTGCACGAGTTGACGTCTCAGTTGCAAACTGAATTTGGTATCGCTAGCCTTTATACAAGTGTTGTTCCTGCTAAAAATGGCCCCATTGAATTTTATCAGAAGTGCGGATTCGAACGGACAGGCTTATTCGTTGAAGGGCGGGAGGTAGAATTGTGTCTGTCCATTCAGTCCATACATAATCAACAAATTGAGAATAACGAGCGATGAATCACGTACATTTTAAAAGCAGATTTGAAGTTCGAACGGAGCTTATTGGCTCAGCCAGTCATTTCGGTTAATCGAAATTAGTGAGGATGTAATCCGTCATTCTATTGAAAAGGTAATGTAATCAAAACGTATTGAAGCACACTATATTTTTGCCCTCGAAACAACACTTTCTATCCCCGACACGCCATATAATAGTACTCCATGCCCTGTCTGTTATACCTAATATATCAATTTTTGTATCTATTATAGTTTTCTAATTGTTTTTATAATCGCTCCACTTGAATGATGATCCGAAGATGAATTGATCTCTTGGGTATTGTATCGATTTTATATTAACCGCCCGATATTTTATAAAACAAAACCTAATAGGAAACAACGATGAGCGACTTAAAAACAGTAGCACTGCGCGCACTTAAATTAATGGATTTGACCACTTTGAACGATGATGACACGGATGAAAATATAATCGAATTGTGCAAGAAGGCTAAAACAAGGGCTGGGAATACAGCCGCGATTTGTATCTACCCTCGTTTTGTTCCTGCAGCTAAAAAACAATTACTTTTACAAGGTACGCCAGACATTCGCGTTGTCACCGTGACAAATTTTCCTCATGGGAACGAGGATATTGATATTGCGGTTGCGGAAACTAAAGCGGCGATAATGTACGGTGCTGATGATGTCGATGTCGTGTTTCCATACCGTGCGCTGATAGACGGAAACGAGAAGGTAGGCTTTGAGCTTGTCAGGCAGTGCAAAGCCATTTGTGGTGACGTTCTTTTGAAGGTGATTATCGAATCTGGTGAGCTGAAAACCAATGCGCTGATCAGAAAAGCGACTGCGATCTCTATCATGGCAGGCGCTGATATCATCAAAACATCGACCGGTAAAGTACCTGTTAACGCCACCCCAGAAGCTGCCGAGATTATACTATCGGTCATCAAAGAGATGGGTGTTGAAAAAACGGTTGGCTTCAAGGCTTCTGGTGGAGTGCAGACCACAGAAGAAGCAAAAATATACCTAGATATGGTTGATGGTATTTTTGGTGCTGGTTGGGCTGACGATAATATGCACTACCGTTTTGGTGCCTCTAGCTTACTTGTAAATCTACTTCATACGTTAGAGGAGGGTGAGAAAGGTGTTGGAGGGGCGGGTTACTAGGTGTATCTTTTATTGCCCTTATCTTTTATCGGTAGCGGAAAATAAATAAAGCCACCTTAGATGGCTTTATTATTGCTCTTTACAACACGCTACTCAGCGCGCTGAAGAATCGGTCTATTTCTTCTTTCGTATTGTAGTGCATCAACCCGACCCGGAGTATTCCACCTTTTTGAGTCACACCGAGCGCATCGGTTAACCTGTCTGCGTAGAGGTGACCGCTCCAGGTGTATATTTCATGCTCACCCAAATGCGTCGCAACTTCGCTTGGGTCGATATCGCCAAAACGAAGAGCGAATGTGGCGGTTCGATTATTTGTTGTAGGGTGACCAAAAAGCTCGATAATCGGAAATTCTTTTAAACGGGCCAAAAAGTAAGTGGTGAGTGACAATTCATATTGGTGAATATTACTGTAGGCTGACTCTAGCTTTGATCTAAGCGTATCGCCTTCGCCCAAGGAGGCTAAATATTCGATAGTTTTAGAGAATGCTGAAAGTGCCTCAAAATTTAGCGTCCCAGTTTCCCAGCAATTCGGAGCGTAGGTTGGCGCAGGCTCAACCTTGTATGGTTGGTATTTCTCTAGCAGTGCTTTACGACCATATAAAACGCCCAAATGCGGTCCATAAAATTTATACGCTGAACCGACAACAAAATCAGCATCTAACTGGCGTACGTTAAGTATTTGATGTGGCAGAAGATGGACTGCGTCGATAAATGCGACACTGCCATTCGCTTTAGTCAGTTCAATGACCTTTTTAATATCGACAATTGTGCCCGATAGATTACTCGCGGCAGTAACTGCGACAAGACGGGTTTTTTCATTAAGCAGAGACTGAAATATGTCTAAGTCCAGGTTACAGCTGGCATCTTTGATGGGCACATAGTGCACTTTTACGCCTTTGTCTTTAGCGGCCATCGCCCATGAAGAGCGATTTGCACCGTGGTCAGCGTCACTGAGAATAATCTCATCGCCGGGTTGCCAATCTTGACTCACCGCTCGACTAAAATGGAAAGTCATACTCGTCATATTCGCGCCAAACACGATTTCATCTTCTGATGCTGCGCCAAACAGAGCCGCTGCTTCTTTTCTGCAATTATCCACCAGACTTACGGTGCTTTCGCTGACAAAAAATTGGCCACCGAGGTTCGAATTACCACAGCTCAAATAATCGCCAAAGCCTTCGATCACCGATTGTGGTAACTGTGTTCCTCCGGGTCCATCGAAAAACACGGGTGACCGACCATTATTTAGTGCCTTTAACGCGGGGAATTGGTCACGCAAGCTCATTACACTGTTTTGATTAAGCGGTAAATACGAAGACATCACGCACTCCTTTTTCGCCCGCTTCACTTGAGAGGGTCTCAGAAATATGGTGGAAAAACCTAGAGTCATTCAGGATAACAAACTGGTTCTCTTCCAGAACGGTATTTAAATGTGGGTGCTGCTCGACGGGAGAAACAAAGATCTGTGTAAAGCCGCCAGCGATATTCTTCCGTTGCACACAGAAAATACCAACAAAGCGGTAACCGTCTTGGTGGATTCCCTCCGGTGCAGGCGCGCTTGTAGCGTTAGATTTACACGTGACTCGAATTTGGTGAACATGGACGACAGAATTATCTTTATCTGTCCCTGTTCGCTGCATGAAGGATTTAAGTATGTGCTGGAAACACGGTGTTTTCACCATCTCGTCATCCATTTCAGCGAAGTCTCGCTCTACATCACCAACAATTCGGTTAAAATCTGATGACTGGGTAAATGTGCTGTGAGGTAACCTCACTAGTCCTGTGTTTCCTGCTTTAAACTGTGCATAGGAGCGATAGCGGTGATCACTGTCTACGTACTTATCAGCCGGTAAATCGTCAAAGTAAGACGAAAGTTGAGGGGCAACATTTTCCGGAGTTTGAAAAACTTCTATAAGAAATTTATTTTCCATTTCCATGGTTTGTCCTTGTGTAGCTCATGCTTTATTTGGTTAACAAAAATTTAACAACGAGCTTATTATCTCGCGTATTAAGATTTTATCAATACATAAACCCAAGTACGTTGATATATTCTAGAATTAAAACCTGTCTAATCAAAAATTGAAACTAACAACCATAAAAAACCGTCAGATCAGGATGTAACACTACAATGATTTATTAATGCAACATCATTATGAGGTATTTATATAAAAACCAATCAATAAAACCATAAGAAAAAGTAAGCTTGTCGAAAACTAATTCAGCTCGAGATTTTGCTGTGAATTTAGTGACAAATAACATCAATGTCTTGACGACAATTTTTGCCGTCAAGGCATTGGACGCTATTCCAAAACTTTATACGTAATGCGTAATGCTATAGGCGAAAGAATAAATGAAATAATACCAGCAGCGGGCCACGCTAACAGAAATGCATTTCCCCACATGTCTAAAAATTCTGGCGTATACCCTAAGTTGATATACGTCACCCACAATGTCATCAATGAAGAAAGAAAAAATGACATTATTACAGTGAACAAAACACGCTGTTTCATACTAGATACCTTGATGGTGTTGATGATGGACGGCAAATACTATATTTTATAGCCATATATGAAATCTAGGCATTATTTTTGGTTCGTAAAACCCAAATATGGAATTGAGTATGTTTGATGATATTTCGTTATTTATAGCAGTAGTGGAAGCCGGCAGTTTAAAGTCAGCAAGTGAGATTTTAAAAGTTCCGTCATCTACCGTGAGTCGACGCATAAAAGCATTGGAAGTCGAATTTGGTTGTAAGTTATTGAATCGAAGTAGCCATCACTTTGAAATGACAAGAGAAGGCCATAAGCTGTTTGACAACGCATATTTCCATGTGAACTCAGTTGGCTCAATTATTAATGAAATTCAAGATGACATATCAGGGGATAAAGGCCTCATCAAGGTTATTGCACCAACAAACTTGGTTGCCAGTTGTTTACAAAGAAATATGTCTTGTTATTTGCATCAAAATCCAGAAATAGATCTGGAACTGGAGTTGAGTAATAGGCTTACTGAGTTCTATTCGTCCAACGCTGATTTTGCGATTAGAGTCGGTAAACAAAAAGATTCCGACCTTACCCAGCTCAAGTTAGGCCGAATTGAAACAATACTGGTTGCGAGCCCTTTATATATTGAATCCCTAAGCAAACTAGAAGACCCCCAAGATCTTGAGGGAGCAGACATAATTATCAGCAAACCGTTGACATCGTCGTTGGCGCTAATTGAGTGTTCAAACACAGATAATCGAGTAACCTTCAAGCCTAAAAAAAGAAGGATATTGGTCAATGATTTACAGGTTGCAAAGCAGTTTTCAACCAATGGGTTAGGTATCACATTGTTACCATCAACGGAAATAAAAGAGGAGCTCAAAAATCAACAATTGGTGCGAATTCTACCAAATTGGCAAGGCATAGATAGAGATGTGTATGCCGTTTGGTATCGAAGACAGCTATTGAGTTCCAGAGCGTCGAAGTTTATTGATTACTTGAAAATGAATGTTGAATTTTAAATTGGGTGTTTGTAATTGGCGCTAAATCTTAATGTCATTGAGCTTATGGAATTCCTCACTTAGAACAATTGATCCAGAAATAGTGACATCCATGAGATGCAGTTCGTTCGGATTGGGATAGGGCTAAAGAGGAAGATATATACAGCGATTGTGTCTTGATGTTGCTTCTAACAGAGCAAAGAAAGTTTTGTGTGTTATCTATGCGGTGGGATGAGATTAATACCGTGAATCAAACGTGGATTATCCCTACGTCTAAGATTAAAAGTAAAAAGCCGCATGTGGTTTCGCTATCAATAGAGTCCATGAAGATCCTTAATCGTCGTTCTAAAAATGCACAATCGGGTGATGAGTTCGTATTTCCGAATAGGCGTTCACATAGTGGTCATATTGCAGAGAAGTCGGGAGAGGGGAGTTTCTGGCGAAGAATCATTAAAAAGATGGGGAAGAGCCGAAAGTTGTCATCAAGGAATGGGTAAGCAGAACACCGATAGTTTCTGAGCTACTGAGAGGAGAGGTCATATTGAAAAAGTGGCGAAATTAGATAGCTTTGAAATTAAAGTATGAAGGCCTGATTTTTATTCAATATTCAATATAGTAGAGTGGCTAGCGAAAGCTATCACGCATTTATGCCCCTGCGAGATTTTCAACGGGTAGATTTTAGTTAGCGGTAGGTTTTCTTGTATCAAAGGATTTCTACGGACACCTGTTTTCTCCCAAAACCTTTTAAAAGTAGCATTTATAACAAGTAACATATACCCGCATAATCATTCATGTTTGATATGATAATTAACTCCAAACTGGGTGAGAAATTTTGGAAAATTCCGTTGTTTCGATAAAAGTAGAATCACGTTGAGTATGAAAAAGTGAAGTGTAGATAATTATGGTATAAATAAGTAAGGTCGACCGTCAATATTACTTTGGCTAAGTGTTGTTATTGCATCAATAGGAAAACTCCAATGCAGAGTACAGCTCCCTTTTTCTGTCATCAAAACGTGCGATCCTTTGTCAAGCCAAAGCTTCTCTCCAACAGCTACCTCACTACCATCAATAAAGCATGATTCTGTTTTGTCACTTTCAATGACGTACCAACCTGAACGTAGCAATTTTCCTTTAACACTTGATTCAGTCAATAATCCCAAAGTTAACAGTGAAGGTGCAATTGAAACATAGTGTTGATATAGTTGATGATGATCGTTTTCAAGTAACCAGCTTGGTACCCGATAGTTTTCAATTACGAGTATCGGTTTTACTTCCTGTAGCTGATCCCACACGTTGTAGTTACCACCATGATAGTTTTCAATCTTTATAGCAGAAGTTCGCCAGTGATAAGTTGACGGTCGGAATAGTCCTATGCCTTCAAATGCAAATACAGCGTCGTCTTTCTGTGTTTGTTGTTCTATAAAGGTTTGTAATGCGATTTGGTGCTCGTTACTGTGCCGAATTGGGTATTGACCAGCCCGAACAAGTAAAATAACAAATACTGCAATATAAAAGCTCACTCTAGCCTTCGTCCATTTCTCCGTTGAAGTAACAGCATATTGCACAGAAAAAGCAACAAACAAAGCAACCAAAGGATAGAGTGTAACTAAGTTGTAAGCATGATAATGCGGATTGGCAGCAATGGATAAAACTACTAATAGAAATACAACAATAAGACATTGTCGTTGTATCGAAGAAAGCGTTCTCCTCTCAATTATCGAAATACGCATTCCAGTAAGAACGAGTAACCAGAATAGTATATCTCGAATGAAATACTGTACAAGCACATTAAACTTAAGCGAATTTCCATCGCTGTTGTGCGTGCTTGAATAAAAAAATAAATCGCGAGTGGTATCGAAAAACAGATTTAAAGAAGGTAACCCGATTGTTGCTGTAGATAACACTGCACATAGAGCAACACCACTCAGCAACGCGCAAAAATCAATTATCAATGCTCGTATGGACCACTTTTCGCTTAATCGAGCCAATTCATAAACCCCAATCACTGCACAAATCAAGATTGCCTTAAATTTGAACAGTATTGCTAAGGCAAGAAAAAATCCGGCCCAAAACATTTTTTTAGCGTCACTATTACGCTGAACATAAAGAATAATGATTGTTTGGAGCCAGAGAAAGAGAATGATGAGGTCTGGGCGAAGGTCTATCCCACGAGCTATCATTGCAGATGAAGAAAAAAGCAAAAGTAACGTTGTGAGTGCTATGTTTATAGAAAAGAAATAACGAATGAGCACATAAACTTGGCAACTAATGGCACATAGCACTAAGAGAAAAACAGAACGAAATACATAAACAATTTCAAATTGTTCGCCAATCAGATAGTAAATCGGTGCCATCCAGTCGAATAGTAACGTGTAGCTATCAACGTTAAAATCGACTTCTGGAACCTTTCCAGAGCTCATTAACCAAGTGGTATAAAGAGCCATGTAATCATCATTGACGAGAGCGACATTAAATACGATGTAAACATAGAGACCAAAAGACAGACACAAACCAAGGCAGAGTAATTTCCTTACTTCTATGCTATTCATATCTTCTTCAGCATCCAGATTTGTTTTGTTTTAAAAGCACTTGGCCAAACGGATTCCAACCACTTTAGAGGACGCATTAAGAAACCGGGAATAAAGTTGTAAACAACGCTAGGGAAAATGAGGATGGATTGAGTACATATAACTTTAAAACCATGGGCTTGAGCTAACTCATTAATGCTGTTTGTATCATTTGTATATATCTTTCCACCAAGTTGCTTAGAAAGTAGTTTAGTCCAAGTTCTAGGAGACCAATTTAAGCTATCAAAAATCAGATAACCCTTCGGCACGATTAAGCGTTCAAACTCAGAAAACAACCGCTCTTGGTCATCACAATGAAATAGAAAACGACTGGATAAAATGACGGAAAAATACCTATCAGAAAAAGTTATGTTGTAGATGTCTTGATTCGACAAAGTGATTTTTTTCGACAGTGGATTCAATTTGCACACAGATAGCATCTCACTAGAATAATCTGCCCCATAAATTCTGTTGAACCCAACTGAAGTAACGGTAGGAAACATTCTCCCAGTCCCACATGGGATATCCATCAACGAATCTTTCAAAGTGCACTTTTCAAGGAACAGAGAGAATAACTGCTCTTCAGACTGATGGACGAACAGCCCACCGATATTAGAAAAGCGTAATTTTTCATATTGCTTGACTGTATTGGTGTCACTATAGAAATCTTGTTTTTCTTGTCGGTTCGTTTTGATAATTCACCTCGATTTATTGTGATTATGAGCGAACTTGATTAAATACAATACACTTCATTAGTAGGTACATAATCGGGAAACGAATTAATACAACCAAAATCTGTGCAATAAGAACATCTATACCTGCCACACTTTTCAAAATATAGAGTAATAGCAAACTGAATGTTAACGATGCCACCATAATGATAAAAAACTTTAGAAACCTTTTCGTACTGACGTCAGCCGAAAAAGTGTACTTTGAGTTCATCATATAACTGAGCGCAGTCCCAGCAATAAAAGATAGAGCTGACGCCGCCAAGTAGTAGACATTAACGTAGAGCAGTCCACAAAATACAAGATAGCTAAAAGAGGTATTGAGTATACCGACCGAACCAAATTTAACTATTCTCATCGTTACGTTTTATGTTTTGGGTATATCTAACAATGTAGTCGGGCCTGTCTTGTCCTTGCTCAAAAATTCGCCCAACATAAGACCCAATTAAAGCAATAAAAAACAGCAGAACTCCAGAGAAAAAGATTTGGAAAAAAATAATAGATGTCCAACCATCAACTGCTGTTCCGTAGATAAACTTACTGAGGAACGCCTTGGTCAAGTAGATCAAGCTAAGAGACCACATTAAGGTCGAAATCATGAACATTAACTTTATGGGAAAGCGGGAGAAGTTAAGTACGGCATCAGAAGCCAACGCTATCATTTTAGCTAGCGAGTATTTTGTCTCACCAGCATGCCGACCATTGCGTTTGTATTGAACAATCGTTTGATTGAACCCAACAATGGCGAAGATCCCCCTCAAGTATTTATGTTTCTCACGAAAACTAGTGATGGCTTCTCGTACTGGTTTTGTAAACGCTCTAAACTCACCACAATCTTCAATCAAATTAGCTGAAGAAGCGAAAGATAAGAAGCGATAAAATAATTTTGCACTAATAATTTTAAAAGGTGTTTCATTACTTCTAGAAAGACGCTGTGCATGGACGATATCGAAGCCTTCACCAACCTTCTCTAAAAACTGCTCCATCAATTCAGGAGGATCTTGAAGATCAATGTCGATGGTTATATTAATGTCTCCTGTCGCCACTTCAATGCCTGCAAATAGGGCAGTTTGTTGCCCAACATTCGCAGCAAGGTGAACAATCACTAGTCGACGATCTTGCATCGCTAATTGATCTAAAATAGCAGCACTTTTGTCTTCACTTGCGTCATTAACTACCACAAACTCAAACATATACCGATCGTAACGTTCGGCAATACTACACAAACGGGCGTAGTACTCTTCAATCACAGATTCTTCATTAAAACACGGTGCTATAAAGCTAATCTTGTCCATAAGTTATACACTCTCTTATTCGAGGCCGAGTTTTTGGGAGTAACCAGAAATAAACCCTTCTAATGTGAAATTCTCTTTAAACTGTTTCAATTGGCTGTTGGATAAACGTTCGAGTCGGTTTTGATCAACGCACTGTTCTATCGCTCTAGCGCTAGCAGTCATATCTTTAATGTCAATTTTAATTGCGTTAGATTCAAACTGAATTATGTCAGTCAATTGCACAAATTCCGGAATAGCGATAGGTAAACCACAAGAAGCTGCTTCTACAATCAGATTGGGGGTCAGACTAGTTCCGATACAGGTTCTCAACGGCAAGATGAGTAAATCTGCTTTTGCCATCTCTAAAGCAACATTGATATCCGCCTTAAAGTGGATACATGTATCGAGATTACGTCCCCTCACCATTTTCTCAATGTTTTTTTGACTACCAAATCCACTTAGACAAAGCGTGAGATCAAAGTCTATGATATTGCGCTTTTTCAATGTTGCTGCTAATTCTATTAATACATCTAGCCCTTTTGAAGGCTTAGCATGCCCAATGTAAAGCAACGACATTTTGCTCGATTTATTTAAGACTTTTGGTGGCGTAAATCGTTTTGAGAAAACGCCATTCTGTACGAAGTGTATCAGAACGCTTGATTGAGACGCCAATTGCCGTTTTTGATATTGACTATGAACTATCGTTTGTTGAAAGTAGCGTAATAACCACCGATATAGTGGTGCAGTAATAAAAGAGTTAAACACCAATAAATGGAAATAACGAACCCAATTCCGAAGAAAAAATTTCCCATTAGACCTAAACTCTTCATAAGTCAGATATGACTGCCAAATGGATAACGTCGTTTGCTTATGATAACGAGATTTTAAAAAGAGAAATACAATCAGTAATTCTACTGGCGTGGCAATATGTATGTTCACTTTCGACATCGGTTTCAATTGAAGAAGTAGGTTAACTTCCTTACAAAGCCGAATGAGATTCAGAAGGCCTTCTATAAGGGATTCGTAACGGCTCTTCTTACGGAACGTGTGTTGATTTATTGCTACATGAGACTGAAATTCGATAGGTGAAACTGTGACTATTTGATGCCCATTTTCAGTTAAGCACTTAGCTAAGTTCACAAAGTTTTTACTCATCGCTTCTTTTTGGTCGCTTCGAAACCTAGCAATAGCTAAGATGACAAATTCCATTTAATTCTCCACCACTTACCTCACAATGTTAATATGATATCAAATTTAAGTGACCTAAAAGTCCTGGTAGACATAAAAAATTGGCTACATTGAGAGGTAACACATAAGTGAGACGTAACTAACTTTAAAGAGAAAGTGCTTAAAAGGTAACTGGGGTTTGCATGTTCTCCTGCAAATTTGAAAAAATAACTCTTATAACGTAAATTATTAGTGGAAGCTTTAGCCCTGTTTTGTGCTAATCAATCACCGCCAAAAACGGTAGTAGTTGACACTTGGGATGCGGAAAGTCACCTCGATGGTGATATCGTCCAAAGTTACTCACTAACAATGGTCCAAAACCTTGCTAGTGAGTAGAGTCTATTAGATGTTAGTAGCCTTGACTCTCTACAAACATTGTCAGTACAGTTACGAATCGTGACTATGCGAAAGCAACTTAAGATTGTTAAAAAACTTTTCATCCGATCCGTTCCTGGCTCTGCCCTTATACATGAAGCTACCAACCTAACCTGATTTTGCAGACCTTCAAAACCGTACCTCGGTATGAATTAGCGTATCAATTTTTCACGTTTACATTCCATATATCCACTTCGGATAAATACAATTTAAAGGAACTAAATATGAATAGTCTAAATCTATCAGGCAAATACTCAAACATGGTAAATCGAGAAAAAGCGGCAGAGTACCTAGGCGTTTCTGCGGGTACGTTAGCGGTTTGGGCAAGCACAGGGCGATACCAATTACCCTTTATAAAAATTGGTAGAAAGGTTTTGTATGCTATCGCTGATCTGGATGCATTTCTAGAAAACAGAACCGTCACTCAGACTTACTAAGCGATAAGGAATTCAATATGAACACTTTAGCGTTAGTAAACAGTCAAGGTTTAAAGCCAAAAAGGACTTTGCTTTTTCCAGATAAAAATGAGCAAGGACAGCCACTAGGTACGGCAGAAAACCTATTTAATCTGCTTGAGCATTTAAATATCAAGCCTGCGCAAAATTTGATGAACTTAGAGTTTGAATTATTTATCAACGGAGAACCATTGGCACAAAGTTATGATTCAAAGCGAAGCTTTTTGATCAGTGAGTGCTTAAAGGAAAATTTACCCAAAACTATCATCGACGGCCATCTATCTGCTCTTTGTGAACGAAATCCGTGTCATCCTGCACGTGATTATTTAGAAGGGCATCAATGAGATGGAAACTCTCGTGTTAAGCCGTTGATTGCGGCCATGAACGCAGTAGACCTAGAGATAGCCATGCTGAAATGGCTTATTGCGGTTATTGCCTGTTTGTATGATCAGTTTTTTTCTAACAAATTGGTACCAGTTCTACAAGGTGGTCAATCATTTATGAAAACCACCTTTATTAGCCTAGTCGCTGATTAACTATCTAGTTATAAGACAAAAACACCAAGTGGATCATACATTCTATATGAACTTATATTTATATGAACTTATATTTATATGAAATAGATTAGGCGTATTGCAAAGTGTTCTGGGACATCACACCTATTCGAAAAGTACCATGTGTTTTTATTTTCAGCTGGATTAATTGATTACTAGTTCTTAAACATGTCATCAGCACCACTGTGGCACCACAGAAAGAAGAGAGTTGGTTTAATTTTTTGATTTTAAAGAAATAAACAGAAGAAATGGTGTCCCCTACAGGATTCGAACCTGTGTCTAAGACTTAGGAGGAGTGAGTCATTTTTTGACAACTATAAATTAATCTTAATAATCAATTAATTATAATGATAGTTATAATTTCATAGTTTAGATGTAGTGCGTTTATTGAAAATTTAATATTAGTATTTACTTATAATGGGTGGTTTCTCATTTCAGCTAAAGAAATTTGTCGCCTATTATTTGATGAGTTTTGAGACTTGGCGTGCTCAAAGTTAAGGATAGTAAAAATAGGTATAGCTGAAAAAGTGGTCAAACGGGTTAAAGAGTCTATGAATTACTGGTAATGATACAACTATTTGGTATCATTGCGTCCGCGTCCCCATAGCTCAGCTGGATAGAGCGTCCCCCTCCTAAGGGGAAGGCCGTAGGTTCGACTCCTACTGGGGACACCATTTCTATTGTCAATATCTATATCATATAACTGGTAGTTAGCAACTCGATTTAGGGTAATCGCTGCTGCTGTCTATCGTAGCCGTTTTATGCCAATCATAGATTTGAGATTCGTATAATTAGAGTTATCTTGTAGCGATACCTACTTTCCCTGCTAGCTTCAGATCTTCGACTTTGAATTCAGCGCTAAATAGTCTTCTTTTAGGTTTTGATGACAAGTGCCTTTGGTATTTCAGGTATGGTTCGCGGTGAATACCTCAATATCTTTCTTTATAGTTGTTGCTGGAGCGTTTTCTGGTTTAAGAGTTTCTAGCCCTCCTATAGTCGCCCCTGCTCTTCTTTGAGGTGGAATATTAACCTGAATCGTAACTCCCCTCTCATAAAACTACAGCCGCTCCTTCGTTCAATAAAAAATCATGCTACATCAATGCTTTATTTCATACAATTACATTAAATAATGTGAAATGCATTGATTCAAGAGCAATTACTCTAATGTAGGTGTGCTTTATACTACATATGCGCAAGAGTGAATAATATGAGCCTATATAAAGTAACAAAGCACTCGATGGTTTTAATCATTACGCATCAACCATCAATTGCACTCAGTTAACGAGCTGCAATACACGTAGGCCACTTTAGGCACAACCGTTGTACTTAAATTATCTCTTAGAAGGAATTATCTTTGAAACAGTATCTAGTATTATTTTCTGGTGTCGCCATGTTATCAGGATGCCAGTTAACACCCAAAGCAGACGTGAACGAAACTTATAACATCCCTGAACCAATCGAAGTAAGT
The DNA here is from genome assembly GCF_042465995.1 of Vibrio frigidus. NCBI lineage: Bacteria > Pseudomonadati > Pseudomonadota > Gammaproteobacteria > Vibrionales > Vibrionaceae > Vibrio > Vibrio frigidus. The sequence continues at coordinate 449,550 of NZ_JBCDMC010000002.1, read as the reverse complement.
ATTAGCATCGATAGCTCCGTACCATCATCCTATTTTCAACAAGAAATCAACAAAAGACTATCCAACAATGGAAAAACTTTTGTAAATACACGCTTTGTATCGAATGTTCCTAATTTACCTGCAATCTACACTACGCAAGGATATGAGCATGATTCCATTACTAACCCAAACTTCGCTAGATACGTCATAAGAACGACTTCTGATCAAAAGGTTGAAGGTGGATATGACCACAATTACCTGTTCTACAAAACTGAGGATGGTAACCACAAGTTCTACTTGAAGGCTGATACAATTGAGGGGGGAGGGTATGGATTTACAGACTCAAGTTCAAAATTAACCCAATTCTCGTTTTCAGAGCTTGAAAACCAGTTTAGAAAGAATCTCAATGAGCTTAACTATATAAGCTACACCAATGTTCAAGATAAAGTCGAAACCTATAATGGAACCTCCACACTAAAAAATGATGATGTTACAGCTTTCGCGAACATACAGCGTATTTACAAAGGTTCATACTTAAGCACAAATACCAAAACAGATTCTGAAAAAGGAGGGAGCTTTGTCGTCGGAAACACCAGGGTTGCATTCGTACTTTACCCCTATAAGAATGTCTCCAAACTTGAGTTTTCGTTTGAACAAAAATTTACGGAAACACAAAAATTCAATAGTTTCAACTCCGAAGATCCACTCTACGAGCAGAAGTACCCTCTCAAAACGACCTATGTAAACAATTTTGATAAGCCTATTATCAAAGAGTTTATGGCTGCGTTTAACAACTAAAAGTAATCAAGACTCCTGGAATGAACTACATGGGGGAGGTGAAGTGTATTGCTACCCCCCCCCCTCTAGGCTAATAATCGATGCAACAATCATCACTGGTTCATTATATCTTAAGTGGTATTTATTGCATTTAATGAAGCTTATATAAATAAGGAAGTTAATATGCCATTTCGAATAGTTGTAACTTTTCTTTCAATGATCATCATTACCTTATCCAGCCCCACTGTGGCAAATAGCTACCAACAGGGCAACTATCCTCGCTTTTCTAATGCCAAGTTATTTACCACAGGTGAAACAGTAAGCGGTAGACCCAACGTAGTGTTGTCAGCTATTGAAAATGGCACAAGCATAGATTTAGGTTCGACAGGTCGATTGTCTGGTGTAAAGCAATATCTATTCCCCTCTAAAAATTTTGGTTCTAATTACACAGTTGATAAGCTAGCGTCAACCTCCTTTACACGCTCAATATCGAATGTTGTCGGAGAGTTTGCTTGCGCAGAGTATCGTTTTAGGAATAGGTTACCCGAATCCGATGGATGTAATGGTTATGTGCATGACGACGGTAAGAAAGAAGGAATGCCATTTGTTTCGGGCCAATTTCAATCAAACCCGCTTGAAACGCATATTGATGATCAAGTAAATGGTATTAGCTTCACTACATACCTAAAAAGTGTAAACGATGTACCATTAAATTCTGCATTTGGCAGCGTACATGAAATGGGGGAGTTTTTTGGTAAGTTTGCAAACAAGAAATCAATAATACTAAGTGTAAACTTAGAGGCGTATTGGTGGAGCACTGACAAGCAAAGGACGAATCGAATCAATATCGAGCCTGAAGTGTACTTCATAGTACTACCTAAATCAGTTGATATTGCCAACCAAAGAGACCAAAACTCTGCAGCAAAATTTGCAATAGAAAACTCAAAGATATTAATCATTAAGTAAAAAGGCGAACATTTTACATACCGACCCTAGCAGATTATTGGGTGGGAATTTTAATGAAATATATAAAATCACTAGATAAAAAAACATTCAAGTTAGTCATACTGAAGCAAGCAAATATTAAGGACAGAAATATGAAATTCAAAAACATTGCCATAAGTGCAATTTGCGCAATCGCCTCAATGATAGTACCAAGTAATAATATCGCACAACGTATTGCTGAGATATTCGTTAAATGTAGCGAGCAAAGCTAACGCAATTCAACTTCCGCCTCACTATAAAACTAAAGTGCGTTGATTTGCACCAAAGGATTAACAATGAACGTAAAGACTCTCGTATTATTAGTTGGGTTACTTAGTTGCAGCATGGCTACGGCTAGTGACGAAACATACTTGAAGCTAGATATCCCCTTTAATCAATCTACGGATAGCAAATCTGAGGCTGAAGCGTGGGGAATGTGCGGCAGCGCTTATGCTTTCGGAATGTATCTTGTTCAAGGAAATGATAGCCTTGTGCAAAGATATGCTAGATCTAGTCGTGGGGCACGAATAGCAAGCATCATGTCTAACTTCAAGCGAAGTATGATTGAGCAAGGGATAGATGGAGCAGACATGCCAAATACAGACAGTGAGTTATGGAAAAAATCCCGAAAATTCGGCAATACCTTATTTGCAGACCAAACTTCTATATTAATGACTGATGCCCAAGTTGACCGAGAATCTCTCAATACTAAATTATTAAACACTTTGTCCCAATGTGATCAAAACGTAGATTCTCAAAATTATTATGTAAACTTCTGGCATTATTACGCCACTATTAGTCTATTAGCTGACTAGGAGGTGTTAACATTAAATCATGGAGTGAACCTGCGTTACTATTCCCTGCTCACTCGTATAAATCGTAAGCGGCACATGAACCCCGCATTCAATTTAGCTGACTGGCATCTTATGCTCTTAGCTCCACAAATTAAGGAGATAAGAGCATGGTTAATCGACGTAGTGTTCAGGAATGGCTGGGGCTATTACAGCAATACGAAAGCAGTGCTTTAACCCAGAAAGAATTTTGCCGACAGAACAAGCACAGCCTTTCTATTTTCTTTGCTAAACGATTCTCCCTGCAATTTACAGACGACTGTCGTCAGGGTGGTTTTGTTCGGACAGAAGTTATGGAGAAAACTACCCATTTCCAAGTTGCTCAACCCGCACTGGCGAATATGACGCTCAATTTTAACGACGTCAAGTTGAGCGCACCCGAGGTTTACTTCTATCGGGAGAGCGTGGATTTTTGAAAGTCCATTAACGGTCTTGCCGCCTTTATCGAAAATGAAACTGACCTATCGCTTAGCACAGGCGCATTGTTACTTTTTACCAATAAACAGCGCGATAAGGTAAAGGCAAAGCGGATATGGCCTTGGTTAAAATCCAGAAGCTATATGAAATAGTGTCAAGAATAAAAGGGGTGAGCGCGGAGCTAAGGCGAACTGAGCTGCAAGCTTATGCAAAACCGCTACTTGATGAGCTTTATCAGCGGCTACCACACAGAAAGTGATGGGCTCTAGCTCGTTATGTAAAGCTATTAACTACGCGTTCGGTCAATGCTCTAAGGCTGATACGTTATATAGAGGGTCAGCCTTAGAGTATCGATAACAATCGTGCTGAACGTGCAATTGAACCGCTAGTGATTGGCTGAAAAACTGGTGCTTCTCAAATAACGGCAACGGAGCACAAGCGAGTGCCATGCTTTACAATATCATCGAGACGGCAAAAACAGACGGTCTTATCCTCTATGACTATCTGTTCAAGTCTATGAAGAGGCTGACTAAACAAAAGTTTGGTATCGACTCGCAGTTGTATTAGAGCTTCAAACATTAATATCTCACCCATGGAGCGAATACTTTATTAGTTCAACAATTTCAATGAATTGTAGTGACCTATTAATGATTAATATACTTATTATAGGATATAACCATATGATTTTAGGTCATTTTATATTGTGATTATTATCAGTTTACCTAATGATTGTTATTTAATAAGTGGGTCTTAACTTATTGAAAGTAATGAGGTAGATTAAGTATTAGCTTAATTATAAAAAATACTTAAAATAGGGAGTTTATATGTTTGTCGTTATTATGTGGTTGGTTTTTGCAGTATTAGTAGGGGTTTATGCAAGTAATAAAGGGCGAAGTGGTGTCGGCTTATTTTTTGTTTCTCTAATTTTATCGCCTATAATTGGCTTAATTATTGCTTTAATTATGTCTCCAAACCAAGATAAAGTAGAGCAATCCTCTATTGCATCTGGCGATATGAAAAAGTGCCCTTTATGTGCTGAGCTTGTCAGAAGTGAGGCGTCAGTCTGTAAGCACTGCTCTGCTGAGCTTACTTAATTAGATTTGTGTATTTATTAATAACTAATTAAAGAGCATTGTGGCTAGAGTGGAAGAATTACATTGAAGTATCAGGTATATCAAGCCCGACATGGTCATGTTATCACTGATAGTTTCAATATAGATCTCGATACGTATCAGTTAGTAGAAAAAATTAACAATACAATTATAAATTGATTTCTCATTGTACTTAAGTAGTATCTTGAAACCTTTTTGGGCATGTACATGATAATTACCAAACTGCCAATACCACCGCTTAGTGAAATGATCTTTAAAGTGGTCAATATGCATAATTTTTTCCCTAAAAAGGAACTATATGATCACAACTAAATGTGATCGTAAAATGACCTAAGAAATGTTCGCGATCTCACTTTGTTCGCCTTAGTCAGTTCAAAAATATTAAATTTAGATTAATTAACATTTTTATCAATCATATTTTTAAGTTTAATATGTTCCTTTCTTCGCTTTAACAAATCTAAAGGAAATATGTATGGTTTATTTGATTCTTATTATCGTTTTAATTTTTCTTGGCTTTGCCATGACTAAAAATGTACAAAACAAAACAGACGAAACCAAAAAAAAAGCTACGAAAGAAAAAGTGGTTGAAGAAAAATTAAGTATGGTTCACAAAGCAAAAGCATCTGAGTTCATTCAAATGTATATCAAAAACGAAGATGAGTATCAGCAAAACCCAGCGTTAAAAAGAGTTTTCGTAAACATTTGTACTGATCCAAACATTGAAGAGACATGTAACATAGAAAGCGCTATTCAATTAATGGTCGCTCCTCCAGATAATAAACTTGAGAATATGGAAAAACTTAAAAAGCTTGCTGAATTGAAAGAGTTGGGAGTGCTCACTGATGAGGAATTTAATACTAAAAAAGCAGAACTCCTGGCTCTAATTTAGAGAGATTGCAACTAGTTTGTATCCATCTGTGTTAGTCGAATATGTTAGGCCATCTTTTATATTTCCCAGTTTAGAAAGTCATACAAGCGGCAAGCCTGCCGCTGCGGTGGTCTCGGGTCTAGTGGTCTATTGAACTAAATGGGATTTAGGCTGTAATAGACTTGTTCAAATGTATCAGCGATATGTTTCAATGGAACAGGGTAACAATTGAACATCTCGAATCAGCTATTTTTAGATCAGCGGATAAACAGCATCACCCCATAGTTCACCACTCCCATCCATCATTATAGAAATAATTGTTGGAACAACACTTTCTAACACAGCGGTACAATCTCTTAGTTGACCCCTATTAGCTGAACGGTTGTAAGTAGCCCCGCCATGGATTAGCTGATTTCGTAAAGTGTATAGCCTGGAAAATACGATACTCAGGACTGTTACGGTGTCATTACTAGACAGAGCTTTGTTAGCAGTAAATTTTGCTTTGGACTGCTCATGCTTCCATTGGTCTTGGCTAATATCACCAGATTGGTATTTCCAAAATGACTGGAGGATAAATTCATTATCTAAGATTAGCCTTATTGAAGTGGAGTATTGAGACCAAACTAATTCAGATAATTTGTTATCCCTATCTAATGATACGATTTTAGTCAAAAACTCTTGGTACAAACCACGTTCACCAAAATCAGCCTTATAATCGAAATCCTGAGCATAGGCTGCGTTGAAGGCTATCCAAAGAAATATGTATCTCGAGTCATGGTCATCGCACATTTCTGCCTTTTTCAGCCAACTAAGTGCACGGTGGACGCGCAGAGATAGCGCTTGAGGGTAGGAATCTCTCTCTTGACGGTGGCGCTATTTAAGTACCTGATACATATGTTTTCCCAGAAGTTATTTGACTGTCTTAATGTTACCCGTGTTGGCATCTTATGCAAGTTGGTTATTATGGTGTTATGAGTTAGAGTAAACTTTAAATTGATTCATACTATTAGCCTAAATCTGCAACAGGTATCGATTTCAGAGGTGGGCGAGAGAGGGTTACCTGAAAATGGAAAGAATATTAATGAGGAAAGCGAATGGGTTCTTTCTCAATACAAACTGAGCAAGCTATAGAGTACAGTTTTATGCAAGACTTACAGCTTCGTAGCCGTGTAACACGTAAATGGTTCGACCTCACTGAATCTGCAAAGCAACTCATAAAGTCAAAAGATGCAAAATCTATCGCGAAAGCAGAAAAGTTATTGTCCAAAGCATTGAAGATAGCTCTTAAGGAGCCACTAGCGAGAGCTTCAACTTGTCATGACTTAGGGGTCTTGCACTTTTCATATCACGCTGAATTACCAGGTGGTACTTACCATAACCTAAATAAGGCTATTCAGTATTTTAATCGAGCAATAGACACTCCTCAAAGGCAGCGTTTCCCTGAGAAGCACGCTTCCAGTCTCTCGCAATTGGCAGCTACCTATCGTAGGGCTGCACATGATTATCTTTGGCCTGATAAAGATTTAGATTGCCTAGAAAAGGCCAAGTCACTTCACATTCAAGCAATTGATTTATTGCTTAATAGTGAAGTTCCTAAGGTGATTAGAGATGGTCAGCTTTCAATTATCCACTTTAATCTAGCGAGCGTACTTTTCGATCAAGGGTTTAACCAGAAAGCATGTGAGTCACAAGCGAAATCAGTTGAATTGTACTTAGGTTACATGAACTACAATTTACCACCTTTTATGAATGTTATGGCTCCAGAACAAGGTCTCGGGTTAAGTTTTGCGAGGTTGATACATTTCTCAGACTCTCCAAAACACAAAGAGCTATGCGAGACCATTTTAGATATAGCACCTCAGTTCGGAATTGACCCTATTAAAATTATGACAATTAACCCTGAGGTAGATATAGCTAGACCTGAACAACAAATTGATTACTTGGTGCGGACTGCAAAAACCAAACCGTCACCAGAAAACTTAAAGCAGCTATTGAAAAAGCAATACGAACTGATGGAAATTCGGCGAACTTGCAAGAGTGATGCAGAAGCCGATGTATTAGCATCTCTAGTTCAAAGAACATGTTCAGGACTTGCTCGTATACTAGTGGAACAGAACGATTTAACTGCTTCATTCAAGTTACTTGAAAATTGTAGTGCTCTACGTTTTTGTGAAAGCGCAAACAAACATTGGCAAGTTCCAGAAAAAAAAGTTTGTTTGCCTTTACGTAGTGATTTACTTCAGGTGGGGTCTACTTATTTTAATCTGAATGAACTTGCGTTGATGTTAGAGCATTTAAGTGAAGAGGATGTTGAGGCAGCACTAATTGAGGTTTTTGAAAGATCAGAGGAAGATTCAATCATAGAAGAAGTTCGGGCATCTAGCTACTTCTACGAGCCTGAACTGTATCCTGCGGTGCTTAAGGGTGCGATAGACGGTAAAGATTCGATTGCATTTCTACGACAAAAATCAAATGACTGTTTAACTGACTTTCTTAAGATTGAAAGTTTAATTGACGAGCTAGATCCTGCATTTTTGAAACGGAGAAACGGTGACTATTCAGTTCAATTCGAGCACTTTTATGATGCATTATGTAAGAACCCTAATTTAACTTTGGTCAGAATTGACATTGAGTCGAATTACGACGATGTACTTATTTTGGTCGCTACGATGAATGCTGGAAAACCAATGGTGACAGGCCATAGCATTAGCTTACCAAGAAACTTAGTTAATGATATTGGTGAATATGTAAAAGGAAACGCTGATGGTCTTAGAACTTGGGTTCTAGACTTCATAAACTGGCGTGAAATATTACCTGATGACTGTAAACGCCTTGGATTGTTAACCTCTTTTTTTGCATCACAGATACCGTGGGCTGCTACTGGAATAGAGGGTGAAGAACTTTATACATTGGTTGATGAGATTAATTGGCTTCCAACTGTTCTTTACCTTTGCAACCATGTAACGCACTTTAATAAGCGTAATGGTACAAAAAGTATCAATGGCGGCGACACACGTTTTCATAATGTAGCGAATGAACATGCCTCAAACCTAATGACAGATATTCAGAAAAATGATTTTGTTGGTGCGATTAGTAGCAGTGAAGTCTTATCCTATTATGGCCATTGCGTCCATGAGGTTCCCAACAGACCCTCTCTTAAAACGACGCATTTCGAATTGAACGATTTAGAACTCGTCAATCAAGTTGCTGGTATGGAACGAGTTGAGTTCTGGGCTTGCCAGAGTGGTAGTAACATCCCTTTGAGTGTTTTCTCTATTCCAGTAAATGAAGCGTTTGGTTTTGATATGCGGATGATAGAGTGGGGTGCAGTGAGTTCAATTGGTTCATTGTGGGCGTTGCCAGATATTGTTACAGCATATATAAAGTCTCACTATGACCAACTTGTAAAAAATGGTACTTCGCCATCTAAAGCTCTACTTGCAGCTCAGCGTTGGTGGGTTACACAAGGAGCTAAAGCTGAACTTAACAAAATGAGAGAGCTTGGATTGTCTCCCTACCTTAATACCTTAGGTTGTAATGAATCTGTAGACGGGCTTTTGGGGCCAATGAAGACAAAAGAGTCGCGGAATGAGGATGAGCTACAACAAGCAGAAAGATTGTTCCTACATCCTTCTTCTTGGGCTGGTTTAAGGTTTTGTGGGATAGCAGAGCAAATCAACCAAGCAGTTTGTAAAGAAAAAGTAGACCTTACGGATGGTGAAACCAGTCAACTAAAAAACCTGTTAGCCAAACAAAAATTTAAGTCTGGATTTATAAATTATGCGTGATGCTGATTTGTCGCCAATTAACGATTGGAGTGTAGAAGGTCGTAAGCAGTATCTTGAGGATCACAGAGTAATCGTTGAGGTGATTTTATCTAAGGCTCTAGAAGAGTTGTATGGGCCCAAGTTATCTAGTGTTTTTGGTCGTCAGGACAAAGCGAAAAATAAAATTCTAAATATGTTCGTCTCTGAGAGTTTTGATCATAAAGAGCTGCTCAAAAAGAGCATTCCTTGTAATTTAAAGCTTTTCAGTCAAATTGATTTTTGGTGTAAATACAAAACAGGCATCAGTATTAAAGGTGCTCAGCAAGTACCTTTAGATTCTGACCTTTTAGGTAATGACGGTTTGGCAGGCAATGATCTTGAACACGATATAGAAAAGCTCTCAAACTACTTACCTTTGTATAGCCACTCTGTCGCACCAGACATGGTTGGCTACTGGTTATTAGCGAACAAAAAATTATTAGATGAGTTGAGTGGCTTTATTTATGTTGACGTAAATGTTAGTCAAAATCTAAAGGGGTCACCAGCAAAAAAGTCAAAGTACAAAGCGGATGCTTCCTTTAGATATATTTGCATTTATCTTCATCTCGACGCAAAAGTGTCAGGTTTTGATAAGTATCTGGCTAAGTATTTAACTAGAGGGAAGAACGAGCCCCAATATGTTTCAGAGGGGGGGGAATCTCACACTGAAAAACATGAGGTTCGTAAGTCCATTACTCGATTAATCGGATACTTACATATGGTTAGCGGCGATGACCCTACTGCTTTATGTCAGAAGCTACTGAATTCTGCTGGTAGAAAAAGTTTATTAGACCAATATGAAATTAGTCGTGATTATCCTGAGTACGAAAAACTAAAAAATCAGCTATCAGAATTGAAGTCTCCAACAAAGGAGGAAACTTGATATGGCGTTAGATAAACTTTCATTGGACGAGATGGTTCAGGGGCTAAACACTAATACAAATGACTGGAAAGAACTAATTAGCGAGCCAGAACGTGAACGAGTATGGAGCGAGGCTGTTAAGCGTAGAGAAAACTTGGATCGGTTTTGCTATTTTTCTGCCAAATGGCCGCAGTTTGTAAATCATTACCAGCAAGCAAAGCGCTTTCTTAAAAAGTCTATCAACTCTCCAAAAGTCTCTCTGATGGGAGAAGAAGAGCTATTAGGTGATTTAGCTTTATCATTAAATGAGAAGGACAGAGTAACAGATGCGCTTCTTGTTACTGTCGAATGGGGAAGCCAGCAGATAGTGGAGATTCAAGGCGAGCAATCCGTTCAGTTCAGTAGTGAGTCAGAGATTCAAATACACTATAGGTACGAGGACTCTGAGGGTTGGATAACATCAGATCAGAGCTGGGAATTCATCCCAGATGAGGGAGCTGTAATGCTTACTTTTATAGATGTCGATGTGATAACTGATGACCTAATTGAAAGTTTAATCAAAGCTAAATCAGTGTCTTATATGATTTTGTTGCCATCAGTGAAATAAAAAGCGAAAAAAAACCATTTTCTATGCGTATAGACGTACCAACACAAATAAAGGTATGTCTAAATGCAAAACATTGTATTCAAATTCCCACAACACAGTTCTGAGCTGTCTAGCTCAAATTCTGACTGTATCTGTCTTGTCGACAAAAAAATCTGGCGCGAACTGCCAGGATCTACCCGCCAAAAAACAATCGATGTAGTAAGTGCGATTGCAAACGGTACTTCGTGTACTTCGCTTGGTGGAAAAATCGTCAAATCTAATCCATCCCTGATTCGATTTAGAATCGGACGAAGCTTGCGTTTGATTCTATCGCAAGGGAAGCACCACCAAGTGTTCAAGCTTTTCCGACGCCAAGGTTATGAAAAGCACTTCAAGCACCTTTGATAAACCGCGTTATTTACTCGTTATAGGTTGCGAAGTGTGTACTTGAGAAAGTCGTAAGCCTTTGTAGCCGCTTTTCAGAATCAGGATTATGGATCTTACTATGAGCAAAACTAATAAATGTCTAATAGTTACTTTTGATTTTACCCAAAGAGGTAAAAGTGCGACCAGCTTTGCGGCGGGAGTATTGCTGTCTGCATGTAAGCAACACCAACACTATGGTGATAAGTTTTCAGTAGATCACTTATCTATCGAAATGAACGAAAATAAAGTGGAAAACCCGTCTGTAAGAGAGATTGCTAACGAAATCGACAATCAATACAAATTGGAAGAGCTACATGGTTTAGCTATCGGGTGTTACATGTGGAACACTGATTTGATTGAGCCCTTGATTACACAATGCAGAAAGAAAGGTTTTCAGGGCAATATCATCTTGGGTGGGTATCAAATTCATGAGGATACATGTGAGAAGCTCTACCCTGGTGGTGATATCTATCTGCCAAGCTATGGAGAAGTATCGTTACCAGAGGCCTTCATGCAGGAAAAACTTCTCCATAAATTAACTCTGACTAATCAGGTAGATTTTGGTTCACTTGACTCACCGTACTTGAATGGTGCCATCGAGATTGCTGAGAACCAGCCAATGATACATTGGGATACCCAACGAGGCTGTTACTATGCCTGTTCATTCTGTGCTCATCGTGATGTCGCAAACAACAAGGTCTATGATTTCCCACTCGAAGCTATCAAAAGTGAACTGCGCCTGTTTAAAGAGAAAAACGTTCAACGGATAAACGTGCTTGACCCTATCTTTCGCAAAGGGCGCAGATCCTACGAAATCTTGGAGTACGCAATAGAAATTGAATTGGAAGCAGAGCTGGTTTTTCAAGTTCGCTTTGAGGACATTAATGAACGCCTCCTAGGATTGTTTTCTAAACTTAATACTTACCTTGAGTTCGGCCTACAGACAGCCATCAAGGCTGAATCTGTCGTAATTAACCGTCGTAATAGTATTGAGAAAGTATCTTCAGCTATCGAAATGCTTCAAAGCAAAAACATGTCATTTGAAGTCAGCCTTATCTATGGGTTACCAACTCAAACACTAGATAGTTTCTCTCAAAGCGTCCAATTCCTTCAGAGTCGTGATGTCTTGAATATCAAGGCATTTCCACTGATGCTGCTGGAAGGAACGCAGTTATCGGTAGATAAAGAGATATATGGAATTAAAGAAGGTCTCATTGATGAATCGGGGATCCTACATGTTGTCGAAAGTGACAGCTTCACGAACGAGGAATGGAAAGCAATGAGAAATCTAGCTACTAAACTAACAAAGCAGGGGGTGACAACATGTTTATTGTAATCGAAGGCCTTGATGGTAGTGGTAAGTCTACAATATCCAAAATCCTGGCAAAGAAGCTAAATGCTAAATTACTAACTACACCTGGATCTGACTTCAAAGATACTCGTAAACAACTCGATGCCGTTTTTAAGAACAATCCCAAGGCAAGGCAGTTGTTCTACATGGCTACAGTGCTCAATGTGGCTGACGAAGCTCAAAGTTTAATAGCTTCTGGTCAGAACGTAGTGGTAGACCGTTATTGGTTATCAACTCAGGTCTATCATTGCTGGATGACCAACGAACAACACTACAAGTTGCATGAAGTAGAAAGCGATCTCTTGAAACCTGATCTTACGGTTTTCCTTGATTTGGCAATGTATGAGAGGAACAAGAGAATTAACGATAGAAAGAATTGCACGATAGAGGATAGTAAGACATTGACCTATGAGGCGGACAACAATTTGCGTAATCTGTATGTGCAAATGAGTGATGCGGAGCCTGTGGGTAAGTGGCTTCGAGTTGATGCTTCACAGGGTATTGGTGCAATCGTAGACACAATACTGGACAGTGTTCGTCAGATAGCGCCGTTCTAATGTCATGAGCGCTGGGAGCTGTAACTAGGGCTCCCAGCTTTATAGACAAATTAAGCCGTCGCTATGCGACGAAAAATCGAGGTTTAAGTATGAATCGTATTTAGATGGCTGGTCAAAAATTAACCGTATCTACTCATGTTTCTTATTTTATATATAAAAAGAGCCAAGTGAGTAGATTTGTAGTTGCCTATTGGACATGGCTATGGAGGCATGACAACCAATAAGCCTTAACATCGCTAGTTTCCTGCGTAGCAGGGCCAATGAGGATATTTTTTAGTCGAATGAACTGTTGACAGCGCCAATTTGTCGCGATACTGTATAAATGAACAGTAAAAGAATCATTATAATAATTACAGAGATTCACAACATGAGTATAAAGAAAATAAAAGCAGAGCATACTGCTCGTCATGCTGTATATAATCAGCCAGAAACAAACAATAAGTCAACTGCTTTCCTATTGGTCGATATTACAGCTAGCGACTTCCTCAAAGCTTATCCCGACTCCTATGTTATTGAGCCATTTTGTCCAATTGTGGATGTGCTAAATTACTATCAGCCGACCAAGAGACATCAGATAACTCTGGTTACAAGTAGTATAGAGATTGCCAGTACTATCAAAGAGTATACGTATACTTCAGCATCAGGCTTTTTATGTTTTGATACTGGAGAACATTTCTCATCCAATAATTATCTGCACATGAACGCGCGTCTATATGCGATCTCTGGCGATATGTACTTCAAACGCATACTTTGTTCTATCGCAGCATCATCTGTGGGAATTGAGTATTCAAGGGCAGGATTTAAGAAAAGATTAGAGAAGTATGGCATGTCAAATGTTGAATCGGGTGAGATAGCAAAAAGTAAGAATGATTGCCTAATCAAAGTGGTACGTGAAAACCTGTTGTTAAGCCCTGACGAAAATATCACCAACATAGCGGAGCTTTCTGAGGTGTCAAAGGCTTTAGTTTTGGCTATTAAAGCTATGACTGGTGCGGGAAAAAATATTGAACTACTTGACCCCTTGATAAGAACGTACTTAGCCTCAGGAAAAAAAGTATCATTTATCTCTTCTCTAAAAACAATCATTAACAAAAATAGCACGACGCATAGTGGTATCGGTGAAGGCTTTGTTAGTTACGAAATTGGCGCAAGTAACATTGACTACCTTAACCCTAAAGCTTTTTCAGTCTGTGTTAACTCTCTGGGGAAAAAGATTTTTCTTGAGCAAGTATTATCCAGTGATCTTGTAGTGATTGACGAAATCGAATCATGCATCAGAAATATTCTTTTGGGAAACGACAACACAAAGTCCAAGAATCGTATGACGGTAGAAACTAGGAAGTTAATTATTGATTCATTGATTCGGGTTATCAAGACTGCCCCTCACCTGGTTGTTGCTGACGCAGATATCTCTCCATTAACTGCGAAACTACTAACTTCGATAAGACCAGACATCCGAATTTTCAATATCGAGCAGGACTACAGCCATATCACTGTAAGTACAGCAACTAAAGACATGGTATTCCAAGAAGCTACGGCTGCGGTTACTGCGAATGATAAGCCTGTTGTAGTTCTATTTGACAGACTAAAGGATCTTAATGTTTTTTTGAAAGGGTTGAAGGGTCGTGACAATAAATCTCTAAATGATGAAACTGCTTTAGATGAGAGCATTCTAGTTCTTAATTCTGAAACCCATGGTAGAGAAGCGCAGAAGGCGTTTCTTGAAGATCCAAATGCGGTAATAAAGTCGGGAAAATACCGCGCAATTTTGTGTTCTCCAACTTTAGGTAGGGGGTTCTCTATCACGGAGCACTACACGGACAAAATATACATTATTGCCAATGGTACCTTGGATCCTGCTGGCTTGATTCAATTTCCTCGCCGTTTTAGAACCGCTACTGAGTTTGTCTATGGCGTTAATATGGAACGCTCCAAGACTGTTGACCACACTCAACATTTAACAGAGGTGCAAGGAAAAGGTGCAGCAGAACCATTCTTCGCAGAGCTTTTAGCTGAGTATAAAACTGAGCATGAACTGTTGACTGGCAATATTGCGATTACTCTTCCTGAGGCCTTAAAAACTCTAAAATTTAATCTGATAGACCACCCATCTCTCGATGCATCTAAAGAGGATAGAAATCTTGCATTCAATGAGAGAAAGCAAAACGAAAAACAACTAAAGGCAAGTGAAGTAAAAGCAGTTCTATCAGAATCAGATATCTCTGAATCAGAAGCTGTTGTGTTAGAGGGTAAGCAAGGGAAGACAAAAGCTGAGCGATCTCGCCTTGAACGTCACAGTATCCAGAAAAAAACAAATGTTAAGGATATAACGAAAAAGGAAATTGATTTTTGTACCAAGTTCGATATTGAGGTCTATAAATTATTTCACTCAGACGCTCACTATTATCGTCGATCTATACTACGTCAGGAATTTGGAAAGTTAGCGTCAGGATCTGACTTCACATTATGCGAAATTGTTGTAAATCAAAAGATTGCATCTTCATTAATCGAGCGGCTTCAGGCTACAAATATTGGTAAAGTTGATGTTTATTTGCCTGAATCTCTGCGGATTGGAGAAGCAAGAGTAAAGCCTGAGAAAGCACTCTGCATGACTAGGGCTGTGTTGGATGCTGCGGGATTTCAGGGTAGGAGAGTTAAACGTGTGATGGATGGATGTTCCGTTAACTGTTACGTCTACACTATGTCTCCTTATACACGGAGCCTCGTTGATTATTATACTTAACCGTTAGAAGGGCTGACTGGGAACTTAATCTGCTCGTGTTAGCGATACGTTGGCAATTGAACTTGGCACTTCTTTCTGCGGTGCCATAAAGCGAGATGGTACGGATTGAGTTCAATACAAACAGCAGCAAACTATGGTTTGCTGCTCAGATCAGAAACCCCCATTAGCGCAAAATCGTATCCTTGAAAGCAAAGTTTAGTCTGATATGTTATGCATGTCAGTGGAAGGCGTATCTTACTTTTGGATAGATCCTACTTAGAAATTTAGTTCTTCTATTTGTCTTCGGATAATTTCTGGTAATGCAAATCACTAGATGTCTTCGCCGTCCACCTCTACTCAAGTGAACAAATTCTTCATATCACAAACTATAAAAGTCAAAGATATAACTTATAAGATTGCAAGAAGATAATAGTCAAGCTTATAGCTACCCGTAATCGGAAAGGTTATTTTTTGTTCGCACCGCAGATTCCTAGTTGTAGTGCAAATCTGATTAAATCATATTACTTATTATTATGACTTGAGTTGCTTAGTCAACAAGAGCAGTATTGGAGTAATAAAACCTTACTACATGCAAGGTAAATCAAAGGATTAGAATGGAAAACCTCATAGACGTAGATTTGTTTTCTCAAGTAGAGGAACACCTGAAGTGTTCCGAGCAAAGCTGGTTAATGGGCGCAGGTATTAGTTTTGACGCTAAACTGCCACTCATGTACCCGCTGACAAATAAAGTTAAAAAAGACTTAGAAACGGACAATCAAGGCATATTCGATAAGATTGTTGCCCCTTTGTTCATAGAGTTGCCTCAAGAGTGTCATATCGAACATATTCTCAGCCATTTAGGTGACTATGCAGCCTTGGCGGAGAGGTGTAAAGATAAAAAGGTCAGCATCAATGGTGCTGAAGTAAAGTTGGAGGAACTGCAAGAAGCCCATCGTTTAATACTTGAATCGATCTCAAATGTAATTAGAAGTGGCTATGTTGAAGACAAAGAAGGAAACACAACTGAACAAGGAACTGTATTTAAACCAATAGTCGAAATTGACTCTCATAAAGAGTTTATTGATACTCTGTTCAATCACGCAGGCGCTGGTATTTATGAGCGGAGAAAACCCGTAAACATTTTTACGACTAACTATGACACCTTGCTAGAAGATGCTTTGGCGTTAAACAAAGTCCCCTACTGGGATGGTTTTTCTGGGGGGGCAGTAGCTCACCGAACTCAGCGTTATGGTGAACCTGTCCCTACTAACGGTCAACGTGCCAACTTAATCAAGATGCATGGTTCAATAGACTGGTTTCTTTGTGAAAAAGGACATGTCTGGAGAGTCAGAGATAATGATCGCTATCCGAAGGCTGACCGCCGCGTGCTGATCTACCCTCAAGCCACAAAATATATAGCAACCCAACAAGATCCATTCTCAGCACAATTTGATCTATTTCGTAAAGCCCTAAACTCTTCAAATAGTAATGTGTTAGCTGTGTGTGGCTATAGTTTTGGTGATGACCACATCAACAACGAAATTGAGTTCGCCCTGTCTAAAGATGACAACAGAACCGTTTTAGTCGCTTTTCTTGAATGCCGAGAAGAAATTCCATCCTGCCTAGAGCGATGGCGCACTTCGAGTTATGGCTCGCGAGTAATTATTGCATCTCTTCATGGTCTCCATGTAGGTGCGAAAGGCCCCTTAAAAAGAAAAGATAATGATGACTATTGGTGGACATTCGAAGGTGTCACATCAGTACTTAAAAACGGATGTGAGGTATAAATCATGTTTACACCAACTGATGAGCTGAAAATAGGCCAAGTTGTTGAGGTCTCAGGGACGACTATCAAAGTTGAAATCTCTAATAAGGTCTCTGAACTAGCTAGAACTTTCGATGGCCGAGTTTATCCAATAGGACAAATCGGCAGTATGGTTAAGATCCACTACGGTCGAAAGGTAATTTTCGGTTTGGTTACAATGCTTCGAATGCGCTCTGAAGAATTGCTAGAGGTTGGCATGCCTATAAATACTGAATCTGATCAAAGGCTTATGGAAGTGCAACTATTGGCCGAAGGTAGTTGGAATAACTCTAGTTCCCAATTGTCCTTTAAGCGAGGTATCAAGACATACCCATTGCCTCAGCAAGGCGTGTTCTTATTAACAAATGACGAGATTTCATGTGTTTATCGCTCTGCTGAAGGTGAACGAGAAGAGAAGGTAGATCCCTTAGTTCCATTTGCTGTATATAGCGCATCGGAGTCAACTGCTTGCAGAGCGAATATAAACAAAATGTTCGGGATGCACTGTGCTGTATTGGGCTCAACAGGTTCAGGGAAATCGGGAACTGTCGCCGCAATAATTCATAGCGTTTTGGAGCATAACATTGGAAAGAAGAGTTTTTCTCCGCAAATTGTTGTAATTGACCCACATGGTGAATATGGAACTGCATTCAGTAAAAGGGCTATACAATATAGAGCTTATGACATAGCAGCGGGTGAAGATCAGCAAGAACTAATAAAATTACCATACTGGTTAATGTCAAGCGATGAATTTACCAGTTTGATAGTTGGCAAAACTGAAGAAAGTGCCACTAGCCAAAACAACATCGTTCAAAAAGCTTTGACGCATGCTCGAATGGTTGCGGCAGGAATTGTGCAGCCGTGCCCTAGAGAGTTTGGCACCGAAGTATTAAAAGAACTAGAAAACCATGATGATCCAAATCTTTGTGATAAAAAAGACACATCGGACATTCTTGAGTTTGATAGAGATAAACCAAGACCGTTTTGCTTAGATGAGTTTGAGAGTCATATAAGATTTATACAAGGAGGACGTTTTAAAAAAGGTACAAAAACCCTTGAGACCTTGCCACCTACAGATTTAGGGAAAGCTCGTATTCCATCAGTCTTAGATAAGGTGAGAGTTCTCCGAAGAGATAAGCGACTCTCTTTTATGCTGCAATGTTGGGAAGGTGAACAAGATGAAATTAGACTTCACAAGGTTTTAAACCAGCTTGTTGGGGTTCCTGTTGAGGAAAATAAAGATATTAGAATAATAGATATCTCAGGTCTTCCTAACGAAGTTGCGGGCCCTCTAGCAGCCTTGATTGCTAGGTTATTATTTCAATATAAAGTATTTCAGACGCAAGAAGAGAAAGAAAAAGATCCAATTCTGCTCGTATGTGAAGAAGCACATAGATATGTGCCTGATCATGGAGAGGCGCAATATGCAGCAGCACAAGGAGCAATAAGACGCATTGCAAGAGAAGGTCGAAAATATGGGATTGGCCTAATGCTAGTAAGTCAAAGGCCCGCAGATGTAGATAGCACTGTGATATCACAGTGTGGCACTTGGGTTGTATTAAGGCTTACTAACTCTGCGGATCAACAGCATGTCGCCCGCTTTCTACCAGATGGCTTGTCTGGGATGGTTGGATCTCTACCTATTTTGTCACAACAAGAAGCCATATTCGTTGGTGAAGGAGCCGCTCTTCCTTCGAGAATCAGGGTCAGAGATCTTCATAAAAACCAACTTCCTAAATCAAACACAATACCTTTTGCTGAAGGGTGGGCTAACGGCCGTCTAGATCTCGAGAAGCTTGAGGCTATTGCTGAGAGAATGTGTAGCTGAACAAGCTAAAGCACGGTTCTTATTGACTGTCTATTTAGAGGGAAGAAATGTCATTGGAAGAAATAAAGGCTAGGTTCCAAGATGTAAGTGATACGAGAGAAGGTCTACTTTCCCTCATTGATGAGATGTACTGTGAGGAAATAAACTCTGACGAGAAGGTTTTGAAGCAGACTCTAATAGAGCTGCATAACTCAGGAAGTATTGAACTTGTCAACATTGTAAGCACGGTTGAGAAGAGCTCAAGTAGATATAATTTTTTCACTGTTTTGCACGCCTTTGAAAACGTGCTGCCGTCTTTACATGCAAGCATTGAAGATGTCCTACGTTGCCTTGTTAACTTGACGCAGTTGGCAGGAAGAGATTTGGCTGCTGGTGGGGTCTATAGAGCTTATGAACGTTTTTGTCGAATGGAAACTAATCGTCCAAGAGATAGTGTTAGATTTATCCTAGAACAAAGTGACCTTAGCGCATATGCTCCTTTTCTCTCTAGTTCAATTCTCTCGTATGACTCAGGTAGCGTGGTTGAAGCTATCCAGACTACGGAAAGCTTGATTGCAATAGAAAATAACGCTGTCAGACATCAAGCTTATTTTACTCTGGGGCGTATTGATGCAGGTGAAGTGCAAGCTTGCACTATTTGGGAGCTACTTTGTAGCAGTGCCACTAACGAGGAAGAAAGTGGCTGTCGTGCTGCAATACTAAGGGCAATACTCCACTTTGGAGAAAAGTTCCCACTCTACTGGACGAAAATCGAAGACCTTATATCTACCTTTTCAGAGGTTACTCACCCAGAGGCACTACATATAATTTCGGAACTTACTGCCTTTCAAAGAATCAATTTTCCAGAAAGTGTCATGAATCTTCTCCTAAATAAATTAGCTAATGTTGCCCCA
Organism: Vibrio frigidus; assembly: GCF_042465995.1. Taxonomy (NCBI): domain Bacteria; kingdom Pseudomonadati; phylum Pseudomonadota; class Gammaproteobacteria; order Vibrionales; family Vibrionaceae; genus Vibrio; species Vibrio frigidus. Next base: position 429,727 of record NZ_JBCDMC010000002.1, on the reverse strand, counting down.
GACCATAAAGGCACCATTGATAATATAGATCATTTGCTAGTCAAACTGGTAGAGAAGGGAGCGTCTTCAGATGCCGTCGAGCTATTGGAATCGCTTGTGGCCGCTGATGTGGAAATTCTAGCATTTGACTATTTCACCCACGAGTTATTGACAAGACACAGAGATTTATTGAGTCACATCATTACAAAATGGTTGTTGTCTGGTACATCTTCACTTTGTCGTGGTGTTTCAGATCTACTTAATGATGTTTCAGGCAACGATATAGAACTAGAAGCTGAAGTTGCATTACTAGACGATGGAATGAAGCAAGAATTTGTTGGTCATAAGGCTGTTGGTTGGCTGTTTACTCGCCCTGTTGTTGCGGTGAGCTTCATTCTATCCATCTACGATGTAGCTTCGGAATCCACTCGTAAAGAACTTGAACAGGTATTGTATGACCCATTACTTTTAAGCTATCCAGGAGAGCTTAAGCAGTTCTTCCAATCGTGTGTTGATAAAGGTGTTCAAGTTAGTTTATGGGAACGTCTAGTTGGCAAACTTCAGGCGTACCATGCTGATATCGAGCAAGTATCTGGTTTGAAAGAGTTAATAGCTCCGAGTGAAAATTTACAGGCGTATTGGAAAAACTCCAATAAAGACATGCAAGCAGCTTACGAAAAAGCATCAAGATCATCATTCATAAGCCAAATTGTGACGACACAGCGATTATTGTACGGGAATAGCTCAATTTACTACGTGCACCAAGGAGATGGAAGTCGAGTACGGCAAGAGATGCAAATGCACTCTTTCACTCACTCTACCGAAATGCCAAGGCTGAACGTTTTAGATCCTGAGAACTTAGATTATAAATTACGGGTTTACCGCTACGGGAGAATGAAAAATGAAGTTGATTCTTAAGCAATATTTAGCTTCATTGAAAGAACGAAAAGAATTGGATGCTGTGCTGCCCGATTTGTTGAGCAGTATAGGAATGAATGTGTTCATTTCGCCCACTCGCGGTGTCAAAGAATATGGTGTCGATATAGCAGCCGTAGGACGGTTAACTAATGAGGAAGAAAGAGTATACTTATTTTCTGTTAAATCTGGGAACCTTACTCGTGACACTTGGAATGGAAGCGCAGATCAAGCTCTTAGACCTTCGTTAGATGAAATTCAAGACTCATTTATCCCTAGTCGTTTACCACCTGAACACAGAGGTAAAAAGATTGTAATCTGTCTATGTTTTGGGGGCGATATTAACTCTGGGATCAGGCAAGAAGTATCTGGCTATGAGCAAAGGAACACTAGAGACAATATTGCTTTTGAGGAATGGAATGGTGATAAGCTGTCGGAGTTGATTCAACAACATTTGTTGAAAGAAGAGCTACTTCCCAGTTCTAGCCAGGCTTTGTTGAGGAAGTCCTTAGCCTTACTCGAAGAGCCTGAGAGCTCTAGTCAACATTTCTCATTGTTGATTGATCAGGTAATGTCAAACGCTAACGATGCAGATTCGGTAGCATCATCTATAACGCGAATTAACGTTTGTCTATGGGTTCTATACTCATGGTGTCGGGATGGAGGTAATTTAGAAGCTGCATATCTTTCGTCGGAGCAAGCATTGCTATTGGCTTGGGGCAAGGCTAAAAAATATTACACAGGAAGGAACAAGGCTTCAAAATCATTCGATAGTATTCTCGAAACATATCAACAAATAACAGATTGTTATGTAGATCAATGCTTAATACCATATGTTGGATTAAAGTACGCAATATCTCACGCAGTCCAATCCCCAAGTTCCATCGACGTAAATATTAAGCTGTTTGATGTGTTAGGACGTTTGTCAGTGAAAGGACATTGGGTTTTAGATGCGCTGATAAAAAGTTATACGGCAACTCCGCCAACAGATGGAGAGAACCAAGAGCAAGAACTGCTGCGCCTCCGCCTCAGAGAAATCACTAAGTCTATTAACCTTTTGGTGGTTAATAATCCTCTACTACTGTCACCGTATAAAGACTCCCAAGCGATTGATTTAGCTCTTGCTTTAACGCTCCTTTCAAACAATTCAGAACTTGATGAGTTTGTTAAGAGTTGGTTGTCGGAAGTGGTTAATATGTGTATGTTCGCTTTTGGTAGCAATGGTATGTATCCAATTGTCCATAACTCCTTTGAGAAGCTGCTTGAGCATCAAAACAAAGACAGAGCAGATGGTAACTACAAGTACAAAGTTACTGAGGCTAGTATTTTATACCCACTTCTTACGGTATTTTGCTCTCTTTATGGTCTCAATTCAGTCAGCCAAGAACTGGAAAAATTCGCTACAGATAAGCTAGCGCATTGCACATTACAGTACTGGTATCCGAATAAGTATAGTGAGAAATTTATGTATTCGAACTCAGATATGCACGGTTCGACTTCGACCAACTTTCCAATGAACAATGATTTAGCCATAGAGCATATAACTCAGGAATGTGATTCGTTAGATTCGTTCAAGAAAATGTCTGCTGCTGTAGAAGGTAAGTTGCCACTGCTCCTAACAGCTTGTCGTTGCTACCGATATCCAGTCCCTTTTCATTTTCTTGAGGGTTTCCTAGAAGATGTGTTCAGCGATAATAAAGTGTCTTTTTAGCTCTACGACTACTATGGTGGAGATAAAACTATGTTGAAAAAGTAGTGATTAAGACAAACCTGACTTTGAATCGCGATGGCGTCAGTTTTACTGTGAGATGAGGTCTCGATTTAAGAGCCACATAAAGCGTTACTCTAATTGACAGCTTTCTATAAATAATGATACTGTATAAATATACAGTATCATTATTTTGCAGGTTGACACATGATTATATTAAAGGAGCTGCCATCAAAAGATCAGCTAAGTGCAGATGAGCTAAGTTCTCTCCTGAAGGAACTAGGTTATATTAATCATTTAAATAATCCATGTTCCAAAACATTGTCGGAAATTCTGCATGTAAGTATGAGAAATTCACAGCGTATGCTCGCTGAGAATGGAGTTTCAGGTGTTTACTTTGAACATTTACTTTTGCAGTTTGGGCTTAAAAAACCAGAATACTCAGTGCATTGATTTGTAAAGGTTCTTTATACTCAGGGCCACCATTTGGTGGCTACCTTATTACCGTTAACCCAAAATGCTCAGTCGAGAGGTAAGGGAATGGCCGTAGCCTTTATATAAAGAGGGTGCGCGGGCTCACCAGACTTGTTTACCTTCAAAGCAGTTAGGTCTTGTAGCACGGCTTTGACCTCTGATGACCGACCTAAGAAGGCACCATCATTACCCCATGCTGCTACAACAACACCAGCAGATCTAGACAGTGAGAGCAGGCTGTCATTGTTTCGAGCACCCACGGGATCTTTTGCTTTCTTCATATCTTCGGGTTGGGTAGCCCTAAAAGCAAAAAGGTTGGCCATGCAAAGACCACCATATCCCCAGTCTTTGGCAAAATTAATGCATCGACGAATAGTTGGATCATCTTCTACTTCATCAGCGGTAGAAGGGTTCAGGCCTATAAACATGGCATAGGGCTTGGAGTCATCCCAGATTCGCCAAAGCTCATATCGGTATTTTCTACATTCAGACAAAACGGCAGATTTAATCATCAACAACCTCAATGGTTATATGTTGAGCACCATAGTAAGTACCTTCGTCGTTTTCGTAACGCAAAGCTTCTCCACAATGAGGGCATTCGAACTCTTCATTTGGCTCAATGGACTCTTCCTCAAGCCATTCCCAACCAATATGTTTTTCACAAGTAGGGCAGTGCATAACAAGTTTCCGTAGCTGTTGTTTCACTTTTATTCATTCAAGTACAACTCCGCCATTCCATCTAAGCGGCTCTTGACCTCTTTCCAATGTGGCATAACACTAGTCAAAAGACGCCAAAATCGCTCACTGTGATTATGCTCCGCTATATGACAAAGCTCATGAAGGATCACATAATCAATGCATTCTTTTGGCGCTTTAATTAGATGTGGGTTCAACATCAGGTTCCCCTTGGCTGAGCAGCTTCCCCATTGTTTCTGCATTGGAAGAACACGGAAACTGGGGATACCTTTAACCCAAGTTGCCTGCGGAAGTAGTTCTGCTAACCGTTGATTGAAGATTCGTTCAGCTCGTACCTTGTACCAGTTTTTCACAAGAGCTCTAACCATTGCGGTTTTATCTTCGTTAAACCTAGTTAGTGTTACTTGAAGCTTACCTCGTGTCATTTTTACCGAAGGTAAAGCATCTCTATCCTCAACGACTTTTAGAACGTAACGTCGTCCTAAATAAAATTGCATCTCACCACTGACGTAGTTCTTTGACTGAACATATTCGAGATGAGCGCGAAAATCTTTTAGAGCGTCATATACCCACTTAGCTCTCTTCATTACCGCCATATGAATATCAGCCCTATTCGCGTCTTCAGGAGCAGTAATTACTACTTCACAATTAGGATGAACCTTGATAGTTATCTTGCGTTTCTTACCTTCAGGATGAGGCTTACGGACAACTTCGTAGCTAACAGCTTCATCCCCGTAGATAAAGCTGTATTCTTCTCTATTCCGTTCTTCTGAATTAACCGATGTCATTAATGATGGCCTGCCACGCCTAAACGGGTAATTTGAATAATGTCCGTAATGACAACTTTCGCCTTATCCATTCCAATCGCTTTAAACAATACTGGTAATAAAGAACGTCGAATATGGTTTTCTATCTCTTGAGGATTTATTGAAAACTCAGCAACAGCAGCAGTCACAATTTCATCTATTTGCATTGAATAATCAAAACACTCATCTCCTGAAAGTGGGTTTTCATCAGCTAAGTTTTTAAGGAACAGGCCATAGTATGCCTGCACATGGCGTTTTACCTTCGGATCAAGTTCACTAAAACGGTCAGATGGAACACCTTCAACCTTGCGCTCTTTCACCTGTTCTTCAAAATCAGCAAACAACAAGTATTGTTTAACTGGAGCATCAAACATTTCTTTGGCTTGCTCAATAGCCTGTTTGAGTAGCTTAGAAAAATATTCTTGTGCATAAGGATCATCCGCTAAATCCTGCTCGATCATCTTGGTTAAACGACCTGTAATAGCATCTTTCTTATTTCGCGCTTCATCATCACTCATCTCTTCAGGATGAGCTGCTTTTCCCATATTGCCGACTAGATAAACACCTTCAGATTCTTGTATTTCAACACCGCCGATATGTTTATCTAACATCGTGCGGATGTTTTCCGCATACTCGTCATAATCCACAGTTTCTTCAGCGTCCTCACGAACCTGCTTGCGAAGTTCCGACATCGTTTTCAGTGTCTTTTTATACAAATCTCGTTTGTTGTCAAAACTCCTATCTTCAAAATAGGTGGCTGATTGCAGAGCCACTTTTAAGCAGTTGGCAAATGCGGTTAACGCCGAATAAAAGTCTTCACGTTTTTTCTGGTTTGTATCAGTAAGCTGCCCATCAATGGTATCAATTTTAGGTGCAAGAACCTGTCGTAGGGCCTGGCCATCTTGTTTGTTCTGAACTCCTTCGAAGATTGACCATATATCTGCATACAGCCCTGGGAGCTTTTTGTACTCGGTATCCATGCGGTTATATAGACCCTTTAGGTCGTCGATATCGAAGCCGCCCTGGGTTCTTTCCGCAAGATTCTGATAATCGGCAATGGTCGCATCCAGTTCTTTCAAGATGCCGCGATAATCAATAAGATAACCAAATTGTTTCTTCTGGTGAAGGCGGTTCACTCGTGCAATTGCCTGAATTAGGTTGTGTTGCTTTAAAGGCTTATCAATGTACAGAACTGTGTTTTTCGGTTCATCAAACCCAGTTAGGAGTTTATCAACCACGATCATGATGTCTGGGCCATCGTCTTTGCTAAACTCATCAATGATGTGCTTTGTGTAGGCTTTTTCATCTTGGTTGCCTACGTTCTCTTTCCACCAATTTTGTACGATATCTTTGCTTTCGCCATCTACGGTATCATGCCCCTCACGGGTGTCAGGTGGCGACATAGCCACAACCGAAGTTACTTTACCAATTTGATCTAATAACGTCTTATATTGGATTGCAGCCGCTTTTGAGTCACAGGCAAGTTGTCCCTTTAATCCTTCACGTTTGAAGTTTTGGAAATGATCAGAAATATCGTGCGCGATAAGTTCTATACGGCCTTCGGTTTGATAGATTTGTCCTTTTTGGGCGAACTTTCTCTTCAGGTCAGTGCGCTGTTTTTCGGAAAGTTTGTCAGTAATTCTGTCAAACCATGCATCAATAGCCTTATCATTGGTGCTCAGATCTGGGATACGTTCTTCATACAGCAGTGGGGTAACGGTTTTATCTTCAACGGCCTGTTGCATGGTGTAAGAGTGAATGATCTTACCGAACTTGTTCTCAGTTTTGTCATCTTGAAGCAGGGGAGTACCTGTAAATCCAATGTATGCAGCTTTTGGTAGTGCTTGCTGCATTCGAATGTTGTTTTCACCGTTCTGGCTGCGGTGCCCTTCATCCACTAGAACGATAATGTCTGGGCTTTCGTTGTAGCACTCAGGCAGTTCTATCGCAGTACCGAACTTATTGATGATAGAAAAGATGATACGCTCGTTCCCTTTGCCGATTTGCTCTGCCAATCGGCGGCCTGTCGTAGCGATCGCATGTTTCTTGTCCTTCTCGGACAAGGCCCCACCAGAGGCGAAGGTTCGAGAAAGTTGACTTTCAAGGTCAACTCGGTCAGTTACTACAACCACACGACATTTAGTCAGTTCCTTCAGCCAGATAAGTGCTTTGGATAGAAATACCATAGTGAAGGACTTACCAGAACCAGTGGTATGCCAAATCACGCCACCGTTTCGAGCACCTTGGTCGTCGAATGAAGTCACACGGTCAATCAGAGCTTTAATGCCAAATACTTGCTGATAACGAGCGACAATCTTGCCAGCCTTCTTATCAAACAAGGTGTACAGACGAGCCATTTCTAAAAGGCGGTCATGGCGTAGCAAAGACACAAGCAATCGGTCTTGGTCGGTAACGACCAGTTCACCGCCAGCGACCAGACTTAAGTACTCGTCTAAAACTTTGCCTGGGCGGTGGTCAAAAATAACCTCTAACTGCTTCTGACTTAGTGGTGTGTTTTTCAATCTAGAAAAAGTAGCTTCAGTAATCTCTTCTTCTTTCCACTTAGCCCAGAATTTTTCAGGTGTACCACAAGTACCGTACAAACCTTCATGGCCATTAACAGAAAGCAATAACTGGCTATACGCGAACAGGTGAGGGATCTCATCGACCTTCTGGTTACGAATGTTTTGAGAAATACCTTCTGAAACAGTTGGCTTACCCTCATGAGACGAGTCAGGCCTTTTGGCTTCAATGACTACCCAAGGCAGGCCATTTACAAAACAAACAATGTCAGGAATTCGTTTACCCGTTCCATGTGCATTCTCAACCTCCAGCTCTTCCGTGAAGTGGTACTGGTTATTCGCTGGTGTTTCCCAGTCAATTACATGGATGGTTGGGTTTGCCTTTTTCCCATCAATAAACTCGGTGACGCTAATGCCGTATGTAAGTGCATCATAGAGTTTTTCATTTGCAGCTTTCAGCCCTTCATTCATAGCTGGATTAGCTAATTCTTGGACTATTTTGTCGATAGCTGCTTCTGAAAGCTTGTGCTCTTTGCCCATGAAGGAGTAGGTCTTATGCTTTAGCATGTTGCGAAGCACATCAGGCAAAATCACCGTCGATAGGTTGCCTCTTTTGGCAAGACACGCAGTAGGTGGAATAAACTGGTAGCCAAGGTTAGTTAAGAGTGTAATTGCTGGTATTTTCGCACTCTGCTCTTCACGGAAGTTGGGTAGAGGATTGCTCATATTCTTCTTCTCTATTGTCTATGCTGAATTATCGGTGCTGGCTCAACACGATGACATTACTCATATCAATCGGTTTGCTTTCAAGTGCCCACTGTTGCCATTGACTTACCAATTCTTTGTTTGGAAAAAAGTGCGACTTCTTGTGTTTACTGTTCCGAGGAAACTGACCTGCAAATAAGTTAAAGCCAAGTAAGTCAACATCTTCAAGCAGCATTCCATCTTCATAGCAGTGGCGCTCAAGGTGCCAATGAACGTCATTTAGATGCGCTTGGACGCTACGGTCACTTCGAGGGTGGAAAGCACAGTCATTAACCTCTCTGTCATAGTGGTCAATACAGTTCTCAATCTCGACGGTATCGACACCATTTTCATTGGCTAAGCTATGAAAGCATGCCTTTAACATTGGTTCAAAGGTGTTGAGAAACTGATAAATATCACCTTTCTTTCCTGCTAGTACCGTAATACAGAAACGACTTTGATAGTCCATCGCCATTAGGTATTTCTTGCGCTTAATTGAGACACAGTGAAGTACCCATTGCCATTGGAATCCACCATTTTTTTCGGCATCAACACCGTCTGGAAAAACAGGTCTCTCAATCGAATCTGCAATGGTTCTATGTGGCGCAGGCTCTAGGGATGACAACTTCTCGCCTTTACGAGTGACTGTAAAAAACTCTGTAGCGGCCTTAGTGCAGTTAAAAACAAGCATTTATCCTTGCCCTTTATGATTCATTTCTAAGAGATGCTGACGTTCTTTTTCAAGTTGTATCCTAAGCTCTTCTTCACTTGGAAGTGTCATCATGTACTTCGAGGCAAACAGTTGTTCACTGTCGTTTAGCACCGAGTACTTGGCAACGGTATGGTTGTTTTCGGTGCATAGGATCAAGCCAATAGTTGGATTATCATCTACGCGACGCTTTTTCTCTTCATACATGCGGACATACATATCCATCTGACCAACGTCTTGATGAGTAAGCTTGTGCATTTTTAAGTCGATTAGCAAGAAGCACTTGAGGTGGAAGTTGTAGAACACCAGGTCGATGTAATAGTCACCGTCATCAGTACAGATCCGCTGCTGTCGCTCAACGAAGGCAAACCCTTTACCCAGTTCAAGCAGAAACTTTTGCAGGTTATCAATCAGTGCCTGTTCAAGTTCACTTTCTTGAAGAGATTCCGTTGGTAAGCCAAGGAAGTCGAAAATATAAGGATCGCGCAGATAATCTTTTGCAGATACCGCTAACGCCTGCGTTTTTTGCTCTGCTTCCTGAAATACTGATTGCTTTTCTTTGCTGGATAATAAACGTTCGTAGTAAAGCGATCCGATTTGTCGTTCAAGCGCTCTGGCTGACCAGCCTTGCTCAATAGCTTCATTCATATACCACAAGCGGGCTAGCTTATTTTCTACACGGATCAGCGTGCGATAATGTGTCCAGCTCAATTCGAGACGCAGTGCGTCTCGATTTTCAAAGCATTGATAAAATGCACGCATTTTACGCAGATTGGTCAGGTCAAACCCTTTCCCGAACTCCTCAGTCAAAGACTCAGATAGCTGCTGCAATACACGTTTACCATATTCAGCACGAGCTTCGCCTTGCTGCTCATCCTCAATAATCAGGCGACCAATATGCCAGTAGGTTTGCACCATTGCAGAGTTAACGGCAGTAACAACCTGTTTATGACCCTGATTGAGTAACTCACGTACATTGCTAAGCAGTTTGCTGTCCTGTGATAATGAATCATTTTTCATTATGCTGCCTCCGTTTCCTCAGTATCCACTTTTACCCGACGCTTACCAGTCAACAACTGTTGCATCAAAGCCTTTTTCTCTTGTTTTAGGTGAGAAAGTTTGGCTTCTAATACTTCGATTTCTTTATCGGCGGCAGTTAGTACTGAGGCGATTTTTTGTTGTTCTCTTAATGTTGGTAGCATTAATTTAAGTTTATTAATAATTTGGATAGTTAATTGTGGTTGAGCACTACCAAATGAAGCTATATCTATTTGATGTTGAATTAACATTGAGCGACATAAACAATATAAATATTCTGGATAAATTGAGTTTTCATTAGCTGTTAAAGTGACCATTCCCGAGTTGACCCTCATTGTCGAGTATGGAATTGACTCATCATAATATGCAAAGTGTCCAACGGAGCCACGAGTTGTTAAGATTAAGTCCCCTCTAGTTACCGTGCCTTTCCGAAGTTTTTGATGCTTATCAGAATCAATAAACTGTGTTGTTTCAAACTTAAAACCATTTTTAGTGACGTTCTGAGCACTTAAAAAAAGGCAAAAACCCGAATCCGAAAAATCTGTACTCTTGGGATACTCTTTTCCTCGATCTCCATCTGTAACTTTTATGCCGCAAGTTTTAAACGTTTCACTTTGCCACTCCCCCCCAAACACCTCACCCGTCTCAGGATTCACCAAACGCTTCTTACCCGTCAAAAGCTGCTGCATCAGCGCTATTTTCTGCTGCTTGCTGGTTTCAATCAGCTTTTCATTGGTCGCAATTGCTTTATCCCAAGTTGAGAGGATTTTGGCGATTTTGCGTTGTTCTGGGAGTGGGGGAAGAGGTAACTTCATTGACATAACATCAGGTTTTGTGATGTTTTTCATACTCCCGCTTGTTCCAGTAGCACTTGAACTTAGAGTATACCGAGTATGGTTAGACCCGAACCAGTAACTTAACCAACACATATCTATTTTTGAACCATTAGGCTTCACTTGCCATAAGCGATCTGGCAGAAACGTGTTTTGAGGAGCCAATTCAATATAAGCATTAGCGCCAACCAGCAACGGTGTATTCATACGACTGATTATTATCGAATCTGACAACACGGGTTCCTTAAGTCGCTCAATCTCTACTGCATCTTTAACAGATTTAACTTCCTTTGCGACAAAGATCCCTTTGGAAACACAACTCGTTTTTAGAATTTTAAATTTTGCAGATAGATTTTTATCATCCTCAGAGTTAACTGAGATACCAGCATCAAGCGACTTTACGACGTCTTTAACTCGACTATCACACCAACCATTAGGCACCATAACCCAACTCCTCTAGGTAACCTGCCATTTCCGCTTCTAGATCAGCTAACTCATTTTGTAGCGCCAAACGCTCAGTACGAACAGCGACTAAGTCAATTTCTACTTCTTCCTCAAAGGTATCGACATAGCGAGGGATATTAAGGTTGTAGTCGTTCTCGGCAATCTCTTCGAGTGATGCTACGTATGAGTATTTATCGGTAGTTTCACGAGCCTTATAGGTATCAACAATCTTTTGGATGTTCTCAGGTGTTAGCTGGTTCTGGTTTTTACCTGACTTGAACTCACGGGAAGCATCAATAAACAGAACTTCTTTGTCGTCTTTTTGCTTTTTGAAAATTAGAATTGCGGCTGGAATACCTGTACCAAAGAATAGCTTTTCAGGTAGACCGATTACGGTATCTAGCAGATTTTCGTCGATCAGTTGTTTACGGATTTTTCCTTCCGAGGAAGCTCGGAAAAGCACACCATGTGGGACAACAACACCCATTCTGCCTGTCTGTGGTTTCAGCGTTTCAATCATGTGAGAAATGAACGCATAGTCGCCTTTGGTCTTTGGTGGAATACCTCTACGGAAACGACCAAAGTGATCGTCAGCAGCGCCTTCATGGCCCCATTTATCTAATGAAAATGGTGGGTTCGCTGTTACTACATCGAAGTGAAGTAAGCCGCCATCTTTATCCTGTAGTTTAGGGTTACGAATGGTATCACCCCACTCAATACGGTGGTTATCTTCACCATGCAAGAACATATTCATTTTAGCTAGTGACCATGTGGATCCAATCGCTTCCTGCCCAAATAGAGCATATTGCTTTGAACCATTGAAGTTTTTCTGAACTTGTTTACCACACTTCATCAACAATGAACCTGAGCCACACGCTGGGTCGCATATCGTGTCGCCTTCGTTTGGCTCCAAAACGATAGAAAGAAGGTCTGATACTTCAGCAGGAGTATAAAACTCGCCAGCCGATTTACCGCTGCCAGCAGCGAAGTGTTTGATGAGATATTCGTATGCGTTACCAATGACGTCCAAAGAACCAACACGGCTTGGGCGTAGGCTAAGGGTAGGTTTACCGAAATCTTCCAACAAGTGTCGCAGGATGTCATTCTTCTGTTTTTCGTCGCCAAGTTTATCTGTGTTGAAGCTGATGTCCTGGAACACGTTTTTAAGCTTAGTACCGTTAGCTTCTTCAATTGCATGTAATGCTTGGTCGATGCGAGAGCCATTACCAGCTTCATGGCGTGCGTCGTATAAGTCCCAAAATGTTGAACCTGTTGGGATCTGAAACGATTGCGTGCCCATCATCTCAGCGATGAGTTCGGGCTCATCTCCATACTCCGCTTTTAGTTCATCATATTTGTCCTGATGAACATCTGAGATGTATTTTAGGAACAGCATGGTGAGGATAAAGTCTTTGTAGATTGATGGATCTACTGTCCCACGGAAGGTGTCACATGCGCCCCATACTGCTTTGTTTATTTCATCTTGATTAATCGGTGTATTTACCATTTTGTCTGGCTCTTAATTTGAATGTTTGATTAAGTCAGCAGCGATAGCATTGAGCTGCTGCTGACGATTATTTATTAGCTTATGAAGCAGTGCATTTTCTTTAATGCTGGCTGCATAAAGCTTGGCAATCGTGTTTTGTGTATCGATATCAGGAAGTGTGATAGGCGCTTCCGCTAATACGGGTTTTCGAATGCTTATTTGCAGGCTACCTTCGGCACTTCGTCTGAAATAATTCTGAGCTGGCAACTGATTTAGCTGCCAAGTTAGGAATTGGCTATTTACCTTATCTTGGTATTCAGACTTTACTCGAAGTAAAAATAGACTAGGCGAGCAGGTTGTATTCTCTAAATGGCGGTCGACATAACAAGCTAAGTGGCGAGCCCCTTTAGCACTAAAGAGTATATCGTCCTTTTGCAGTAAATCTGCTGGTCGTTTACCCGTCAAGTCAGTGACGATCAGGTCATCGTATAAAAGCTCCCCTAATTCGGAGATGTTTCTCGCCTGAACAGCCTTAACACTACCAGTAGGTATATCTCGGATAGCTCCCCGAAACGGGTAACCCGCCTGAATAGTTACAAGCTCAGAAAGTTGGATGATTCTTGAGGTTTTGTTTCCCTCAATCATTGCATATGTCTCTGTCATTTTTATTAGTGACTCTATATTGACAGCAAACCAAAATCTTTCAATTCGTTTTTACAGTATTTGAATGATGCAGAAATATTTTGACATTGGGTTAAAGAAAAACTATAGTTTTATTGCAGTATTTAAATGGTGTAGTGTTGATTTGGTCAATTTGATACCATTAAGTTAAACTGACGAAAGGAAGTTGAATGCTAAAATCTGTTGAATCGACAAGTATCGAATATTCGAATCAATCACTATTTCAACTTATGAGCCATGTTAAAGATGTGGTTGAGCGGGGTGTATCGGGTCGTTACTGGATTACAGCAGAGCTTGCTGATATCAATTGTCATAAATCTGGCCATGTCTACCTACAACTAACAGATAAAAAAGACAATGAACAGGAAGCTCAAGCTCGTGGGGTTATCTGGGCCAATCGAAGCGACATCATTACTTCTTTTGAAAAAAGTACGCAAATAACATTTGGAGCTGGGCTCAGAATTTTATGTCTGGTCGAAGTAAAGCTGCATCCCAAGCATGGTTTGAACTTGAGCATTTTGGATATCAATCCTGGTTATACCGTCGGAGAGTTCAAGCTCAAGCTACAAGGTATTCGGAATGCATTAAAAGATAGTGGTGAAGCTAAACTAAACAAATCACTAGTTGCGCCTAAAGATTTTACACGAGTTGCAGTTATCGCTCCCCAGAATGCTTCTGGCCTGGCCGACTTTAGAAGCAAGGCCGACCTTCTACAAAAACATAACCTTTGCCATTTCGATTACTACTACGCGACTTTCCAAGGAGATCGAAGGGTAAATTCTATTAAAGCCGCATTCGCCGAGATTGCTCAAAACCCAGCGGAATACGATTCGGTTTGTCTCATTCGTGGTGGCGGTGATAAGGCAAGTCTAAATGAACTCAGTGAACTTGGATTAGCGAAGGTAGTTTGTGTTTTTCGTTACCCAGTCTATACGGGAGTGGGGCACGCTGATGATTCGGTCATACTAGATGAATATGCAAACCGCTCCTTTGAGACACCTTCGATGGTCATCAATCATATACAACGTAAGATTGTTCGTAATGCTCGGTATGCTAAAGAGCTCTACACAAGAATGAAGAGCAAAGCCGAATTTGTCTGTGGTCAGCAAAAACAGATACATCAACAGGACTTCAAGCAGGTTCAGAATGGCAAATATACGATATTGAACAATTGCAAAAATCAGGTAGAGCAACTGGGAGAACAGTTGTTTGAAAGGTCTCGGAGTAGAGTAAGAGATAGCAAATCCATTGTGGTTCGACAAACACAATTATTGGTTGGCAATGCTCGCCACCTGATTAATGAAGACAAATTGTTTCTTCAGCAAAATAGACAGCTAGTTGTTCAACGTGCTTATCAATCAGTAAACCAATCAAAAGTTACTTTGGTAAACCAGCAACAACTTTTAAAAACAGCAAGTCAGAGTGTAGTGGTTCGGGCTGATCAACATGTTCAAGAACATTACAAAGGCCTTCGACAATCATCTGCGCAGCTCATCACCAATGCAAAACAACAGAATCGTCAACTTTGGCTCAATATGAGCCAGCATGCGAAATCAAATCTCCAAGCAGCACGTTATCAATCGAATTATATTATCAAGAACATAGCCTTTACTGGGCGTATGCTTGCTGTGAAAAATAAACAAGAGATTGGAAACTATAAAGTTAATTTATTCGGCGGTGCTCAGAAAATGGTCGCAGCACAAAGGCAAGATATCGTAATTACGCGAAGAACAATCGACCTGTGTGACCCCAAGCATATGCTAGAAAGAGGCTACGCACTGGTATACAGCAATAAGGGGGACGTGATCAGAAGTGTAAGTCAGGTTAGTAAAGAGCAGAAGATTAAGATTCAGCTTCATGACGGTATGGTATCTGTCATCAATTGCAACTCGTAAAGGAGAAATGTTATGAATCAACAGACAAGCACATATATGAATAACTATCTGAAGCTCAAAGCGGCGTCAGAGGGATTATCGAATCAGAATGAACCTGATGTCGATAAGATTGTTCCTCTAGTTGAACAAGGTGTTCAGGCCTATGAATACTGTATAGGTCGGATCAATGAGGTCGAGAAATTACTTCAGGATATTGAGACGAAGTCGAACTAAATATCTGTGGTGGTGATTTATGTCAGCAATGGATGTAGGTTCGCTAATGCCAGTTACACCTAGTCAGTTTATTAAATGGGCCTGGGAACTTGATCTAAGGATCTGTTCTGCTGATAAAGACCTCCTTGGCTCCTTGTTTATCGAGAAGGTTTCAGCACTTGCTGTTACTCAGGGAATAGCGGTGTACTACCTAGACTTCAGTACTTATGAAAGTCCAGAGCAGGTACTTTTGGCTCCAGAAAATGATGCGTTTAAGAGAGCGCTGGAAAACCCGTCGGGTAAGGTTTTGTTATGGTTTGATAATTGTGACAGCCTTGCACCATTGTATTGTGCTCAAACCTTCCAGCTTCGCAGTATCTTAACAACTAATAATAGTAGTGATATACAATCTGTATTTATAGCTCAGCGAAGCGGTTTGATTCGATTATTCTACGATAGTCGAGCTGCTTTTTATCAATCAAATCATAATATTACAAGCTGCGGGGATATTTGAGGAAATGCCTATGTGTGATGAAGAAGAAGTAATCGCTACCCATAAGTGTGATGCAACAGAGTCATCTGGTTGCGAAATCTATCAACTGAATACCGGAGGCTGGTGGTTAAGCTTATCTATTGAAGCTACATCAGTAGATCTTGAGAATAACCATTATCTTGAGTATGAGGGGCAAACGACCTCTTTGATCATACTACCAGTAGCTTTTTGCCCCTACTGCGGTAAGCAGTTGGAAGCAGCATCTAACACCCTCCCAAGTTATGTACACAATGATTTTTCTCGTTGGTGAGCTTTTAAGTATAGTGAGATGCGCAATATAATGTGATATAAATCACATTTATAGATACTGTTAAAATTTAATTTAACAGGAGTTCCCCATTTTCTCATTTGCTGTTGTTTCTGAGCAAAAAATATCCAACATACCCACAACTCATTGAATAAGAAACGCTTCCTAACCTTCAGGGTAGGCCATTTTTAAACCAACTTTGTTTCATGCAATAGTGAATTATTATATATAATAATTTCCATTTAAAACAGGGTGTTGACGCGCGTTTCTCTTCCTAATATGATTTTTAACGAAAGCAAAAACAATAATAAAAATAGACTTATAACATAAAGATAAAGGCGTTTTGCAATGAAAGAAAAAATCGAAAATGAAATCCGTAACCTTGAAGTTGAACTTGAAAAGGCACAATCCAGTTCACGTGCTAGAACACTAACATTGGAGAGTGTTTATGCAAAAGTTAATGAGCTCCAAACTAAACTTGATGACAGCCTTCACAGAAAAGATCAGCGAGGTGTTAAAGCTAGTATCACCGTTTATACGAAGGTAGCCAGCAGTTATAACGGTGTACCAGAAGCTACATTTGTAGATCTTGTTAAAAACACTAAAGGTTGGAAGCTAGAGGGTGTCCGTCGAGATACAGGCATTTCAGCAGATATTCAGATCCATAATCTTGATAAGTATAAGGAGCAGATAGCTTACAAAATCGTTCGAGACACACAAAGGATTGTCTGTCCTGATAGTCAGGATTGACAGATAAAGCTTTGGTGGCGGGGAATCCATCATCGCTTAAACAAGCAAAAAAACAAGGGGAATACAAAATTATGATTATTCAATAGAAATAGGTAAATCCAATGCAATTAAATATTATAAAAAGAAACAGAAAATACTATGCAGCTAAAACTGCTCATGGTGCAGATTGTAAAATACTGATAGACGACCATTCTGAAGAACTAGAGCTAGGTGACCAGATACTCGCGGTAGAAGATATCTCAATTGGTTCAAAATATGGCACCGACTTAATCTACAAGTTGAAAGCAAGTGCTAAAGAGCAGGTTAGACAGGGGATCACGTCTCTAAGGGCTGACTACAACGCGATTCTCGTAGATGAATCCCGAGCTCTTGGCGGCTCATGGGATAAAGATGAAAAGGCCTGGATCTTTCCTGGTTTCGTATCTAAAGAAGTCGATAAGCTTGATGAAATTTTCAACAGTAACCTAGTCACAATAGAGATAACCGCGCGTGAGGAAATTTGCGAATACCAAAAAGGGATAGATTTCCTTGGGCGTCCTTTGTGTAAAGCATTTGGGAGAGACTCTGGCGCTCGAATCAATTCAGATATCGCTGTGATATCTGGCTACGCAACATCTGGTGGATCTCGTAATAACTGGCAAACCATCTTGAGCGAGGGAACAGTCCTCAGGCTTCAAATGCCATCAAAGCTCCTTGAGCTTTACCAAGACGACCGATTTGACGTCAAAGTAATCCAATAACTATTTATACAGGAACTAACTGCCCAAAATTATTGAGCGGTTGGGTTCTGTACGACCACTAAAAATTATTAAAAAGGTAAATATTATGAGAAAACAAATAATTACGTTTATTAGAGGTATTCCTGGTTCAGGTAAAACAACGATTGCTCAGAAGCTAAATGCCGAGTTGGTTGAAGCGGATATGTTTTTTATCAACAAAGATGGCGAATACAAACATGATAAACGCTTTATCAAGGATGCCCATAGTTGGTGTCAACAAGAAATGAAGAGATTACTGTTGGCTGGTCATAACGTTGTCGTTGCCAACACGTTTATCAAAAAGTGGGAAGTTGAGAACTATCTGAAATTAGCACAAAGCCTTGGCTTAGATCTAGAGGTTGAGGTCATCGAGGCCAAAGGTCGTTATCAGAATGTTCATGGTGTCCCTGATGAGATTGTAGAGCGAATGAGAAATCAATACCAACCTTTTGTGCTGGTGCAAATGTGGAACTCAGAAAACAGCAAGTTAGACATGGCGTGATAAGGAGATTCTGATGAAAAGTATTGAATATTTCTATAACAAATACATCCGTGCAGCTCGAAAGGCGGCAAAAGGTCTAACAGGGCTTGAAAGGGCTGAAGCCATCTATCTCTATTTTGAGTATGAAACGGAGCATCCGCATGCTTGGTACACATATCAGCAAGAAATGCTTAACCGTTACTCTGACTATCAATTTCCAATTGATCTAATGCAGCAGATGGCAATGCTAACAGCAGAAACTGATTGGTTAGAACTAGACCGTAAATCCAATAACTACAATTTATAAAGGGAAAAAATTATGATTACATCAGCCTATGAAGAAGTTTCTATCATCGATGTTTGTGCTGCTCGCATAGCACTAACTTACCTAAAAGAACAGAATCAGGAAATTCTGTATTTATATAGTTTGGATGAAATTTACGATAGATTTGCAAAGAGCATCGGGTTTAAAAATCTTGATGAGCTGCAAACTGTAGATTCTGCTCTTGTTCTCAAATCAGAAATTGGCGCATTTTATGAGTCATTCGGCCTAAGTTCATCACAGGTTGATGAGCTGACCACTGCCCTAATGCAGCCGCAGGTGAATGTACCGATTCTTGCGCAACTTCATGTACTTGTCGATTTTGATACGGAAGGAGTTCACTCTCAACCATACCTTTATCCAGATAGTTCTTTCTATACCGAGTTTGATGAAGAGTTATTCTCTCTGAGCGGCCGTTACAACGGTTGCATCGTCAACCATGAAGATTGGCTTGAATTTATAGATCGTGTGGAAAAGGGCATGAAGGATAATGAGGAAACCATTAGTAGTCTAGAGCTGGATAAGGTAGCGCGAACGGATTTTGTTAGCGACCTAATATCACGACTTTGGGGCGATGTTGACCAATCACCATATGACATCCCAGAGTTCCTTCCACCAATAGAGTCTGCTTTAACTGAGGCCAAAATCAGGAGATATGTGTGTGATAATTATGAGTCTGGTACGTCGGTTTTAGCGTTGTATCGCTATGCTCAGGCGGAGAACGAGGGTCTACAGTGATGGAAATGTCGTTGAATGAGATAACGTTTCTCTGTGAAGTGATTCATAGAGATAACCAAAAAAATCTCTTTTACCTGTCTTATTTGCTATGAACTACTCACACCAAGCGAATGGAGAGTTTGTCACTGCTTCAGATATGTGTCCACAGAAGAAAAAAGATGGATATCACCTCGTTCGTAATTCTGCTGTTGTAGATATGTTTGATATCAAGAAGCAGCGGGAAGAGGGCGGCTATAATGTGAATTATCTTAGATTTCTCGGTCACCACAAACGGATTGGCAAAAATCATGAACATCATGATTTTATGAAGAAAATAAGAATAACATTGAATGAACACTATGGAAGTAACTATAGGGTGCAGATTACACCAATCCTGATCTTTGTATACCTAGCCGTGGTTACAAACAAAATAACAACATCTAGAGAGTTGAAGCAATACCTTCTATTACAAGGGGTCAGTTATGTTGATATTGCTTACAAGCAACTGAAGCTGCTTCACAGGTTAAATTTACTTTCAATAGAAAGATGCGATGATAGCAATCGGAAGCTTGGCTACAACATACAAATTAGTTGATACCGTTGAAAGTAAGGTAATGATCGGAAACAAGAGTCATTTTGGTAGGATGTAAAATACTGAAATGACACATACTAAAAACCTTCGCTTAGAACAAGCAATTAATGTTCTTCAGACATCTTAAGGCATGAAGGTCAAAACTAACTTCTGCTAACGACGTTACAGTTTGCTCTAGTCGGTGACATTAGATGTCACCTAATGAACTATTATTGTTAATCGCTGTTCAATCTAGCTTGAACTCAATAAGGTTCATTTAATGAAATTGCTTCACGTAACTGATATACATTTTAACCTAGAGCACATGTCATGGATTCGCAATCAGGTGGGTATTGCAGACTTAGTTTGTATCACAGGTGATTTTATTGACAGTAGGTACGAGTGCGAAGTGCCAATAGAAGATCAGGTTAATCAAATAAAAAACTGGCTATCGGGCTTTAAGGTTCCTGTGCTGGTGTGTTCGGGTAATCATGATGAAATTGGAGATGAGCTCGATTCATCTTGGCTTAAGGGAGTAGGAGGAGTTTTCACTGATGGTTCGATTACAGAAATAAAAGGGGTTACCTATGGCTGTGCAGGATTTGGGACAACAGACTTTAGTCATTTTACCAAGTGTCAGGTATTGCTACATCATGAGCCGCCAGCGGGACTGAAAGTAGCGAAGCAATCTGGAAGAGATTTTGGCTCACGACACCTGACAACAGCCATCAAAGATGGGACACTTTCTTTGGATTGGTTATTGTGTGGTCATGTCCACGCGCCTTTGAAACACACTTCGAAGTTTCGGAACTGCTGCATTTCAAATCCAGGCTCTAACCTAGATAGCAGTATACCTAATCATCATTGGATAAATATTTAGTCTGCTAGCCCTCTGTAAGCCTCTAGCTTTGAAATTTTATCTATGTTGTCTAGCATCGTTTTTACAATATCACTGCTCGTCCAATTTAAAGTGATATTGGCATTATCAATTTTGATGAAGCCGTGTGGCCTTGGAGAAGGAACGCTAATTTTCTCTAATAACGACTCCAGTAGATAACCTATTGCTCTCCTCGCTTCACGAAACTCCGCACTATCTTCAAGAGTTAGTCTCCAACTCTGATAACAAGCCATTTCATATGGGGGTTTTTCTTCTAAGGTGCCAAAAAATATGAAGCCTTTGGTATCAATGAGTTTCGGATAGATATCAAGTAACTCGAAGATGATCTGCTTTTCTGCTTTCATTTGTATTCCTTCTTACATTTAAACTACCAGTAAGAATAGAATCGGGAGTGACAATTAATGTCATAGGGGATAAATTGAATAACGACATTACTTGACGTGGGTCAATCTATAGTAACCTAACTTTCTAAATAATAGAGATAAAACCTTATTCTCGATAGGGCTCAAAATGAATAATTTAGCTCAGAAACGTAGACTAAAAAGCGCCATCCTTCGAAATCTTATCATGGTGGACAATGTACCAATATATCCACAGCGAGGGGCTACTACTGCTGAAATCCACAAGTTGCTAGAGGATGAGGGTTATTGCATTTCAAAGCGAACTGTTCAACGAGATCTAGAGAAACTAGCTGAATGGGCAGACCTTGATCATGAGGACGATGAAGAAGGTTTTAGGCGTTGGTTTAGGGATATAAAAAAGCCAGAAATAATGGATATCGTTCCTGCTTCTGAAGCTTTTCTCCTTGTGCTATCAGAAAAATTGCTCCGTAAGGCAGTACCTGTCAACTTATCTGAAAAACTTGAGGAGTGGCTCAACAAAGCTGACGCGAAGCTATCCGCAAAACATTTGTTTTCAAACTGGAAAAGTAAGGTGAATGTCGTTTCCGATAGCTATCCACTCATCTGTGATGAGCGGCATATTGACGAAGAATATCGGAAGGTGATTTACGATTGTGTTCTCAATGAGGAACAACTAAAGATTTCGTATCAGTCAGACGAATCAGAGCAAGCAAAAGAGTACTCGCTCAACCCTCTAGGGCTGATCATCAGGGATCAAAGTCATTACCTAGTTGCGACAAAAGATGAGACCCCAGAGTTGCCTCAGTTGTTTTTGTTTCACCGTATCTCGTTCGCTGATAAGACATACTCTGAAATAACTAAACCAACGTCTTTTACTCTTGAAGAGTATTTTGCGAAGAATCCTACTGGGTGGTTACTGGAAGATTCTCCAGAAGAGATTGTGTTTAAAGTTAAAGGCTATGCGTTAGATGTGGTTACTCACAACAAAATGGCGCAAGATCAGATGATCGAGCAATTGGATGACGTGTGGTGGAAAGTGACTTTTTCGTGTTATCCCACATACGATCTGATCAGTTGGATTCTGAAATTCGGTCAAGATGTGGTATGTGAATCTCCGAGTACGATTAAGAAACAAGTTATAAAGCGGCTAAATGCAGCACTACATAATTACTAATAGAGGAGATTAAAATGTCACACTACAAAGAAGCTATCTTACAGTTGGAAGCTGCATATCAAGAGGCCCTCTCTAGCGCTGATTTTTCGAAGATTTATGCTACACCCCATCTATCTGGCGTTTTCCTCGCCTGTCCAGATGAAACTTATTTTGAGTCAAAGCGAAAAGTGTTGTTTATTGGGCAGGAGCCAAAAGCATGGCGAACATATTGTCCAATAAGGCATGGTGAAAAAATCACGGAGAAACTCATTCGTGAATCAATGTTTGACACTTTAAAACAAAGTAAATTGCCAGCTAAGAAGCACAAGCTAATTAAGTTTTACAAGCGATGTTCGTTGGAACTCGCTGAAGGTGTTCAAGAGTTCCAACATAGCGCAGTTTATTCTAATCAGTTTTGTATGAGCTTTAAAAAAAGGAGCCCTGACAGTAGTCCTGCTTTTTCCATGATAGCTGATCTTTCGAAGCGCTTACTGAAAGCACAGTTTGATATTCTAAAACCCGATGTTGCTATTTTTACAACTGGTTCAGACAGAGATAGCTATATTAAGCAAGCATTGGAGAATTACAGGACTGTAGAAGTGATTGTACCGAGAAGGCTTTGGCACTTTCAAGTTAATGACACTCATTGTTTTCGTATAAATCACCCCAGTGCGCAACAGGCGATAAAGCTAGAATTTGTGCGTTATCAGAATGATGCAATTGAAAAGGCCAAGTCATGTACACCTATTTCAGTTTGTTGTTCAGACTAAAGATTCTTTTCTAATATAGTGATTGACTGAGTGAGTAAGGAATCTAAACGATCCCACTCTTCTGTATGGAAAGGGAAACCAGAAGAAATAGCCACCAACAAATCCAAAGTTTCTGTTACTTTTGGCTTAACGGAAGATCCTAATTTTTCCGATAAGTCGTTGAGGTACATAGCTTCTTTATACAAATCAATATTGATGCTCATAGATTTAATATTTTTAACGTCGTACTGATATTGGGTGAAACCATCTTGAGTAATGGTTTGAACGTTATAATAACGATACTTCTTCACTACTAACTGAACGGTTTTAAGCCTATCATAGCTACGTTTAGTCACAAGCTTTCGCTCAGAGATACGTCTAAATATCGGTGGAAACGCCCCCAAACCTAAAGCAATCAAAGCAGCGAGAGCCGTTGATATAGAGGATATTGCATTCCAGTTTGTTTCGATTTCCACGTTTTGCGCCTCCTACCGAATAGAATTAAAATATAACGGAACAACCACGAAACCAATCTGAGCGTGGAACCCTAAATTGTAGGGATTTACTTTAAATATTTTTTAAGCTTTTGATATAAATGATATTTTTATCAGATATGGATTGCCCGTGCGATCGGAAATACCTTTGAACTTATCATATGTTGTACGAATCCTTAAAAACTGATTGCCATCTTTAGATGGCAGAGTTGATGGTCTTAATCCACCACATTCTGCGAAATCAAATCACCCATTTCATCCTTACTAATCGTACCTGGCATCAGCGCGTTATAGCTTAGGTGGCGCTTCTTAGTTAGAAGTCTATTGAGATTGGCATCAAATGAACCATCTTTGTATTTTGGGTGAATGGCCATGGGTAAATACACATTCACATCTTTCTTCTGGCCAATACGGAAGGCTCTATCTGTGCTTTGGTCTTCAACCGCTGGGTTCCACCAGCGGGTTAGATGAATAACATGGTTTGCTGCTGTGATTGTTAAACCAACACCGCCAGCTTTAGGGGACAACAGCATTACGTCAAATTCACCTTCAGCGCCTTTCTGGAATTCGTCTACAAATTGCTTTCTTGTGTAACCATCAACTGAGCCATTGATTCGATGGGGCCGTGATGGTAGTTGATATCGGCGTTGAAGGTATCCAGATAGATATTCTTGAACATCAATTGCTTCACAGAATACAAGCGCTTTTTCTCTTGATTCATGAACTTTGTCCAAGATCTCTATTAAAGCAGTAAGTCTTGCTGACCGTTTTACAACGCCATCAGTTATCCCGCTTCCATCGAATTCTTCGGCAATAAGTGATGCCCTGCGTATCTTTTGGATAGTTTCCAAAACACCGCCAGCCATACCTTTCCTTAGCTGAGCATCTCTTACAATATTTTCATATTCTGCTGCCTGTAGCTCAGGCATTGGCTTTGGTACTTGGTGGATGAATTTTTGTGGAAGACCATCTAGGTGCTCCTCTTTCAACCTTCTTAGCATTAAGGGCGGGGAGCTTTTTTCCACAAGCAGAGATTTGAGCCTTTTGGCCTCAGCAGGATCGCTTTCTGCTGGTTTGGCGTATTCGTTATGGAACTGGTTAAGTGAGCCAAATAGGCCTGGTTGCGCAGTATCAACGATACACCACAAGTCTTTTAATTCATTTTCTACAGGTGTACCCGTCAACATTAAAGTAAAATCTGATGACAGAGATTTGGCCATTTCTGTCATGCGTGATACTGGATTCTTGATCTTTTGGGCTTCATCAAAAATGGTGACTCCCCAGTCAATGGAAAGGAAGTATTTGATTTTATCCCTGAGAGTTTCATAAGTAGTTAGCACCCAGCCACTACCTGATAATAGGGAGTTACGCTCAATTACGTTGTAGTTTTTTATATCTCTAATCTGTGCACCAAATGCTTCAAATACATCCCCAAGTCCATCTTCTTCCATATGGAGTGTTACTTCATCTTGCCAGTTTTTAAGTAGTCCAGAGGGAGCAACAATGAGAAATGGCTTAGTAGCGTATTGGTTGTTGTTCATTAGTTCTTTAACCGCCCCTAAAAAAGCTAATGCTTGCATCGTCTTACCTAAACCCATGTCATCAGCAAGCAAAGCACCGATCGAGCCTGATTCCCAGTGTTCTGCTAACCAATTAACACCGTACTTTTGATGTTCATAGAGCGTTTTTGTTTTTAGTGAACTTGGAAGCCGATCGATTTTAGGCCTGGCATCACGCTTAATCAGCTCGAATGCAACTTCTTCAATATTGTCTTTCAGGATAGGCGCAACAACATCAAGCGGTAAATCTGGTGGGCCATCAGGCTCATCGAAAGGCTTTAGCATTTTTATGAGGAGATTCTTGGTTTCCAGTGAAACGGGAACCCGCTGTCCTTCAAAAGATATTTCAGGAATCTCATCGTCTAGTGCTTTATTAACTTCATCTAAAAGACGCTTCATTTCATCTATTGTGAAATTGACCAAAAGGTCATCAATAGGGAAGAACAGTCGTTCGTCATCATCAGGAACCCAGTCACCTTCACGCTTTGCGACATAAGCACACAACTTGGGTGACCAAATGCCAATGGTATCGATTCGTTGACTAATAAAGTCAGGGGTTTCAACAAAGATAGCGTCAAGATCTTCGGGGTGATCTTCTTGATTCAACTTTTCATTGATTACCTTATGTGGGTTTGACACGAATGCCAACCTCTCTTGGCTATCCCTAGTCTGGTAATCTTTAATCACGTCGAGAACTTTTTGTACTCGCTGAGGAAGAACAACATATACCCCATTTCCAACAGCGTAATTTGAGCGGGTAGTACTCCAAGTCTTGAATTGATCTTCAAACTGTTTTTGCTTCGCTTTAGGTATAGCGTAATCAACATCTGATTGTCCCTGAACGTCCCAGTCTTTTGAATTGCTAGGCTTAATCAATAGCGGGTTAAATACACCATGTTCTTTTACATCTAAGGTAACTCTGTCTGCGCGGCAAATGGTGATGTCTTGTAGCTGTCCATCAACAATAGACTCTTCAGGCAGGAGTTCCTTGATTTCGCCCCAGCGGACAAACTTTTCATCTCTATCGGATGTATTAGCGTTGTTAAATTGATCAATTTTATTAATGATAGAGTAGAGTGGTTCAAGAATTAGTTCTGTTTGTCCTCGGAGTTTTAGTGATATCCCAGAAACCTTAGCTCCCATTATGGATCTGCCTTCGGGAGTCATTAGACGATAAGATAATTGAAAGTCTGGTTGGCTAATTAGGCCCTTAGCTACAATTTTAACTCTGGTATGAGACACTGGAGGAAGACATAGTTTTTGTACTTCTAATTCTGTTAGCGTTGCGATGAAATTTTCGGAACACGATATTCCTGATTCAGTGATATTGGGAGTTGGAACCTCAAAAATAGTTCTAAATAAAGGGTCTACCACTACAGGGGTATCTCCAGCCAGAAGGCTGAATTTAGACCACTTGTTAGGATGAATCGTTTGGCTATCAACTTTGACCTGGAACAGAAAACCGATATCATTTTTTTGCCATGTAAATTGTGCTGCTCTAGTCATTCATATACTCCCTGTATGACACTGATATCCCCGTCAGGTCATGAATAAGAACTGATAATTTATGTTGCCACCTTCCCTTTTCACTACCTCTATGGGCATCTGTGTAATCAGCCCAGTTCACTAAACTTTCCCTATGGTATTTGTTTAAGTAAAGATTAGGACGCTTATTGCTTTCGTCCCACACCCTGTAACTTCCTGAGTGGCTCCATTCTGTAATTAGAACGCCATTAACAACCATTATTAAAGCACTATGCCGTGGTTGGGCTCCTGACAGCTTGGCGTATGTGTTACGCCCGCCTTGCAGGAAGTTGCTTGCTTCTCCATAAGCACTAGTGCCTAAAGCTACCCATGCTTCTTGGATATGGCCGTTTTTCAGATACGCATTCCAGAATCGCTTTCTGTATTTCCAATGTTTATCGGCCATGGAGTCTGTTTTAGCAACATGACTCAACAGATTGAAGAAGTCGTGCATAGTGTTCTCCACCATCCAGCTTTTCATAACATCTACAGTAGTTGAATTTACACCGAGCCACGATGACTTTGATGTTCGAGGATCTCCATATTGGTCTAGAAAAAAGTCTGTAAGAATATTTTTTAATTGTGGGCTGGTCTGATGTTGCGAGAATGACGAAAGTAGCCCTTCAGCGAGATTTACTCTCAAGGATGGGTATTTTAATGAATCATCTTGATTAAGGAAAAAACGGATACAATCAGAAGTGATCTTTAACTGTAATCCGTCATTAAATGAACTTAAATCTGACTCTAGTTGCTTCAACAAATGGGAGAGGCTGGCTATCGCGAACCTCCCATACTCCAATCCTTTGGATAGTCTGTAAGTGGAGAAGGAAGATTGAAAATCTGAATCGATGATCTGCTGGCTACAAAGCTTATGGCCTCCCTCATCCAAAATTCGTGTGCTGTTTACCCATTGTTTTACGGGATTAAGTCTAATGTGCTCGCTCCCAATGACTAGGTCTAGAAGCTGATCCCTTAACCGATTAAACTGCTTTGACTTTAGGGGATACTCCTGAAGAAATACCTGTATAAAAGGGTTCACTGTATCTAACTTAGATTTGCGTTTGATATAGTTAAACAACAAGGGGGTGAAGTCTTCATTTTGAAAGAGGGGCGGGTTGCCATCGATTGGCAACATGAATGCCCAAGGAACCAACCTCCATTCCTTTTTCGACAAGGAGAGCGAGAGCAATTGATATTGAAGAAATTTGTGCAGCTTCGTATAAACGGCTTTGATGTCAGTTTGAGCGGGCGTTTCTACTAAAAAAAAACCATGTCGATCCTTGACTTTCGCTACCTCGAAGACAAGAAGTGATTCTGAAATGTCTGGTGCTTTTCTTGACCTGAGAGTCGTGAAGTCACTTAGATATTCTTTTAAAGACACTATTTAACTCCCTTAGCGACTAGAGCTCTTTGCGGCTCAGTCAGAGCTGGTGGAGTCATGATAAAACGCAAGTCAATTCGTCGGTTTGCACCATCTGGTGTTGGTTTTTCGTGGTTGTGACCAGCTACAGGTCTTCCTTCTCCGTATCCACTCACTGAGAAGATGGGCTGTCCCGAGGTGTTTTGAAGATTTTCTAACACGCTGTTAGGTACTACTAATCGATAGGCAGCTATGGCTCTATTTGCTGAAAGTTCCCAGTTGTCATTCATGCGGCTTGACCTCATCGGAACGTTGTCGGTGTGCCCTTCTATAAAAATCGCATCGATTTTACCTGTAGTATGACTGAGAGCTGAGCACGGTATATCATTTGGGGGATTTCCTGCATAGCAGGGGATTACCTCATTTAAGACGTTACCAATAATCTTAATGTTATTTTTGTAATGGTCGCTCAAAGTATCTGCTGCGGTTTTGAAGAGAACGGCTTTTTCAGTTAGCCTTAGCACACCATGATGTGTATCGATCTCAACTTCAATATTCTCTTTCTTGAGTCTATCTTTAAGGTTTTGTAAGAGTTCATTTCGAACTTGCTCAGAGTTTGTTAGCTTTCGAACAACCTCTTTTCGTGTTTCTGTCACCTCATTTTGTTTTTGCACGGCATCTTGAAAGTTGATGATGAAGGCGACAAGGGTAATGATGAAAACCAGAAGTAACCCCGACATCATGTCAGATACTGAAATCAGGTAACCAGCACCTTCGTCTTCTAAGAGTTCATGGTGTTCGCTCATGCATTATCTCCTTTACTGCTCAGACTGAAGGTTGGCTTTAGCCATGCCACGAAGATCTACTTCAAAGCTTTTCAACTTTTCTTCAGCGGAGTTGGAGATAGTAGTTACAGATGACTCAAATATTTCTACTTTCGAATCCAGAGCTTCTCCTAACGAGTCGACAGCTTCAGATATTTCCTGAGCGGCGGCAGCAAGGCTTTGAACTACATCTGAAGCGTGCTTATCAAGCCCTAAAACATACTCATCAGTTTGTGATGCGTAACGCTCTA
This sequence comes from Vibrio frigidus, assembly GCF_042465995.1. Lineage (NCBI taxonomy): Bacteria > Pseudomonadati > Pseudomonadota > Gammaproteobacteria > Vibrionales > Vibrionaceae > Vibrio > Vibrio frigidus. The sequence goes on along the minus strand of NZ_JBCDMC010000002.1, from coordinate 401,032 downwards.
AACCAGTGCTGACATTCTTAAATACATTTTCAAGAGTTGTGTCTAAGCCAGAGAAGCGTTCTTCATAATCACTCCAGATATGGGTCATTTCCTCTTGCACTCGTCGTAAAGTATTTAGCGTTGAATCGACACTTGAGGTGGACTCAGTGAGTTGAGCTGATGTTTGGTTTAGTGACTGAATATAATCTTGAAATGTACTAGCAGTACGTTGAAAGTCCAAATTTGTTTGATTGGCCTTCTCCGAAAGCTCACCAATGGTTTCAATAGATTGAGAAATTTCGCTGTAAAGAGTCTTGTTAGCATCAGTCATTGTTTGATATTGAGTTGCTGTTTCAGTAAGTTTTCCTAGAATACCATCAAACTCCTGTAAACCTTCCTTCAGGTTGTCTGCCAGTTTTTGTGAGGCGGTATCAAGCTGGATTGTTACGTTATCAATGGATTTTTCGACGCTTTCTAGCAAGGCATCAACAGCTTCATCAATTCCAGCATTTATTTTTTCACTTCCCTCGGTCATCGCCACTGACATGCCTGTAACGGCACTTTGTGCCGCCTTTTGCATCTCATCTTGTCCTTTTGTTAAAGAATTAACTTGCGACTCAAGGCTATCGCTCATAGTTTTGATTGTGGAAGCGAAGGCTTTCATTTCATCCCCCGCAGCTCCTGCAATTTTGTCTGCAAACTCACCCATCACTTTTGTTACCGTTTCATCGCTAGCCGATTTTTGATCAGTTCTTAATTCATCTATGGCTCTAATCATAGGTTGAGTTACATGTTGCTCTATGACTTGACCTAGGGATACCGCAAGATCATTGGCAAATGTTTGAAGGGCCATCGATTGCTTTTGAGCCTCGGCTAAACTCTTACTCGCGAGGCGTTCAGCTGAGAAATACTCTACACGTGCATCCAATGCTGAGTTCAATTTCTGGCAACTACTATTGAATAGGTGGATGTATTTTTTTTCGTAAGCTGAGAAAACTAACGATGTTAGTAATCCCACAATCGATGTAATAAAGGCGAGTGATGCTCCATCAAGAAGTATGTTTAGAGCTTCTTTTGCATCCTTTATATCGTTTGAGTTTAGTCCTGGAGCTGCAAGAGATATCCCGACGGTTAGGCCTATGAATGTACCGACGATACCGAGCCCAGTTAGGATATTTGGTAATGCGTTATAGAAACGCACGTTGATATTCGGCAAGAGAAGGTTTTTCTGATTAAAGTATACAGAAGGGAGGTGAGTATTCATGATGACCTCTTTGTCATCATCAAAGTCTTCTCCTGGCAGCAATAGCGTTTCTTCGAATTCCCTCCAAGAATCTTTCAGATACTTATCACTACTCATCCACTCGCGAAGTTCATCGTAATATTCAGGAAATTCGAGTTTGTTTTTAGGTGTTGATTTGATTTTTTTAAGAGCGCTGTTTAATGAATTTCTTACAGGAGAAAATCTAAGCCAAAAACCCACACCACTCCAAATCGCGATGACAAAAATGATGCCGCAGTAGAAATATATAAAGTTTGTAGACGTGATGAAAATCATCACGTCATTTAAATTCATGTTCATTAAGTTGTGTTCCCAGCCATTAATTATGCTGCGTTGCTATTTGTAAAAAATGCACACAGTTTCTTATCGTTCAGCATCATATTAGAGCAGGCTTAATGTGAAAGAAACTGATCAGGCGTCAAGGAAATAAGTATTGATTATTCAGCTAGATGGGAATTAGTTGGGGTAAAGTGATGTTCGAGGTTATAACCCTCCTTTCATAATTTGATGCATAACCCAGTAAAGTGTACTTGGCCAACTTCGTAAACTTAAAGGGGGAACGCCTTGGAATTGTCATAGGCCGAGTTACTTGGACGAATCTGGTCGACTAAAAGTTCTGATGCACCTTGTTTGAAAGAAGTTATTGATTGCAATAATTAGAGTCTTCATCTAATCGGATTTCAACCTCTTCGCCATTCAAGTATGTTATGTCTTTTTTTAACTTACCATTACTACAATAAACGGTGTAATTTCCATTCATCTTACCATTTAAGTAGTTACCTTTTAGAAAGATGTTACCATTCGAATATATGTTCTCAAAATCCCCATGTCTTACGTTATTCTTGTATGATTTTTTCCTAATGGAGCCATCAGTACGGTACACTATAATTTCACCATCATAAGCGAATTTATCTCCAAACATAATACTTTCGATTTTATTAGAAGACTTAAAAGGCCTTGCGTCGTCAGATTCTAAATAGCCTATTTTTCCGACTAGTTTCCCTGTCTCTTGATTGTAGCGTTTAGCTGATCCATTTTTAAAAGTTGTTACTCGCCTTAAGCTGAAGTCAGCGGCATACTCTTTCATCGACTGTATATTTCCCTGATTGAAGATAATTTCTGACTTTTTATAACTTGGTTCCGCATAGGAACCGACTCGCTCAACATAAATAGTTGTTATTCCATCTCGTAAACCTTTATTGAACTCAATACTATAACGGTAGATCAAAGACCAGTCGTTATCTTCATTTTGCTTGTATTCGTACTTTCCTTCGTAAACGCCACTAAACGGAGACTGTGTATTTAAATCATAATAGACACCTTCACGATTTTGAACATTGTCATTTGCATAACTAAACATAGATAGTGTCATTAAAAATATAACAAAAGTGTTCTTCATAAAAGTCTGTCCTATATAACGTATTAAATACAAGTGGCTAAAAGTAGATTGGCCTCAGAGGTTAGGCATACAAGCAAACAACTAAACCTTCTAAACCGCAGCCAATGTCAGAGATACTCGATGAAGGTTTTGTCGTTTTAACAACCTTCTCCATCGACGCTAATCAGTGTTCAGTGGTCGATCAGTATAATTCGTTCAACTCTATATGGAATGATGGAAGCGAATCTGCTTTCAACATCAAAATCACAAGATACAGACGAAACACCAACCGTGTGTCCTTCGACTTTTATCGGTTTTGCTAGCTCTGAATTATACTAATGAACGTTGAAATGATCTTGGCTCAGAATGAGTATCAAACGAACCAATTGCAGTACAAAAAGCACGACAAGCGCTTCTATAGCGTCCATTGATGTCGGTATCAAAACCTTCGAGAAACCTGGCTAATGTTTATACAATACTTTAAACAGATCTCCTTTGGTAGTCATGCTTTCTTTTTGTTCTTCATAAAAAAGAATACGCCTGTCTTCTAAGAAGGTGACTAATTTTGTTGCTAACTGCTTCTCGGTATCTTTTGGATACTGAAAACCAAGGACAATATAATTCTTATAGCGTAGAGGGTAGATGAAAGGGCATTGGATAGTAGGCCTCTGTACAATTTCCCGTCCACCGATCGTACATTCGCAAGCTGCGCCGTTCTGCGTTTTACAATATCCACAAGTTATTTAAAGGCTAGATTGTAACTGAAAAGCTCAACTAGCTTATGACTATAAGCTAGATCCATCCCTCTATCTAAAGTTAACGACTTTCGATATCCAGCAGGCATATTATTAAAAACAATTAACAGCGCTGTATAGACCGACTCAGCGTCTTTTTCTGCAAGTTTTAGGATGACCTGCGCTTGAGGGAAAAATAGATGTGTTTAATGCAGAGGTGAGGATATAGATAGCGCTGCTTCCGCATGAAAGTTAGATTGGGGCTTTGTTGCGAAATTCGGACAGAAAAACAAACTGCCTGAAATTGAGCGATTCTTATTCAACATACTGAGTTTCAGGCATACCAAGCCCTGCAAGCTTGTTCAGCGCTTTAATCATGGCATAATTTTCACTAACTTGAGCATTGTAATTTCTCAGGCTTCACCTTCAACCTAGCAACTGATTCACTATGATACCATTCACTTTCTCTGTAAACATTAAAGCCTTTAGCATCAATGGCTAGGTGTAGTATCGCATTTCTGGTTTTTGTCTTAAATGAGACTTCAAGTTGCTTAGCTCTAAGAATGATACAACTGTAATGTGAACAGGTAAGAGGAAATTTAGCCAACTTAATCAGAGAGTCTATAAATCTCTGCAATGTTCTCAGTGGCATTTAGAAGACTCGTATCACTATCAGTGTGGTAGTAGTGATAGAAGTAGCAGAAACGGCGGCGTCTGAGACGCTTATTCTGCTTGCTTTGTTTTCACTCACTTTGGATTCTTCACTATTACAGAAATTGAGTGAACCACGGTTGATAAGGCTTTGTCGTCCTATTTCCAGTTTGTTGTTTTGTAAAGAGGTTTCGACATAGGACTACGCTGGTTGACCGATGTAGCCGTTCAGATCGTAAGTTCCTGATTCAGTTCCAGCGAATTATGCAACTAAACCCCGTAGATCTTGACGACAACCGTAAAATGCTAACCAAGATGCTTGTTGAATGTGACTTGACCTAGTATTTAGTCTTATCGTTGCAGATCATTCAGGTTAATTGTTACTGTCAAAAATTAACCAATCGGAAAAGATCAGTTGAACCCTACAAAAAGCTGCTGATACTTTGTCAAGTAGTGACAACAAATTTGAAAACGCCTAATGAGATGACTTGTTAGTGTTGATCTTCCGTTGGTCTTGTTAAATAAACTATGAAACCAGTAATAACGATTATTGGAACAGCAACATAAGTTAAGTAAACTCCAACGTAGCTTACAAAATATAGTGTTAAAGCATAAGTGACGAAGGTCAACCAGAAAATCACTAAACATTTATCATATAGCCATTTTTTCATGCAAATACGCCTTTAGAAGTACTTTTTATCAAATGTTCAATTGAAATGCCTATCGTAACAAATCGACATGATAAAAGCCTTCAATTTGGGGCAAAGCTGAAGAGTTTATAGTGAGTCAGGCAAGCAACAGGTAAGGATTTCTTACCTGTTGCGGTAAAGTTTAACAGAGCCCGAACCAAACAAGCTCACTTAAACTTAAACTTAAACTTAAACTTAAACTTAAACTTAAACATTAAAAATGAGGAGAGCAGGGTACCCTCCTTATGAAAGTTAGACTTGAGGGATTACCTGAGGGCTGAGTCGATCTATAAGCTCAACGTGCCCTCCAAATATCCTAATACTTAAAGCGTCAATAACAACGCCACTAGCCACTTGAAGTAGATCTAACTGTTTAAATTGATTCTTATACTCTTCAATGATTTCAAGTTTTCGAGCAGCATTAAGCTCAAATCGATATTGAGGATGGCCATCTTGGTCTTCGTATAGAATGACCAGATACTGAGAGTTGCTATCAAACAACGACTTGAAAATTTCGAACAGCTCTTCAACGCGTTCAGCATCCTCGGGTAAAAAAGAGAATGCTTGGTTACCAAAATCAAAATCTTCAATTTTTAAATTGTTAATAAGCGTTAGCGTTATCATGTGACAGATTAACCTTGGGGCTAGAATGTAGTTTAAATCTTCGGGAGATCTTTCTGATATGTGCAACCTTGAGATGTTTTTGTACTTACGATAATGAAGAAAGGCGAGTTCAAGAGCTTCGTTTATATTGAATTTTATCATTTATATCACCTTGTCGGACGCGTTTGAAGGGGCGTGTTAAGCACCCTCCGTTTTATTTGAACGAGCTAGTTATTAGCCAACAATGAACATAGATTTAGTTAGTTTTGCTATAACTAAAAACCAAGTTTTTGAAGTGACTAAAACCGCCTAGCAGTGATCTGATTTTTTGAGTTGAGAACTTCATAATGTGGCAAAACTGATCCTCTGTGATTTTTGGGTGCTCTAGAATCATTAGAGTTGCATCAGTTAGCTCTTCAAGCTGTACGCTGGAAATTCCAAGATCTGTTGAGTTCGGATATTGTGAGAAAGTTTGTTTCTCGTCTGTTTCTGCACAAATGCGGCACACAGCCTGCTGTCGCTTACATAGAGACATAGTCAACATGTTATCTTCCTTTGCTAGATTTATAGTCATTGGCAAAATGAAGGAACAGCGAGTACCACCGTGAAATAACAGTGCACTAATTATGAGATTGTTTGCGAAGATTTTTGATTTCAGGCTCATTTTAGTTCCTCCATTTAAATGCCAATACGAATATCATGTGGCCGTTTAGACCAAGGTGCATTGCGCACCATACATTTCTCTTATTCGTATTTTTATCTCAATGTGGATACCGCTGAACCAGAAGTATCTATAGCTCGGAAAGGACAATAAAACTAATCCCACTAAAAGTTTCTATTCGTCAGTGGAAGTTGCATTTATGCCAAAAGCTCATTTTAATATACTGTATGTTATAACAGTGTGCAATAAGTAAGTCATTAGTTTTTCGATAATAACTAATTTGAGTGAAGTCAATCACATACCTATAACATGGAGTAAGTTGTACTGATGTTTAGATAAAAATCGTGATTAATTCTTCTGATTATGCTCTGGCGACAGAAAAACTAGTTTGACAGTCTGGCTAGGGTGCTTGGACACAATTGTCAAAGAGCGATCTAACGTCGTTTTGCGGTTTGTAGACAATGAAGGCTGATTGTAGAATGCGGTTTTGATAGTTCTTTACGGTTCTAGGCAAAGGTGTGGAATAAAAAAGCCCCCTTGAAGCAAGGCATTGCGCTTTGCTGGTGCCAGCAGACTAAATAAATCCCTCTAGGAATGGTTCTTAGTGAGATTTTTTGTGACAAATATCAGGCTAGGTGTCATTACTGAGGGATCCTGACAGGACAAGAGCGATTCTTCTAACTCAAAGATGGACAGTTTCGTGTTAGGAATGGAACCTGTAATAATGCTGTTTATATACGAAAACATAAAACCTATAGACGTGATCAATTTCTTGCTGAGCCATCACAAGCAAACTAAAGAGCATCGTTTGGCTTTTTTTGATGTGATTGATTTTTCCATTCATCAACAGCATTTTGTTGCTCTGTGGTTAACTTTAAATCCCTTCTTTTTAGAAGGTGTATCCCGATTCTCTTATTCAGCCTTTGTTCCTGTTCAGACTCCCATTTTTCTAACTCTTTCTGAAGATGTGTTTCTCTAACTTGCGACTTCTTAAGAGACTCTTCAGCTAAGTTAGCTATACTTTTATCGATGGATTTGATCCCATCTTTCATAGCCTTAAAAAGGTTAGTTGAACGACTATTAGTATTGATTTGCTTAGAATATTTTTTCGCTTTGAAAATATCTTCATGCTGTTTTACACCACCTACGGAAATATTTAACCCGATGTTCGGTAATGGCCGTAAAAACTCTTCAAGCTGATAGGCTTGCTTCTCAAATTCTTTAGGGAAAGACTTATAGATGTAGAACAGAATGTTATCTGAATTTTGGTTGAAGTAGGTTTGTAGTTTATAATTCACGTGCTCACCTTCCCGTAATGCGGAAAAATGCTGACTCTTTCTTCTTTCAATATTCGTCGTAACCCCTATATAGCCTTCATCTAAATCATATTTTTTATCTGCTTTGACAATATGATAGACGTGGATAACTATAGAATCAGCTCTATTTTTAGTGCAATTATCATTTTTAACTAGTGATTTAGGCAACTCAGGAAGACTGATCATTATAAACGCTCCTCTAATATATGTTATTGGGTATATTGCGGTGGAGTTATCTGATATGGAAACCAATTGCACACCTCATTGATTATTGTTAAGCATGAGATGGTTTTTTAGTGATTTAGATGGTTCTCAACAATTACCTTGACGAAATAAACTAAGACTGTGGTTCTTTTTAAGGTTCATAGCTTTATTTAAAGTGATGAGCACCGCATTACTGAGGCCTCTGTAATAACTTAAATAACAAACACAACGCTTAGTAGAATGCCATACATTGCGAACTATTCTAAAACTATTTATACGCAGATATATAGAAACCGCTAGTGCTTTATCATAACGCTTAACCTTATCAATCAGAGTTTTGTATGCGCTCAATCATCATTTTTTTCTGAAATAGCTTTTGCAAGCTCATGGATAGTAATTAACAGACGGTCAGAATCAGTTTTTAGACCAACTAACCTTGTTTCAAATGACGAGCGACTTTTACACCTTGAAGTATTCATTGCTTCCTTTGAAATAGCTTTTGCCTGTTTACACTGTAGTGGTTCATAGAAATTGACCTCCTTATTGGAGGTTTTATTATTAGCTATTAGGGTCAAAAGTCGGCTTATTTTCATCAGCATAATACACGTTGTGACTCGTCTTGGGGCAGCAATGAGTTTGGCCTAGGAGGATTCCTTCTCGGTTGCGCACATAGCAAAGGGCAGTCGGAGGTGGTTAAGGGGTGAACTAACGAAGTTTATCTAGTAATAAGCCTAGTTTTTGGATAATAGGTGAGCCGTTACTTATAATAGAAAAATCGGATGAATCGAGTGATACTAGTGAACGATCTAGAAGATGACATTATGATAACTACTTTTCTGAGTCCAATTAGTTACTAGAAGGCGTTGACATTGACTACTGAGAAATCGAGAGCTCAATAATGAAACTGAAAATAGACCTTGAAAGGATGAGTGAAGCAGAAGTGAGATCAAAGCTTTGCGAGTATGGCTACGAGTTACCATCTGGTTTTAATTTTTTTCAGCACATCTCGATCATGTTTGATACAGAGCTTGGAAGAGTTGTTGCAGTCGAAAAATGGCCTTTTAGTTGCGAGGAATCAATTGATAAGCTGAAAAAAAAGATGGGAACAGCAGACAAAGAATGGGTCTCATTCGGTAAGAGCTTAGAAAAAGCTGATAGCGACTTCCTGACGGAGCGAGTCGATGTTTTTGATGCTCAGCTTGAAATCGAAGAAGATGAGATAGACCGAGAACTCGTCAATAAAAGAATAAATTCGCCCGAAATTGACGTCGATTTAGATGAGCTTTGATTTAACGATGTAAAAGTAGTCATACAAAAAAGGCATTACAATCAGCTAGTCAGTCAAAAGGGGATCATTGATATCAAGTTGTGCTAAGGTGTTTGAGTATCAAATAACGAGGCTTTTGAACTATGGCTAATTCGAAAAGTTACGATGAAATGAGGCGTCAAAAGCAAGAGTCGCAGAAGCGTTTTTATGATGATTTGTTTAAATCTCGTTGTAACGGTAGCTACTCGATTGACAAAGAAAGCATGAAATCTGACGTTATAGATCCAGAAAAATTGCCTAACTATCCACCGAAAGACATTCCTGATTTCGATTAAAAATGATCGTTGATATCGATAACTTTGCGCAGATCAAAACCTTCAACAAGTTCAACGCCATTATATCCTCTCTGATTAGTCGAGTATCTTATACCGCGGCTTACGAAATCATTACAGTCATGGTTATGCCCATAAAGCCAGATGGAGATTTTTTCAGCTAACTCAGAAAACTCATTACAATCAGAGGCAAAAGCAGGGTTTAGAGGTGAGCCTTTAAATTTGGGCTGTATAGCTTCAGCAGTCGGCAGGTAATGGGTGACAATTACATTCCGTTTTTCGGCAGCTTCTTTCACCGATTTATAAAGCCAGTGCCTAGATTCAGCATGTAAGCCTGCCGCAATTTCGGGAGTGAAATACTGACCTTTATAAGTGATTTTTCGGTAATCATTGATTGCGTTTCGAGCGTAATGGATAGAAAGAGTAGCGTTGTTACCCAGTTCAAAATCTGTCCAGAATGTTGCTCCGTGAAATCTCACCCCATCAATCAAAACACTCTCATTTTCTAGAAAATGAATGTTTGGATATCTTCTAGCTTTGTCGCGGCATTCTTGGATTAACTCATCGAACTGAGTGAAACCGTAAAGTTCATGATTTCCTAGTATATAGATAACAGGGATATCGAACTGGGAAGCCCAGTCAATCCCCCTAGATCCAGCATGAATATCCCCACTCAAAACCACAATGTCAGCATCTGTTTTAGGAACATCCATTGGGCCAAATTCCAAATGCAAATCAGAAAGATGTAAGATCTTCATTGGGAGTTCCTTTATGAAAAATATCGGTGTTAATTCTTCTGACTGCTTCAGCGTTCTCATCAAGCCAGCTTTTCAACATAGGGTCATTACGCTGAGCCTCAAAGTCAGTGTTTTCCATTAGCTCTTTGAGAGAGTATGTTTTGTTTGCTTTCTTCTTTGTCATAGAGCCTCATCATTCATTTCTAGACGATATGCGCGGCAGAGCTTGATGTCAACGTCGGTTTAACCGACAGAGTTGGAGAAAAAAATCGCGAGCATCAACTGATTTTGACTAGCTTTCATTAAATATACTTTTCATCAAATCGTGATGAATTCTGATGAATTTTTAGTGAAGAGGCTGCACCTTGTTGTTTTTATGGAAGTAATTTCTGTATTCTGACAAATGCAGCATTAGTTTTTTTAATGAGTATATGTTCGATAGTAAAACAAAGGCGAGCGGCGCTCTCCTTGTGTTGTCTTCGTTGCCGCCTACGGCGAAGTGGTCGATTTTTTCCCTCTCTTAGGGCTGTCTGAAACTGGTCTGCCACATGCATCTTCATATACCTGTCTTACTGTCGATACTGTCGCTCTCGTCGCGGACTCTGGGAGTGGATCAATTAACGATTCATCGCAGTTCTTGAATCTAGCAATCTTAGTCTCGTCGTTCTGTCCTTTAAATACAGCATAAGTTGCGTGCACCTTTTGAGCGATTGAGTCATTTTTGTATTTTTCGGTATTAAAAGATGTTGCTCCATACCCAAGTCGCTCCATGATAAACTCCAATCGCGCAGCAGCTTGTTGGATATCTTGTGCTTCATCCGCTCTTAATTGATCTACATCTTCGATATCTTCTATCCACTCGCAAAGCTCGTGAATAGATAATGCGCACTTGTGAATTTCTACATCACCAAAAATGGTGGCACGGCATCTTAGTTTTTCTATTCGTTCAGCTCTGTTTACTTCTATAGCTGCTACGCAATATTTCTTAATTTTTGCGTATTCGCGCTGCTGAAGACTCATGCTGTCTGCATTATCTTTGAAGTATTGAGTTGAAAAGTCTGATTCAAGCTCACGCTCGCTCGGAATCTTAGTAACTTTTCTTAAGTCAACTTTAATGATAGATGTAGATTTCGATCTGAAGGTCAACTCGCCATCTTCGTCATACTCTGCGACGACAACTCTCACATCAACAATGCTCGATCCAGTTTTTAATTTTGGACAGTTATATGAGACCGATACTTTTTCTTTTTTCGGTTCAGTGGAAAGTTCGTTGTTTACATTACTAATTGCTTCTTGTAGTGTCATTTTAATCACCATTTATTATTTTTATTATTAGTTTATATAAATAAATTAGCACCTAATAATATCGGCGTCAATATATATTCTGAATAAATTATTATTAATTTTAATAAGAATAATCTGACAAATGATATTAATTTAATATATTCTGAAGAATAAAAATATAGAGGAAATTATATATTATTCAAGTTAGGTTAAATGTCGGGTTAATATTAACTTTCAGAATCTATCCAACAAATAATATAATACAAGTTAGAGGGAGATTGAGTGCAATATTATTTGTTTTTTTACAGTTAGTTGCAGGGCTGTGATGATGAAAGACAAGAAAAAAGCCACCCAGAGAGGGTGGCTGGGTTTGTTTGCAAACTACATGGTTTTGATGGGTTCAAGACCATACTGCTTACATAGCGCGTTGTAGCGATTGACGTGGCCGCCTTCTCCAGCGTCTTTGATTGCATTTAGAATATCTTCAATAGTGATGACCGTGTTGCGTCCATCTTTGCGTTCATGAGCGAACTCAGGCTGCTTTTGATAGTCGCCAAGATGACTGCTGGTTTCAATTTCATAAGTGCCGAAACCAAGGAACTCTAAGAGCATTTTGATGAACTCAAGAAGCATCTCTACTGTTTGTCTATCAACTTTTGCAAGGTACTGGTCTTTGGTCATCTTGGGTTGATTAAGCCATTCTTGACTGTACTGCTCTCGATGCCATCTTTTGTTTATTCTTACTCTAAATACATAAGCATGAAGCTTTGAGTCGAACGATTTTGAACCACTTTGATTGTAGAGTTGAAGGTATGTTCTCAATAGTGAGTGACCGATGACAGCTTTGAGTTTTGCTAAGTCTTTCTCTTTGAACTTCAGCACTACATTAATATGCTGAGCGTCTGCTCTGAGAATGTTGGCTGGCTCAATAGGCGGCTTCTCGTCTTGAATGACACCGAACTCTCTCGCACCTTCTCTCAGATTCATTTTTTTGATAGCTGCTCTTTCAGATTCGTCCCAAACAAATGCTTCAGTTGCTTTTAGATTCTTAAGCGCAAATACGTCGCTGCTACCCAATTTAGAGCTTTTAAAATACGGCTTGGCACGAGCTTTGCCATTTGAGGCACGACTGTTGCCGTGTGTGGCAATTGAGCTGCTTTTTTCGTACCTATTTAATCTGTAAGACATTCCAGAAGGTTCGGTGTCGTCAAATCTTGTGTAAGTTAGCTTAACCTGCACGCCAACTGCATTAAGTTGATCTATAAACTCTAGAAGAGTAGGTTTGACATCAAGTTCGCTGTTTTGAAGTAGAACAAAATCGATTTTTCTTTTGATTTGGGCTTTGTCGCCACCTGAGTAATTCTTTGTTCTTTTGCCTTTCGGTGCGGGTGTTTCTCTAAAGCTGGTTGTTGCTGTTTGACGCATCATTTGACCTGGATTTGCGACTTCTCCAAGGTTGTATTCTTTCTCAAAACCTCTCATTAGTTCAGTTGCTTTTTTGTAGTTTTGCCACTGATTAATTATTTTCTTTGTTCTGATATCAACATGACTGTTGACGATGTGTACGTGTTGTTTGTCGGTGTCGTTATGAATAAAAGCTAGGTATTTAGTGTTTTGCATACCCATACCTTTCATGTAGTCTCTGACTAATTTCAGCCATTGCTTGCGGTCTAGATGCTCACCCTCTTTAAGGGAAATCATGCGATGCTGAGCGGGTTTATGGACACCGCGCTGGCTTTTCACTTCACCGATCTCTTCACCAATTTGTGACCAATCCATTTCATGAACTTTTATAAATGGAGTGGTGAGAGTTGGCAACGGTGATGTGATATTGCGAGCAACTAGGAACTCGGTTTTTTCGCTGAGAGCGTCTTCGTCATCATGGCCCTTATTAGTGCCTGCGATGTAGTCAGCTCTGTGGTCTTGCTCAGTGTCAAATTTGGATTTGCCTGCGCCGTAGTGGGCAAGCACCGTGGTGCGTTGCTCGACAGTTTGGCGCTTGCTTTTGTCGACTTTCACTTTGATTATTTTGTGAATCATAAGTTTACCTATTTATTATTATTGTTAGAGAGGGTTAAAATCGATTGTTCTGCCCCGTAGGGCAGGGTTGGGGCGCTGTGCGCCCCTTTTTTAGTTAATGGAGGATTGAGGCTTGATCTTCTTCTCTTAAATACTTAAAGTCAGCCATCTTTTGTAGTTGTTCAGCACTTAAGTATTTGTTTGCAATTGTTAATGCAAAGTCTGTGTTGTATTTACCCAGTTGACGTTGCTCTCTTTCGGCCATTTTTTGTTGTACTGCTGAAATTTGAGTTAATATTGCAAGTGCATCATCTTTAGAAATCTTGTCTTCAAGCATTGTGTAGCTTAGTTGAGCTGTTATTAACTGAATGCCATGATTAATGTCTTCAATCATTTCTTCCTCTTCTTCCGAAATCACTATTTCTTCAACTCGAAGTTCAGGTGTAAAATTTATAGTGACATGCTTCATGTACGTCGAGAGGTGTTTGTAGCCTAGTTTTTTTGAGCGACACTTAAGCTCGTCGGCTTCAGCCTTTGTCACGTTAATCTTGATTTGCGTGTTACTTTTGTCTTGATTCGCTTTTCTAGGGCGACCCACATGAATGCTTCCGATTTTTTCGTTTATTAGTCGAATGTGCGCAAGCTTAATCTCTTCAGATTCTTTTGTTTTTCCAGCCAAGATTGCGTCTCTGCGCTCAATTAGCTGAGTCTTTGTCATTTTGTCTAACTCTACATAGACAGAGTGTCGAAGTTCGATCATATTGTTTACCTTTTTATTATTATTATTATTTTTTAGGTTGTACCTGCTTTTCTTTTTGAGCGAAGCGATGACGCAGACCCGAAGGGGTCGAGTACCACAACGCAGTGAGGACTGGCCTCGCAGAGTAAGCTTCTAGTAGTTATGAGGTACGAATAACTATTAGTACTGGCTTGTTTCCATGTTTTTTAATAGTGTCACTGCCTGACAATGATAATATTGGTCGCTTTGACAGTGTGCGTTTCAATTAGTATTTTTCTAAAGAGATGAACTTAATATTTATCAGTGCTTACATATATATTAAAATTGGTATTTTTAATAATCAACTGATTTCAGGTTTATTATTTATTGTACTTTAATTTTTTAAAGTTTTATTGTAGAGCTAGAGTTAAATAGTAAATTCGATAAATTGAATAATAATAAATATCTGGTATATTCTGAAAAATAAATATATCGGATTAAATAAAATAATTTTTTCAGAATAAATCAGAGGATGAATATTATTGAGTCAGAAGAGTCATATAGATCGACATAATTTTTTCAGAGAAAAAGTGCGGCTGAGCATAAATGAGTCAGAAAAAAGATGAATTGCTCTGAAAGAGGACTGTGAGCCCATCTGGATGATGGGTAGGTTTTAGTATTGTTGACGTTGTTTTTTTGCGTACAGCTTGTTTAACAATAAATTTTAGGCTTACTCTCATTTACACATCCTTACCAATAATTCCTGTAAGTGTAATTAATTACGTATAATTACCTTGATTGCGTAACTACAAAGCCCTTGGTCAGTGATAACCTTGTTCACAACGAATGAGGAGGAAATCAGATAATGAACATGACTAAGGAAGAATCCATTAGATGGATCAACCACGCATTACATTCTATGAAAGTTTAGGTAAAAAACAGAAAGATCTAGCCCTAGATTTTGGTATTCCAGAATCAAGGATGAGTGAACTAAAGAATGCGCAAAAACCTCTCAAAGTTACGCCTAATCAAATGAGACAAATAATTGAACTAAGCGGTGCACCTAAAAGAAACCCTGGTCGATTTGAATATGCAGAGCTTTACGACAGCCTAAAGGTGTTTTTCAATAAGTATGTAGCGGTTACACTGAATCGGTTTCACCATGATGTTTATGAGAGTCTGTCTAACAGGTTCGTAGTAGATGAGAACCTTGATAAATGTAGTTGCCAATATGAAGGTAAAGGCCAAAAAATATCGGCCATTAATTTGTTAATACGTTCAACAGACTTCGCTGATATCTGCAAAGACACTGAGTTTAACCTTACAGTTAATGGTGCTTTGATTGAGCAGTATGAACAAGTAACCAAACTATATGGTTTGACTATCAGAGACAGGGAAACTTTCTATAAGTTACGCCAACTATGGTCTCTGCTCGATATTTATCCAGAACTAACGTTTGGCACGCAATATAACAGCGATCTCGATTTTGTAGTACCTCTGACACCATTAGTCCTTACTGGTAACTTAGCACCCTCTAAAGCTCAATAAGTTACTTTAAAAGGTAAGCTATTTTAGTCCCGTCAGAATCCCTCGGTAGTTATTGTAATGACAAAGTCGCTTGGTAATTAGGATACGACAGAATCGCTTGGTGATCACAGTCCTAGAAATACCAATTGACTCGTTTCTGTCGGATAGACGGCACCTGTTACCAGGTGCCACCCTCCTCAGAACCGTACGTGCAACTTTCACTGCATACGGCTCAAGCCTCCACAAAGGCACAGTGAAGCACCCAGTAATTAAATCGTTATAGGACTAGAGCGAGACCAAAAGTTGATCGCAACACTAGCCCTTCGTGTTAATTACCTTTGCGATACGCACTTGAAGCTTTAACACCTTGCCAATGAGCACTCAGTAGTTGAGAGACCACGGTTCGTTGTAAGAAGATGCACTAATTTCATTTGAAATCATCATTTGCTTTTCTTCTTCAATAAATTTCTTCAAACTCTTTCGCAACGGGAGACCAGTTAGAAGTCAGCTCGCTTTCGCGCCAGATAGAAATCTGTATCCACTTCATTACAAAGCGGCATTTGCTTTCTCTAACCTCCTTTACCTGCATACCTATCGGCCACCTTCACAGGTAGCTTTCCCATAGGGAGGTATACAGGCTTACCCTGTTCCGTATGTCGCGTAAAAATGTCAACTTAGATGCCCACAATGGTGCGGAGAGTACAATGACCACGAAAGAGCATTGTCCAATCTCTTTCCGACTCTCGTTGCCTTTTGGCTACAGCGTATTAACCACTTCCGCTGCTTCATCGTATAACGCGCCTTAAATGGATTCACATTACATTCATCATATTGACTCCCTAGCACTCACCCGATTTTGTGGTTATCAGGAGGAACATCCTCTCACGATTTTGCTCCCGCTCAGCCTAACGACCAAGCTTCGTTACGTTGTCAGAGCCGCTGCTTTATTCAGGCTCTTAGGGTCATCTGGTGATACAGATGGTTCACTCTGCGTGGTGAACAACGCTTCATACGACTTCAGGTCGCACGGACAATTCCGAGTTGCGTTTTTCCTAATTTAGTAAAGCATGGATTAACTGAAGTATGGCAACACTCGCTTAGTCGAGTGTCCAGTATCACTGGAGCAGATCAGCTTGATGGTGTTGTTCGTTACAGACATAGAAGAGGCTGATACGAGGGTGTGGCTGGTAAATTCATGAGTGGGTCTTGATTTGTAAAATCAGGTGCACTTAGGTATTTATGCTGTGTGCCGAGCAAGCTCGAAGAATACAATGGGATAGTTTAACGCTACCCTGTTATGCAGTCTGATATGAAAAAAGCAGCATTACAGATAAGGAGGTGCATTGTATGAACCTTGATTACATGAGTGAAGTTATCAAGATTGAAAGTGTTGAACAGCTAGGTGACATGTTAAGTCAGCATGATGAGATATTGTTAGCTATTTCTGAGGAGTGGTGTTCTGTATGCCGCGTTATGGAAGGCACCTTAATCAATGCAGCGTTTGAATTGAAAGGGAAGGCGGTTGTTCTCAAATCTAGTGTTGAGATTTCAAAATCAGTATCGGAAGAGTTGGGACTTAGGAGTATTCCTGCGTATGTTGTTTTCCATAATGGGGAAATGGCTGGAGTGATGTATGGAAGGCAGACAATTGGCGCGATGACAAGTCATTGGTCAGAAGGGAGCTTATAAACGGGCTCCCTATAACTAAGAGGCTGTCTAGGAGACTATTTCAAGTAACGGTCTTCCAAATGAGCTTTGAAGTACGCAGGATTCAATACTTCACCAGTCGCTTGTTTAACTAACTCGTCGGTTGTTAGCAAACTTCCTTTATTCCATATTTTTTCCTGTAGCCAAGTAAAAATAGGTGTCAAGTCACCACTTAGGATTGCGCCGTCAACATCAACAGTTTTCTTCATGGAAGCCATGAATTGCGCTCCATTGCTGTGACGCCCAAAGTTGTTAATTGCTTTTTCTGCAAATAACAAATTTCTTTTATTGTATAAATAGCCAACTAGTTACTTCTGAGCCTAAACTTTCATTTTCGTGCTGGTGTCTGACGAACGAAACAAATTTACTCCATTGGCTCCTATACATTTGTCCTTCTCCTGGTAGAACTTTACCATTAATAAACAGATGGTATAGCGGTTTAAGAGGGCTAGGGATTGCTTCAATATCCGCAGGAACGATTTCTGTATCAAGCGAATCGAGTTCTTTGGAATTGAACTCATCTAGATTCTCATTTTTTGAAAAACTTGTGGAATCATATATGTTTTTCATTGCTAATTTGGCTTTATCACCATCATTACTTGCATAATACTTATTTGCGGTAGCTTCGTTGTCGCCGAGCGTTGTTGCGGATAAGTACTCGCTTCCTGGTGTGTTTTTTAGAAGGGTAGCGAGTGTGTGCCTGTTATGGTAGAGAAAAGCGGATTCAGGTAATTGGAATTTTTGACGCAATGCTGCCCAGTGATATCTGTATATAGAAACGGAAGCATACCCTTCCAATGAGGTGTTTGACGGAAACATGAAACCATTCGGGTCAGATAAAGTTTCTTTATATTTGTTGACTTCACTCCAAAACAGATCATGTGGTATTTGAACTAAGCGACCGTTCTTAGTTTTATTTTGTAAGCCAAGAGGAATGAATAAAGTTTGTTTTTCAACATCAAAATTACAAGCCCAGTTTCGACGTGCTTCAATGGGGCGAATTCCAGCCAAAACACATGATGCAATAATTATCTTCCCCATAGCATTCGGGTCTCTCGGCCTGAGTTCTTTGTAAGTTTCGTTGAATTCATCTGAAAATATAAAGCTAATTACACCATGTATATCCCAGCGAAAAACTTTATTGTCTAGCTCTTGGGGTGATGGTGCTGGGTTTTTGGGAAACAGGAAATAGTGATTATCAATAGGGTTTTTGATGATGTAACCCATTGAATGGCATATATTGAACATGCTGTTAAATTTTGAATAGTAACCTCGCATAGTTCCAGTTGTCAGTCCCTGTTTTGCCCAGAGTGTTTTTAGTTCAAAAACCCACGTTTCTTCTATGTCACCAATTTTTCTATCAATATGGTTCGGGAACTGATTTAAGAGGTTACGAATAGTATCATCTGTGGGGGGATTGAAATGATGATTCTTCATTGGTTTACGTTCGCGATCTGCTGCGTAGTAACCATTTTCTAAATATTCTCGAATAGTCATTTTTTTGAAAACATGGCTCTCTCTGCTTAACTTATGCTGCTCTTCCACTAAAGTGTAAAGAGCTTTTCGAGCGAGCTTCGTATTCATAAAGCCTTTCGGAAAGTGATTACTGTCGGGTTTCTGCATCCACTCGCCAAGCTTTTGTCCCATAAGGCCCTTTTTATAGCCTTTGTAAAATTTGGGTAAAATAGGATAAAAGGTTTTTTTTGATTTTGATATTCTGAGGACTAATTTTGCACCTTCAGATTTTTCTTCATCAATACCAATATCTCTTAGGTCTATAGGGCCACCTTCACTGAGTTGCGGCAAGTTTTTTATATAGTTATCAGTAAAGTTAAATTTGCGCTCAGCTTTTCGGTTAGTGATTTTTGCTTCGGTTGCAGAAACCCCATTAAAAGTAACCTTCTTTACTGGTAAATAGTTTGCTAGATCAAACTCTGTTGCTTTAACTTTTTCCACACCACAACCCTTTTTTAAGTGTTTTCAGCATTGTAGTTTTTTTATAGTCAATAGTGCAATAAATAGTGTAATTTCTTAGGTTTAATAAATAAACACTAGTATATATTTTGGGAAATATATATTAGTGTTTATAATCTTAAATATCTGATTTTAAAGCGATAAACTTAAAATGGTTGATATGTTTAAATGGAATAAGAAAATACTTATTAATACCAGTAAATAATAACTAAGACTTAAGAGGTCCTTGTTCTATCCAGCTGAACTAAGGGGACTTTTTGTCTGAGGCGTCATTGTATACTAATCACGTTACGCATTAAATACTCACACTGCCGTTCGCTTAAAATATAAACGGTAATAAGAGCCAACAATGCTTTAATACTTCATTTTTTGTTTTATCGAATACCGGTAGCATGAATTTGAGAAACACTCACGATCCCAATCAGGTGATGATTTTGGTGCAGCACAGGTAAGGCAGTAATGTGGTTTGTATTCATAGAGTCTAAGGCGTGTGTGCACATCGCCTTAGCATCGATGTAATGGAAGTTCTTTGACATATATTGATCAACATTTTCGTTGAGATCTGCTTTGTTAGCGATAGCTCGCCTAAAATCACCATCAGAAAATACACCAACAACTTGGTTATCATCGATGATTGCAATTAACCCTTTTCCACTGAGGCATAAACAATCCACCGCATCCAATAACGAACTGTATGTAAAACAGTGCGTCCCTTCAATTTGATTATCTAATACATCTATTACTGTGGTGAGCAGTTTGGCCCCCAAGCTACCTGCAGGGTGGCTGCGAGCAAAATCATTTTGACTGAATCCTATTTGGCTCATGACGGTTAAAGCCAGTGCGTCACCCATCATCAATGTGCATAGCGCACTGGATGTTGGAGCAAGTCCTAGCGGACAGGCTTCTTGATTTATCGCCACATTTAATGCCGCGTCTGAACTTATCGAAAGGGTAGAATTTTTGTTACCAGTAATGCTGATGATTTTATTTCCCTGTGCGGCTAATAGTGGCAATAATATCCTGAACTCGTTGACCTCTCCGCTGTAACTGATAAGTAACGTGCTGTCATCTTTTCCAACCATGCCCAAATCACCATGCAAAGCCTCTGTGGGATGAATAAAGAATGCTTGGGTACCTGTACTTGCGAATGTCGCCGCGATTTTCTTCCCTATGTGGCCACTTTTTCCTATCCCCATAACCACGACCTTACCTTTGGTCGTTGAAAGTATGCGACAAGCATTCACAAATTCATCATCAATTCTCTCAAGCATATGGTTTGCTTCAGTAAGTTCATCTCTAAGGAAGGTAATTCCTAGTTTTTTTATATTCTCACTTTCATTGTTCATTATTACCCCTTTAGTGCTTTCACTGTGAAAGCTGTATTTGATGTTGTATTAATCAAGTGACACGTATTTTCTAATAATTTCTGTTTGAAAGCAAGGTTTGCGTCATTTGAAAGCTAACTGTCAATTAAATGATGTTAAATTAAGTCGATCGTGCAATTATTCTGTCCATTCAAAAGTAAATTAACCATTAATGATAATTATTGTGAAAGAGATCACTTTCAAACTGAAAGTTGAAGTGCATAATTCAGCCACCAAACAACAAAGAGGTAAAACAAATGGAAACTGTAATTTTCGGGGCTGAATGGTTTATTGGACTGTTCCAAAAAGGGGGAGAGGTCATGCTTGGCATGATGTCTGGTATTTTACCATTACTTATTGCGTTGCTCTGTGCGATGAATGCGTTGATCGCCTTCGTTGGTGAACATCGCGTTGAAAACTTGGCGAGTAAGTGTGCAAGTAATCCTGTGTCTCGTTACCTAATTCTCCCTGTGGTGGGCACATTCATTTTTTGCAACCCTATGACCTTGTCACTTGGGAAGTTTCTACCAGAATGCTACAAACCGAGCTATTACGCTGCAGGCTCATATTCTTGCCATTCGTTGAACGGTCTATTCCCACACGTGAATCCTGGCGAACTGTTTGTTTATCTCGGTATAGCGAGTGGATTGACAACACTTGGTTTGCCGCTCGCTCCACTTGCTGTGTCTTACCTTCTCGTCGGTGCTGTTTCTAATTTCTTCCGTGGTTGGGTGACTGACTTCACCACGATGATGGTTGAAAAGCAGCAAGGTATCACTCTAGAACGTGAAGTTAAATTTGGTTAATCGGGGGATTTATGACAAAGACACTTAAAGTACGCGCTGGAAAAGGCGGTTGGGGTAACGAGTTAGTAATCGACTTCCCTAAACACAAGAAAATCATGTACATGGTTGGCGGAACTCGTCCAGCATTGGTTGATCGATTGGTGGAATTAACGGGTCTAGAAGCCGTTGATGGATTTAAAGAAAGCTGTGATTACAGCGAAATGGCCTGTGCTGTTATTGACTGTGGTGGTTCGATGCGATGTGGTTTGTATCCAAAGAATAATATCCCAACATTGAATGTCATGCCGACAGGTAAATCTGGAGTAATGGCGAAACATATAAACGAAAACAATTATATTTCAAATGTTGATGAACACTGCGTCAGTATTGCGGGAGAAGCAGAGGCAGCTACGGTTTATGCGGAGAATATTTCAATAGATGTTGGAGGTGCAGGAACGATGTCTGGTGGATATATTGATACAAGCAAAAAGCTAACTGAGCAATCAGATGGCATGCTTGCACGAATTGGTATGGGCATGGGTAATGTCATGGCTACCTTTTTCCAAGCAGGACGTGACACGATCGATACAGTCATGTCTACCATTATCCCATTTATGGCCTTTGTCTCCATGCTTATCGGGGTCATTTTGGCAAGCGGAATCGGCGACAGTATTGCGCATGTACTTGTCCCTTTAGCAACGAATCCGATTGGTCTTGTTGTATTAGCACTTATCTGTTCATTCCCATTTTTGTCGCCATTCTTAGGCCCTGGTGCGGTTATCGCGCAGGTTATTGGTGTGCTTATTGGTACTCAAATCGGTTTGGGTAATATCCCTCCTCAGTTAGCGCTACCGGCTTTATTTGCAATTAATGCTCAGGCCGCATGTGACTTTATTCCTGTCGGTTTAGGCCTAGCAGAAGCTAAGCCTGAAACGGTTCGCGTAGGTGTTCCTTCCGTATTATATGGACGTTTCCTAACGGGGGCGCCAACCGTATTGTTAGCGTGGTTTGTGTCCATGTTCATCTACAACTAAGGACTGAAAAATGAGTTTGTACAATATTTCGATTATCAAAGTTGGCGAATGCGCATTGGAAGCGCTTAGTGAAGACATGTTGATTCTATTTAATGAGTCGGTTCCTGAAGATGCTGCTGAGTATTGCTTTATCCATAACCATGACACATTGAAAGGTGACATTGCTGTTGGGGGGAAAGTGGACATTGATGGAGTTAACTATCCCATCACCGCGGTTGGTGATGCGGTTAATCAAAACTTAGGCAACCTTGGTCACATTACATTGCGATTTGATGGTGCGAATACGGCAGATTTTATAGGGAGCCTCCATTTGTCGGGAGCTCAACCAAGAACGCTGGTTACAGGCTCCACCTTTACGTTTAGTTAGCTTTTAAGGGGTTTAACACCTTGTTTAAGCCCCGTTTTATTTTGTAGGAGATATCGTTATGAGAACAGCAGTAGTAATCGGTGGTGGTCAAACACTCGGCGAGTATATTTGTGAAGGGTTGGCTGCTGACGGTTATAACGTTGGCATAGCGGACTTGAATGGTCAAAATGCGGCAAGAGTGGCAGATAAAATCAATACAACATACGGTCGAATACAGGCTTTTGGTACGTCAGTAGATGCCACGGATGAGATGAGTGTTAAAGCATGTTTTGAGGCAATCAATGATAATTTAGGTAGCATCGATGTATTGGTTTATAGCGCGGGCGTCGCGAAGGCCGCAAAAGTGACAGATTTTACGCTGGATGATTTTAACTTTAACGTTGGTGTAAATTTAAATGGCTATTTTTTGTGCGCTAGAGAAGCCGCACGATATATGGTTGCTCAAGGAATCGGTGGTCGCATACTACAGATCAACAGCAAGTCTGGAAAAGTGGGTAGCAAACATAACGCAGGTTATAGTTCAGCCAAGTTTGCAGGTATTGGTCTTACACAATCTATAGCACTCGATTTAGCCGATGATAATATTACTGTTAACAGTTTAATGTTAGGTAATTTACTCGAGTCGCCAATGTTTCAAAGTCTTATTCCACAATACGCCCAAAAGCTGGGTCTTCCGGAAGATCAAGTGATGAAACACTATATAGATAAAGTGCCACTTAAAGCGGGTTGTGGCTATGATGATGTGTTGAATGTACTTAAATTTTATGCGAGTGATGGTGCAAAATATTGTACGGGACAGTCGATTAATATTACTGGTGGTCAAGTAATGTTTTAATGTTAGTAGGGGAGCTAGTCATAGCTCCTTTTTTATTTGGTGATAATATGGACGCGATTTATGTGCTTATCTTCATTTTCGGAATGAGTTGGGCAACTAAAAAATTTCTTGAGTACATGAAAGCAAGAGCTTTTAAACAATGATAAAAAGGTGATGTATGGATTCGATTTCAACTCTGATAGTGATTGCAATTATTGCATGGGCTTTACAGATCGGGTTTACATTTTTCCAAATCAGGGCATTTAATCATATGTTGCAAGCCATGGCGGTCAAAGGCACTGTTAAAATGGGGAAAACAACAAGTCGCTGGAAGGCCCGTACTATAGTCGTTTTGGTTGAGTCCGAAGATAAACGCATTGTCGATGCCAAAGTATTTAAAGGATGGACTGTTTTTGCTCGACCTAAAGTTCTACCTAATGTTATTGGTGAGCGTTATCCTTTTGCACAGCACGTCACTCTAGGTTTTGATAACGGAATTCAAGAAGCGTTAGAGGTTGCATTTTCAAAGTAACTGCCTTAGATTTTTATTTTTTTAATATGAAAGCTTTTTCGTGTATTATAAAAGCTATCGCATAAAAATGAGACAGCAATGAATATTATTGATAGAAGAAATGAGTTGGTTGCTTATTTAAAAGAGAATGGCAAAACGGCTGTAAATGAATTAGCCGACATTTTTGATACCTCTGGTGCCACAATCAGAACGGATTTACGAAAGCTTGAAGAAGATGGTGTTGTGGTTCGCCGTTATGGCAGTGCAGAAGCTTGTTTACCACAAGTTGTTGCTGCTGAAGAGTTCGCTATGGATGAGAAAAAGACCATCAATCTTGAGAAAAAAATACGAATTGCAAAAAAAGCGGTTCAGTTAGTGAACGATGGAGATTCGATAATACTCGATTGTGGTAGCACGACACTTCAGATGGTGCCTGAGTTAGATAGCTTTATGTCTTTGACATTAATGACAAATAGTATGGATATTGTTAATACGATGGCAGAACTAGATTCTGATCATACGATTATCATGCCCGGAGGCTCATATCGGAAAAAATCGGCTTCATTCCATGGGGGGTTAGCAGAGCGTGCCTTTAGTCAGTTTTCATTTGATAAACTATTTATTGGTGCTGATGGCTTTGATCTGTCTCAGGGATGTACTACATATAATGAAGCATATCAGGTTAGTCAAGCTATGTGTCAGTCAGCCAAAAATATTATTGTAGTAATAGATTCATCAAAATTTGGCCGTCGAAGCCCAAATGTTGTGGTTCCTTTGGACCGTATTGATGCTGTCATTACTGACACGGATTTTAGTGAAGAAGAGGCTTTGGGTCTCGAAGATAAAGGTATAAATGTCTACCGAGTATAGTTAATGTCGTTATTTCTTGAGTAAATTGTTACTAAAATTTGTCAATGAGTGACTATTTTGCATTCACTTTGAAAGTTATTAAGCGTCATTGTTCACAAAATGAAAGTGATGACTATCCAAAACGAACATTATATTTAATAATCATACGCACTACTCTTTATTTGTTGTGGATGTTATGGATTTTGTTATTTTTGGGGCTGAGTGGTTTATAGGATTGTTTGAAAAAGGTGGTGAAATTTTTGTCGGAATGGTGACCAGTATTCTGCCTTTATTAATCTGCTTACTGGTTGCTATGAATGCGACTATCCGCTTTATTGGACAAAAGAGAATAGAAGCTATTGCACAAAAATGCGGTAGCAACCCTGTTTCTCGATATCTTCTTTTACCCTTCATCGGTACGTTCATATTTTGTAACCCTATGACATTAAGTTTAGGGAAGTTTCTGCCTGAGCGTTATAAACCATCCTACTACGCTTCAGCTTCCTATAGTTGTCATTCAATGAATGGTTTGTTCCCTCATGTAAACCCCGGCGAATTGTTTATTTATTTAGGCATAGCTAGTGGGATAACTCAGCTAGGTTTGCCATTAGGTCCTTTAGCCGTTAGTTATCTATTGGTTGGTTTGGTGACGAATTTCTTTAGAGGATGGGTGACAGATTTTACCACTGCATTGGTTAGCAAGCAGCAGGGTAAAGTACTGCCCAAAGTCGTTGATTTTTCGGAGAAGGAGTAGTTGATGAGTCAGTTGCTATACGTAACTTCCGGTGATGGTGGATGGGGAGGGCCGTTATCCATTCCAGTCGAATCTGGAAAGAAAATACTCTATATAACAGCAGGGATCAGGCCAAGTTTGGTTGATCACATCTGTGCATTAACGGGATTGGAAGCCGTCGATGGCTTTAAGACAGTCGTGCTAGATGAAGATGTAGCATTAGTTATCATCGACTGTGGAGGGACACTACGTTGTGGTTTATATCCGAAGAAAAATATTTTCACGTTGAACATACATGCGACTGGGAAAAGTGGCCCATTGGCTGAATTTATCCATGAAGATATATATGTTTCATCAGTAAAAATAAGCGGTATCCAAATTATTAATGACGACGTGCGCTCTACAACTTCACATAGGGCTACAAATCCAATAACACCAAAGTATGATGAGACAAAAAAAATAAGCCAACAAAGTACGGGGATGGTTGCAAAAGTCGGTGTCGGTATGGGCAGTGTAATGGCTACCTTTTATCAAGCTGGACGAGACACTATCGACATAGTATTAAAAACTATTCTGCCATTCATGGCATTTGTGGCTATGTTAATTGGCGTCATTATGGCTTCTGGTATCGGTGATTGGATTGCGCATGCGCTTACACCGTTGGCACAAAATCCTCTTGGCTTAATGACCTTAGCATTAATTTGCTCCTTTCCTCTTCTCTCTCCTTTTCTTGGTCCTGGTGCCGTTATTGCACAAGTCATTGGTGTTTTAATCGGAGTTCAAATTGGCGTTGGAAATATTCCCCCACATTTGGCGCTGCCTGCTTTATTTGCGATCAACGCCCAAGCGGCGTGTGATTTCATTCCCGTAGGATTGGGGCTTGCGGAAGCAAAACAAGAGACGATCGAGATCGGTGTGCCATCTGTTCTCTATTCTCGTTTTCTCACGGGAGCACCAACCGTATTAGTTGCGTGGTTTGTATCGATGTTTATTTACCAATAAGAATTAATATGGAATTTCAGTTTAGAGCGACAATCACTCACATAGGTAAATATGCAGAAAGTGCTTTGGAGGATAATATGCTGATATTATTCAATAAAAGTGCACCTGAAGATGTGGCAGAGTACTGTATTATTCACGACCAAGGCAAGGACGTTGGATTGATTACGACAGAAAGCACATTGCTACTTGCAGGTAAGGACTACATTGTGACGGCGGTTGGTTCGGTAGCAAATCAAAACCTTGAGATGTTAGGGCATATTACCATTAAATTTGATGCTCAGTCGGTCGCTGAGTATCCTGGGACCATACATGTAATAGGTCATTACCCTCCGGCATTAAAATGTGGTGATTGTATTTTATTTGGTTGAATGTCTTTAATATTAATCATCCCCTCGAGTTATTGTGAAGCTATGCCACTCCCCCTCTTATTTAAAGCAATGTTTTCATGCGTTTTTACTTTTTTTTGTATCTTATTTTCTTCCAAACGCAGTTGGAGCGTGAATCTTTTGGTAAATATGAAGTAGGTCAATAACGAAAATACGTTCGCCTGTATAGGTCACTGAATTCATATGATTGGCGTGTTAAATTATATTTAAATGATAACCATACCGAATGGCTAGGGTAGGCACATTATGTTTACATCAAGAAAACTAAAACTTGAAAATGACCTTTTGAAGCAAGAATTAGCAGCGTTAAAAATTCAATATCAAGATGAGGTCGAATCTTTACGAAAACAACTGAAAACGTCGTCATTAGAAGTGACCGTTGCTAAGGGAAAATGTGACTTGGGAACGGAGTTGATGCTAAGCAGCTTGAAAGGCGGCACCATGCTTGAAGCCATCCGAGTAGGAATGGCGACAAGTGCCGAATCGCTTGAACAGGAAAATCATGAGCTTACATTACTTGATGACATGTTTAGCCAAACTCATCAAGCGCTAGCTCGACTAGAGAATCGATCGGAAAAAATAGGTAGTCAAGCAAGCAGTAGTATGGAAGCCGTGACAGTTTTGGATGATACGGCGAACTCGATTGGGCACCTTGTATCGACAATACAAGAAATATCAGATCAAACGAATCTGCTTGCACTTAATGCCGCCATAGAAGCGGCAAGGGCAGGAGAAGCGGGCAGAGGATTTGCAGTAGTCGCGGATGAAGTTAGGACGCTAGCAGGGAAAGCCCATGACGCGAGCAAGCAGATTGATAAGCTCGTTAACCAAGTACTCACTCAGGTAGATTCAATCAAAAACACTATTGATGAAAACCATGTTTGTGCCGAAGAGGTTTCCGCATCATCTGCCCAAATTGGCTCGATAGTTAATGAGGTCATTTTAAAATCTGAACATATGCAAGATGTGATTCATGTTGCCTCAACAAGGGCATTTTTAGACACCGTCAAACTTGATCATGCCGTGTGGAAAAGCAATATATACAGTCATCTAGAAAAGAAAGCGTTTAACGAGGCGGTAAATACTCACACTGAATGCAGGTTAGGAAAATGGTATTACAACGGTGGTGGTGTTCAATATAAGAATCTTCGCAGTTATTCTTTGCTCGAGGAGCCGCATCGTTTGGTGCACGAACATGGCAGGGAAGCGATGAAATCGGGTAACAATACGAACATTGGCAAGATAATCAGTTCAGTGCACGCGATGGAAGATGCCAGTACTCAAGTCGTTTATCAACTCGATGGTTTGATGGACGAAATAATCAATTCGAAATAGTATTTGAATGCAGAAATAATAAAACCATTCTTCGATTGCGTGTTTATTCACTCCTATACCACAGGATATCCGGTTCTCGGATATCCTAGCTCAGGCGTGTCCGTCTGGATTTACTTTCATTAAAACAAACCACTTAAGTCAT
The DNA here is from genome assembly GCF_042465995.1 of Vibrio frigidus. NCBI lineage: Bacteria > Pseudomonadati > Pseudomonadota > Gammaproteobacteria > Vibrionales > Vibrionaceae > Vibrio > Vibrio frigidus. Next base: position 372,648 of record NZ_JBCDMC010000002.1, on the reverse strand, counting down.
GATGCTATCGTTTTTGAATGCTTAGGTGAGTTAATTATCCGCGACATACGCAAATTTTTCAGATCTAAACTAAAGTGTATTAGCGGATCTGCGCAACACTAGGCTTTAGTGAAAAATCATAAGTAGATTGCACTTTATATATAACTATTAATGGAATAAAAAATTCGGTCATAAATAGATTGAATGAACAACAATGGAAAACTACATGCACTTCAACGTCAAACAAAAGCTCATGCTGGTCATTCTGCCTTTGCTGATAGCTCTATGCTATTTTTCAGGTACAAAAATAATCGTCACCAATCATTCTAAAAACTCCGCTTCAGAGATTTATAATTTCGTAGAGCTCTCAGCTTTCAATAGTCGGCTTGTTCATGAGCTGCAAAAAGAGAGGGGAATGTCTGCAGGATACCTAGGTTCGAAAGGCAATAAGTTTGTTTCAAAACTACCCATTCAGAGAGAGGAGACAGACAAACGACTCTTGGAACTACAAGGATACCTTAATGAAAATGATCTGAATCTAAAGCGCTATCCAGAGCTTTGGTCGGTTGTTGAAGAAGCAAATAGAATGATTGCTAATATCCAGTCGATGAGAAGCGGTATTACAGCGTTATCAACACCACTTGGAGACGCACTTAAGTATTACACTACATTAAATGCGAGATTGCTATCTGTACCTGGGTTGGCAGTGCGGATATCGCATGTGGCAGATATTAGTCGGTCTCTTGCTGCCTACTACGAGTTTCTACAAGGAAAAGAGCGGGCTGGCATCGAGAGAGCGGTTTTAAGTAATACCTTTGGTCAAGGACAGTTTTCTCCGGGAATGTTTAAAAAATTTGTTCAGTTAGTTAGCGAACAAAATAGCTATTTAAGCACTTTTCAAATTTACGCGACTGATGATCATATCAACTATTTCAAGCAGTTAGAAAAACAACAACCATTTGGTGAGGTTGCCGAATATCGGGTCAAAGCCTATGCGAATGACCTGAATCAAAATGCTGAGTCATGGTTTGTTGCTTCAACTAACAGAATTAATTTATTGAAAGAGCAAGAAGAGAAGTTAACCACTGAAATACTCCATTTTTCTGCAAATATAGTGAGTAATGAAACGAAAGCATTCTGGTTTTACCTTATTTTATCTACGGTATTATTGTTAGTGACAAGTTACTTTAGTCTGTTATTAATGAGAGGCCTCTCAAGGCAGGTGTTAGATTTGAATAGCACTATGGCTTATGCCGCTGAAAAGAACTTGGTGTTGCGTTGTGAGGTTACGGGGAACGATGAGTTAGGTACTATCGCTAAAAATCTAAATGTGATGTTGGACTCTTTAACGGATGCGGTACATGTAATCGCGAGCTCTAGTGATCAGTTAGCGACGGCGGCAGAAGAGTCGGAAGTGATTGTAAACCAGAGTGCATCTATTCTAAAAGATGAACAAAAACAAGTTTTACAGGTGGTCAGTGCCATAGAAGAGATGAGTTCCTCGGTAAAAGAGGTGGCGTTAAGTATTCACTCAGCATCCGATGAAGCGAATCTCGCCAATAATTTAATATCTGAAAGTAGTCGGATTGTCGAAGAATCATCAGGGTCGATCAATCAGGTATCGTTAAAAATTGATCGTGTTTCCTCTACCATTAGTCAACTGCATGAAAGTAGCAGTAATATATCTAGTGTTGTCGATGTCATTCATGGCATTGCCGAGCAAACCAACTTGCTGGCCCTGAATGCGGCAATTGAAGCGGCACGAGCGGGCGAATATGGCCGGGGATTTGCGGTTGTTGCCGATGAAGTGCGTTCTTTGGCTCAGCGTACTCAAGACTCAACCCAAGAGATAGAAGCGATGGTGAAAAAGCTTCAATCAGACAGTGATAGCGCGTTTGAACAAGTGAGTGATACAAAAGAGCTTGCACTGTCTAGCGTAACAAAGTCGTCAGAGGTGCAAGAAACGCTAAACACGGTGGTGGCTTCTATCGACAGAATACGACAAATGGCCACTGGAATAGCAACCGCTGCGGAACAACAAGTTATTGTAAGTACGGATATTTCGTCTAATGCACAAAGCATAAGTAATAGCGTTCAGATTAGTGTGGAAAGTGGTGAGCAAATCGCTTTGGCCGCCAAAGAACAGACAGTACTTGCAGACAAGTTACAAAGCCTCTCCAATCAATTCAAAACATCGTAAAATCAAAAAGGCCAACTAGATAGATATCTACTTGGCCTTCTAATTCATTCTATTTACAAGCTTGACGCACTTTTACGCAAAATCATCACAGATAACTCAACGAATCTCTTTATGCATGACATCCCCAATTTGAATGCTCTGCGCTAATTGCGGTTGATCTATATTTAGCTCCGCTTCTTGGTCAAATATTCTTGCAACGGTAAGTGTGATTTCGCTTTGGGAAACTCGGTTTCTAGGGAGCCCTGCTTGGTCGATAAACGACCCGGTATGCCATAGTTGCAACTTATCCCCTACCTTCACGCCATGTATTCTGCCTAAATTTATCATGACTTTATCGCCACGGATGTCGACCACTTCAGGTAGCGTGATTTTACACGAGAGTTCTGATTCTAGGTCCAGCATGATATTGCGACTCACCCTTAAGAGCATTTGACCATATGTTGATGCCCAGAACCGAGCGCTTCGCGTATCGACCTGACTGGTTTTTGGAAAACCCCATACCGCCACTTCTCTATAAGCACGGCGATACACCTCTTGTCCGGTCTTACCGTCATAGATCTGCATTTCCAAAGCAAACTGGCGATTGGTGATGTCGTCTTTTAACATTTTCTGATCAACGGTTGCGGTTAAGTCAGTGATTTTTCCGCCAATGATATATTGCGCATTAGCGTCTTGAGCAATCATTTGGAGCATGGAAGGATTGCGTTTATCTATTTCGTAATCGGTGGTTCCAACAGAGACGAAACTGATGGACTCTTGGTCCAACTGCCGGTTGACTACATGGCTAAAGTCGTCACCTATGTCGTAGATCTGCCCCATGACAGCCTGTTGAGGTGAAATAAGATCAATATTACCCACTAGGAACGTTTTTTTGTATTGATCAACATGGCAACCCGTTGCCGAAGGGTAGATGTCTAATTGAACACGCAACACCATGTTGCCGTCATTAGATTTTGAATTTAATACTCTAATGTATCTCACTTCATGGTTAGTAAATTGATATTCGTTTCGTTTCTCTTCCAGAAATGGACGCAACGTACTCAGTGAGCCTATGTCTGCACCAGAGAATTTCATCGCCTGGTATATCGCATCCTCTAACGCATAGATTCTTGCCGTTTCTTCAGAAGATACATAGGTTGAAGAACCATTGACTTCATACCACTCTGCGAAGACTATCTTGCTAAACAATAGCGATATTAAAAACAAGAAAGTACTGATTTTTAGTTTTTTCATTTGTGTTTCCCAAGTGGGTATAGTTCTTGCAACTTGTTTGGTTAGTTGATTTAAGATGTCAATTTTCATTATAAGCAAATATTGAAAAGCAAAGATTGTTCCACAATGGTTTATGAGAGTTAAACTTTGTTAAAGAACATACGGCATCAAGTATATCTGGAGATGAAGACAATGAGAAAATGGTTTATTGCAGTAGTGAGTGTGCTTATAGCATCGTGCTCATATGCACCCATTTATAACGGTAAAGAACCCTACGCTGGAAGTCGTTTTATGCTGATGGAGAATCCTCGACATACAATGGACTTTTTTGTAGAAAGCCTGACCGATGAATTAATTGTAACCAATACCAGTATTTCTGCACGAACGCCTATCGCGGTGACATCGTTTGTGGATTTGCAAGAATTAGATACCTCTAGTTGGCTAGGGAACTCAGTGTCTGAAGCATTTATATACCAGCTTCAGCAACGTGGCTTTCAGGTGGTGGATTTCAAAACAACCGGGTCAATAAGAGTCACGCAGCAAGGTGATTTCGCGTTAAGTCGTGATTGGCAAGATCTCGCTCAAGAACAACAGGTGACCTATGTCTTGACAGGAACGATGCTGCGTCAAGAAGGTGGCGTATTAGTGAATGCAAGAGTTGTGGCAATGCGTAGCCGTATTGTGGTCGCAACGGCACAAGGTTTCCTACCTGCGGATCGAATTGGCCGTGACTTAGACACCTTGAACACTATTCGAACCGAAGATGGGTTAATAATTCGTTCCGACCCTACTCGTTCATCTAAAAATACCATCATTTTGCGCCCATAGGAGCTTATTATGTATTTGAAAAAGTTATTGCTAATAGTGTCTATGTTGATTGCAACAGGATGCCAACCGCTCCAGAAGATGAATGCGGATAATGTACTAACGGCAGTGGGCTACGCGAGTGTTAGTGAGCAGAAAGGCGAAAGTGTAGAAGAGCAACGCATTAGAGCCATGCGGGCCTCAAAAATCGATGCTTATCGTGAACTAGCAGAGCAAATCTACGGTATGCGGGTAAGTGGTCGAGCAAGCCTACAAGACCAAAGGTTAGGCACGGAGCTAACAACAGGTTCAGTAGATGGTGTAATCCGTGGTGCAGAAGTAGTGCGTAGTTATCCCGTTGGCGACAGTTATGTTACAGAGCTTGAATTGGACGTAACCAAAATGGACAGATTAAAAGATTACGGAGAAGTACAACAAGTACCATCTAAGCGGCAGCAAACGCTTTTTTAATTATCAACGTTCTCTCCAGACAATAAAAACGGCAATATATGCCGTTTTTTTTGTATTTGAAATATTAAAAAACTACGCTTTGATATTTGTTCCGAGAGTAGAAACTGTCGATGTGTGACCATCAGAGGTATAGGTCATTCCTATTTTTCCTCTGCTTTGCTGCATCAAGTTATTCAGTTTATTGTAGCTTAGTTGGGCTCGCTGAAGCGCTTCGCCATTAACTTCATTTGCTTGTTGGCAGTCATGTATTACAGAGCGGATCAGTTCAACCTTCGACTTTAATGATTCATCCGTTTGTAACTGCTCTATATCGGTGTGATTAGCAATACGTTGATCGCTTTGTTGAAGTTGAGTAATCAGCTGGAGTTTTTCTTTAGCCAGTACTTCTATATCGGAAGATGTGCGTGAGGTGATCGCCACTTTCTCCTTTTCTAAAAGGACAGAAAGCTGTTGCGCGTTTTCTAATTGGTAATTAACTAAATCAACAAGTTTTGCCATGGGATTATAAGTTAGGCTGAATTACAGCCCACCTAATTCATTTTCAAATTTCATCATATTCTCCGCCAATTTTTCTGGGTCGACACGGTAAGAGCCGTTAGCGATGGCATCTTTTATCGCGGCTACTTTAGCACTATCGAAGCTTGGCTGAGAAGCCATGTCTTGATGAAGTTGTCCGATGGCTTTTCCTTGCTGGCTTAGGGAAACGGAATCTTTACTACTCTTAGGTTCTGTAACAGAACTAGAGTTAGAAGATCCAGATTCAGAGCGAGTCGCACTACGACCAGTTGTCATTGTGTGGCTCGATCGAATATTGTCTATACCTGCCATAATTGAAGCCTTTTCGCGTATTTAGTAAATGTCATGTATAAGATATCGGCCAACTTAGCACGAACTTTAATTATTTGTTGCGTTTTTTCTGACTTTTCTCTCATTATTCTTTGTATCGGCCAGTTTGTTAGAAAGTGAACTAAAAATACACCGTTATTTCTGAAATTCCGGTTACAACACCTTCTATTATACGTTTAGACTTGTCATTTTTCACCCTTATTTGGTCACCGGTGGAGCCGTCAGAGAGTGCCGTGCCTTTCGTTGTAATCGTTAGTTCGCCTTTGAAGGCTTTAATGATGACTTTTTCATTTCTGCATACGACACAAATATCATTTCGTTCAATTACTTCACCGACACGAACGTTTTTTTTCATTTTTGCGCCCGCGACGTTTTTTATTGCATCAAAACCTTGTCGGCGATAAGAATTCAGTTCTATCATTGATATGGTGAGATCAAATTTATCGATAATTTCGCCGCGAACCAATGAACGATTTGCCGTCACCAGTGGTAATGATAGTTTGGTGCGAACGGGCACATAAACGCGCCAGTTGTCCTCTTTACACTCAACTAAAACGGTTATATTGCTGGTGGAGTGACCTTTAGAAGTTGATGAGGTGGTTAAGATGGTTGGGCAGATGGTCGCTTTTATTCTAGAATCGATACTCGCCGCGGCAACCACTAGGTCACCGTCAGCAGGCACTTGAGTCACTTGAATAACGTGATCTTCCGCTGCTTTTTGAATTAACTCTATCTGTTCAGTGGTGGCGGCATATGAAAAAATGCTAAAGAAAAAGATAAAAAGACCGATAGATTTATCAAGAGAGTTATATAATGCCTTGCATACACAGATAAAATACATATTAGAATTCCCTTATTACAGCATCCATATTGTGCTTTCTTGTAAAATAGCTCAATTAGGTTAACATTTTTTTATTCAGAAGTTTTTAAATGGAGTTGAGTTTATGACCGGTATTATGGATTCAGTGAATCAACGTACACAATTAGTAGGTCAGAATAGATTAGAGCTACTGACATTTCGACTTATGGGACGTCAAAGATACGGTATAAACGTATTTAAAGTGAAAGAAGTGCTCCAATGCCCTAGACTTACATCAATGCCTAACTTGAATCGACTCGTTGTTGGGGTTGCGCATATACGTGGGAATACGATTTCAGTTATAGACTTAAGCTTGGCAATTGGTGGACGACCTACAACCGATCTAGCAAATTGTTTTGTTGTTATTTCTGAGTTTAACAGAACGGTACAGGGCTTCTTGGTCACGTCTGTTGAACGCATTATCAATATGCATTGGGAAGCTATACTTCCTCCACCAGACGGGGCCGGTAGTGCTCATTACCTAACAGCCGTAACCAATATAGACAACGAACTGGTAGAGATATTAGATGTCGAAAAAATCTTGGCTGAGATCTCGCCCGTAGAAGAAGAAATGAGTACGGATATAGCACAAGAAATTGCTGACGCAGAACAAAAAGCAGAAAAACAAATTGTTCGTCGTATACTGATAGCTGACGACTCGACCGTTGCACGAAAACAGGTGCAAAGAGCGGTTGAATCTATTGGATTTGAAGCCGTTTTAGTTAAAGATGGCAAGGAAGCGTATGATAAACTCGTGGAAATGGCCTCAGAAGGTAGTATCTACGAACAGATTTCTCTGGTTATCTCTGATATCGAAATGCCTGAAATGGATGGTTATACGTTAACGGCGGAAGTTCGAAGACACCCAGACCTAAAAGATCTACATATCATTTTGCATACCTCGCTGAGTGGTGTATTTAACCAAGCTATGGTAGAACGTGTAGGTGCCAATGAATTTATCGCTAAGTTTAACCCTGATGAGTTGGGTGCAGCAGTAAAAGCAGCAGTAGTAAAATAATAAAGAGAAATTAATGACAGCTATTACGATAAGTGATCAAGAGTACCGTGACTTTAGCCGCTTTCTGGAATCACAATGCGGCATCGTATTAGGTGACAGCAAGCAATACCTTGTGCGTAGCCGTTTGAGCCCGCTAGTTAATAAGTTTAAGCTCGATTCGTTATCTGATTTATTGAGAAATGTGGTCACAGGTAGAAACCGCGAATTGCGGATTGCAGCAGTCGATGCAATGACAACGAATGAAACGCTATGGTTTCGCGATGGTTATCCCTTTACTGTATTGGCAGAGAAGCTTTTACCAGAAGTCGCTGAGCGTAAAAGACCAATTAAGATCTGGTCAGCGGCGAGTTCTTCTGGTCAAGAAGCGTATTCAATGGCAATGACAATATTAGAGACCCAGCAAAAGAGACCGGGTCTGATTCCAAATGTTTCTATAACTGCGACGGATATTTCTGCCAGTATGCTCGATATGTGCCGCGCTGGTGTCTATGATAGCTTAGCGCTGGGAAGAGGGCTTTCTCCTGAACGTCGACGTACCTATTTTGAAGATGCAGGCGACGGCAGAATGAAAGTTAAAGATAACGTTAAGCGATTCGTTAATTTTCGCCCTCAGAATTTAATGGAAAGCTATGTGTTGCTAGGAAAGTTTGACATTGTTTTTTGTCGAAATGTTCTTATCTATTTTTCGCCAGACATGAAGTCTCAAGTTCTGAACTCAATAGCGAACTCGCTGAACCCAGGAGGGTATTTGTTACTGGGTGCTTCAGAATCGTTAACTGGGCTCACTGACCGTTTTGAAATGGTGAGATGTAACCCGGGTATTATTTATAGACTTAAATAGATTGAAATGTAATAACACTGAAGATGAAAAAAAGGAGTGGCTATTATGCCACTCCTTTTTTTATTTTTGATCGGTTCGTAGAATCGAATTCATTTTGATCGCATAATTATTGGAATTGATATCATTGGCTACTAAAGCCTGAATTCGATTTTGTTAAGATTCGCCCTTCTTGCTACATTCCGCTATTCTTAGATCGACATTTCAAATAGAGTTCAATTTCTTGGCTTAATTGTTGCAAATGTTTACTTGCAACAATTCGTTGCATCACTGAGAAGAGAAGAAATTGACGTGTTTTTGTATTTTGGCATGAAGATTGCTTTTAATTTCAGTAGTAAGTCATTTTTATGGTAGAGGTACGGCATGGCCATTTCTTTTAACAACGCTTTAGGTATTCACCAACATACTGTTGGTACGCGTGAACGCAATGCAGAGATAATCTCTACAAACATTGCGCAAGCGAATACGCCGGGCTATAAGTCAAAAGGAATGGATTTTCAAAGAGCACTTCAGGCGGCAACGTCAGAGGCAAGCTTTGGTCTTAACCGTACCAACGAGCGGCATATCGCTGCCTCTTCCAATGTGACTGGGGATGTGAAGTACCGAGTTCCTACACAGCCTGACACTGGTGATGGCAATACTGTAGATGTGGATTTGGAGCGTAACTTGTTTATGCAGAACCAGATCAGACACCAAGCATCACTAGATTTCTTAGGTGGTAAATTTAAGAATTTAACCAAGGCAATAAGAGGGGAATAATTAGATGAGTTTATTTAACGTATTCAATGTGACGGGTTCTGCGATGAGTGCTGAGTCTGTTCGTCTAAATACAACCTCAAGTAACCTTGCCAATGCAGACAGCATTAGTGGCTCAGCAAAAGAGACATATAGAGCTCGTCATGCTGTATTTGGTGCAGAGTTAAATAAGGCCGGTTTTAACCGTGACCATAATGTTCCGGTTAAGGTGTTAGGAATTGTCGAGAGCGATAAGCCTCTTCAAGCGGAGTATAACCCCGAACATCCACTCGCTAACGATGAAGGCTATATTTACAAGCCAAACGTTAATGTAATGGAAGAAATGGCAAACATGATTTCTGCTTCCCGTTCATATCAAACGAATGTCCAGGTTGCAGATGCAAGTAAACAAATGCTGCTGCGTACGCTGCAGATGGGTCAATAAGGATAAGGAGATAGCGTAATGGCAATCAACGACGTTGGTCAGAGCGGCTTGTCCTATGTAGACCAGCTTAAAGCGCTTCAAGATCAAAAAAAGCCTACTGAGACAACAGGTAAGCAAGAACTCAAACAAGAGGACTTCTTATCACTGCTCACTAAGCAACTTGCTCAACAAGACCCCTTTAAGCCGGTCGGCAATGACCAGATGATTGCGCAAATGGCTTCATTTGCGACCGTTGATGGCATCAATCAGATGAATGGACAGTTTGAAAACTTAAATTCATCGATGACCTCTAATCAAGCATTACAAGCTTCAACGCTAGTAGGGCGTGATGTATTGGTTCCTGGTGTCGCAGGCCTTAAAGCGGAAAACGCTGGCATGGCGGCCATGGTTAAGTTACCTCAGTCTGTCGATAATCTTTTTGTCAGAATCGAGAATGAACTTGGCCAGTTAGTACGAACACTTGATGTTGGTGCTACCCCTGCGGGTGATAGCCGTGTTGAATGGGACGGTAAAGACGAAAACGGTGTTCCGACGCCAGCCGGTAAATATAATGTTAAAGCCGGTGGCCTAATGGAAGGACAAAGCACAGAGTTTGAAGTTTCGACTTATGCGAATGTGAATAGTGTTCTTTTAGGTAAAGGCGATGGGAATGTACTGCTCAATCTGGCTGGCTTTGAATCGCCAGTTAAACTTGCTGAAGTACTAGAAGTTGGCAAAGCGTAAACGCTAGCTAGATAAGAGGAAATTGAAATGTCATATGTAGCTTTAAGCGGTTTATCCGCTGCTCAATTGGATCTAAATACAACCAGTAACAACATTGCTAACGCAAACACTTTTGGCTTTAAAGAGTCACGTGCAGAGTTTGGTGATGTGTATTCGAGTTCAGTATTTACTAACGCAAAAACCACGCCTGGTGGTGGTGTTCAACCAAGTAAGGTTGCTCAACAATTCCATGAAGGTTCTAGTGTTTATACTAACAACCCTATGGACTTACGCATTGGTGGTACAGGTTTCTTTGCTGTATCAAAAGATCGTATGGTTCCACAGCAAAATGAAATAACTCGAAATGGCGCTTTTCACCTGAACAAAGATAACTATATGGTCACTTCTGATGAAGAGTTCCTATTAGGTTATCAAGTGAATAAGGATACCGGTGATGTACTGTCATATGAGCCATCGCCTCTTCAAGTTCCGCCTGAGTTTGGTAAACCGAAGCAGACGGCGAACGTAGAAGTGGGTGTGAATTTACCGGCGAATGGTGACTTAAAAGATCCAGCTCTGTTTGATTTTTCAGATAAAGAGACATATAACCGCTCAACTTCCTCAACCATCTATGATTCGATGGGTCAGTCTTACAAATTGTCATCGTATTATTTGAAAGATATGACCCAGCCCAACACATGGCAAACGTATTATACGGTCACGGACAAAGTGGGTGAAAAACCGCTGAATATTACCGGCGGTGATGCACAAAATGCAGCCGGTCATATTGGACATACAGTCAAGTTCAACACAGACGGTACACTTGCTAGTATCAACAGCGGTAATAATATCGTTACTGAACAGCTAGGTGTAGGGCCAAATGCAATAGACTTGAATGGTGCCGATACGACGCAATTAATGTCATTTAAGCTGGATGGAGCGACACAGTTTGCTGCCCCGTTTGAATTGACCAAATTTGATGAAGATGGCGCAACAACAGGTTTTCTTACTAAACTAGACTTTGATGAAACAGGCAGTATTTTAGGGACTTATTCTAACGGTGAGAATGTCACGTTAGGTCGAGTCGCACTAGTACGGGTTGCTAACGAACAAGGCCTAGATAAAAAAGGAGGCACTCAGTGGGATTCCACTCAGTTCTCTGGTGATAAAATTTGGGGTGAGTCTAACAAAGGGTCATATGGCACCATTTCTAACGGTACATTAGAGCAGTCAAACATTGATATGACACAAGAGCTAGTGGATTTGATTTCTGCGCAACGTAACTTCCAAGCAAACTCCCGTTCGCTAGAAGTACATAACCAGACTCAACAGACTATCTTGCAAATTCGTTAACGCAATCTTCTGAGATACCCAATCGTTTTATAGCGTTTGGGTGTCGTTGCCGCTCAGGCAGCAAACTTCCCTTCTTCATCTGCCATGTAATAACTCTTTTTTAGTTTATGCTCTTATCTTATTGTTTTTTATCAATAAAAATAATTGGCACGTCTCTTGCTTTATTAGGTTCAGTAACTGAATTTTTGGAGCAAAATTATGGATCGTGCACTGTTTCTTGCCATGAGTGGCGCTAAGCAAAACATGCAAGAGATGCAATTAAGAGCGAACAACCTAGCAAACGTGAGTACGACAGGTTTTCGCGCCGATCTCGCACAAGCTCGTTCTATGCAAGCCTACGGTGAGGGTTTGCCGTCTCGTGTATTTAGCATGACAGAACGCCCAGGCCAAAATTTTGCTCAAGGTAGTGTTATTACCACAGGACGTGATCTCGATGTCACGATTGAGGGTGATGGTTGGATATCGGTATTAGATAAAACGGGTAAAGAAGGCTTAACTCGTAACGGCAATCTACATATTGATGAGTCAGGGTTATTGACGAATGGTACTGGTCATCTAGTGCTCGGTGAATCTGGCGCGCCAATAACCTTACCGGTACCAATTGCGAAAATTGAGATTGGTCGTGATGGTACGATTTCTGTATTGCCTAAAGGTGCGCCACCCAATGCAATGGAAGAGGTGGATCGTATTAAGCTGTCACGTCCAAATAACCGCGACCTATTCAAAGATTCTAATGGTTTATTCAAAGCAAAAGACCCAAACCAGTTTTTCGAAGCAGATGCAGGTGTGAGCATTATGACTGGTGCTGTCGAAGGCAGTAACGTAAGTGCCATTGGCGAAATGACAAGTTTGATCGATATACAGCGTCAGTTTGAGATGCAAGTAAAACTGATGAGCAGCGCAGAAGAGATGGATAAAGCATCTGACTCTCTGCTACGTATGAGCTAACGGATTGAGTGAAGGGGATTAGTTATGCATCCGGCATTATGGGTAAGTAAAACAGGTTTAGATGCTCAACAAACGAACATCTCGACCATATCAAACAACTTGGCTAACGCCTCAACCATAGGCTACAAAAAGAGCCGACCTGTTTTTGAGGATCTCTTTTACCAGAATATTAATCAGCCCGGCGGCCAATCATCACAAAATACTGAGCTGCCGAGTGGTCTTATGTTAGGTGCGGGTTCTAAAGTCGTCGCAACGCAAAAAATACATACCAATGGTAATGCGCAAACCACGACTAATTCACTAGATATGATGATAGAAGGGGATGGTTTCTTCCAAATCGTCTTGCCAGACGGCAACATGGGTTATAGCCGAAATGGTCAGTTCACACTCAATGACGAGGGGGCAATTGTCACCTCAGGGTCTGGCTATTCGTTGGATCCAGAAATTATCATTCCCGATGATTCTATCTCTATCACTATCGGCAATGACGGTGAAGTGTCTGTTCGACTTAGAGGACAGCAAGATAACCAAGTCGTTGGTCAAATAACAACGGTCGACTTTATTAACCCCGGTGGTTTAGAGCCGATAGGTCAGAACCTTTATTTACCGACCGGAGCAAGTGGTGAGCCAACCGAGGGTGTACCCGGATTAGATGGTTTAGGCTCAGTTCGTCAATCGATGCTAGAGACTTCCAACGTGAATGTGACGGAAGAGTTAGTGAACATGATTGAGGCCCAACGCGTTTACGAAATGAATTCAAAAGTCATCTCTGCGGTAGATAAGATGCAGAGCTTTGTGAATCAACAGCTATAACGTAAGTCATAAATTGAGATGAGTAAGTCGCTATGAAACGTATATTTGGGTTAGTTTTGATCATGACAATGTCGGGTTGCACTATGTTATCGCCAACGGACGAAGGCACCGACGTAGAACAGAGTACAACCTTGGTTGACGCCGTTGAAGGTGATCAGTCGGAAGCAGAAGACTCTGGTCTTATTGATGTTTTGAGAACTCGAGATGACCCTATTGCGGGCGATCCTGCTTGGGCTCCTATTCATCCAAAAGACAAACCTGAACATTATGCAGCGGCGACAGGATCACTTTTTAATACCGGTTTTGCTACCAATCTATACGATGATTCTAAGCCTCATGGCATTGGTGACATAGTAACTGTGATGATGGAAGAACAGACCAAAGCGGCGAAAAGTGCTGACGCTGACCTTAGTAAGAGCAATGATTCGTCAATGGACCCACTTGCGGTTGGCGGCAAGCCACTGACGATTGGTGACTATGATTTTTCCTATGAGTTAAGCAATGACAATAAATTCAGTGGTGAAGCGACAGCCAATCAGAGTAACAGCTTGAGTGGTTCTATCACCGTCGAGGTTATTGAGGTGTTGGCTAACGGCAACTTAGTGATTCGTGGGGAAAAATGGTTAACATTGAACGCTGGAGATGAATACATTCGTTTAAGTGGCACCATTCGACCGGATGATATTAGCTTTGACAATACCATTGCATCAAATCGAATTTCTAACGCTCGAATTCGCTATTCTGGTACCGGAACACAACAAGATATGCAAGAACCTGGATTCTTGGCACGATTCTTTAATGTCTCTCTATAATAGAGCGGGATAGTCGAAGATTTGACGGTTAACATAAGGCTTATGCGATGAACAAATTAGCGGTAATGGTAGTAGGTATAGCAATGATGGCAACATCTGCTTATGCCGCACGAATTAAAGACGTCGCAGAGGTAGCGGGGGTTCGTAGTAACCAATTAGTCGGTTATGGTTTGGTCACTGGTTTACCGGGTACGGGTGAGTCTACACCGTTTACCGACCAGAGCTTCAATGCGATGCTGCAAAATTTTGGCATACAATTGCCACCCGGCACCAAGCCTAAAACGAAGAATGTGGCTGCCGTTATCGTGACGGCTGAATTACCTGCCTTTTCAAAGCAGGGTCAAAAAGTGGATGTCACGGTATCGTCTATTGGCTCTGCAAAAAGTTTACGCGGTGGAACATTAATCCAAACCTTCCTAAAAGGTCTGGATGGTGAAGTCTATGCGATTGCCCAAGGTAATCTTGTGGTAAGTGGATTCAGTGCGGAAGGCGCTGATGGCTCAAAATTAGTTGGGAATAACCCAACGGTTGGTCTGATTTCCAGTGGGGCGAGTGTGGAACGTGAAATTCCAAGCCCATTTGGTCGTGGTGACTTTATAACGTTTAATTTGGTTGAGTCAGATTTTACTACAGCTCAACGTTTGGCGGACGCCGTGAATAGTTTCCTTGGCCCGCAAATGGCGTCGGCTATTGACTCTACATCTGTTCGGGTTAGAGCACCTCGTGATGTAAGTCAGCGTGTCGCATTTCTTTCTGCAATCGAGAATCTTGAGTTTAACCCAGCAGACGGTGCAGCAAAGATTATTGTTAATTCAAGAACAGGGACGATTGTTGTTGGACAACACGTAAGGTTAAAGGCCGCTGCCGTTACCCATGGTGGAATGACGGTTGCGATTAAAGAGAATCTAAATGTGAGTCAACCAAACGCATTCGCTGGTGGTCAAACGGTGGTCACTCCGGACTCAACGATTGAAGTGACAGAGAAGCAAGGCAAGATGTTTAATTTTCAGCCGGGGCTAACATTGGATGACTTGGTGAGAGCAGTGAATGAAGTAGGTGCGGCACCGTCGGATCTAATGGCGATTTTACAGGCATTAAAGCAAGCGGGCGCGATCGAAGGTCAGCTGATTATTATTTAAGGGCAACATGATGATAAATAATGCAAATGACGTCGGTTTTATTCACGATATTGCAAGCTTAGATAAGCTTCGTCAAGACGCAGTGAGCAGTGATGATGGTGATAATAAAGAGGCATTAAAAGCCGCGGCAAAACAGTTTGAATCCATTTTTACCGCTATGCTTTTCAAGTCAATGCGTGATGCTAATTCAGCTTTTGAATCTGATTTGATGAAGAGCCAAAATCAAGATTTCTATCGTCAAATGCAAGATGAACAGATGGCCAGTGAGCTCAGTGCCACAGGTTCTTTGGGGCTTGCGGATATGATTGTTGCTCAATTAAGTTCTGGTGCAAAAACAGATGATAGTGAACTGGTTATGCGTAATGCTGCTCTTGATACGTCGTTACGTTTGCCGGTAGAACAATCAAAAGCGGGTGAAGTAGCGGATGAAGCCCTTTCCGTTATGGCGGCTAATAAAGTTCAATCCAATGGCAGATTTGATAGCCCAGAGCATTTTGTGCAGTCTCTGCAACCTTACGCTGATAGAGCAGCCAAAGCACTTGGCGTCGACCCTTCTATCCTTATCGCTCAAGCGGCGTTGGAAACCGGTTGGGGTAATAAAGTGATTCAGAACTCGGTTGGTAGCAGCAACAACCTTTTTAATATCAAAGCGGATAGAAGCTGGAAAGGCGATAAAATTGCGACTCAAACCTTAGAGTTTCATGACAATGTACCAGTGAAAGAGAAAGCGGCATTTCGTTCTTACGATACCTACGAAGAAAGTTTTAACGATTTCGTTCGTTTTCTTAACCAGAATCCACGATACGAAACAACGCTCTCACAGAACAATAACTCTGAATCGTTTATCAGAGGCTTGCATCAAGCGGGTTATGCAACGGATCCAGCGTATGCGGACAAAGTTCTGCAGGTTAAAGAACGAATCGATAAGATGTAACGAAAAGAAGCGGCAACGCTTCTTTTTTATTGTGTTGCCCTTCCTCCCTACTTTACAGATTTTTATGTTTATTTCCCCTCAAATTGATGCGACCTCCGCACATTACGAACTTGGCACATACCTTGCTACATACTCATTAAGTTAATCAAAAACATCCATTTTAAGTAGTTTCACTGGGGGCATTATGGCGTCGGACTTGTTGAATGTTGGTACTCAGAGCGTATTAACTGCTCAGAGACAACTCAACACCACTGGTCATAACATATCGAATGCGAATACCGAAGGCTATAGTCGCCAATCGGTAATCCAGGGGACAAATTCGCCTCGCCAATATGGTGGTGAAACTTATGGCATGGGCGTGCATGTGGAAAATGTTCGCCGCTCTTGGGATCACTTTGCCGTCAACGAACTTAATGTTTCGACAACAAGCAAAGCGTTACGTGAAGATGATGAAGAAAACTTGGGCATGTTGACGAGTATGCTCTCTTCGCTTGCTTCGAAAAAAATACCAGAAAATATTAATGAGTGGTTCGATTCAGTCAAAACGTTAGCCGATTCCCCTAATGACATGGGTGCACGTAAAGTGGTGTTAGAGAAGGCAGGGCTGGTCAGCCAAAATCTTAATACGTTTTACGAAACGGTGCGTCAACAGTCTTCAAATATTAATAAAAAACTTGACCTATCTGTCGAAAGAATAAATCAAATTGGTAGTGATATCAAAGATTTACATAGGTTAATGATGCGTACTCCTGGTCCGCATAATGACTTGATGGATAAGCATGAAAAGTTAGTAAAAGAGCTATCGGAATACACAAAAGTAACGGTTACGCCGCGCAACAATAACGAAGGTTTCAATATACATATTGGCAGCGGACATAATCTCGTTTCTGGGGTGGAATCGAGTCGATTGACCATGATTGATGGTTCACCCGACCCACAGCAGCGCGAACTCGCGTTAATCGAAGGCAAGGGAATAAAAGCGATTAATCATAAAGGCATAGACGGCAAACTAGAGTCTCTTTTTAGAGTGAGAGATGAGTTTATTCCTTATGTTCAGGATGAATTAGGCCGCGTTGCTACTTCTATTTCTTATGCCGTTAATGAGCTACAAGCTCAAGGTTTAGATTTAAAAGGCGATATCGGTTCTCTTGTGTTTACCGATGTGAACTCCGAACGTGTCGCGAAATCTCGAGTTATATTGGAGAAAAACTCGCAAGCCGATTTGGCGGTTTATATTGATGATATTTCGAAGATAAATCCAGGTGATTACCATCTTAGATATGACGGTAGTGACTACACCGTGATTAAGCCAACTGGAGAGGTTGTGCAGGTAGAGCCTAAAGATTCCGCACTGTATATCGATGGCATGAGAGTTGAAATGAATAACTCTCCTCGTGCAGGTGAAAAAATAATTCTGCGTCCGGTAAGATTTGGTGCGGAACAGATGAAAGTTGTCATGAATGATCCGGCAACTATTGCCGCTCAAAGCTACGAGAGTTCGGCTACTTTTGAACAAGGTGATGCCGACTTTCATGTGTTAGTTGCTGGCGAATTAAAAGAATTTCAAGTAGTGATCTCTCCAAAAGGTGATCAGTTTGCCGTATTGGATATGGATGGAAAGGTACTGCTAAAACCACAAGATTACCCATCTTCTGGGCCTGTTACCGTTCAAGGTACAACCTTTGAACTAACAAAAGGGGCTATTGCGAATGATAGATTTGCGGCAAACCTTACTGCTTCAGAAGGTGACAACGGCAATCTGCGCAAAATGCAGGATCTTCAGACAGCAAAAAACTTGAACGACAATAATTCTACGATTTTACAGCTTTACCATGACCTCAATACCAATATGGGATTGAAGATGTCTACCGCCTCTAGACTGTCAGATGTGGCACGTCTTGAAAACGAATCGGCACAAGAACGTGTTGCCGAAATCTCCGGTGTAAATTTAGATGAAGAAGCGGCCAATATGATGAAGTTCCAGCAATCGTATATGGCATCATCTCGTATCATGCAAGCTGCAAACGATACGTTTAACACCATTTTGGCATTGCGGTAGGAGGGTAATTAGATGGTAGGAAGAATATCAAGTTTTCATAATTACCAAGCGGTTCAAAACGATCTTCGTAGGCAAGAGGCAAAGATTGTCCACAATCAGGCGCAATTGGCTTCCGGTAAGAAACTACTCAACGCCAGTGATGATCCACTTGCCACGCACTATATTCAAAATCTTGGGCAGCAATCAGAACAGCTTCGTCAATATATGGATGCGATCGTACTTACCCGAAACCGCCTTGAACACCATGAAGTATTGGTAGCGAACTCTGAAGAGTACGCGGATCAGGCAAAAAGAACGGTTATGGAGATGATCAATGGTTCGCATTCAAAGGAAGATCGATTAGCGAAAACCCGAGAGATACAAGAGACATTTAGCAATCTGCTTAACCTAGCGAATAGCCAAGATGAGTCAGGTAACTATATTTTTGCAGGTACGAAACCTAAAAATCAGCCTTTCTTTCGAGACAATGAAAACAATGTCACTTATTCCGGAGATGATTATCAGCGCAAGATGAGAATTTCGAATCAACTGGAAATGGCATTGAATGACCCTGGTAGTAAGTTGTATATGGAGGTTGATAATCCATTTGGTGATTACAAACCGAGTTATCAGTTACAGCCTGCATCAGAATTATTGCTTGAGCGCGCAACCAATCTAGACAGTACGGATGATTCCCAATATACGATTACCTTTGTTGATATGGGAACGGGGAAATACGGTTACCAACTAGATAAAGATGGTAGTGCGGTACAAACAGAAGAGTTTGACCCGAGAAAAGGGATTAAATATGAAGACCTATCGATCCTGATTCGTGGACAGATAACGGCGGGTGATTCTTTTACGTTGGAACCCAAAGAAACCGTGAATATTTTTGATAGCTTTAAACAAGTTATCGAACTTTCAGATGCCTCCGTATCCGATGCGTCGGCAACGGCTGAATTGCATAGACTGACCAAAGAATTTGACGCCGCGTTTATTCATCTTGGTAAAGCTAGGACGGATGTTGGTGCGCGTCTGAATACGCTCGATATTCAAACGGACTTGCATGAAGATTTTAAGCTAACACTAGCAAAGTCAAAAAGTGCCTTTGAAGATCTTGATTATTCACAAGCGGTGATCGAATTTAATGAGAACTCGCTTGCACTGGAGGCATCACAAAAAGCTTTTGGCAAAACGAAAGACCTGACGTTGTTTAACTATATCTAATTTTCCTTTGCCATATGTGCTAGAGCCATATGTGCGGAATAATGACCAGTTATATGACAATCAGTTAAAGAGGCAATAGTTGTCATAGCATGAAAAGACAGCAAATTATTGCCGTTTTTCAAAGTACCGCAATGAACAAATAAAGGTAGAGTTTAAATTTTTTGTAATATAACCATTTGAAAATAAATAATAAATTTAATTTTTAAAATAAAACAAAAAAGTGGCACACTACTTGAATGTATACAAGTAGACAAAATAATTGGTAATGAATTAAGTGAGAACAGTGGCACTTAGTTCAGCAAGTAAATATACGGTCAGTGCTTATCCAAATGAGACTAAAGCTGACCGCTTCGCAGAAACCTTGCGAACTCAATAGGAGAGCATAAAATGGCTGTAACAGTAAGTACTAACGTCGCGGCGATGACGACTCAGCGCTACTTAAATAAGGCGACTGAAAACCTAAACACGTCAATGGAACGTTTGTCATCTGGGCACAAAATAAATAGTGCTAAAGATGATGCTGCGGGCCTACAAATTTCGAATCGATTGAATTCGCAATCTCGCGGTCTTGATGTTGCTATGCGTAATGCTAACGATGGTATTTCCATTGCTCAGACGGCAGAAGGCGCAATGAATGAGTCATCGGCAATTCTAACCCGCATGCGTGATTTGTCACTTCAATCGGCTAATGGTTCTAACTCTTTGTCTGAACGCGTTGCGATAAACGAAGAAGTGACTGCTCTACAAGATGAGCTTAATCGTATTGCAGAAACCACCTCGTTTGGTGGCCGTCGACTTCTGAATGGCTCCTTTGGTGAAGCGGCGTTCCAGATAGGCGCTAACTCGGGTGAAGCAATGATCATGGGATTGACCAGCATTCGTGCTGATGATTTCCGCATGGGTGGCGAGACATTCAATGCAGAGCTTCCTGAAGGGAAGGTCATTGGCAGCGATTGGGGTGTACCGGCGGATAAACTCGATATCAAGTTTACCTTCGCAGCTGACGCCAACAATGAAGAGTTGGTAATAGATATCCAAGCGAAAGCGGGTGATGATATCGAAGAGCTTGCGACCTACATAAATGGTCAGACAGACAAATTGTCGGCATCCGTTGGAGAGGGTGGTAACTTACAGCTCTTTGTAGCGAATCCAAAAATTGCGGGTGGTCTTGATATTTCAGGCTCTCTTGCTTCAGAGATTGGTATCGCAGGCTCAGAAGCGCGCGTTACCACCGCACAAGATATTGATGTGACAAGCGTTAAGGGCTCACAAAATGCAGTTGGTGTTATTGATGCTGCCCTTACCTATGTTGACAGCCAGCGTGCAGACTTAGGTGCACAACAAAACAGGCTTAGTCACAGCATTAATAACTTGTCCAATATTCAAGAAAACGTGGAATCGTCGAAGAGCCGGATCAAAGATACTGATTTTGCCAAAGAAACGACGGAACTTACGAAAAACCAAATTTTGCAACAGGCAGGTACTTCCATACTTGCTCAAGCAAAACAATTGCCAAACTCTGCATTGTCGCTGCTTCAGTAGTCGATATTACAGATTTAGCATTACTCTGCATTAGTTGGCGCAGACGTGAACCGACGTTGAGTAAAGTTATATTGGCAATGGCATTTTAAAATGAAGTCTGGCGGCTCTCTCACTCTCACTGCCAAAAGACAGAAAGTTAAAATGTTATCGTTAAGCCAGTTATGTGTTATTTCTCTCGATCTCCACATAGGCAATCTGGCTTGCGACCTGACCGGCCCCAGTTCTCTCAAAGGAAATGGGGCTTTTCTCTACCTGAAATTCAAGCTCGATTTACAAATTTGTTTGAGAAAAGCACGGTGTTAGGTTTGCTCACCTTTCAACCAACAAAGCCTCGACAAATGTCGAGGCTTTGTTGGTTCTATAATAATCTAAAATTTAATTCAATTTATGGCCATTGAGGGCAACTCAGTGACCATTCAATGTTGATTATACCTGTGGAGGCGTTCCTTCACAGTTAGAAACCACGGCATCAATCTGAATCAAAGCATCCATTGGGATAGCGGAAACACCTACGGTTGTTCTTGCTGGAAGGTCACCATTGAAGAATGTGGAGTACACCTCGTCGACGGTATCAATATCGGTGATATCTTTAAGCTGAATATTAATTTTCACAATGTCATCCATCACGTGACCGACACTTTCCACAATGGCCTTGATATTGTCTAGGCATTGTTTCGCCTGGTCATTAACATCACCCAAAACCATTTCACTAGTTTTTGGATTCAAAGGTAATTGGCCTGAAATATGATTGTAGTGGGAAAAAGCGACCGTTTGAGTATGTAGAGTGCATTTTGGTGCATTTTCCGTATTGTGTGCTCTGATAATAAGACCATGTCTATCTTCAACCGCTTGTGGTGGAGTACCATCTCCGTGAGACACAACGGCATCAATTTGTACCAACGCACCCATCGGTAAAGCGGAAGCGGCAACAGTGGTTCGCGCAGGCACATAGGCTACGCTCCGAGCGATTGACGAATCTGGAAAGAATGTTGAGTAGACGTCGTTTACTGCATCCATATCCGAAAGGTCTTTAACAAAAAGATTGATTTTGACAATGTCGTCAAAAGGCACATCGATACTGGTTAAGACTTCCTTGATATTTTGTAGACACTGCTTAGTCTGCGCTTTTATACCACCTTCAACAATTTCACCCGTTTTAGGGTCGACAGGTAGCTGCGCTGAAATATTGTTGTAATGAGAAAAAGCGACAGTTTGTGTCGAGACAGAGTTTATTGGTGCATTCTCAGTGTTGTTTGACAGTTTAATAAGGTCGCAAGGATCTTGTGGTGCAGTGCCTTCGCCGTTTGAAATAAGGGCGTCCATTTGCACTA
Organism: Vibrio frigidus; assembly: GCF_042465995.1. Lineage (NCBI taxonomy): Bacteria > Pseudomonadati > Pseudomonadota > Gammaproteobacteria > Vibrionales > Vibrionaceae > Vibrio > Vibrio frigidus. Next base: position 350,402 of record NZ_JBCDMC010000002.1, on the reverse strand, counting down.
AAGCATCACTCATAGGCAAAGCCGCAATCGCGACTGTGGTACGGGTAGGAAGATCGCCTTGGAAGAAAGCGGCGTAGACATCGTTAACAGCGTCAGTATCTGAGATGTTTTTAAGGAATACATTGATTTTAACAACGTCGTCCATCACGTGATCGATGCTTTCTACAATGGCTTTAATATTGGCTAAACACTGCCTTGCCTGCTCTTTTACATTCCCCGTGACAAGTTTGCCTGTTTCAGGGTCGACAGGTAATTGCGCTGAAATATTATTGTAATGAGAGAAAGCGACGGTTTGTGTAGAGGCAGTACGCTTCGGTGCATTGTCTGTGTTTCTTGAAACTTTAATGATATTTCCACTCATATCTATATTTCTCCTATTTGATATAAAATGTTTATGTGAATGTCAGTTCGACTGTGTGTTAAATGAATAGTAAATTGAATAATCAAAATCTTTTAAATAAGAATTGATGTGTTGCAAGTCTTTGCGGTCTAAATTAGGAGGCCATAAATATCAAATTAACATTTCAAATAAAACAATTAAAAAAAATAAATCAAAGTGAGTTGATTAAAAGCAAATATCGGCACTTTGGTAGAAATGTCGTATATAAATCAGATGTTTATACAAGAAAATCATTACTTTTGTTTATTCTTTTCAATAAGTGGTTCTGATCTCGGAATAAGTCAAAAATATCGTTAAACTGAAGTAGTGTCAGGTTGATTCTTGATGATATTGAAATTAAAGTCATTTTCAATATAGGCCAAAAAATCCGTTCGGTGTTGCTAATTCTCTTCGTTATATTAAGTCTATTTGTTCCTTGCTCAAATTAAGTATATTCAAAAGTTGCTGAGTTTACCTTCTGATGAACCGTCACGAATGCTACTCAGTGTTCGTTATCTACCTATCTATTGAAGAAACAAAAACACAAATTTAATGCAGCAAGGCTGCTGACTTGTGGCGCTATCTTATCCTAATATTTTTTTTAAAACCCCTTGCTCTCGGCGATTTAAATAAAATCTTTAGCTCTATTGGTAGGCTTTGTTTGATTTTTATGAGAAAGGTCACATTTGTAGGTGGCTAGAAATAATTAGTAAAAAAAAACGAATTTTTTTCTAAAGGATTCTACATATGAGCCGTTAATGAAAGTAACTTTGAGAGAACTACTTGGTTTTCTGAGACGTCGGAAACCGCTTTAACGGAAAATCAATTGGAGAATCACCATGGCAGTAAATGTAAATACAAACGTAGCCGCAATGACAGCACAACGTCACTTGTCTGGCGCCGCGAGCGACCTAAACAGCTCAATGGAACGCCTATCTTCTGGCTTTAAAATCAACAACGCAAAAGACGATGCAGCGGGTCTACAAATCTCGAATCGTTTGAATGCACAAAGCCGTGGCTTAGACGTAGCAGTACGAAATGCAAACGACGGTATTTCGATTGCCCAAACCGCTGAAGGTGCGATGAAAGAAACATCGAACATCCTTCAACGTGTTCGTGACTTGTCACTTCAATCTGCCAACGGCTCTAACTCAAAACAAGAGCGTGTAGCGATTCAAGAAGAAGTAACGGCACTGAACGACGAATTAAACAGAATAGCGGAAACCACATCATTTGGTGGTAACAAACTGCTTAACGGTACGCACGGAACGAAATCTTTCCAAATCGGTTCAGATAATGGTGAAGCGGTCATGCTAAGCCTAAAAGACATGCGTTCAGACAATGCGATGATGGGCGGTAGCGCTTACAAAGCTGAAAACGGTCAAGGTAAAGACTGGGCTGTATCGAAAGATGCAACGATGGTTATCGGCTTGACGAACAAATCTGGCGATGTACAAGAGTTTACCGTTAATGCGAAAGCTGGCGACGATATTGAAGAGCTAGCAACGTACATCAATGGTCAGCAAGATGCAGTGAGTGCTTCGGTTGATGAAGACGGTCGTCTGCAAGTTTTTGCTGGTAACAATAATGTTGAAGGCGAAGTGTCATTTAGTGGAACCTTAGCGGGTGAGCTTGGTATGGGCCCAGCAACAGCGGTAACGGTCGATACTCTTGACGTGACTTCTGTCGGTGGAGCGCAAGAAGCGGTCGCTGTTGTAGATGCTGCGATGAAGTATGTGGACAGCCATCGAAGTGAGCTTGGTGCATTCCAAAACCGTTTCGACCACGCAATCAATAACCTAGACAACATTAACGAGAATGTTAACGCGTCTAACAGCCGAATTAAGGATACTGACTTCGCGAAAGAAACCACCGCGATGACTAAGTCTCAAATCCTACAACAGGCGTCAACGTCAATACTTGCTCAAGCGAAGCAAGCACCACAGACAGCACTTAGCCTACTCGGTTAATTCTGACAGCAACATCCGTTGTCACTTCTTTGAACCCGGCCTATATGGCTGGGTTTTGTTGTTTTAAGAGCATAAGAAAGTGACCTGAGCATTGAATCGAGGAAGGGATAACGTGCGCGTTCAACAGGAATACCTGCTCTCGTGTCGGAAACGTGCCTAAAAAATTCGACTTATAAGGGGGGCAATGCTGTTGCTTAAGACTTCATACTCTGTCATCTCGATGAAAATTGCCCTATTTTCACGAAAACTAATTTCATCACATGAAAACCAGCGTCATCCTCACTAAAACCAGCGTCATCCTCACGAAAGTGGGGATCTAAACTCACCAAGATTCTCGTTTGCGCGGGAATAACGAAGTATTTAGCACTAACCGAACAGCATTAGCCATAAGGGTGGTTGTTTATCATACATATTGTGATCAATTTCACACCATTATTTATTTCAGAAGAATTTTAAATAATTTCCTAAAGGTATTTCTTATCCCGCCGTTACAAGGGACGAGAGAAATAAAACTAGATGTGCCTAAGCGAGGTGAGAGACGCGACGGCCCATCACCCTATTATGCCTAAGGAGATCAATTATGGCTATGAATGTAAACACTAACGTGTCTGCAATGACCGCTCAACGACACCTGTCGGGTGCTGCTGACGGACTCAATAAATCGATGGAACGCCTGTCTTCAGGCTATAAGATTAATGGCGCGAAAGATGATGCCGCTGGTCTACAGATATCCAATCGACTTACCGCTCAAAGCCGTGGTTTAGACATGGCTGTCCGTAATGCTAATGATGGTATTTCTATTGCTCAAACCGCTGAAGGTGCGATGAAAGAAACGACCAATATTATGCAACGCATGCGTGACCTTTCCTTACAATCGTCTAATGGTTCGAATTCTCGTTCTGAACGTGTTGCGATTCAAGAAGAGATCTCTGCGCTTAATGACGAACTTAATCGTATTGCAGAAACGACGTCATTTGGTGGTAACAAACTGCTGAATGGCTCTTACGGTACCAAATCATTCCAAATTGGTGCGGATTCCGGTGAAGCTGTCATTTTATCTATGGGTAATATGCGCTCGGATGATTCGGCTATGGCTGGGAAGAGCTATACCGCAGCAGAAGGCAAAGATGAAAACTGGGCTGTGCAAGCGGGTTCCAACGACCTTATTATCTCCTATAATGATGAGTCAGGCGAAGCGAAAGAGATCACTGTTAATGCGAAAGCTGGAAATGATTTGGAAGAGCTTGCGACGTACATTAATGGTCAAAATAGCGATGTTAAAGCCTCGGTTGGTGAAGAAGGAAAACTTCAAGTGTTTGCTTCTAATCAAAGTGTTCAGAATGGTGATGTAAGCTTTAGTGGCGCATTAGCAGGCGAACTTAACATAGGGGCGGGTACTGAACAGAGTGTCGATGATATCGATGTAACCACTGTTGCTGGATCTCAGCAGGCGGTTGCTATACTGGATGGTGCATTGAAAAACGTAGACAGTCATCGTGCTGGTCTTGGTGCCTTCCAGAATCGTTTTAATCATGCGATCAGCAATTTGGATAACATTAACGAAAATGTTAATGCTTCTAGAAGTCGGATTATGGATACCGATTTTGCTAAAGAGACGACCCAGATGACTAAATCTCAAATTCTTCAGAATGCGAGTACATCGGTGCTAGCTCAGGCGAAGCAAGCGCCATCAGCCGCGCTAAGTTTGTTGGGATAAGTAAGTGTAGGCTTCGAGCCTGTGCTTACCGTCAATAGTGATTAATCGCTTACCAACATAGGTGGAAGGGAGATCGGTATGGATATATCCACATACACATCGAACATCCAATCGTATGGCGAACCAAACGGGAAGTTTGGTAACGCCAGCGGTAATAATGGTGGCATAAATCTTGCTTTGGATAGTGATAGCGCGACTAATAAATCAGTGTCTACTCAAAAGGATGTCAGTAAAGCAGTGAGCGAAACTGACATGGCAGAAAAAACGAAAGCAGTTGAAGAATTGGTTCAAAAAAGAATTGATATCAACAAAGTACAACTTGAAATGATGGTAGAGAAAATGGATGAATTTGTTAACTCTATCAATAAAGGGCTTTCGTTTCGAGTCGATGAGGAGTTAGGAAGAGATGTTGTGACGATTTATGAAGCCAGTACTGGCGACATAATACGACAGATCCCTGACGAAGAGATGTTAATTATACTTAGGCGCTTAGCTGCTGCTTCTTCTTCTGGATTTATTATAGAAGAATCAGTTTAACTGTCTTATAGGTGAGTTGAATGAGTTTAGGCCCTTTGGGTATGTCATCTGGTATGGATATCAATTCCATGGTCAGCAAAATTGTTGATTCCGAGCGCGTGCCTAAGCAAGCTCGGATCGATAATGATCGTGCGCAAATTGGTACCGATATTAGTGCATACGGTCGGCTCAGAGAGTCACTGGATACGATGAAAAGTCTGATGGCAAACTTTCGTCAGGAGAAAGCCTTTGCGGTACGAACCGTAGAGTCTACCGATGATGAAGTTGTGTCTGCCTCAGCGACAACAGAAGCAATTGCTGGCCGATATGCTATCGATGTGCTGCAGCTTGCTCAGAGCCATAAAGTCGCCTCAGAAGCTATTTCTGAGGATACGGAATTTGGCCCGGGTAAGCTGCAAATTGCTTTAGGTGATGATAATTTTACGGTTGATGTAAAAGACCGTTCAAGCATGATAGATGTTGTACGTGGTATCAATGGAGCAGGGAACAACCCTGGAGTCAGAGCCTCAATCATAAATGATGCGAATGGCAAACGTTTAATCGTTGCGTCAGATCGATCGGGTGTAGACAACGACATCAAATTGTCGGTTGAATCAACATCGGGTAATCCACTCAAAAAATTTGAATTTAAAACACTTGAAGAGCGAATCAGTGCGCTTGAAGTGGCAAAAAGTGCAGCGGCAAATGCGCTTGCCGCACCTATCCTCGGGCAAGAGATTGCCAATCAAATTGGCACGGCTTTACAGCAAGACGAAAATGGTCAACTCGAACAAGCAACGGCTAACGAGGTTTCACCAGACGAGGCGAGGGGTCAGGCAGCAGCAGAAGCTTTAGTTACAACACGGGATGCCGACGGAAATATCGTTCCGTCGTTTGTTAAACCAGAAGACTCTATTCCCGGGTGGTCAGAAACCGCTTCGGGAACATTGCTCGACTCCTATGAACCACCAGTGCCTGAACTGGATGACAAAGCACTGAACAAAATGGGTGATGTTCCAGGTTGGAATAATACAGCATCGGGTACCTTGACAGACTCTTACCTCACCCCCGAAGAAGCATTGATCGCAGAGAATCTGAGAATCAGTCAAATGGATGCGGACACTATTGCCGAAAAAGCGGAACAAGATGCAAAACTTGCTGAGCAAAGAACGAAAATTGATGATTCTGTAATAATGGGAACGATGACTGAGGCGCAAGCTTATCAAGCAAAGCTTGACTTGTTGCCACCAGAAGAACGTGCACGACAAGTCAAGATCGATGATACGCAATCGGCGCTACAAGGTGCTCTAGATTCGATGGCAGGTTATGTTGGTATGACTGAGGTCCAATCGGCGCAAGACTCTGTCGTCATGCTTGACGGTATTGCTCAGTTGAGTAGCGAAAACAATGTGATTGAAAATGCTATTGACGGTATTGATATTACCGTTAAAGGGGTAACTGATCCGACGGAAAAGAGAACCGAGATTGGTGTTGAATATGACCGACAAAGTGTGCGAGAAGATATCGAACAGTTTGTTAATGCCTATAATCAGTTTCATCAAATCTCTAGTGATTTGGCGGCAGTTGATCCACAAACGGGTGCCGCTGGACCATTGGCGGGCGACAGCATCGTTCGCTCAGCACAATCACGCCTGAAAACGGCATTTTCGACCGCGGTAGAAAATGCACCGGAAGATCTGAAAACATTGACGGAGTTCGGGATCACGAGCACGAGACAAGGTACACTAGAGATTAATGATAAGATGCTCGATAGGCAACTTAACAAAAATTTTACTAAGCTAGAGGCATTCTTTGGTGGTAATCAAGGGTTTGCAAAGAAAGTAGAAGATGCCATCCAGTCAATGACGGGAGTAACGGGAACCATAAGAACCCGAGAAAACTCATTGCGAGAACAAAATTTTAGATTAAGCGATCAACAAACACAACTCGATCGTAGGATGGTTAGTTTAGAAGACAGAACTAAAAATAAATTTATGGCCATGCAAGATGCTACGACAAAAATGCAAGGGCAACTTTCGGGCATGATGAACGCGTTGGGATAATAAATTGACTCAATTATTAGACAACTTAAAAGCCTTAGATTTCAGCATGATCGCTTTACTCCAAGAAAATGAGATAGATAGCGATGAAATCCTTTCATTGATAAATGAAAGGGAACATATTTTGCAAGAGATTATTTCAACGTTTAAGTCTGCTCCAGATAGTGAGAATTCACAAGATTGGCAAGACGCGATATTGCGGACAAAACAACTTGTCGGATTGGTTCAAACAGAAACCAACCAGTTAGGTGAGCAGCTTAAGAAGTATCGTCACGGTAACAAATCGGTTCAGCGTTACCAACAGTTTTTATAAGAAGAGGAATACCATGCGCGGTTCATTACAAGCATATAAAAAGGTATCTGTAGATAGTCAATTGAGTGCGGCTTCTCCACACAAAGTGATTCAGATGCTGATGGCAGGTGCAATTGAACGCTTGGTGCAGGGCAAAGCCGCGATGGCTCAAGGCAATATCGCCGTTAAAGGTGAGCGCTTGGGTAAGGCACTTGACATTGTTATTAGCCTACGCACCTGTCTTTCTATGGATGAGGGTGGTGACGTCGCCCAAAACTTGGATCAGTTATATGAATTCATGATTACTCAGATCGCATTAGCTAATGTGGAGAGCAATCCTAAAGCTATTGATGACGTGGTTGATATCCTTAGAGAGATAAAATCTGCGTGGGATCAGATACCAAATGAATATCATAACCTGACGGCTGCGGAACTAGGACAGTGATGATTTAATGAATATTAGGTTAAAATACAGTCAATACTGACATTTAGTTTGTTGCCTTATTTCACAGATACCATAAAATAACGCCCATTAGAGCAGAGTTCACTCATCTAGTGGGCTTTTTTTGTTACTGTTCTCACTCAATTGGCTATCGTTAGAAGAAACTTTGTCTAGATTACTCAGCCGATAAGACATCACATTGGAAAATAGATAAAGGCATTTTATTAACGCTATGGATAGATTAGCTAAACTTTTGGTAATTGAAGATGATGAAAAGTTGCAGCTTCAGCTAGCCACAATTCTGGAATTCATCGGAGAGCAAGCTCATATTGTCAAATCGAATCAACTCGATTCTGTCAAATGGTCAACTGAATGGTCTGCTTGTATCTTGGGTTCTATAAACGACAAGAAAGCTGAGATGATCGTTGCTGGAAAGATTCAGAAATCAATCCATATTCCAACCCTTACTCTAGGGAAAAAAATAGATTCAATGTGTGAGTTTCCACATTTTATAGGTGAACTTTTTTCTCCCCTCAATTACACACAACTTACCGATGCTCTTCACCACTGCGCCATATTTTCAGGTAAACAGAGCAGTGAGTTTGCTAGTGGACGTAAAAGTACGCTGTTTAGAAGTTTAGTGGGTGAAAGCGCAGGCATAAAAGAAGTCCGCCATCTGATTGAGCAGGTCGCCATCACAGATGCAAACGTGCTTATTCTTGGCGAGTCTGGAACCGGTAAAGAGGTTGTCGCAAGAAATGTTCATTACCATTCATCAAGACGAAAGGGACCATTTGTGCCGATTAACTGTGGTGCAATCCCCGCTGATCTTTTAGAAAGTGAACTTTTTGGTCATGAAAAAGGCGCATTTACTGGCGCGATTACCGCTAGAAAGGGGCGATTCGAACTGGCAGAAGGCGGTACTATTTTTCTTGACGAAATTGGTGATATGCCAATGTCAATGCAGGTGAAATTGCTGCGTGTTTTGCAAGAGCGATGTTTTGAGCGTGTTGGCGGTAATAGTACCATTAAGGTAAACGTGAGAATTATTGCAGCGACCCATCGAAATTTGGATGAGATGATCAACGACGGTGGCTTTAGAGAGGATCTTTATTACCGTTTAAATGTTTTTCCAATCGAAATGCCCGCATTGCGAGAACGAAGCGAAGATATACCATTGTTGCTGTCTGAACTCATGTCGAGAATGGAAGCGGAAGGAAGTCAAGCAATCAGGTTTGCCCCTAGAGCCGTTGACTCACTTATGGACCATACTTGGCCGGGAAATGTTCGTGAGCTGGCAAATTTGGTTGAACGTATGGTTATCTTGTATCCGAATAAATTGGTTGATGTGACGAACTTACCAACCAAATATCGTTATAGCGATATTCCGGAATTTCAACCAGAGTACAGTTCAAATTCAGAGAGTATTGAAGAACAAGAGCGTGATGTATTGAGCAGCATTTTCTCACCCAATTTTTCATCACAAGAACTTAGTGATGACAACTGCTCCGATGCATACAGTTTGCCTACAGAAGGGCTAAATCTTAAAGAGTACCTCGCTGATCTTGAAGTAGACTTAATCAACCAAGCATTGAATATGCAAGATGGTGTAGTAGCAAGAGCGGCTGATATGTTAGAAATAAGACGAACTACCTTGGTTGAAAAAATGAAAAAGTACAACCTTCAAAGATAACCTGTCAAAAATTCACACTCTTTTGTCAATAAAATGACGCTCCAAGTTTATGTGTAACTTATTGATATATAACATTTAATGGCTTGGCCTGCTAATTGCATGCTAAGCCATTGTTCTATTTATCAGAGATATCGACATGGCATCACTTTCCGTTGGGGAAAATCAAACGCACTTAGGTTCGCTTGAAGAACAGGTGGCAAGGTATAAGCAAGTATTAGATGTTATGCCTGCTGGAGTGATTTTGCTCGATACTCAAGGCGAAGTGAAAGAGGCCAATCCAGAAGCGCAAAAATTACTGGAAGTCCCGTTAGTAGGGCAGAAATGGTATGCGGTTATTCAAAGCGCTTTCTCCCCCAAAGATGATGATGGTCACGAGATCTCATTAAGAAACGGTCGAAAAGTTAGGTTGGCCATTTCAGCCTCATCGACAGGACAGCTTATCCTCATCACTGACTTGACGGAAACTCGTCTATTGCAATCTCGAGTTGGTGATTTACAAAGGTTGTCATCACTTGGTCGAATGGTTGCTTCATTGGCTCATCAAGTTCGTACCCCTCTTTCCAGTGCAATGCTATACGCGTCAAATCTTGGTGCTGCCAACCTTCCCATTCCAACAAGGGAAAGGTTCCAGACAAAATTGATGGACCGTTTACATGACCTAGAAAAACAAGTCAATGACATGCTGTTATTCGCCAAGGGTGGCGATAATAAAGTCGTCAATGCTTTTACGGTGAGTGAACTCGTCTCTGAATTTCAGCCAATGATAGAAACCGCGGTAAAAAATAACCAGATAGATTACTTTCTGGAAGTAGAAAAAGAGGACTTACAGTTACTGGGTAATGCGAATGCGATTGCATCTGCGCTGAGTAATTTGGTCATAAATGCGATACAAATTGCTGGCAAAGAATCGCAGGTAGATGTGTTTCTTAGACCGGTAAATAACGAACTAAAAATATCTGTTCAAGATAGTGGCCCAGGTGTACCTCAAGAACTACAAGCTAAAATTATGGAACCCTTCTTTACCACTCGGTCTCAAGGCACAGGCTTAGGTTTAGCAGTGGTTCAGATGGTTTGTCGCGCTCACAAAGGCCGCTTAGAATTAATATCAGAAGAAGGGGATGGTGCATGCTTCACTATGTACCTTCCCATCGAAACTCACTCTGGAGAAGAATAATGGCTCAAAGCAAAGTGTTAATCGTTGAAGACGATGAGGGTCTACGCGAGGCGTTGGTGGATACTTTAGCCTTAGCTGGTTACGAGTGGATAGAAGCCGATTGTGCTGAAGATGCACTTGTTAAGTTAAAATCTCAAGAGGTTGATATTGTCGTTTCAGATGTGCAAATGGCTGGAATGGGTGGTTTAGCTCTGTTAAGAAATATCAAGCAGCATCGACCTAATCTTCCTGTTCTTCTTATGACCGCTTACGCAAATATTGAAGATGCAGTAGCCGCAATGAAAGAGGGTGCCATTGATTATATGGCCAAACCATTCGCACCAGAAGTGCTCTTAAATATGGTTTCTCGTTATGCACCCGTTAAAAACGATGATAATGGTGACGCGATTGTCGCCGATGAAAAAAGCTTGAAGCTGCTGTTGTTGGCAGATAAGGTCGCAAAAACAGACGCAAACGTGATGATATTAGGCCCAAGTGGCTCAGGTAAAGAAGTGATGTCACGTTACATTCATAATGCTTCAAATAGAAAAAATGGTCCATTTGTCGCGATTAACTGCGCCGCTATTCCAGATAACATGCTAGAAGCCACCTTGTTTGGTTATGAAAAAGGGGCGTTTACCGGCGCGATTCAAGCCTGTCCGGGTAAATTTGAACAAGCTCAAGGTGGCACCATACTACTCGACGAAATCAGCGAGATGGATTTAAGCCTACAAGCGAAACTCTTACGAGTACTGCAAGAGCGAGAAGTGGAACGACTTGGCAGTAGAAAAAGCATCAAGCTTGATGTTCGTGTGCTTGCAACCAGTAACCGAGACTTGAAGCAGTATGTATCGGAAGGTAACTTTCGAGAAGACTTATATTATCGCCTGAACGTCTTTCCAATCTCTTGGCCTCCTCTGACACAACGAAAAGACGACATAGAACCGCTTGCCAAACATTTGGCGGAACGACACTGCCAAAAATTAGGTTCGCCTGTCCCCTCTATTTCAAATAGCGCCATGTCTAAACTATTATGCTATCCGTGGCCGGGTAATGTGCGTGAACTAGACAATGTTATTCAACGTGCACTTATTCTAAGTGAATATGGTGATATTCAAGGTGACCACATACTGCTAGAAGGAGTAGATTGGCACGACGCTAGCAGCCTACAAAGTGTTGTGGAAGCAAGTGGTGTAAATGCACATGGTGTGGCTCCGACGGTTCGTCCTATCGCTGAAGTAAACCCCGAGGTTCCAGTGTCTGCACCTCTTACTAAGAGTATTTTATCTGGAGAAGGGTTAGGCAATGAGCTAAGAGATCAAGAATTTGCCATCATACTTGAGACATTAGTTGAGTGTAATGGTCGACGAAAAGAGATAGCCGAGAAGCTAGGCGTCAGTCCTAGAACCTTGCGTTATAAATTGGCTAAAATGCGTGATGCAGGTATAGAACTTCCTAGCTGATCAACCATTCCCCTTTTGTGTCTGATGCATACTTCTGTGTTGTTGGTTCGTTAATTTTACAGCTTGCTATGGCCTTGAATTTACACAAAGAATGCAAAAGGGTTTATTAGCATTATTGCTTGCACCTAGTTGCTGGCATGCTAATTGCAAATTTAATCTCAGATCAGAATGAAAAGTCAAAAAATTGGCTGGTGGAGATGAAATGAATATTAGTGGAATTCAAGGCGAAATGCAGGCGATGATGCTAGAAGCATCGAATAGTAATCCATTAGCAACAAGTCAGACAGTCAGCGCTGATTTTGGAAAACTACTTAACTCTGCCATTAACAACGTGAACTCTCTGCAAAAAGCATCTAGTGACGTTCAAATGCGTTTCGATAGAGGAGACGAAAATGTGTCTCTATCGGATGTCATGATAGCAAAAAACAAATCAAGCGTTGCTTTTGACGCAACCATCCAAGTTAGAAATAAGCTTGTCGAATCTTATAAACAATTAATGAACATGCCAGTTTAGGTTGGGTGAAAAATAGTGGCTGACGAAAAACAATCAACAGATTTGGCAGTAAGTGATTCAAGTGGTAGCGCATTATTGGCTGGCGCAGGTGGCATGGATAGCTCAATACAAGACCCAGATTTGCATGAAAAAAGTTCCTCAAAGGCCGATTTGGCAATGGGTGATTTAGATCTGCTTCGTCAGGTGGTATTGGTTCTATCCATTTCAATCTGTGTTGCTCTCATTGTCATGCTTTTTTTCTGGGTCAAAGAGCCAGAATTACGTCCTCTCGGGTCATACGAAACCGAAGAATTGATTCCAATTCTTGATTATCTCGATCAGCAAAAGCAAGATTACAAACTGGATGGCAACACCATTTCCATACCAGCAGCTGAATATAGTCAGTTAAAATTGAACTTGGCACGAGCTGGTTTGAATCAGAGCAGTGATGCGGGTGACGACATTCTTCTCAATGATATGGGGTTTGGTGTTTCTCAGCGCCTTGAAAAAGAAAGGTTAAAACTCAGCCGAGAGAGACAATTAGCCGAAGCGATTGAACAGATGCGTCAGATCCGAAAGGCTTCGGTTCTACTTGCATTGCCTCAACAAAGTGTTTTTGTCCGCCACAATCAAGATGCGTCTGCAACAGTATTTGTTACTTTAGCGACAGGCTCTAGCCTAAAGCAAGAAGAGGTCGACTCTATCGTTGATATGGTAGGGAGTGCTGTTCCCGGTATGAAGCCAACACGTGTTACGGTAACGGACCAACATGGACGACTCTTGAGTTCAGGTTCTCAAGACCCTCTAGCGACAGCACGACGTAAAGAACAAGATATAGAAAGAAAACAAGAACAGGCATTAAGAGACAAAATTGATTCTGTTTTAATGCCTATTTTGGGCATTGGAAATTATACCGCTCAAGTGGATGTTCAACTCAATTTTAGTGCTATTGAACAGACACGCAGACAATATGACCCACAAACTCCAGCAACGCGAAGTGAGTACACCCTAGAAGATTACAACAACGGTAGTGTTGTTGCTGGTGTACCGGGGGCATTGAGCAATCAACCGCCAGCGGATGCTTCCATTCCACAAGATGTTGCTCAGATGAAAGACGGGTCTATGCTTGGTCAGGGTTCTGTCCATAAAGAAGCGACGCGTAATTTCGAATTAGATACCACTATCAGCCATGAGAGACGTCAGACGGGGGTCATTGACCGTCAAACAGTTTCGGTTGCGATTAAAAATCGTGCGATTACAAATCCAGATACAGGCGAAGTGACCTATCAGCCATTATCAGAAGGTGAAATCAACGCGATTAAACAAGTGATTATTGGCGCAGTAGGCTTTAGTGAACAACGTGGTGATCTACTGAATGTACTAAGTGTTAAATTTGCTGAACCTGAATTTGCTGAAGTAACAGAATCCGCCATCTGGGATCACCCTAACTTTAATGAGTGGGTCCGTTGGGCAGCAAGTGCTTTGGTTATCATTATTGTTGTTATCGTGTTAATTCGTCCAGCAATGAAGAAATTACTTAATCCACATGATGATGACGAGGCTGTGCAGTATGGCCCTGATGGATTGCCAATCAATGCCGATGGTGAAACCAGCTTAATCGGCAGTGATATTGAAAGTGGTGAAGCGTTTGAATTTGGGTCTGGTATTGATTTACCAAACCTACATAAAGATGAAGATGTGCTCAAAGCCGTTCGAGCACTGGTCGCGAATGAACCTGAGCTAGCGGCTCAGGTCGTTAAAAATTGGTTAATAGCAGATGCCTGATGAAATTGTAAAACGTGAAGAGGGTGGACCTCTAGCGACAACAGAACCCGTTGATATAGCCAATATTCTTGGCGATGAACGAGCGGCAATACTACTACTAAGCTTAAGTGAAGAAGATGCTGCTGGTATCATTCGTCACTTAGAGCCAAAGCAGGTTCAGCGCGTAGGTAGTGCGATGGCACGAGCAAGTGACCTAAATAACGATAAAGTTACGGCCGTACACAGAGCCTTTTTAGAAGATATCCAGAAGTACACCAATATCGGTATGGGTAGTGAAGACTTCATGCGGAAAGCGTTGGTTGCTGCTCTTGGTGAAGACAAAGCGGGTAACCTAGTCGATCAAATCCTGTTGGGAACGGGCTCTAAAGGTCTGGATTCATTGAAATGGATGGACCCACGACAGGTCGCCACCATTATTATTAATGAGCACCCACAGATTCAAACGATCGTTTTGTCTTACTTGGATGCAGATCAGTCCGCCGAAATATTATCTCAGTTCCCTGAGCGAGTCAGGTTAGATCTTATGATGCGTATCGCTAATTTAGAGGAAGTCCAACCATCTGCGTTAGCCGAATTGAACGAAATTATGGAGAAACAGTTTGCTGGTCAAGCTGGCGCTCAAGCTGCGAAAATTGGTGGCCTGAAAGCCGCGGCAGAAATCATGAACTATATGGACAATAGCGTTGAAGGTGTCTTAATCGACCAGATTAGAGACCAAGATGAAGATATGGCAACTCAAATTCAAGATCTGATGTTCGTCTTCGAAAACTTAATCGAAGTGGACGATCAAGGCGTACAAAAACTGTTGCGCGATGTACCGCAAGATGTTCTACAAAAAGCACTAAAAGGTGCCGACGAAGGACTACGCGAGAAGATATTCAAGAACATGTCCAAACGTGCAGCAGAGATGATGCGCGACGACATAGAAGCGATGCCTCCAGTACGGGTTGCGGATGTAGAATCTGCTCAGAAAGAGATCCTGAGCGTGGCAAGAAAGCTGGCCGACAGCGGCGAGATTATGCTGTCTGGCGGTGCCGACGAGTTCTTATAATGGTCATTAAACAAAGCAGGTAATGTATGTCTCTTGAACGGAAAAGAGGATTTTTGCGTCCGGATGAAGACGGCGCATCGGTGAAGCCTGAAAAATGGGGTCTACCAGATTACACCTCAGAGACGCATAAAAACGCTAAAGAGACGGCGTTTAATTACGATCCTGGTTGGATACCCGATTTCGATGAACCAGCAACAGCAATACCCGTTGAATTGACCGAATCTGCCATTGAAGAGATAAAGAAAAGCGCGCATCAAGAAGGCTATCATCAGGGACAAGAAGCGGGATTTAACGCCGGGTATGAGAAAGGCAAAGAACAAGGGGTACAAGAAGGCCAAATAGAAGGTCTAGAACTGGGTAAAGCCGAAGGAATTCAAGAAGGGCAAGAATTTATAAAGCAACAAGTTGACCACTTCATGAATCTGGCAAATCAGTTTGCTCAACCACTAGAGCTGATGAATGCTCAAGTAGAAAAACAGTTGGTTGAAATGGTACTCACATTAACCAAAGAAGTGGTGCGTATTGAAGTGCAAACCAACCCTCAAGTTATCTTAGATACCATTAAAGAATCGGTTGAAGCATTACCGATTTCTGGTCACGCCATAACGTTTAAGCTTAATCCAGAGGATGTCTCTATCGTTCAATCGGCCTACGGTGACGAAGAGCTTAATTGTCGCAATTGGACTTTAGCGAGCGAACCTTCGCTCAATCGAGGTGATGTCCAAATAGAAGCGGGTGAATCTAGTGTAAGTTTTAAAATGGAAGAGCGTATACGTTCTGTTATTCACTCTTTCTGCAGTGCAAATCGCTTCCAGGGAAATGAGTAATGTTAGCGCTTGCTGAACGACTATCTAACTATAAAACTCATGGCTTAACCACGCGAGCCATTGCCTCAGGAAAATTGGTTAGGGTTGTCGGTTTAACTCTAGAGGCTACCGGTTGTCGGGCACCGATAGGCAGTTTGTGTCAGGTAGAAACATTGAATGGCGTAATGGAAGCCGAAGTGGTTGGTTTTTCAGGCGAAAATCTATATTTAATGCCCAGTGAACAGATCGCCGGAATTTTACCTGGTGCAAAAGTGACCCCAATTACAACTGAAGGCGGGTTAGCAGTAGGAATGGAGTTGCTGGGTCGTGTTCTTGACGGTGTTGGCAATCCGATTGATGGGCTAGGCGAGATCTACACAGAGCAGCGCGCTTCATTCACCTCTGAACCGATTAATCCATTGTTACGAAAACCGATCACTGAACCTCTGGATGTAGGATTAAAAGCAATAAACGGCTTATTGACAGTAGGTAAAGGGCAACGCATCGGGCTTTTTGCCGGTTCTGGTGTGGGTAAATCGGTTACGCTAGGAATGATGACCAGAGGAACCACCGCACAGGTTGTGGTGGTTGGGTTGATTGGTGAACGTGGTCGAGAAGTTAAAGAGTTTATCGAAGAAATACTAGGTGAAGATGGTCGGAGGCGTTCAGTTGTCGTTGCTGCTCCAGCCGATTCTTCACCATTGATGCGCCTAAAGGGTTGCCAAACCGCACTCACAATAGCGGAATACTTTCGTGACCAAGGCCTCGATGTGCTCCTCTTAATGGATTCATTGACTCGCTTTGCTCAAGCTCAGAGAGAGATCGCATTATCTGTTGGCGAGCCACCCGCCACAAAAGGTTACCCGCCTTCTGTATTCGCTAAGTTACCAGCTTTGGTTGAAAGAGCCGGTAACGGGAGTCCTGAGCAGGGCTCCATTACCGCATTTTTTACCGTTTTAACTGAAGGTGATGACCTTCAGGACCCTATTGCTGATGCATCACGGGCAATTCTTGATGGGCATATTGTTCTCTCTAGAGAGATGGCCGACGCAGGTCACTATCCCGCCATTGATGTTGAGAAATCAGTAAGTCGTGTTATGCCTCAGATTACCGATGATGAGCATATGCTGATGTCGAAAACGGTTCGCCAAATACTCTCTATTTGCCGTAAGAATCAAGACTTGGTTTCTATTGGTGCATACAAGCCAGGAACCAATCCCGCAATAGATAGCGCGTTTACTATAAAGCCAACTCTAGATCAGTATCTGCAACAGAGTATGAAAGAGTCCGTTCCATACGGAATGTGTGTGCATATGTTACGTAATATTTTACAGTCATCGGATAGTAACTAATGGAAAATGCATTAGATTTTTTGTTAGAACAGGCCAACGAACGCGAGAATAACGCAGTGCTTGCACTCAATAAAGCACGCTCAGAGTTAGATGATTATTACAAACAAGTTGCTCAGATCGAGCGATACCGATTGGATTATTGCCATCAGTTGATTGACCGTGGAAAAAATGGTTTATCGGCGAGTGAATACGGACATCTTAACCGCTTTTTGACTCAGTTGGATAATACACTTAAAAAACAACGTGAGGCAGAAGGACACTTCAAATCTCAAGTCGACAACTGCCAAGACCATTGGCTAGAGACAAGAAAACAGAAGCGCTCGTATGACTGGATGATAGAGAAAAAGCGCAAAGAGAAACAGAAAATAGAAAACTATCTCGAACAGAAACAGATGGACGAGTTTACGACACTGCAATATGCGCGTGGAAAGACCCATTTATAAATCATAAACCAGCCATCTAAGTGGTTCTCTATTGCTTGGTCTGATTTTTGCATTTCTACCCTGTTAAGAGTGACAAGCGGCAATAAGACGTTTTGGCCATAAGTTGGAACCGAGTAACCGTTCCTTTGTAGAAAACGCGTAAGAGACTGTTTATATGAATCAAACCTCCTTATCTGTAAGTGATGTCGGAAAAACTAGCACACGCCTGCAAACGGGCGCAAGCGACGCAATTGCCCCTTCTGATTCTGCCGAATCGGGAAGTTTTTTGAGTGCTTTAGGTGCTATTTTTCAATCTGAAACGGAATCGACCGAAGAAACTAAGGCGCTTAAGACAGACATGTCAGAAGCGGAAGTGAGTATACAAGGTGTCGATGCGCTTATTGATAGTGACGTCGTCGTTGAAGGCGAAGGTGAGGGAGACGAAAGCGCTAAAGCAAAACCTGACTCGGAGAGTTCTCAGTTATCATCCTCTGCTGAGAGTGATGAAGCCGTAAACAAATTGCCGCTTAGCGACACCTCGCCCGATCAAGACAAAGCAGCAAAAACAATGAGCGAAGGCAATGAGCTTCTAGAAAGACTTGACGACTCTAGTCAGGCACTTAAAAATGAAGACGGCAAACTTTTTCCTCAGGAATCTAAAAGTGCGGAAGAAGCCCCCCATAAACTGGAAGAAGATCCTACCTTAAGTCAATTTATAGAGAAGTCGACATCCCAAAACCAAGATTCTGTTCAACTGCAAGATTCAAAAGTGTCAGGTCAATTGCCTGAAGAAAAATTGGTCCAGAGTGAATCATTAGAATCGTCGTCTCAATCTATTCCCTCGCTAGAACGTAACGGTCAAGAAGATGATGTTGAACTAGATCAAGTGGTGTTGATGGGCAAACGCTCTCAACAGAAAGATGAAAATGCTTCTACGGATGAGGCCGTTGGTGTGAGTGGGAATCGAGGTGTACCAAGTGAGTTACAAAAAGAGCTTGTGCTACAAAATGGAAAGGATGCCACTCAACAACTGGAACATGGTGCAACTCAGCAATCCTTAAAGGAACAAGTGGACCCTGTTGAAGGGGTAGCCGCATCTAAAGGAAAGCCAATATTACAATCCACAGAAGAACTGATCTGGGGTAATACTCAAACGGATGTCGAAACAGAAGAGGCACTTGCCACGATAGGCATCGCTTCAGTAGGAACCGTATTGGCGAAAGCAGATAAAGCACAAATCGAGGCTACGATGGCTCAGTTGAATCTGAGCGATGTAGATATAGAAGCGTTATCGCCAGAAGAGTTAGAATATTTAATTCAGGTAACCAATTCCAACGTGCAACCGGAGCCGCTAAAAGCGTCCACAGAGTTAGCCAAGCCAACGGCCGTTGCAACGGCCGCAGCGCAGCAGTTACATACACCACAGTATTTACAACAATATGCTGCTCAAACGCAAAGCTTAGACAAGGCACCATTGCTCGCTCAAACACCAGTGACTGCCGCGGAACTTAATAATGCTCAGTTGCACCAAACACAACCCTTTAATCCGACTCAGGTTATAGTTGCAAATAATGCGAACTCTCAGCAACATATGATGAAAACCGCATTGGCTACTACTGGCGTTGCAGGTGCGATGAAGTCTGGGAGCAAGAGTGACGATAAAGAGAGTGGGCTGTCTCAACAACTCTCTGGACTGGCGGCACAACAAGGATTGCAACAGGCACAGCTTAAGACCGGTATTCAACAAGCGGTACAACAATCGCCATTACAGCTCTCTCGTGAAGTCGCCGGAGAGAAGCTTTCAGATCAAGTACAAATGATGCTGTCAAAAAATCTTAAAAATATTGATATTCGCCTCGACCCACCGGAATTGGGTAGAATGCAGATTAGAATGACGATGAACGGAGATGCAGCTTCGGTTCAATTTACCGTTGCAAACCAGCAAGCCCGAGATATTGTGGAACAAGCGATGCCACGGTTAAGAGAGATGCTTGCTCAACAAGGTTTACAATTGTCTGATTCATCCGTTCATCAACAAAATTCTGGTCAGCAGCAAGGGCAATATGCGTCAAATGAGTCGAATAATCCGAACGGTACGAATGGATTATTGGGAGAGGGCGGCGCAAATGTTGACGAAAGCATCAATCTTGACGTGAATATTAAATCAAAAGATGATGGAATCAGTTTTTACGCTTAATATTTTGGTATCCCCTATGGATTTATCAGTGTATAAGTCTTTGAAAATGGAATAATTTGAGATTGCTATGGCAGATGCGCAACAAGTAAACGGTGGAGATGCACCGAAAGGTAAGAGTAAAATGATGATTATCATCATTGCTGTAGTGGTATTGATTGCCGTTGGTGGAGGTGCTGCGTTCTTTTTTCTAGGTTCCGATAGTGCTGATTCGTCGAATGATCAGCGCACCGCAAGCCAAATGGGACTACCCGAACCCGCATCTTACGTGAATATTCCACAACCTTTTCTGTTTAGTGCACCTGGAAAACAGCGAGATAGGTTGGTACAGATTAAAGTTCAAGTGATGGTACGTGGTATAAAAAATGAAGATCTCGCAAGACATCATTCACCATTAATTGAAAGTACAATTTTAAACACCTTGGCGACAACGACAGTTGAGCAGCTTAGAACGCCGACAGGTCGAACTGAGCTACGTAACCAAGCGACGGAAAATATTCGAGCAACCATGACGGAATTAGTTGGGCAACCTGTTATCGAAAAGGTGCTATTCACTGATTTTGTAATTCAATAGGTTTCAAGTGACAGACTTATTATCCCAAGACGAAATTGATGCGCTGCTGCATGGCGTTGATGATGTAGATGACGCAGAGGACGAACTGGATACGGATGTTGAAGGAACCGTCAGTTTCGACTTTTCTTCACAAGACCGAATCGTTCGTGGTCGAATGCCGACCCTGGAGCTTATCAATGAACGTTTTGCTCGCCACATGCGAGTCAGCTTGTTCAATATGTTACGTAAAACGGCAGAGGTTTCGATCAACGGCGTCCAAATGATGAAGTTTGGTGAATACCAAAACACATTATACGTACCGACGAGTCTTAATATGGTTCGATTTAGACCATTAAAAGGGACGGCGCTGGTTACCATGGAAGCGCGTCTGGTTTTCATTTTGGTAGAGAATTTTTTTGGTGGCGACGGCCGGTTTCACGCTAAGATTGAAGGGCGGGAATTCACACCGACGGAACGAAGAATTATTCAACTGCTTTTAAAGGTCGTCTTTGAGGATTACAAAGAAGCTTGGTCTCCAGTCATGGGCGTTGAATTTGAATACCTCGATTCCGAAGTTAACCCAAGTATGGCGAATATTGTCAGTCCGACAGAAGTTATTGTCGTCAGTTCTTTCCATATCGAAGTAGATGGCGGTGGCGGTGATTTTCATGTCGTGATGCCATACTCAATGGTTGAGCCTATACGTGAATTACTCGATGCGGGTGTTCAGTCAGATAAGATGGAAACGGATATCCGTTGGAGCTCTGCGCTGAGAGATGAGATTATGGATGTACCAGTCAATTTTAGGGTTAATTTGCTTGAAAAAAATATTTCATTGAGAGATCTCATGGAGTTAAGGCCTGGTGACGTTATACCCATCGATATGCCTGAAAATGCGACTATGTTCGTGGAAGAACTGCCTACCTATCGAGTAAAAATGGGGCGTTCAAGCGAAAAACTGGCTGTACAGGTTTCTGAAAAGATAAAACGACCGGATGTTGTTAAGACGGATATTGCTTTCTTAGGAAAAGATATCATGTCAGAAATTGGTAGTGCTTCATCCGATTCGGACGACGATTAGAAAATAAGTAAATAAAATAATAGGTAGATGACAATGGAACCGAGTGACGACCAAAAACTAGCAGACGAATGGGCAGCTGCACTAGGTGAAGACCCCGCAGCGATGGGCGGTTCAAATGAAGCGGAACTCGCTCCGTTAGAAGAGCTTTCTGACCAATCAACGCCAATTTCAGAAGATGAACGTCGTAAACTTGATACGATAATGGATATTCCGGTGACGATTTCTATGGAAGTAGGTCGCTCACAAATTAGTATCCGTAACCTTCTTCAATTGAACCAAGGCTCAGTGGTAGAACTAGACAGAATTGCAGGAGAATCGTTAGACGTAATGGTCAACGGTACTTTGATTGCCCACGGGGAAGTCGTCGTCGTCAATGATAAGTTTGGTATTCGGTTAACCGATGTAATCAGTCAAACTGAACGAATCAAGAAACTTAGATAGTATTGTAATGAAACGAATATTATGACAATAAACAGAACGCTGGTCGGTACGTTATTTTTTCTACCTTTTCCTGTACTGGCGGCTGCACCACAGCTGGATTTGCTTACGACATTTGGCTCTCTTGCTGTCGTTATCGCGCTTATTTTCGCGTTGGCGTGGTTACTAAAAAAAATGCGTTTACCTACAATGGGAAATCAAAAAGGACTTTCCGTTGTCAGGCAAATTTCAGTAGGGACGCGGGAACGTATTGCGGTCATAAAAGTTGGGGAAGAACAGTTTCTTGTTGGTATTACCTCACAAGCCATCAATTTGATTTCTCGATTGGATAAACCCATTGATGATGAGCCGATAGAAACAAGTCAGTTTGCCAATCAATTTAGCCAGTTACTAAAAAAAAATGATAAAAAATAACGTTGTCGCTGCTCTTATAGCAGCGTTTGTGTTTCTTCTATACGCGCCAATATCTGTCGCTCAAGAAGAACTAGAAACGCCCATATCAGCGAATGCTTTGGGTGCTGAGAATATCCTTGTGACTGCGCTTGAGCAAAGTAATGGCGCGTCCAGTACGAGTGCTTCTGGTAGTGTGTCTGGCGGGACGGGTATTCCAGCGTTTACCATGACAACGAATCCTGATGGCAGTGAAGATTATTCTGTTAATCTTCAGATACTGGCGTTGATGACGATGCTCGGTTTCTTGCCGGCTATGGTCATTTTAATGACCTCATTTACCCGAATTGTCGTGGTCATGTCAATCCTTCGGCAAGCGATGGGATTACAGCAAACGCCCTCTAATCAAGTTATCGTTGGCATCGCTATCTTTTTAACCTTTTTCATTATGTCCCCTGTTATCGACGAGGTAAATAAAACGGCGGTTCAACCTTATTTGAACGAACAAATTTCGGCACGAGAGGCATTTGATTCCGCACAGGAACCAATGAGATCTTTCATGCTCAAACAGACTCGACTCAAGGATCTTGAAACGTTCGTTAATATTTCAGGTTCTCAAGCAGAAAACCCGGAAGATGTCTCGTTGGCGGTTCTTATCCCGGCGTTTATTACTTCTGAACTCAAAACCGCTTTCCAGATTGGCTTTATGCTATTTCTGCCATTTTTGATTATTGATTTAGTGGTCGCTTCGATACTGATGGCAATGGGTATGATGATGTTGTCACCCATGATCGTTTCATTGCCATTCAAATTGATGCTCTTTGTCTTAGTCGATGGATGGAACCTGATACTTTCTACCCTAGCGGGCAGTTTTGCGTTATAGCGAGGGTAACCGATGACGCCTGAAATTTTTGTTGAGATATTTCGTAGTGCATTATGGATAGTCATAATGCTTGTGTGCGCGATAATTGTTCCGAGTTTGATGATCGGTCTCATTGTGGCCGTTTTTCAAGCAGCAACCTCTATCAACGAACAGACTTTAAGCTTCCTTCCGCGCTTGATTGTTACATTACTCGCACTGATGTTTGGTGCGCACTGGATGACACAGACTATGATTGAATTTTTCTATGAAATGGTCGAACGATTACCACAAGTGCTGTACTAGGTAACGTGATGGAATTTCCTACGGGTATAATATTAGAGTGGATAGCCAACTATTTTTGGCCCTTTAGCCGTATATCCGCGATGTTTATGGTCATGACGGTTACGGGTGCTCGTTTTGTGTCGACTCGAATTCGATTGTACTTAGCATTAGCGGTAACCCTAGCCGTATCGCCAGCCATACCTGCGGTGACGGATACAATAGCGCTTTTTTCGTTTGAAGGTTTCCTTACCACGCTGGAACAGCTCATCATTGGTGTTGCCATGGGGATGGTGACACAATTTGTTGTGCAAACATTTGTCATGCTGGGACAAATCTTAGGTATGCAGTCAAGTTTGGGCTTCGCGTCAATGGTCGATCCTGCCAATGGCCAGAATACGCCTGTGCTTGGTCAGATCTTTATGTTTCTCGCCATTATGTTTTTTTTAGCAACAGACGGTCATCTTAAGATGATCAACCTAGTTGTAATCAGCTTTAAAACGTTGCCAATTGGTAGTGGGTCACTGACCACGACCGACTTCAGAGAACTTTCTCTTTGGTTAGGAACGATGTTCAAGACGGCGCTGAGTATGTCGTTATCTGGCATTATCGCATTGCTTACTGTGAATCTTTCTTTCGGGGTGATGACGAGAGCAGCACCGCAGCTTAATATATTTTCATTAGGATTCGCCTTTGCTCTTATGGTCGGTCTGTTATTGTGTTGGTACATCATGCTTGGATTATATGGACATTATGAGCTTTACTGGATAGAAGGTGAGCAACAAGTGTGTCGAATAATCCGACTCGATTGTTAAAGGAATTCAATGGCTGATTCAGACGGACAAGAAAGGACCGAAGACGCCACGCCCAAGCGGTTACAACAGGCGCGTGAAAAGGGACAGATTGCACGCTCAAAAGAGCTGGCTTCTGTCTCTGTACTTGTTGTCGGTTCAATATCTTTAATGATATTTGGTAAAACATTAGCGAAGAGCTTGTGGGCCGCGATGTCGCGTTTTTTTACACTAAGTCGTGATGAAATATTCGATGTTAGTAAGTTATTTGATATCGCTTCTGGCGCCATTGGCCAATTAATCCTTCCTCTTTTGATGATTTTGATTACCCTTTTTGTTGCGGCTGTCGTGGGTACAACCGGTATTGGTGGGATAAACTTCTCGGTAGAAGCGGCGATGCCTAAAATGTCTAAGATGAACCCATTAAGTGGTATAAAGCGTATGTTCGGCTTGCAAAGTTGGGTTGAGCTGCTTAAATCCATCTTGAAAGTGGCACTAGTAGCAGGCATGGCGTTCTATCTCATCAATGCTTCTAAGGTCGATCTTTTTCAATTAAGTACCGATGTTTATCCACAAAACATCTACCATTCGTTAGAGACTCTTCTTAACTTCGTTTTGTTAATAAGTTGTACGTTGCTCATTGTCGTCGCTATTGATATTCCTTTTCAGATCTGGCAACACGCGAATCAATTGAAAATGACGAAACAGGAGATTAAAGACGAGTATAAAGAAACGGAGGGGAAACCCGAGGTCAAAGGTCGTATTAGAATGCTTCAAAGAGAAGCGGCACAGCGTCGAATGATGTCTGATGTACCTACCGCCGATGTTATTGTTACCAATCCAGAGCACTTTTCAGTCGCACTTAGGTACAACACGACAACAGATAAGGCCCCTATCGTTGTAGCGAAAGGGATAGATCATATGGCTCTCAAAATCAGAGAGGTAGCACGTGAACATGATATCTACATCATTCCTGCACCACCTTTAGCTCGAGCGCTCTATCATTCAACCGAACTGGAACAGCAGATCCCCGACGGGCTGTTTACTGCGGTAGCCCAAGTCTTAGCCTATGTATTTCAACTGAAACAGTTTAGAAAACGCGGTGGACAAAAACCGTCACTCAAGGGCGAAAATATGCCAATCCCACCGGATTATCGACACTAGATTTCACTACTGACTTAAGTTCTATCCATGGAGTCAGTTTTTTGACTCATTCTCATGGACTAATAATTGCATAGTAACAGCAACATGTTGATTTATTTCCCTTTCAATCAAAATTGAAGTCTTGCTATCTATGAAATTTAACCTGCCATTTTCTGAAAGAATACCCTCTATCCCAATTAGAGCTATTCCGGCCATTGGTGCGCCGATCATCGTTCTTTCTACGTTGGGAATGGTCGTACTTCCAGTGCCGCCATTTTTACTCGATCTGTTTTTCACCTTCAATATTGCGCTGTCTTTGGTGGTTTTACTGGTTACCATTTACACTCGAAGACCCCTAGATTTTGCTGCTTTCCCAACGGTTTTGTTAGTCGCAACCTTACTTCGCTTAGCATTGAACGTGGCCTCTACCCGAGTGGTCTTACTCTATGGGCATGAAGGGGGAGATGCCGCAGGTAGTGTTATCGAAGCATTTGGTAGTGTCGTTATTGGAGGCAACTACGCGGTCGGTCTGATCGTATTCCTTATCTTGATGATCATTAACTTTATGGTTGTTACAAAAGGTGCGGGGCGTATTTCAGAAGTAAGTGCTCGCTTTACCTTGGACGCTCTGCCCGGCAAGCAAATGGCCATTGACGCAGATTTAAATGCGGGCTTGATTGATCAAGAGGCCGCGAGGACTCGTCGTTTTGAAGTGACCAAAGAAGCCGATTTTTACGGTTCGATGGATGGTGCATCAAAATTCGTCAAAGGGGATGCGATAGCCGGTATTTTAATCCTATTTATTAACATCATCGGTGGTCTATTCATCGGTATGTTGCAATTTGATTTGTCTTTCCAAGACGCAATTAAAATCTACACACTGTTAACTATTGGTGATGGTTTGGTTGCTCAAATACCGTCATTATTGCTATCCATTGGTGCTGCTATCATGGTGACTCGTCAAAATACCGATGAGGACATGGGTGAAGTGATGGTTTTCCAGCTATTTGATAATCCAAAAGCCTTAACCATTACCGCTATCATTATGGGTGTGATGGGCGTGGTTCCTGGCATGCCTCATTTCTCATTTTTGTTGTTAAGCTCAATAGCGGGTGGTGCCGTATATTATCAAAAGCGGAAACAGAAAAAAGCAGCAGAAAAGCCTAAATTACCCGTCACTAAAGATCTAGAAAGTACGGCACTAAAAGAACTCTCTTGGGATGATGTGCAACCTGTAGATATCATTGGGTTAGAGGTAGGGTATCGGCTCATTCCTATGGTGGATAAAGAGCAAGGTGGCGAATTACTTGATAGGGTTAAAGGGGTCCGCAAGAAGCTTTCACAAGACTTTGGTTTCCTTGTCCCCGCTGTACATATACGCGATAACCTTGAATTAACACCAAATAGTTACCGGATCACGTTGATGGGCGTTGCGGTCGGTGAAGCCGAGATTCGTCCTGACCAAGAGTTGGCGATAAATCCAGGTCAAGTCTATGGAATGGTTGAGGGTGAACCAACAGTGGACCCAGCCTTTGGGTTGGAGGCGGTTTGGATTAAAGATGATCGCCGAGAACATGCTCAAGCGCTCGGTTATACAGTGGTTGACTCTGCAACGGTACTGGCGACACATCTGAGTCAATTATTAACCAATAATGCCTCACAATTAATAGGTCATGAGGAAGTTCAAAACTTGCTTGAGATGCTTGGACGATCGACACCGAAATTGGTCGAAGGATTTGTACCTGATCAGCTACCATTAGGTATTGTAGTGAAGGTCCTCCAGAATCTGCTTAATGAAGCCATTCCTATCAGAGATGTTCGAACTATCGTTCAAACCATGTCTGAGTATGCGAGTAAGAGTCAAGAACCTGACATACTAACGGCAGCGGTTCGGATTGCACTAAAACGGCTTATAGTGCAAGAAATCAATGGTATAGAGCCGGAATTGCCGGTAATCACCCTTATTCCTGAGTTGGAACAAATATTGCATCAAACTATGCAGGCATCGGGTGGTGAATCCACTGGAATTGAGCCAGGGTTAGCTGAAAGGCTTCAGTCCTCGCTAAGTCAAGCAACACAAGAACAAGAATTGAAAGGTGAGCCTGCGGTATTGCTTACATCAGGTGTGTTAAGAACGACATTGGCGAAGTTTGTTAAGAACACTATTCCTAATCTTAGAGTGCTTTCGTATCAAGAAATTCCAGATGAGAAGCAGATTAGAATAGTACAAGCAGTGGGTAACTAAAACTGCACAGCCTGACCAAACTACATACGAGCTACGCCAATAAACCTTGGACGAATACATTGAAGATAAAACGATTTTTTGCCAAAGATATGAGACTAGCTCTTCTTCAAGTGAAAGAAGAACTTGGGTCTGAAGCTGTCATCATGTCTAACAAAAAGGTGGCTGGTGGCGTAGAGATAGTTGCGGCTATCGATGGAGACCCCGTAGAAAGAACCACAGCTCAAAGTTCTTCCCGTGTTCAGTCGCGTTATGACGGGGGTTCAGCTAAGGTAGATGAGCGTCAGTATAGCCGAGACCTACAAGATGATCGTGTAAGCTTACAGGCCAATACACATGCAGGTTCGACGACGAAACGTTTCGCCAATATGCTTAAGCAATATAGCAATAACGAAGAAGAGAGTGGTAGCAGAACGACAGAGGCTGATTCGCTCTCCGCCTTATTGAAGCGTCAATCCAATCCACAGCAATCTTCTCAGTCTCACCGAGGCACTATCTCCTCTTCATTGGCACAAGATTCAGGTTTGGCGAAGCTTATTTCAGATGATACTAGAAACCCTAGACCGACGCCAAAGCTTGACCCTACTCGATATGACCGTAGTCGAGGTCCGTCGGGAACAGAAGCTGAAACGAATCAAGAACTGAATTTAATGCGTGACGAGATGATGTCCATTCGTCGTCTTTTAGAACATCAGGTCTCAGGGCTTATGTGGCAAGAAGTTGAGCGAAGAGAACCGCTGAGAGCTATGCTCATTAAACGCCTAGAAAGGATGGGATTATCCTCTGATTTAGCGGATCAACTTGCTTGTTATATTTCAGAAGATACACCACCAGCTCAAGCATGGAAAGAGCTGCTGTCTTTGGTTTCTGACCAAATTGTTGTTACAAAGGCAGACATACTCAAACGTGGTGGTGTTGTCGCGCTACTCGGTCCTACTGGCGTAGGGAAGACGACTACAATAGCCAAATTGGCAGCAAGAGCCGCAATGGAATACGGAGCAGACAATGTCGCTTTAGTGACAACCGACACATTTAGAATTGGTGCTCATGAACAGCTTGCTATTTATGGTAGAATTATGGGATGTCCTGTAAAAATAGCTAAAGATTCCGAGGAGTTGGCCGAAGCAATTTATCAGTTACGTAATCGTAGATTGGTATTGGTTGATACGGCCGGAATGGGTCAACGAGATGTACGATTGACAGAACAATTGGATACGTTAATGCAGGATAGCGGTTCAGTGATAAATAGTTATTTAGTGCTACCTGCGACAGCACAACGAAGAGTATTACAAGAGACCATTGATCACTTCAAACGTATACCTCTATCCGGATGTATCCTGACTAAGATCGATGAATCTTTAAGTTTAGGCGAATTTATAAGCGTTATAGTCCAGAACTCACTACCAGTAGCTTATGTGGCTAATGGTCAAAGGGTACCGGAAGACATAGTGATTGCTCAACCAAAGTATCTGGTTGCAAAAGCCAACGAATTACTTGAGAAATCAACTGAAGATGAACCCCACTACTGGACCAGTGAAACTGATGGATTCTAAGTGACGATAGATTATGACAGATAATAATATGCACGACCAAGCGAGCGGCTTGCGCAGACTCACTCAGCCAAGTTTAACTAAAGTAATTTCGGTCACGGGCGGTAAAGGTGGGGTCGGTAAGTCAAATGTCACGTTAAGTTTGGCAATATGTATGGCTCGTCAAGGAAAGAAAGTCATGGTTTTAGATGCTGACCTCGGGTTGGCAAATGTCGATATCATGCTTGGACTAAGAGTGAAGCGTAACTTAGGTCATGTTTTGGCGGGTGAATGTGAGCTAAAAGATGCCATGGTTGAAGGCCCACACGGCATTAAGATCATTCCGGCAACCTCTGGCACACAAAGTATGACGGAATTAAGCCACGCACAACATGCTGGTTTAATTCGTGCTTTTGGTTCTTTAGAAGAAGAAGTCGATGTATTATTGGTGGATACAGCCGCCGGTATTTCCGATATGGTGGTTAGTTTTTCGCGTGCGGCTCAAGATGTCCTCGTTGTTGTTTGTGATGAACCGACTTCCATTACCGATGCCTATGCTCTTATCAAATTACTCAGCCGTGAACATGGCGTACAGAGATTTAAAATTGTTGCAAATATGGTCAGGAGTTATCGAGAAGGCCGAGAATTGTTTGCAAAGTTGACCATGGTCACAGAACGCTTCCTGAATGTTAGCATTGAGCTCGTCGCATGTGTTCCTTTAGATGATAAAGTACGACAATCCGTAAAGAGACAAAGAATTGTTGTTGATGCGTATCCGCGCTCGCCAGCTGCTTTAGCATTGAGCTCATTAGCGAATAAAGCATTAACATGGCCGATACCAAAAACACCTAGTGGGCATTTGGAGTTTTTTGTGGAAAGATTATTGAATAAACCAGAACCGTTAGAGGAATCATTTAGTGAATAAGGCGCTAACCTATGACCAATATGCAAATGTAGATAGCCAAAAATCATTTTTGGAGAAGTACTCGACTTTGGTCAAACGTATCGCGCACCACCTTATGGGACGTCTACCACCTAGTGTCCAAGTTGACGACTTAATTCAAGCAGGAATGATTGGCCTTCTAGAAGCCCAGCAAAACTACGATAATTCAAAAGGTGCAAGTTTCGAAACCTACGCCGGAATACGAATTCGTGGCTCTATGCTAGATGAAGTACGCAAAGGCGATTGGGTCCCTCGTTCGGTCCATCGAAATAATCGAACGATTAGCCAAGCAATAAATGAATTAGAGGCTCAACTTTCTCGAGACCCTGCCGATATAGAAATTGCTAAGCACTTAAATATGACGATAGAGCAGTATCATTCCGCTCTATCAGACATAAGTTGTTCGCGCTTAGTAGGTATAGAGGATTTAGGTGTTTCAGAAGACGTTATCTCTACTCATGAAGATTCTTACTCGAATACGCCGTTTCAAGGTGTTGCCGACGAGCATTTTCGTAATGCTTTGATCGAATCGATCAAAACATTACCTGAAAGAGAAGCATTGGTTCTTTCTCTTTATTATGATGAAGAACTAAACCTAAAAGAAATTGGAGAAGTACTGGGTGTCAGCGAATCTCGCGTCAGTCAAATACATAGCCAATCGATGCAACGTTTACGCGCCAAATTAAGCGAGTGGACACGAGAAGACTAATACACTGAATTGAACCTCAGTGGAGGTAATTTTGAATAAAAACATGAAGATCCTGATTGTTGATGATTTTTCAACAATGCGCCGTATAGTTAAGAACCTTTTACGTGATTTGGGTTTCAATAATACCCAAGAAGCCGATGATGGTTTGACCGCGCTACCAATGCTGAAGAAAGGTGAGTTTGACTTTGTGGTGACTGATTGGAATATGCCAGGCATGCAAGGTATCGATCTGCTTAAGAATATTCGAGCTGATGCGGGACTCAAACATTTGCCCGTTCTGATGATCACTGCAGAAGCGAAACGCGAACAGATTATTGAAGCTGCTCAAGCAGGTGTAAATGGTTATATTGTTAAGCCATTTACCGCCGCTACTCTAAAAGAGAAGCTCGATAAAATCTTTGAGCGTTTATAAGTCGTTATACGCAAATAACCAATAATAAATCGCGTAGAAAGGACTTTCACTATGATTTCATTAGAACAAGCACAACAACTCGTTGCTCTACTTGAAGTTGGTAAGCAAGAAGATGCTAACGATATCGTATTGTCGATATTAAAAAGTAGAGAAAACCCCATTGTAAATGAGGTCGGCTCTCTTGCCCGTGACCTTCACGATGCACTCGATCAGTTTAAGTTTGATCCAAGAATGAGTGTCATAGTAACTGAAGAGATACCGGACGCACGTGACAGGCTCGAATATGTCATTGCGAAGACCGAACTCGCAGCCAATAAAACAATGGATGCCGTTGAACGTTCTCTACCGATTGCAGATAAACTTCATGAAAGCTTGCTTGAAGTCAGGCCAACATGGAATGAACTGATGAAAGGCCGGATTGAACTATCGGAATTTAAATCACTTTGCTTACACATTGATGATTTACTCAGTCAAATAGAGGGCGATAGCACAGAGCTTCGCAGTCAGTTAACTGAAATTTTGATGGCACAAGATTTTCAAGATCTTACGGGACAAATAATAAAGCGCGTTATAACGCTTGTTCGTGAGGTTGAAGAAGGATTAGTCGATATTTTAACCGTATTTGGGGTAGAAGAAATCGACGAAGAGCCTGGCGTTACTAAGAAAGCATCTACCAAGGCAGAAGGACCAATACTAAATCCTCATGAAAGGGAAGATGCGGTTTCATCTCAGGACGATGTCGACGACCTATTGTCGAGTCTTGGATTCTAAGGGTAAACTATGAGCTATGAATTAGACGAAGAAATTCTACAGGATTTTTTAGTAGAAGCGGGTGAGATACTTGAACTGCTTTCAGAGCAGTTAATTGAACTTGAAAATAACCCTAACGATAAAGAACTGTTAAATGCAATTTTTCGCGGCTTCCACACCGTAAAAGGTGGGGCTGGTTTCCTCTCATTAACAGAACTTGTCGACGCGTGTCACGGTGCAGAGAACGTTTTTGATATTTTAAGAAATGGTCAACGTTCTGTCACCGCAGAGTTGATGGATACGATTTTACAGTCGCTTGACGCCGTAAATGTAATGTTTGTTTCTGTGCAGAACGGCGAAGCCCTAATTCCCGCAGATCCTGCAATAATTGATCAACTTCATCGTTTGAGTAAACCTGCTAGTGCGGACGAAGTTGCAATAGAGGTCGTTGAAGAGCCTGTCGTTGAAGTTGCACCAGAACCCGTTATCGAAAGTAACTTCGCTGAAAATAGGTCCAACGGCTCCTTAGATGATATCTCTCAAGATGAATTTGAGAAACTCCTTGATGAGTTACATGGCAAAGGCACTGCCCCCAGTGCGAGCACGAGCAAACCATCCGAGGTGCAAGCACCAATAACGCCTACCTCTATTCCTGAGACTGGTGATATTACCGATGATGAATTCGAAAAACTACTTGATGAGCTACACGGCAAGGGAACCGCGCCAACAAGCAGCGTAGCACCGACACCGACAGCACCAGCAATAAGCAGCTCTTCCATTGAAGAAGATGTTATGTCTGACGTCGAGTTTGAAAAACTCCTCGACCAGTTACACGGCGCAGGTAAAGGCCCTTCTCCTGAAGAGTTAGACGCCGCAACGAAATCTACAAATGTGCCAGCAGCCGTAGCGAAACCTGCTCCTTCTGCTCAACCTACGGTTACGCCAAAAGCATCTGCACCTAAAACTCAGGCGAAACCAAGTGTGACTTCAAAACCAGTCGCTGCGGAAAAATCAGCCCCGAAAGTAAATAAACCAGCCGCTCAAAAACCGCAAGCGGAAGCAACGGTTCGTGTTGATACCTCGACGCTAGATATCATTATGAATATGGTGGGTGAACTGGTATTGGTTCGAAACCGATTGGTGAGCCTAGGGCTAAGCCGCAATGATGAAGAGATGTCTAAAGCGGTTTCGAATTTAGATATTGTTACTGCTGACCTTCAAGGCGCGGTAATGAAAACGCGCATGCAACCTATTAAAAAGGTATTTGGTCGATTTCCTCGTGTTGTACGTGATTTGGCTCGAACACTAAACAAAGATATTGTGCTTGAAATGCGTGGTGAAGACACGGATCTGGATAAAAATCTAGTAGAAGCGTTGGCCGATCCACTGATTCACTTGGTTCGAAATTCCGTAGACCACGGAATTGAAATGCCAGATGATCGTGAAAAATCAGGTAAGTCCAGAACAGGTAAAGTTATTCTATCTGCCTCTCAAGAAGGTGATCATATTGAGCTAGCTATCGTTGATGATGGTGGTGGTATGGACCCTAATAAGCTTCGAGACATTGCGGTTAATCGTGGATTGATGGATACCGAAGCGGCTTCTCGTTTAACCGATAAAGAGTGCTTCAATCTCATTTTTGCCCCAGGATTTTCTTCAAAAGAAAAAATTTCAGACATCTCAGGTCGTGGTGTTGGCATGGATGTGGTTAAAACCGCTATCAATACTTTGAATGGTTCTGTTGATGTTGACTCTGAACTAGGCAAAGGGACCAAGATAACTATCAAGGTGCCTCTAACACTCGCTATTCTACCAACGCTTATGGTTGGTGTTTGTGATCAGCCATTCGCGCTACCACTCGCCAGCGTTAATGAGATATTTAACTTAGATTTAAGTAAGACTAACGTTGTCGATGGTCAGTTAACGATTATCGTTCGAGAGAAGTCGATACCACTCTTCTACTTGCAAAACTGGCTAGTTCCAAAAGCGGGCTCTGTCGATCAACGTGAAGGTCACGGACATGTTGTTATCGTTCAGTTGGGCAGCCAACGAGTCGGCTTTGTTGTGGATAATTTGATTGGCCAAGAAGAAGTAGTCATCAAACCATTAGATAAGTTATTGCAAGGCACTCCTGGCATGGCAGGAGCTACGATTACCAGTGATGGACATATCGCACTGATACTGGATGTACCTAACCTATTGAAGCAGTACGCGATGCGTTCGCGTATGTAAGAAGGATGATATGGCTGTAAAAGTATTAGTTGTTGACGATTCAAGTTTCTTTCGCCGGAGAGTGAGTGAGATTATTAATGCTGATCCACGCTTAGAGGTGGTTGATGTCGCAACGAACGGCAAGGAAGCGATAGAAAAAGTCGCTCAAGTTAAACCCGATGTGATTACAATGGATATCGAAATGCCTATCATGGATGGCATTACAGCGGTACGTGAAATCATGAAGGTAAACCCGACGCCTATCTTAATGTTCTCTTCATTAACACATGACGGTGCGCGTGCGACGCTTGATGCCCTTGATGCAGGTGCATTGGATTTCTTACCGAAAAAATTTGAAGATATTGCGCGAAATCGAGACGAAGCAACTCAGCTGTTACAGCAAAGAGTTGTAGAGATTGCCCGTAAGAAAATGCAGGTTCGCCGCAGAGCAACAACCTCTACCACAACACCCACAAGTTCTGGGTTACGCAGGCCTGCAGTGGGTGGAGCAACGAACGCCACATTAGCTGCGGGGGCAAATCGTGCACCAGTAGCGGACAGAAAGTTTGCAGGGAAATTTCGCGCAAGTGGCAAGAAGTATCAATTGACGGCTATTGGAACGTCAACGGGTGGCCCGGTTGCATTGCAGAAAATATTGACTAAATTACCAAAAAACTATCCGCATCCAATTGTCCTCATTCAACATATGCCCGCCACTTTTACGGCCGCCTTTGCGAGTCGTTTAAACACACTTTGTAACATTGAAGTGAAAGAAGCAGCAGATGGTGACATATTGCGTCCAGGTGTTGCTTATTTAGCACCCGGAGGTATGCAGATGATGATTGAAGGTCGCCCAGGTATGGCCAAATTACGTATCGTAGACGGTGGTGATAGAATGAACTATAAACCTTGCGTAGATGTTACATTTGGTTCAGCAGCTAAGGTTTATAGCGATAAAGTGCTATCTATGATACTAACAGGTATGGGTGCAGACGGTCGTGAAGGTGCACGAATGTTGAAAACAGCGGGTGCAACGATATGGGCTCAAGATGAAGATAGTTGTGTGGTTTACGGTATGCCACAAGCGGTTGCTAAAGCGGCTATCTCAACCGAAGACTTACCATTAGATCGTATCGCTGAGCGCATGCTTGTCGAAGTCGGCCTGGCATAGGGGGTCGTATGATTGTTTGGAGTGTCGCAAACCAAAAAGGTGGCGTAGGTAAAACGACGACGACCATCACTCTTGCTGGCTTACTCGCTAAGAAAGATAA
The DNA here is from genome assembly GCF_042465995.1 of Vibrio frigidus. NCBI lineage: Bacteria > Pseudomonadati > Pseudomonadota > Gammaproteobacteria > Vibrionales > Vibrionaceae > Vibrio > Vibrio frigidus. The sequence continues at coordinate 315,010 of NZ_JBCDMC010000002.1, read as the reverse complement.
GCGAGTGCTGCTAGTGGATACCGACCCACATGGCTCCTTAACAACCTATCTTGGATACGATTCAGATACCGTAGCGAAAAGCTTATTCGATCTGTTTCAGTTATCGGAGATAAATAAAGAATCAGTTAGGCCATTAATCTTGGCTTCTGATGTAGACAATATTGATATCATTCCCGCTCACATGTCACTTGCGACCCTTGATCGGGTGATGGGTAATCGAAGTGGTATGGGATTGATCCTTAAGCGCGCTTTGCTCGCCTTACATGGTGATTATGATTACGTGCTTATTGATTGCCCGCCTATTCTGGGTGTAATGATGGTCAATGCGTTAGCCGCAAGTGATCGTATCCTTATCCCTGTGCAAACCGAATTTCTAGCGATGAAAGGGCTGGAACGCATGGTTCGTACGTTAACAATTATGCAGAAGTCACGTAACAGAGCGTTTAAAACTACGATTGTGCCGACGATGTATGACAAGCGAACTAGAGCGTCATTAACGACGTTGAATCAGCTTAAAAAAGACTATCCAGATCACGTGTGGAGTTCCGCAGTACCTATTGATACGAAGTTTAGAGACGCAAGTTTAAAACGTTTGCCAGCTTCTCATTTCGCTGAAGGCAGCCGTGGTGTATTTGCATATAAACAACTGTTGATCTACCTAGAGAGGTTGGCGTTAGATGAGCAGTAAACAAGCACATAAGCTGACGGGTGCTGAGGCACTAGATGAATATTTCACGGCACTTCTTGATGAAGAGTGGGATTTTGCAGATCCCCACAGTATTGAATCAACGCCTTTAGTAGCGGTTGACTCCGCCCCCATTTCCGAATTAAATGAGCAGAATCAAGAACCGTTACTCGCGCTTCAACCGCAAACAGATTATAAGTCATCTTATAAGACATTGGGATACAATGAGTTTGAGGTTCCAGATTTAGAAGACGTTCAAAAGCTTCTTGATAAGATGGAGAGGACGGATCTTGCTGCCGAACCAGAGATTGTCAGCTTAATTGAACAGAATACGGTCAGCATCAATCAAGTAAAAGGTGATGTGCTTGTTGCTCCTATGCAAGAGACTGAAGAGGTTCAGGAATGGGCGGTTGAGACTCAGGTGAATCCTGTTTTTGAAGCTGTAGTAGAAGAACCTGAAGTTTATATAGAGCAGGAAATAGACCAAACTGTTGAAGTGGAATCGGAAATTGAAACCGCGTATTCCCCCTCAGTGTTTGATGATTGGAAAAGTACGGAAAGAAGTGTTGATTTTCAGGTACTCTATTTTGATGTGAATGGCGTGCTTTTCGCGGTTCCGTTAGATGAGTTAGGTGGTATTCACAAAACGACGGAAATGAGCCATCTGATAGGTCGACCGAATTGGTATCTGGGTCTTCAAACCAATAAAGACAATCAATATGACGTAGTCGATACGGCAAAATGGGTAATGGCTGACAAGTTAAAAGATGAGTCTCATAAAGAAGCTTATCAATATATCGTAATGCTAGGTGACAGTAGTTGGGGCTTAGCAGCAAGCGAGCTGAAAGGAACCGAATCGCTTAATGTACGGAGTGTACGTTGGCGAGAGCAAGCAGGGAAAAGGCCTTGGCTTGCAGGTATGGTCAAAGAAAAAATGTGTGCTTTGATTCACGTCGAAGCCATGATAACAATGATAACTGCTGGACTAGACGTAAAGTCTTTAAATATTTGATAAAAGGTTTGTCGATAGCGACACAAAGAGGATAAGACATGTCTCAAGTGAATGAAGTAGATTTAAAAAAAGATCAAGCAAATGATGAAGTGCTTCAATGGGTAACATTCCAGCTCGAAGAAGAAACTTATGGCATTAATGTAATGCAGGTTAGAGAAGTACTTCGCTATTCTGAAATTGCTCCAGTACCGGGTGCGCCTGACTATGTATTGGGTATCATTAATCTGCGTGGTAACGTCGTTACGGTTATCGATACGCGTTCAAGATTTGGTTTAATGCAGGGTGAGATCTCTGATAATACTCGTATCATCGTGATCGAATCTGAACGTCAAGTCATCGGTATCTTGGTCGACAGTGTTGCTGAAGTGGTTTACTTGCGCTCATCTGAGATCGATACAACACCAAGTGTCGGTACTGACGAAAGTGCTAAGTTTATCCAAGGTGTGAGTAATCGAGAAGGTAAGCTATTGATTTTAGTCGACCTTAACAAGCTTCTTTCAGATGATGAATGGAACGAGATGGCACATCTGTAATGATTGAACAGTTAGATTCAATGACGCTTTATGTACTGATAGGCGGGAGTCTTTTTTTGGCTCTCGTTCTTGGCGTTATTTTGTTGCGTAATGGCAAGCAGACGCGAGGAAGCCTTGAGCACCATAGGCAGGCAGCCAGAAATCTAGAAAAAGAGATCACAAAAGCGAATAATCAATTGCTTGAGGTTCGCTCTGTTGTGATAGGTCTGGGTCAAAAAGTATCGGAACAACAAGAGCTAATTCAACATTTGTCGGAAAGAATTACGGAATTAGAGCATGTTGATTCTGATAGCCGCTTATATTCTAGAGCAAGTAAAATGGTACAGCTCGGTGCTGGTGTAGATGAATTGATTGAAGAGTGCGAGTTACCCAAAGCAGAAGCTGAGTTGATGATGGCATTACAAAACAAGATTTCTGGAAAGGAAAAAGTCCCCCCTATGAGGCCGAGCAATAAGAAATAGCAAAGCCATAAATAGATCGAATAAAGTTTGTGTTTTGTAAAGTAAAAAAGAGAAGCGTTTCTGCTTCTCTTTTTTGTGTCTTATTGATTAATAAATCGAAAAAATAGTGGGTTGTATAAAGAATTTTGTCATTATGTGACGGTACTGAGTCGTCAAATTCAAAAAAATCAATTTCTTGTTATTTATGCCCTACGTAGGGTGATAAAGCCTATGCTAATATGGCCGTTAAATTTATAAATAGTAGTAATCATGTTAGAAGTCTCAAATCTTACCGCTATTCGTGACGAAAGAGTTCTTTTTGAAGGGCTGTCGTTCAAGATCGGTAAAGGCGAAATTGTTCAAATTGAAGGCCGAAATGGCACAGGGAAAACGACATTACTGAGAATTATTGCAGGGCTCGGCGACTGTGAAGGTGGCGAGATTCGTTGGAACGACAGCATCACAGTAAGCAATCGTGATCTTTTCCATCAGGATTTACTTTTTTTAGGTCATCAGACGGGTGTAAAAAGAGAACTCACCGGGTTTGAAAATCTCTCCTTTTATCAATCGATCCATCAATCGGAAATTGATAGAGATAAAATTTGGTCTGTACTTGCTCAAGTTGGTCTTGCTGGGAGAGAAGATGTGCCTGTCGCACAACTGTCCGCCGGTCAACAACGCAGAGTAGCACTAGCAAGGTTATGGTTAAGTACACAGGTTTTGTGGATTCTAGATGAACCACTTACAGCAATTGATAAACAGGGTGTGAAAGTATTGGAAAACTTGTTTCTCAAACACGCCGAAGAAGGGGGAATAGTGGTGCTTACGACTCACCAAGACATGTTTATTGATTCACCAAAACTTCGCAAAATTAAGTTGGGTGATTAACATGATCCAACCTATGTTAATGATTATCCGCCGAGAGCTACTTATTGCCTTCCGCCGCCAAGCCGATATTTTTAACCCATTGTGGTTTTTTATTATCGTCATTACTCTTTTTCCTTTAAGTATTGGCCCCGAGCCAAATTTATTGGCGAGAATAGCCGCAGGTATTATCTGGGTAGCCGCATTGCTCTCTGCCTTACTCTCCTTGGAGAGGTTGTTTCGAGACGACTTTCAAGACGGCTCTTTAGAACAGATGATGCTTATGCCTATTCCTTTACAACTCGTGGTCATCTCAAAAGTGATTGCTCACTGGTTGTTAACGGGATTGCCACTGATATTGATAAGTCCTCTTTTGGCTGTATTGTTGTCATTAGACTTTTACACGTGGCAAACCGTTGTTCTGACATTGTTAATAGGGACACCGACACTAAGTTTCATTGGCGCTATCGGTGTGGCATTAACCGTTGGGTTACAAAAAGGCGGCGTATTACTGAGCCTTCTTGTTTTACCGCTCTATATTCCTATATTGATATTTGCGACGTCAGCGATCGATGCAGCAAGTTTAGGCATGCCATATAACGGTCAACTGGCTATAATGGCAGCGATGCTTGCAGGTTCAATGACCTTAACCCCATTTGCGATTAGTGCTGCACTTAGAGTTAGTGTGAATTAGCACGATAAACTACCTCTTTATGGGTATTGTTTTGCAGGTGACAGAGAATACGATCACCCCTTGCGCTGTCTTTAGTTTAGCCCAGTATAAAAACATATTATAAAAACACGAATCAAGAGCGAGATATCACCATGTGGAAATGGCTTCATCCCTATTCTAAGCCCGAAGTGACCTATAATTTATGTAATAAATTGTTACCATACTTCGCGGTATTAACAGTACTGTTTTTAGGCGCGGGTACGGTGTGGGGGTTAGCTTTTGCGCCTTCTGATTATCAACAAGGGGATAGTTTTCGAATTATCTATATCCATGTTCCTTCCGCTATCTGGTCTATGGGTGCCTATATGTCGATGGCAATCGCTGCGTTTGTTGGTATCGTATGGCAGCATAGATTATCGAATATGGCGGCGGCGGCAATGGCACCAATAGGTGCTGTATTTACATTCATTGCATTATTCACTGGGGCGGTTTGGGGCAAACCTATGTGGGGTGCTTGGTGGGTATGGGATGCAAGGCTAACATCTGAACTGGTACTACTATTTTTGTACTTAGGTGTGATAGCACTTTATCACGCCTTCGATGACCAAAAAACAGCGGCTAAGGCAGCGGGTATTTTGGCCATTGTCGGTGTTATTAACCTTCCTATTATTCATTTCTCTGTAGAGTGGTGGAATACACTACACCAAGGAGCCAGCATTACTAAATTCGCTAAACCGTCTATTTCAGGCGACATGTTATGGGCACTGCTTTTGAATATATTTGGTTTCTTGTTCTTTTTTGTTACGTTGACTTTAGTACGATTTAAAAATGAGATTTTGTCTAAGGAGAGTCATCGTCCTTGGGTGCAAACGCTCATTTCTGGGAGATAACAGATATGTATTTTGAAAGCTTTAGTGACCTAATAGCTATGGGTGGCTACGGGGCCTATGTATGGGGTGCATTTGGGGTTACGTTTCTATCACTTTTCATCCTTACCGCGAGTAGTTTAATGACGGGCAAAAAAATCATTCGTGAAGTTAAAAGTAAACAGGAACGCCAAGCCCGAATAGAAGCGGCGAAGAATTTGGAGAACACATTATGACCCCAAGACGCAAAAAAAGAATGGGTCTGTTGCTGGCACTGTTTTTAGGTCTTAGTGCTACGATCGGACTTGTGCTGTACGCATTAAATCAAAACATGGATCTTTTCTATACACCAACAGAACTGGTTCATGGCAAGCCAGATGGTTCTAAACCGGAAGTGGGCCAACGACTGCGTATAGGTGGCATGGTTGTAAAAGGGTCGGTTAGCCGAGATCCTGAATCTTTAAAAGTGTCGTTTAAGCTTGCCGATGTTGGTCCTCAGGTGACCATTGAATTTGAAGGAATACTGCCAGATCTTTTCCGTGAAGGACAAGGTATCGTCGCGCAAGGTGTTTTAAAAACAGCGACATCTATTGAAGCTTTTGAAGTGCTAGCAAAGCATGATGAAGACTATATGCCACCAGAAATAGCTGAAGCGATGGAAAAAGTGCACGAGCCAATGGGCTACACGGAAGAGCAGTTAAAAGGGGGCGACAAGTAAATGGTTGCTGAAATTGGTCATTTTGCGCTTATTGTCTCTCTCGGGTTTGCGGTACTTTTAAGTATTCTACCTCTGGTTGGTGCTGCTAAGCAGTCTCATATGTTAATGGCTACCGCTCGACCACTCTCGTGGGGCATGTTTTCATTCTTATTACTTTCATTTTGTATTCTTCTTTGGGCATTTTATACCAACGATTTTACTATCAGCTATGTCGCGAGTAACTCTAACTCCGCGCTTCCTTGGTATTATCGTCTTACTGCGGTATGGGGAGCTCACGAAGGTTCACTACTGCTATGGGTGTTGATTCAAGCTGGTTGGACGGTTGCTGTTGCGTCGTTTAGTCGGGGTATGCCTCCAGAGTCGATCAGTCGTGTGCTTGCGGTGATGGGGATTATTACAATTGGATTTCTTCTGTTTATTATCGTCACGTCGAATCCTTTTTTAAGAACGTTACCTTTCTTTCCTATTGATGGCCGTGACCTTAACCCGCTGCTGCAAGATCCCGGTCTGATTATCCACCCACCTATGTTGTATATGGGTTATGTTGGCTTCTCTGTTGCTTTCTCGTTTGCGATAGCATCGTTAATGACAGGTCGTTTAGATACGGCTTGGGCAAGATGGTCTCGTCCTTGGACAACGGCTGCATGGGTATTTTTGACTTTAGGTATTGCACTGGGTTCATGGTGGGCCTATTACGAACTCGGTTGGGGTGGTTGGTGGTTCTGGGACCCGGTAGAAAACGCATCGTTTATGCCTTGGTTAGCGGGTACAGCTTTAATGCACTCACTGGCGGTAACAGAGAAGCGTGGCACGTTTAAAGCGTGGACCGTTCTATTGGCTATCTCTGCTTTCTCACTCAGTCTGCTCGGAACCTTCCTAGTTCGTTCTGGTATCTTGGTTTCGGTGCATGCATTTGCTTCAGATCCTGCTCGCGGCATGTTTATTCTTGGATTCCTGATCGTTGTTATCGGTGGTTCATTGTTGTTATTTGCGCTGAAAGGCTCTGCCATTCGTGTTCGAAGCAACGTTGCGCTGTTTTCGCGTGAGAATGGGTTACTCGCCAATAATATTTTGTTAATCGCGGCTCTGGTTGTCGTATTAGTGGGCACTTTGCTACCACTTGTTCATAAGCAGATTGGTTTAGGTTCGGTTTCCATAGGCGCACCTTTTTTCAATATGTTATTTACTTGGTTGATGATTCCATTTTCTTTCCTAATTGGCGTCGGTCCACTGATTCGCTGGAAACGAGATGATATCTCCTCGTTGATAAAACCGATGTTGTTCGGTGGCCTTATTTCATTCGTGTTTGCTGGACTGTTTGTATCAATTCTTGGTGACAAGTTTACTGGTATGGCCTATCTAGGCTGGGTAATGGCGCTTTGGATAATCACAATGCACTGTTATGAAATTCATCAACGTGCAACCCATAGACATCGCTTTTTGGTGGGTATCCGTAAGCTTCAAAGAACCCACTGGTCTATGGTCCTTGGACATGTAGGTCTTGCCGTTACGGTTATTGGCATCGCGATGACGCAGAACTATAGTGTTGAACGTGATGTGCGTTTAGCACCAGGTGAAAACTTTGAAATTGAAGGCTATAACTTTTACTTCAAAGGCCTAAGAGACAAAAACGGCCCTAACTATGATGGTTATGTAGCCGATTTCGAAATTACAGAAGATGGTAAGTACGTCAATACGCTACATGCGGAAAAACGTTTCTACACTACGTCTGGATCGATGATGACGGAAGCGGCGTTGGATGTTGGTGTTACGCGCGACCTTTATATCGCAATGGGCGAGCAACTCGGTGACGATGGTTCATGGGCGGTTAGATTGTATTACAAACCGTTTATACGTTGGATCTGGGCGGGGAGCATCTTTATGGCGTTAGGTGGGCTTCTTGCAATGAGTGATAAACGCTATCGTTTCAGAAGCAAGTCTAAGGAAGTGAAGGCCTAAAATATGAATAAGAAAATTCTGTTTATACCATTCGCTATGTTTCTTGTACTTGTGGCTGTTTTCGTGGTGCAACTGTCTCGTAATGCTGAAGGTGAAGACCCGACAAAGCTAGAATCAGTACTGGTTGGTAAACCCGTACCTGAGTTCCGTTTGGAAGACTTGGCCGAGCCCGGCAAGTTGCACGATCAGGCGATCTTTAGAGGTGAACCCCTACTGCTGAACGTTTGGGCCACATGGTGTCCTACCTGTTACGCGGAGCATCAAACGCTAAATGAGCTCGCGGCCAAGGGTGTAAAAATCATTGGTTTAAACTATAAAGATGACCGTGCTAAAGCGACGGGTTGGCTAAATGATTTAGGTAACCCTTATCTTATCAGCCTGTTTGACGGTGACGGAATGCTAGGGCTGGATCTCGGCGTTTACGGCGCACCAGAGACCTACCTAATCGACGCAAAAGGCATTATTCGTTATCGCCACGTCGGTAATGTTACCTTAGGGAACTGGGCAGAAGTACTAGAACCGATGTACATGCAGATGATTGAGGAAGCTAAATAATGAAAAAATTATTTGTGATTTTATTTAGCGCTTTATTAATGTCATTCACCGCATATGCGGCGATTGATGTCTTCGAGTTTGATAATGAGCAGCAAGAAGAGCAGTTTAAAGAATTAAGCCACACGCTACGCTGCCCTAAATGTCAGAATAATACCATTAGTGATTCAAACGCCGAGCTTGCAAAAGACCTTAGAGTAAAAGTGTATGAGATGACAAAAGCTGGCAAATCTAAGGACGAAATTGTCGACTACATGATTGCGCGTTATGGTAATTTTGTAACCTACAAACCACCGTTCACCATCGCGACATCTGTTCTTTGGCTTGGGCCTTTATTTGTTGTTCTACTTGGGTTCAGTATCATTGTATTTAATAGCAAGAAAAAAGCGCAGAAAGTGAACCAACCAAAAGAATGGGATGCAGAAAAAGAAGCCCGCTTAAAAGCAATATTAGAAGAAAAAGGAGATAAACAATAATGGCAATTTTTTGGTTATCTACCGTCGTTTTGACCTTGGCGGGTATTGTTTTTATTGCACTGCCGCTTTTTAGAAAACAACGATTTGATGATGAAGCGCGTCGAGATGAACTTAACAAAGCTTTCTACAAAGATCGATTAGAAGAACTTGAAGTCGAAGCAGAAGCGGGTGTGGTCACCGATCAAGAAGATTTGATTGTCGATTTGAAGCAACTGCTGCTAGAAGACATCCCGGCTGACGAGAACAAAGCAAAGTCATTCTCTATCTCTCCAATGGCCGTGTTTATTCCATCAGCCTTGGTTTTGGTCGTTATTTCTTATGCGGTCTACTCAATTTTTGGCAGTTTAGATAAAGTGTCGCATTGGCAAAGCATTAACGACCAATTGCCCGCTTTGACACAAAAACTTATGTCACCTGAGCAAGAGTCGCTAACTGAAGACGAGCTGAAAGATCTCAAACTTGCCTTGCGTACAAGATTACATTATCAACCAGATGATGCTCAAGGTTGGCTGTTGTTGGGCCGGATAGCGATGGCAGATAGAGACGCGGATACGGCGACAGGGGCGATGAAAAAAGCGCACAAGCTCGACGCAGATGATCCGGATGTGAGATTAGGTTACGCGCAATCACTAATGATGTCAGAAGATGAAAGGCAGCAACAACTTGCGCGCTCAATTCTGATTGGTTTACTACAGGATGATTATGTTGATCTACGTGTTTATTCATTGTTGGCGTTTAACGCTTATCAAAGAGGAGAATACGAAGAATCGATTCGATTCTGGCGTACCATGCAGAAACTCATTGGCCCTGACGACAACCGCTATTCAATGCTTGATAGAAGTATTGAAAATGCGGAAAAAATGTTAGGTAAAGCCGTCACTACAAGCAGTGTTCCGATTACTATTACGGTGGGTCAGGATATACAGTTACCTGAACAGGGATTGCTGATTGTATCGATTCATGATGGAAATGGGTCACCAGTGCCCGTTGCCGCAGCACGTTACCCTATTGGTGCCTTTCCACGAACCGTCGTACTTGATGATGCGAATGTAATGATGCAGGGGCAAAGTATCACTCAACTAGACAGTTTACTTGTCAAAGCGCGAATTGATACTGATGGTAATGTCAGTACCAAAGAAGGTGACTGGTATGGTGAGAGCCAAGTTGTGAAAATGGGTGATCAGGTTGCAATAATGATTGATAAACAGTATTAATATGTCCTTCGTTAATTAGTTGGGGGTTGACGTTGGTCAACCTCTTTTTTTTAAACTTAAGGATAAGTATTTCATTATGTTAGTAACACGCTTGAAAGGTGTGTTGGTTATTTTAATCACCTTATTGGCTGTTGGTTGTTCTTCTACTCCCGAACAAACCGCACAAGACGCAGAAATTAATCAGCAAGTGTTAGGCAGCGAATCTCACCCTAATGACCCCTTAGAAGGCTTTAACCGGGCTATGTGGTCATTTAACTATGATTTCGTTGATCCGTATTTATTTCGGCCAGTCGCGCTCGCATACGTCGGTTACACGCCAACGCCTTTGCGCAAAGGTATCGCTAACTTTTTGTCTAACCTCGACGAGCCTTCAAGCATGATCAATGACCTTATTATGGGTAATGGTGAAGAAGCGGTGAATCATTTTAACCGATTTTGGATCAACTCCACATTCGGTATCTTAGGGTTATTCGATATTGCAGGCGCGGCAGGTATTGTTGAAGACGATAGAGCATTTAGTGACGCCCTCGGCCATTATGGCGTTGGTAACGGTCCCTATTTCATGGTTCCAGCGTACGGTCCAGTGACGACCCGTGAGGTAACCGATTTAGTTGATGGTATGTACTCACCGCTTTCCTATTTAAACATCTGGGGATCTTTGGGCAAATGGGCACTGGAAGGGTTAGAGAGCCGAGCGGCGTTGGTTTCGCAAGAACCGATGTTGGAAGCATCACCAGATCCATACGCGTTTACACGAGATATCTATCTACAGCGTCGTGACTATAAAGCGCAAGTTGAACCGGAAGAGATCAATGAGCAAGAAGAAGACTACCTTGATGACTATCTGGATGAAGAGTTCTAAATAAAAATGCCCCGTTAAAACGGGGCATTTTTTTGTCAGCAATAATTACTGTAATTAGAAGCGGTAGTTAGCCTGAACACCGAGCAACCAAACGTTGCCAGACGTTTCGCCTTCGAACTTCCCTCCAATTGCTTCAGCTTCTCTATCGCCGGTGTAAGAGCCCCGTGGTTCACTAATGGTGGCATCTTTTGCAATAATATAGGTAAACCCAGCATCAAAAGATAACTGCGGTGACCACGTGTAACCAGCCCCTATGCTAAGCCACGTACGATCGGTTTCTGGGATAGTTGCAGAACGGTTTTTATCACTTACCGCAGACGTATCATAAGCAATACCTGTTCTGACTAACCATTCAGAATCTATCTGATATTCTGCGCCAACTGCGAAACGGTAGTTGTCTTCCCAATTTTCATCTTTTACGTTTGATGTACCTGCTGCGCCAAGATCCGCCTCTAGCTTTTCAAAGCTGCTCCAGTCAGTCCAGTTGATACTTGCGGTTATTGTCGTCTGTTCTGAAAGCTGATACATACTGGCTAATTCAGCCGTCGCTGGAAGTGTCAATGCTAACGAACCAGGAGCGGTAGTGCCGGGAACCAAACCAAAACCAACGCCTTTCACTGTGCCTTCAAGGTTGAGTTCGACTTCAGATTTGTAAGCAAATCCGACGCGATGGTGGTCATTAATTTGCCATGCTGCACCAAGCTGCCAAGCCCACTCAGTGGTATCACCTTCCATATACTTTAATGTTTGATTTGGGTAGGCTGCTCCGTGTGCAGGAGATGTCGCACCAAAATGGCCTTCTGCCATCACATATCGTATACCACCACCAATACTCAACGCTCCGGTTAACTCATAACCAATGTTTAGGTTCGCCTCTTGAGTCATTACTTCGGCACTGTCGCCATAATGGCTGGCCGCATAATCATTACCTAGATCGGTACTCATGCCGTAGTTTGTACCAAGAGCAAAACCTAAACCGACTTTTTCATTTAATTTATGCGAAAGATAAAAGTTAGGAATAATGGCGTCATCCGCATAGTCTTTGGTATTGACCTCATAATTGCTTCCATATGAGGAAACATTGCCCGTTACATCAATGTTAGGGTTGGCGTAAATAGCGCCACCAGAAACCTGTGTGCCTTCAAGATAAGTCAGTAAGGCAGGGTTGCGCCACTGAGAACCGGCATTGTCGGCTATTGCTGCCTCGCCGGCATACGCTCGACCAAGTCCTGTTGCGGAATACTCCGCTAACTGAAAGCCGGCGGCTAGCGTGCTGCTGCTGTATGTTGCTATGCTACTCAGAATAGCGATGGAGAGAAGGTTTTTATTTGTTTTCATTAATTTATTCGCTGAATTAGTTAAACCGATATGTCTACAGTGAGGCATTTTACGAATAGAGTATTTACTTTAATAATAAAAATTGCAAAATTGTTACAATTTGAATTAATACTCTATTATTTGGATAAATAGAGAGAATTATCTTGGTATTGTGGTCTGACCATTGCGTTTTTCAGCGTACAAGTGTGGTGTGAAAGGGGCTTATAGCGATATGAGTGTGTATTGGATTGCCTGAGTGATTAATAGTAGAAATAGAAAAAGGGTCGGAAAATCCGACCCTTTTTGACAGGTTAAGTCTAAGTATTTATACAGCGTTTAGAAAGTGCGGCTGTATTGTAAACCAACTAAGATAGCATCCGCGTGTGTGGTGGCTTTTACCGAAGAAATAGTCGTTCCAGCTACTTCTGTCGTTTCGGAAACGTCTACATCAGCACCAACCAAATAAGTGAAACCAAAGTCAATGTTAGATTTCTGATCTAAGTGGTATGTAAAGCCACCGGAAAACCAATTTCGATCGGAATCTGGTACAGAAATTGAGGTAACCTCATCCTGTGCACTAGTATCGTACATATAGCCACCGCGTAGAGTCCAATCTTGGTTCAAATAATATGTACCACCAATAGAGTAGTGCATTCCATTTTGCCATTCGTAGTTATTTATTTCGCCAGATTTTTCGGCTTTCAATACGTCGAAAGAGCTCCAACCTATCCATTGAACACTGTAGTGAACAGCGAATTTTGTATCCTTGATTTTGTGAAACCCGGAGAACTCCAATATGTCAGGCAGTGGCATATAAAGTGTATCATTCTTATTTGTTGCCGTGACAACGTTTCCGGTGTTTGGATCAACACCTACACCAGTGATGTCACCTTTAGCCTCTAGCTCTGGACTATAGTGGTAAGCTAGTCCAAATCTATTGTTTTCATCTAGTTCATAAACCGTGCCTAAATTAAAGCCTACAGCCCAACCATCTGCATCCGCGTCTAATGCTGTGTACGTTTCTACACCAGTAGGTGAAACCACATTATTAGGTAACGTTATGTCTCGTTTAAGTGTGCCTTTACCATAGATTAAGTCTAATCCGGCGCCAAAGCTCCAGTTATCATCTAAGCGATAAGAACCAGCTAGTCCAAGGTTAAAACTTTTGACGTCTGTTGTGCCACCGTACTCTGAAGCGACATAACTGTCGTCGAATTCGGTTTTAGTACCAAAATTGGTATAAGCATTAATACCCCAGGCAAACTTGTCGTTTACTGGAACAATAAGGTGGATGTTTGGAACAAGAGACGTACCGCCCGCATCATCATAATTTGCACTTGAAGTGCCAGAAACTGCGCTGGTATACGTTGCATCTTTCACTTCAATCATAGAAGTAATAGAGACAAACCCAAGTGAAAAAGCAGTTTCATCAAAAAGTGCCATGGTTGCGGGGTTACGAGCCATTGAAGAAGCGTTATCTGCAATAACAGCATCACCGGCAAACGCTCGGCCTAGGCCAGTAGCGGATTGTGCATTTAATTGAAAACCGGCAGCTACTGCTTGTTGAGAAGCAAGCGCTATCGTTGCTGCGATTATCGTTTTTTTAAACAGACGCGTTTTATTCATTAGTAATTCCTTTTGTAAAAAATCGCCTCTTAAAATGGGCGTTATGCCAGAGTGGAGACTCTGTTTCGGTTTTTAATGAGAGCAATTGCTCAGTTTGTTGGCTGATAATAGAGGTTATTATATAGAGTAGAAATCCGACCATTGGCTAATTTGACGGGAAAATACTAAAAATGGCGGGTAACTAACGTGAAATGGTAGCAAAACTCTATATTTTAGAGTTTGTACTCTAAACGCTTGTTTGAAAGTTAATGTTATGTTAATGCATTGTTAATTGGCGAGTGTAGAGGCCCTCATTGCTGAGGGCTTTTATTAGACTAAAGTGTAGGTTTGATGATAGAGGTCAGGTTTGCAGCGATTTTCTGAATGTCTTCACCTTCCTCGCCAACAAGGATGACACTTGAACCTTCAATTGGAACGACGACACCAGACATGCCATCTTTATTAAAATCAATAGCTTGGTCTGTACCAATGTTGGTGACAAACAGTGTTATTCGCCCTTGTTCGCCTTGAAAAACCATATGTAATGCATTTGAGTTTCCAAAACCACAATGATTTAGATAATAAACGTGATAGGGGAATGTTTCTGTAAATTGATAGGCAAACGGTCGCAATTTTGCGTTTATCTGCGTCGAATTTACCCTTTCATCTAGGTTATTTACAAATGGTGATTCATGAATAACATGTTCTACGGCCGTATCTGCCAAACTGGCATGGGCTGAACCGATGAGCAGCGGAGTCCAATTTACTTGGCCGATAATCAACCCAGCGGCAAAAGCAGCGGAAGCGGCCATCGCTAACATCTGTTTAGTGAAACTCTTCTTTTCAGAACGTGTACTGTGATTAAACAAGATGCGGTCAGCAAGATCATCAGGCACATCCACTTTCATGGCTTGTTCTATTTTGTTGTCGAAGCTCAATATGTCATCAGCAAATAATTGATTTGCCTCTGAGTTTTGTATGGCTTCATTTATTTCTTTATTACGGAGCTTGGGCTCTGAAAGTAGCATTCGACGAAATTCTAAATCATCCATTATTCAGCCCCCCTTATATTTGTGACTTTATTGTCTGATTCGTCAATCATGTCTTTAAGTTGGTTTCTGGCTCTAAAGAGCCGAGTCATAACGGTGTTCTTATTAAGATCAAGTATATTACCTATCTCTTCACCACTGAACCCACCAACAACCTGCAGAAAAAGAGGTTCTCGATACTCTGCGTCGAGTTTCATTATCTGCGCCTGTATCCATTCTTGCTGATGATGATGATCATCACTGACCTTTGCTTCATGGCCGTAATCATCTATATCAACCAGCTCCAATCTTTTACGCTCGAAGCGTCTTGCATTTTCTCGCCGAAGAATGGTGATCAGCCAAGATTTTGCTGCTTTTTCATCGAGTAGACTATCCAAGGATTTCCATGCTCGTAAGCACGTTTCTTGAACGAGATCTTCTGCTATCGTCCTATCCTTGCATAGCCAATAAGCGTAGCGGAATAGGTCTTTATGATAAGCGCGCACAAGTGCTTCGTATTTTCTTTGTTTATCCATATCCAAGTTGACCGTGGAAGTTGGCTTTTTCTTTCCAAAAATAGTAGATATCGACACACGAGCCTCCGGTTTGCTCTCTGTCGTTTGTAATTTTCTATATGACAAATCGCTAAAAAATGAGATATAGACTGGTTTATGTTTACGTCGCTTTAACGATCTTTGTTGTTTTTTATTTTGCAGCACTGGGCTGTTGTCTTAATTAACAATAAATTGATCTACTTCAAAACCTCGCCTTCATAACGAGTTATAGTAGCGTCTGTTATCTAGCTAACCCTTGTGGTTAGTGTGTTGAGCAAGATAACACTTCCTTTTGAAGGCTGACTTTACTTTCTCCTAATCAGGAAACTGATTATTTCAATTGGCGTAAGTTAATTGTTTTTTATATGAACATTCCAACCACACCATATCGTGTGGTTTTTTTTTACCTGCTATTCTAGATTAAAGCTTAATCGCATCCGATTAAATATTTATCTAAATCTAAAACTTTTCTTTTACACCCATCATTCTATCCGCCTTTGAAACGCTTTAGTAGTAACAAATAACTGGTTGGTTCTCTTGTTTGTTCCCCATTCAGCTGATTTCTTTGTTCACCGCTCAATGGCTATTTGTTAATACGCTTCACGTTTATTTAAACAGTTGTTTGAATTATTTAACATTTTCGTTACAATGCACTCAGGTCAGACCTCATGGTGAAGGAGAAATAATGAGCCGACAAGATGTCAAAACGCGTTCAGGCGAAAGAATCGCGATAGTCGCGGGACTTCGAACCCCTTTCGCTCGACAAAGTACAGAATTTGCAAAAGTGCCAGCCGTCGATTTGGGCAAGATAGTAGTAAGCGAAATGCTCGCACGTACCGAAATCGACCCAAAGTTGATAGAGCAAGTTGTTTACGGACAGGTAGTACAAATGCCTACCGCCCCTAATATTGCTCGAGAAATTGTCTTGGGTACTGGGATGAATGTTGCTACGGATGCTTACAGTGTAACAAGAGCGTGTGCTACCAGTTTTCAGGCGTCTGTGAACGTGGCCGAAAGTATCATGGCAGGCAGTATTGATATTGGTATCGCTGGTGGAGCTGATTCTTCATCCGTATTACCTATTGGCGTGTCCAAAAAGCTCGCCGCGAGTTTACTTGCGCTTAGTAAAGCAAGAACGTTTAGCCAGAAAATTAATATTGCTCGTCAACTTTCCCTTCGAGATCTTGCCCCTGTACCTCCGGCTGTTGCGGAATATTCGACCGGAATATCGATGGGTCAAACCGCGGAGCAGATGGCGAAGACCTATGGCATATCTCGTGCAGACCAAGATGCACTGGCCCATCGTTCTCATTCATTAGCATCTCAGGCTTGGAAAGATGGCAAAATTCGTGACGAGGTGATGACGGTATTTCCTGAACCATATAAAAAATGGATCGATCAGGATAATAACATCCGTCACGACTCAACCCTCGAAGGTTACGCCAAATTACGCCCTGCATTTGACCGCAAGTTTGGTACCGTAACTGCTGCAAACAGTACTCCATTAACCGATGGTGGGGCAGCAGTAATGCTGATGCGAGAAGGGCGCGCAAAAGAGCTTGGCTTGGAGATTATGGGCTACATTCGCTCCTATGCCTTTTCTGCGATTCAGGTTGAGTACGATATGCTCATGGGGCCTTCTTACGCCACACCGATGGCTTTAGACAAAGCGGGACTCACCTTGGGTGATATTGATGTTATTGAAATGCATGAAGCGTTTGCAGCTCAAACATTAGCGAACGTGAAAATGTTCTCGAGTGATAAATTTGCACAGGATAAGCTGGGTCGTTCAAAGGCGATCGGTGAGATAGACATGGACAAGTTCAATGTCCTCGGCAGCTCGATTGCCTATGGACATCCTTTTGCCGCGACGGGCGCAAGAATGATGGTGCAAACATTGCGAGAGCTAAAAAGAAGAGGCGGTGGATTCGGCCTTAATACAGCATGTGCCGCTGGCGGTCTTGGCGCTGCGATGATTTTGGAGGTTGAATAATGAGCGAGAATAAATCCTTTCAGTTGACGATCGATGATGACAAGATCGCGTGGCTGACCATCGATGTTGCCGACGAGACCATGAACGTGCTCAAATCGGACCTCATAGAAGATATTGAGTTTCTACTGACCGATTTTGAAGCCAACGTCGAAGGTATCCAAGGCGTAGTCATTTGTTCAGGTAAGCCAGATAGTTTTATCGCTGGTGCTGACGTTAAGATGTTAGACGCGTGCCAGTCAGAAAGTGAAGCACAAGCGCTTGCGCAGAAAGGGCAAGCGGTATTCAATCGACTGTCAGCACTTAAATTTCCGGTGGTTTCAGCTATTCATGGTGTTTGTTTAGGTGGTGGTTTAGAGCTATCTTTAGCGTGTGATTATCGCGTGTGTTCCGATGACGACAAAACGCGTCTCGGACTACCAGAAGTTCAACTTGGACTACTACCAGGCTCAGGTGGCACACAACGTTTACCTCGATTGATTGGCTTGCTTCCGTCTTTAGATATTATCTTAACAGGTAAGCAGGTTAGGGCGAAAAAAGCGCTGAAACTTGGGATGGTAGATGCAAGTGTCCCTAACGCTATTTTATTCGATGTCGCAAAAACATACGCTCAAAAAAATAAACGTAAAATAAAAACAGCAGGAAAAGAAAAGCTAATATCCAGAAATAGCTTGGGACGAATGGTCATTTTTGACCAAGCCGCTAAGAAAGCGAAGCAAAAGACACGTGGAAACTATCCAGCTGCCGATGCCATTCTTAATGTGATTAAGTATGGGTTAGAGAAGGGATTGAAAAAGGGCTTAGAATTTGAAGCTCAGGAATTTGCTAAGCTTGTCATGACGAGCGAATCTAAAGCGCTTCGTTCTATTTTCTTCGCTACGACAGAAATGAAAAAAGACAATGGCTCTGATGCCACTCCCCGCAAAGTTGCCAAGGTTGGCGTGTTAGGTGGGGGACTGATGGGCGCGGGTATAAGCCATGTTAGCGTTGCGAAAGCTAAGGTTCCTGTTCGCATTAAAGATGTGTCTAATGATGGTGTGCTTCACGCGTTGAATTACAACTTCAAACTATTTTCAAAACAGCGTAAACGCCGCATCTTATCCAATGCACAACTGCAAGCTAAGATGTTACAGCTTTCAGGTGGAACGGACTTTTTGACCTTTAATCAGGCCGATATGGTAATAGAAGCTGTTTTTGAAGATCTAAATCTAAAGCAACAGATGGTCAGTGATATAGAAGAGAACGCGAAACCTGATACCATTTTTGCAACGAATACCTCTTCTCTACCGATACATAAAATAGCAGAGAAAGCGAAACGACCAGAAAATGTGGTTGGACTTCACTATTTTAGCCCGGCAGATAAAATGCCTCTAGTTGAGGTCATTCCTCACGAAACAACATCAGATGAAACCATTGCAACAGTCGTTGATTTTGCTCGTAAACAAGGCAAAACGCCGATTGTAGTAAAAGACAGAGCCGGATTTTATGTGAATAGAATTTTGGCTCCGTATATGAATGAAGCTGCGCATGTATTAATGAGTGGTGAGCCGATAGAGTCTTTAGATAATGCGCTGCTCGATTTTGGCTTGCCAGTAGGCCCGATTACCTTATTAGACGAGGTTGGTGTCGATGTCGGTGCGAAGATAATGCCTATCTTGGTGGGTGAATTAGGGGCACGATTCCAAGGTCCGGATGTGTTTGATACTCTTTTGAATGACAATCGAAAAGGTCGTAAAAGCGGTAAAGGTTTTTATACCTACAAAGGCAAAAAGAAAGAGGTCGACAAGTCGGTATATAAGCTGCTTAAAGTGACGCCTGAAGCCAAAATGGCAGAAGCAGACATTGCACTACGCTGCGTGTTGCCTATGTTAAATGAGGCAGTACGTTGTTTGGATGACGGGATAATTCGTAGCGCCAGAGATGGCGATATCGGTGCTATTTTTGGTATCGGTTTTTCTCCATTTTTGGGTGGACCATTCCGCTATATGGACCAATTTGGGATTAAAGAATTGGTTAAGAAGATGAATGATTTTGCTCAGAAATATGGTGACCGATTTGCACCTTGTGATGGACTGGTTAACCGTGCGGGTAGCGGCGAAAGTTTTTACTAATTAACGCGTTTCCCTGATAAAAGCGGTGCAAAATCGAATGAATGTAGATTTTGCACCGCTTTTTTAGTTTTTGATAGGCGTGTATTTACCCTAGGTCCAGATCTTTCGTTCTTAACTGAAATTCATCAATACTGTCAATTTCATGACCAATACTCAGAGAGTTGGCTTCTTGGTGTTTATTGCCTTTCGAGTGCAATATGAGTCGTGTTGAGGTTCTGGGTTTTAATATGTTAATCACAAACCGAATCATGTCGACTCTGGACACATCTTTAAGTTCATCTAGGACCTTGTCTCGTTGGTCAAAGGTTAAGTCTTTATTGCCTATGGCAACCCAAAATCGTTGTGCTCGGCTTCTGAGGTTGTTATCTGGCGTTGAAATTTGATTCCAAAGTCCTTTCTTACTGCTCTGCCATTGATATTCATTTAACTCAAGTAGAACCATGTAAAAAGCATTTAGGAAATCATCAATAGCGGAAAGTAGATCTTTCGGCGAGAACTTCGGTGACTGAACATATAACACTAAACCGGGGTGGCGGTTAAGGGGCATGTTTCCCGTACCAACCATGTAACCCATCTGCTGTTTGGTTCTAATGTCATTAAAAAATGCAGCAGACATTAAATGGTTAGCCAAGGTATATATGGCAATGTTTTTTGGCGAAATATCTTGAGACTGATAGTAGACAACGATAGCGGAGTCTTCTTGATCGCAAGAAACACTTCGGTGGAATGTACCAGAGCTTTCACCAAGCATAATAAGAGGTCGAAGGGACTCTTCATATTGTTGATTCTGCATGTGCATGGCCGATTTTACGGTCTCGGCTACTGTAATCGCTTGATCTCGTTTCCAGTCCCCATAAACGAACATTTCGATATGCAGTTCCGCAAGCAGTGCCTCTACAAAATTGGACAGTTCATCAACTTCAATGCTTTCCAATGCCTCAATTAATGCCAAATAAGGTGGATTGTTGGGTTGTAATATTCCTGTCATCGCGTTGAATAGCTGAGAGATAGGACGGTCTTTGGCCGCATTACGCCAGTTGCGTAACATCTGTTTTTTGATCAATTTGAAACGATCAGATTTGAAATCACGTTTGCCAAATTGACCCAGAATCATCTTGAGTAATTCAGGCTGTTTTTGACTGAATCCTGAAATGGAAAGTGTGACGCCACCCTGATGCGCGTAAATGTTGTAGCCCATGCCTGCTATCTCAGCAGGATAGGTTCGTTTCGCTAACGAATCTAAAAACATCTCTACACATAAACGCATTTTGACGATCTTTCTTGAGGTGGACACGGCGTGTGGGCTATCGATAGCAATGTAGATAACGCCTTTAGGTACCCTAAATTCAGTTTCTTGTAAGTGCCACAACCTAAAACCAGGTTGTGCATCAATGAGTGCGGGCTCTTTTGTCTTATTCTCAAGCTTTTGGGGATCTAAGTCATAGCAAATAAACGGATTGATCTCTGGCAAATTTAGTTCTGAGTTTAAGCTTGGTTGAGTCCAACTATTGAGTTGTTGTTGTGATAATTTGGTTACCGAGTAAGGTGTAAAATACCATTTTGCTTCTCGGTCGAAATCGTCTCCTTTGGCTATCAAGGTAACGCGCAAATTATAGGGTGTTAAACAGTCTAGCAAGGTCGTGAGTAGTGATTCGTCATAATGTGACATCTTATAGTCGCCATAGATGACATCTTCCTCTGGGTAATGCTGAAGATTCATGACTAAATGGCTGACCATATCGAGTGGGCGCGTTTTCTCTTGGTATCGAAATGCGGATTCGAGTACCGCCTGTTTTTCATCAAAGCGCCATTTCGCAATGCCATCTTGCTTAATAAGCGCGATAAATTCGAATATGGTTTGGATTATCTCATCGTAGTGTCTTAAGCCTCGACCTGTTAGGTTAACACTGACAGTAAATTCTCTGAAATTACTTCCGCTAACCCCTCCTCCTGCGGCCAACGAGGTGATCCATTTCTTCTCTTTTAGAAAGAGCATTAAACTGCCTTCACCTTCAAACCCTAAGAGGTGTGCAAAGTAAGAAAGGGGTTTGGTGCTGTAGTGCTCTGACATACTTGGAAAGTTGAAGGACAGGATGAGTTTTTTGGATTCTTTTATCGGTTTAACTTTGACAAAGATACCCTTGTCTTGTTCTCGAACTATCTCTTGTGGTAAAGATTTTATGGCGAGGTTCTTATTTTTGATGGGGGAAAATTTTTCTTTAATCCACGTTTCGATTACGTCGAGTTCTGAAGGCGCAACAATGGTCAACGTCATAAGATCCGCTGAATACTGTTGTTCATAAAATGCGACAATCTCGTCACGAATTGACTGACCATCTCTATCACCGAGCGTTTCAGTATTACCAACAGAAAATTTGGCGAACGGATGCGCTGGGTTGATGACTTCTTTGTGAACCTGATATAGACGACGCATGTCATCTTTAAGTTTCATCTGATATTCAGAATCAACCGCTTGCAGTTCTTTGCCCAAAGCTTCGGGGTTGAATAAAGGGGCGATAAAAAATTGGCTAAAACGATTTAATGCCTTTTCCATTAACGCCGGGGAGATATCAAAGAAGAAACAGGTGTGTTCTGTGCCAGTCCAAGCGTTGTTGCTTCCACCATGTTGGCTTATAAAACTTTGAAATCCACCAGTCTTCGGAAATGGTTCAGTGCCGAGAAACAACATGTGCTCTAGGTAATGAGCAAGACCTTCACGTTCGCTAGGATCATCATAATGGCCCACATTGACCGCGAGTGCTGCTGCCGCTTTTGTTGCAGAAAGATCTTCAATGAGAAGTGCGCGTAACCCATTATCTAATGTCACATAGCGGTATTTATTGCTGTCATTTGGGCTTAAATGCACAAGCGGTCTCCAAGTAGAGCGTGTAGGTTAATTATGGTGTGGATATGAATAGGTGCAAACGTCGCACTTACAATTTGTTGTTTATTTGCAATGTTGCAAGCTATTCTAGAAGAGAAGCATGAAAAACGGTTTTTTTTCACACTTCTCACTTAATTTTGATTTGCTTCAACTATAATGCCAGACTTTTTGTGCAAGGTAATTGATATATTTATAATAATTTGCTTTGCTAAACAGTAGACTGTTGTTCTGATTTGGGTTTGCGTTAATCATCCTATTCAAGAAAATTAACCATTACGTTTAAATAACAACACTCTTGAGCCTAGACGAAACTGCAATAAAGGACCAGAAAATGAAAGTATTCATAATGCGCCATGGTGAAGCGGCACACTATGCTGCAAGTGATGCAGAACGAGAGCTAACAAAGCATGGCCGTTCTCAATCTACCGCTGTGGCGATGGCATGTAAAAAACAAGGGTTTGAGGACTTTGATTTGGTGTTGGTTAGCCCTTACATAAGAGCGCAGCAAACTTGGGAAACAATCGCATCATTATTTTCTGCAAAAGAGATTCAAACGTATGAGGAAATTACACCCTATGGTGATTCTGAAGAAGCGTCGTCATATGTTGCTGCGGTAGCACAGGTCAATAAATTAGAGTCCATATTAATGGTGTCTCATCTTCCATTGGTGGGGTACTTAACCGCAGAATTTGTTACAGACTTGGCTCCGCCAATGTTTCCAACATCAGGCTTAGTTTGTGTGGATTTTGACCCTCAGAATCAAAAGGGTGAACTGCTCTGGCATATTCACCCTTAAGAAAGACGGGTCGATTAAAGCCTCGTTAATTAAGAAAAAGTTAAACTAAGGTCAGGTTACCTTTCAGGAACGCTGAGAAGAATTAGTAGGGCACCATTGCCACCAAACTCTAGAGGTGCTTGATGGAATGCCATTACATCAGGATGTTGTGCCAACCAAATGGGGGCTTTCTGCTTAAGGATGTGCTTGCCGATGCCGTGCATCACGCAAGCGCAGTGTACGCTCTCTTTAATGCAATACGCTATCATTGCACCGAGCTCAGCTTTGGCTTCTTGTTGCGTCATGCCATGCATATCTAAATAGACATCAGGCACATAGACTCCGCGACGCAACCGTTTTACTTCATATTTTGAAACATCACTGCGCGCATAGCGCGTTGGCCCGTCGTCTTCCAAGTGTGGGACAAATTCATCAGAAAAGAAAAACTCGTTGTCTTTGGCGTCTCTAAAAGAGCGCTTGGACTCTTTCTGTTTTGTTTCTCTGTTTGGTTTTTGAAGTACGGTATCTTGTGTCAACTTCTTGATGCCCTTTACCTCATTCTGAAATAGGGAGAAGTCATCGTTAACGCTTTCGTCTTTGTTACTCATAATATTTGGATTGATGGTCAATAGCTGAATGTGAGGCAATAGCGGTATTGTAGCGTTAAACGATGCATTCACATAACGGATTTACTGGTTTCATCTTCAATTATTTTTAGTGCTATCGCCTTATAAAAAACAATGCATTATTTCTCTGTGAAAGATTAGGGTAGCTTTACGTTACGGCACGGATATAATTGGCCGCTGAGACCCCAAAGAACAAATACAATGTTATTTGTGTGTGACACTAATTTAAAAGGGGATAATTTGGAGGTAATTTTGGATAAGATTTTTGTGGAAGAAGTGGTATCAGAGCTGTACACCCTTCAAGACATGCTTCGTTGGACAGTAAGCCGCTTTAATGCTGCCGGGATTTTTTATGGTCACGGTACCGATAACTCATGGGATGAAGCGATTCAACTAATCCTACCAACGCTTTATCTTCCTATCGATGTGCCACCACATATTCTAAATTCCAGACTCACTTCAACGGAACGTAGTCGTATTGTTAATCGTGTAGTTAAACGTATTAATGATCGCACCCCAACGGCTTACTTAACCAACAAAGCGTATTTTTGTGGATTAGAGTTTTATGTTGATGAGCGTGTTCTTGTTCCTCGTTCCCCAATTGGTGAATTGATTGAATCTGAATTCCAGCCGTGGCTGTTAGATCAGCCTCATAGAATTATGGATTTATGTACGGGCAGTGGCTGTATTGCGATTGCTTGCGGTTATGCATTTCCTGATGCTGAAATCGATGCTATTGATATCTCTGCTGATGCGCTAGAGGTTGCCGAGAAAAATATTCAAGAGCACGGAATGGAGCAGCAAGTTTTCCCTATTCGTTCAGACCTGTTCCGTGACTTACCTGACTTAGATAAATACGATTTGATCGTGTCTAACCCACCCTATGTCGATGCGGAAGACATGAATAGTCTACCGGATGAATTTACTCATGAACCTGAATTGGGTTTAGCGGCAGGAACGGATGGTTTGAAATTGGTACGCAGAATTTTGGCCAATGCACCCGATTATCTAAATGAAAATGGAGTTTTGATTTGTGAAGTTGGCAACTCAATGGTTCACATGATGGAGCAATACCCTGAGCTTCCTTTCACTTGGATTGAATTTGCAAATGGTGGACACGGTGTCTTTACGTTAACCCGTGAACAACTGGTAGCGTGCGCAGACGAATTTTCTCTCTATAAAGACTAAACCGCCATTCAATTATAAAAACGCCGGTCTCTACTGGCGTTTTTTCTGTCTAAAGGGTTTACATCTACTGCGTATCAAGCGAACATGAAAGTATGATGAATAAGTACTCAACAGCAAATATCAGTCTAACTAGATAGGTAGATTAGCGAAAATATTGAGTTAAGAATTGTGAGGATATTATGGCAGGAAATAGTATTGGTCAGCACTTTCGAGTCACCACATTTGGAGAGAGTCACGGTATAGCGTTAGGCTGTATTGTTGATGGTTGCCCTCCTGGACTTGATATAACCGAAGCTGATTTACAAAAGGATTTGGACCGCCGTAGACCTGGGACCTCTAAGTACACGACGGCACGTCGTGAACCAGATGAAGTGAAAATACTTTCTGGTGTGTTTGAAGGTCAAACCACAGGGACGTCAATTGGACTCTTGATAGAAAATACCGATCAGCGTTCAAAAGATTACTCTGAAATAAAAGATAAATTTCGCCCTGGACATGCTGATTATACCTACCATCAAAAATATGGGGTTCGCGATTATCGTGGTGGTGGCCGTTCATCTGCTCGTGAAACTGCAATGCGAGTGGCGGCGGGTGCAATTGCAAAAAAATACCTTCAAAAAGAATTTGGTGTAGAAGTCCGTGCTTATTTGTCTCAAATGGGTGATGTGTCAATAAATAAAGTTGACTGGGACGAGATAGAAAACAATGCTTTTTTCTGCCCAGATGTAGATAAAGTAGACGATTTAGACCAACTGATACGTGACCTTAAAAAGCAAGGTGATTCGATTGGAGCAAAGCTTCAGGTTGTCGCAACCAATGTCCCTGTTGGTTTAGGTGAACCTATTTTTGATCGACTAGACGCAGATATTGCACATTGTCTAATGAGTATTAATGCCGTAAAAGGTGTTGAAATTGGTGATGGCTTTGATGTCGTTCGTCAAAAAGGAAGTCAGCATAGAGACCCTCTGACGCCTAATGGGTTCAAGTCCAATCATGCTGGTGGCATATTGGGTGGCATTTCTACTGGCCAAAATATCGTTGCTAATATTGCGCTTAAACCGACGTCTAGTATTACCGTTCCGGGGGAAACCATAACGAGAACGGGTGAGTCAACACAACTTATCACAAAAGGTCGTCATGACCCGTGTGTCGGCATTCGAGCAGTACCCATTGCAGAAGCCATGTTGGCGATCGTTTTAATGGATCATTTATTGCGCCACCGCGGACAAAACTTTGGTGTGACAACAGAAACGCCAAAGATTTAATCTTAACGTCGCCACCCATTAGGGTGGCCTCTTTTTATAGCCAGAATTATCATTATCATGCCGCATCATTATCAAGACTTAGTCACTCTATTCAATCAAACCTTTTACCAAGAGTTCAATACCAAGCTTGAGCTTGGTGGGGATGAACCTATCTATCTGCCTGCAGACAAAAAAGTGCCATTCCATCGAATCGTTTTTGCGCGTGGGTTTTATGCCTCTGCACTACACGAAATTGCCCATTGGTGTGTCGCGGGGTCAGAGCGTCGATTACTTGAAGATTTCGGTTATTGGTATGAACCCGATGGGCGGACCGCAGATGTACAGGCTGAGTTTGAAAAAGTAGAGGTGAGGCCACAAGCCTACGAGTGGATTTTGGCAGTTAGTGCTGGGTTCCCATTTAATGTCAGTTGTGACAATCTGCAAGGTGATGTGGAACCGGATAGATTGGCATTTATGAATACCGTGCAACAACAAATAAAAGACATTTTAGCGCAGGGGATTCCATATAGAGTAAAATTGCTTTCGCAAGCATTACGTGATTTTTACCACACTCCAGAATTAGAAATACATCAGTTTGAAGTAAAATAATGTCTAAAGTGAAATATAGAGAATATCAATGATTATTGAACATGAAGAAAAATGGTTAGAAATGATTGACACATCGGTAGAGATTGCATCGAATGATGAACTGTTTGCGGGAGGTTATCTAAGAGGGCACATCTCTCTTTCCGCCGCTGACTGCGAAGCAGAAGGTATCGAGGACGTAGAGTCATTTAAAAAGAAGGTGGAGCAAAGTTTGGAGGATGCGCGTTCAGAGCTAACACCAGCCGATCGTACGATAGTGGCCGATCTATGGGCTCAGCTTACAAAAGCATAATCGTTGGCAAAAAACCTAACGAAATTCAAGGTTTTCATAAGTAAATATAACTCTTTTCTATTTTGGCGGACTCGCAGTGGAGTCGGTAAAATCTTTATGTTACAAAAGACTATTTGGTGAGTGTATTAGTGTGTTTGGGTTTACAAACTCTTTGTTGTTCTAATTGAACCACTTTACTCAACGCATATTTAGTCTTTGAGGTAATAGATAATGAATATAGTCTGGGCTACAAGTGAAGCTGCCCCTTATGCAAAAACCGGTGGGTTAGCTGACGTGTCGTATTCGCTTCCTTATGCGATGGCAGAAAATGGACACAATGTATCGGTCATCATGCCCTATTATCCGCAAGTCATGGGAGAAAGGTGCGAACAAACAGAACGCGTTTATGAAATGTTAGGTGTTCCATTTGGAGAAGGAAATGAAGAGTGGGCGTCAATAAGGCAACACAAAATCAGTGAAAATCTCTCATTCTATTTTATTGAGTACGATAAGTTTTACGATCGTCCTAAATTGTATGACTGGGGTGGAAGTGAGTATGTAGATAATGCAGAACGCTTTATTTTTCTTTCTAGAGCCATTATGCAGGCTGTCCTTGCGTTAGATATCAAAGTTGACGTTTTGCACAGTAATGATTGGCACGTCGCATTGTGTAACGTGTATGTGAAAAGTGATCTGTATAACGCCTACAATAACTTCTCAGAAACAAAGTCCATTATGACGATCCACAATATCGGTTACCAAGGTGTATTCAACAAGTCTAATCTTCCTTTGACAGGGCTTCCTTGGGATTACTTTAACTTCCAATGCTTAGAGTTCTATGATCAACTTAACTTCCTAAAAGCGGGTGTATTGTCAGCGGATATGGTGACCACCGTAAGCCCAACCTATGCCGAAGAAATATTGACAGCAGAGTATGGCTTCAGTTTGGAGAATGCGCTTCAGCACAAAGCAGTAAAAGGCAAGCTGCGTGGCATCATTAATGGGATTGATATTCAAGAGTGGGATCCAGAATCAGATACCTTGTTGCCTCATAATTATTCACACAATGACTTGTCAGGAAAAGCGTTGTGTAAAGCGGAGCTACAGAAAGAATTTGGTTTAGAAGTAAGACCTGATGTCGCTATTTATGGTGTGGTTTCAAGGCTTGCTACGCAGAAAGGGCTGGATGTATTTATTGAATGTATTCATGAGATGCTTGAGCAAGATGATGTTCAGTTTGTCATTGTTGGCTCTGGTGAGAGTTGGCAAGAGTCGGCATTAACCGATTATGCTAAACGATATCCTCATAAATTCGGCGTATATATTGGATACAGCAACAAGCTTGCCCATTTAGTTGAAGCTGGCGCAGATTTTTTTGTTATGCCATCACGATATGAACCATGTGGTCTTAATCAAATGTACAGTATGAAGTACGGAACCGTGCCGATTGTAAGATCAACCGGCGGTCTTGAAGATACCGTACATAATTATTCAGCAGGCAATCTTGAACATGCGACTGGATTTAAGTTTTACGATCTTTACCCTGCGGCATTGAGAGATACAATGCGTTGGGCTGCGTCTATTTATCGTAATGATAAACCCGCCTTCGAAAGAATGATGGTGAATGGAATGACGACAGATTTTTCTTGGCAACTTACCGCAACAGAGTATGAAGAGTTGTATGAACATGCGAATACTCGATACTAGTATCGAGTATTAATTAAATGAACGCCTCTAAGATCTGCTGATTTTTCGAGGCGTTTTTTCATTGGCCTACAGGCCGTCCTTTCAATAGCTTACGAACCCACATTCTCGCTGGGTGGATACCTTCTAAACAATCAACTGGCAATGGTATGGGGTCGTTACATATTTGAGAGGCCAAAACCTCCGCCATTAAAGGAGCAGAGCACAGCCCACGCCCCCCTAACGCCATGAAGCAATAGAGGTTACGGTAGTCTGTTATCGGGTCGACATTTTTATCTTGGAGTAGATTGGCATATTCACTTTTTACTGACTCAAAATTACACACATTGCCGACAAAAGGTAAATGATCTCGACTCGTACTGCGAATACCTTGTTTTGCGAGATTATCGCCAATATTTACCTCCTTCACCCACGTTTTATCGGGTAACGTTCTAACCAATTTATAGGCGTTTTCTTGCTGCGCAAGAACATCAAAGTTGTGGTCAATATTGTCACGGTCGTGACTTGCTCCGATACAATGATATTGATTGCTGGGATTGTGTGGTGTCATATAACCGTTATAACACAGTACCGTTTTTAACCGTTTCAGTGTAGGGGTTGTGGGAACGTGGCTTACTTGTCCCTTCACTGCGGACTGGGGTATCGTTGAGGTTTGGTTAAATTGACTAGCTTCATGGCCGTTTGCCACCACGACAACATCATGTTGAAATCTCGATTTTTCGCTATGCAGCGTCCAGTGGTTATCTTGATTTTGTTCCAATGTCTTAATTTGAGTATGGTTAATGAGAGTAAGTCGACCGCTATTAATCTGTTCTTGTATAAGCTTTTGAGTGAGCTCACTTGGAGAAAGCCACCCACCCATAGGGTAGGTAATACCCGCTAACTCAGTTGATAAACCGACCAACTGATCCATCTCTTCTGCAGAAACAGGGGCAACTAAGTCTGTAACATGGCCACCTAACAGTATGTTGTTGAGTTTTTGATTTGCTTTGTCATTCCAAGCAAGATGAGTGACGCCACACCAATCGTGGTCATAATTAAACCGCTTTGCGGCTTGATCAAAAAACTGTCTGGCGAACAAGAATGCAGGGGCATAAACTCGTGAGGCACCAGTATGGTTGCTATTCAGTAATGGATAGAGTGCACCTTGCTTATTTCCGGACGCATTGAGAGCGGGTTGCGAGTCTTTGCAGTACAGAGTCACGTTTACCCCCCTTCGACATAAGCTTGCTGCCAGTGCAGCGCTGGCGATACCACCGCCTATGATGGCGACGTTGGTTATGGGTGGCTGTTCGGGGCGGGCATACCAAGGTTGAATATTAGAAAATGGTATTTTATGTGCCAATGTGCCAGCAATCATCTCCCTTTTGATTCCAAAGCCTTTGACTTTTCTCATTGTGAACCCTGCTTCTGTCAGCCCCCTTCGAACAAAACCCGCGGCGGTAAAGGTTGCACAAGTGCAGTCTTGCTTAGCCAACTTAGCCATACCTTCAAATAGATTTTGGTTCCACATTTCAGGGTTCTTACTGGGCGCAAAGCCATCGAGAAACCAAGCGTCAACAATACCTGACTCATTTGTAGGCACCAGAGGCATGCATTCTTTGATGTCTCCAAACCAGAGATCTAAGGTTATAACACCACCAGCTAATATAATTCGATGACATTCAGGAACACTAATTGGATAGCCTTCTTGCAGCTGCTTTGCGTATTGTGCCAGTTCAGGCCAAGCTTGATGTGCTTTTTTTAAATCCGTAATATCTAAGGGAAACTTCTCGAAGCTAATAAAATGAAGCTCTTTTAGTGGTGCATTTGGAAATTCTGCTCGATATTTCTCAAACCACTGCCATACTGCTAGGAAGTTCAGGCCAGTGCCAAACCCTGTTTCAGCCACTACAAAACGGCGTTGGTCATATGAATGCCATCTATTGGGTAGATTATTTTGCTTAAGAAATACGTAGCGTGTCTCTTCTAAACCGTTTACGTTAGAGAAGTACACATCACCAAATTGTTCGGAAACAGGTATCCCTGCTTCATTCCATTCAAGGGTTGCGTTTGTAATTGACGTCATGGTTTTTGAACTGTTTGGCTTATAGTTAGTCGTAGAGTAGACTAAATTGTACGTTTTTATGGGAAAGCTGACCACTTTTGATGGTTAACTTGGGTATTATCGTGCAGTAATCTTAAAGATTTTATTATTTATAGGAATGTAGAATGAAACGCGCTGTCATCACTGGTATGGGTATTGTGTCTAGTATCGGTAATAACGTTGAAGAAGTACTAGAGTCTCTTAAAGCAGGCAAATCAGGTATCAACGAATCTGAACAGTTCAAAGAAATGGGCTTACGCTCTCAAGTTTGGGGTGATCTCAAGATCAAACCAGCCGATCATATTGACCGCAAAAAAATGCGCTTTATGGGAGATGCAGCCGCTTATGCTTACCTTTCTATGGAACAAGCCGTCGAAGATTCAGCTCTAGCTGAAGATCAAGTGTCTAATATTCGTACCGGTATCGTTGTTGGGTCTGGTGGTGCATCCGCGCTAAACCAAACTTTAGCTGTGGATACGCTTCGTGAAAAAGGCGTGCGTCGTGTAGGCCCTTATATGGTCACTCGTACCATGTCATCGACGGTATCGGCTTGTTTGGCTACACCATTTAAAATTCTTGGTGTTAACTATTCGATGAGTTCGGCGTGTGCAACATCGGCACACTGTATTGGTCATGCGGTAGAGCTTATCCAACTGGGCAAACAAGATGTTATTTTTGCAGGTGGTGGTGAAGAGCTAGATTGGAGTCAAACAATGATGTTTGACGCAATGGGCGCGCTATCAACTAAATATAATGAAACACCAGAAAAAGCGTCACGTACTTATGATGCTAACCGAGACGGCTTCGTTATCTCAGGCGGCGGCGGTATTGTTGTCGTTGAAGAGCTAGAACATGCACTTGCTCGTGGTGCGAAAATTTATGGTGAGATTGTTGGTTATGGTGCGACGTCTGATGGCTACGACATGACGGCACCTTCAGGTGAAGGCGCGGCTCGTTGCATGAGAGACGCGATGCAAAATGTTGACAGCATCGATTATGTAAACACTCATGGTACATCAACACCGATTGGCGACGGCAAAGAACTTGAGGCTATCCAAGATGTCTTTGGCGGTAATAGCCCTGCGATTTCTGCGACAAAAGCAATGACAGGCCACGCTCTTGGTGCGGCAGGTGTTCATGAAGCTATCTATTCAACATTGATGCTAGAGAACAGCTTTATTGCACCAAGCATCAATATCGATGAGTTAGATGCAGCAGCAGCAGGTTTGGATATCGTAACTGAAAGACGTGATCAAGAAATAAATACAGTTATGTCAAATAGCTTTGGCTTTGGTGGCACGAACGCGACCTTGGTCATTAAAAAATATAAAGCGTAATTCGTTTTAGAACCCTATCTGAAACGGAAGACGGAAAAGGTTTCCAGAATCGGTCAGCTTGACTGATCAGACAGACGCAAACATGTTCCTTTGAGAGCGGAACGTGATCCTTTTGTTCTGGATTTAGCCCGGTTATCAATTTATTTGGTGACCGGGCATTTTTATTTTCAGTCATCTGAGGATGTTGGTCGACCAATTAGTGTCGCGCCAAGTGAAAATATACTGGCGAATAATATTGTATTGCGCCACAATCCCCCCTCCTAGCAACCTAGAAAAAACGTGTTTATGAAAATTCTTATCGATGAGGCCATGCCTTATGCGGACGCTCTGTTTAGTCAACTTGGCGAAGTGACATTTAAATCTGGCCGCGAGATTCAAGCAGAAGATCTGATTGATGTTGATGCACTTATGATTCGTTCGGTCACTAAAGTGAATTCGGCCCTTCTTAAACATGCAAATCGACTAAAATTTGTAGGGACAGCAACGGCGGGAATGGATCACGTCGATCAGTCGCTACTTAAAGAAAAAGGCATTTTCTTTACCGCAGCACCAGGTTGCAATAAAGTCGGTGTCGCAGAATATGTCTTTAGTGTATTGATGGTGCTGGCTCAGCAAAAAGGATTTTCTGTTTTAGAAAAAACCGTCGGAATTATAGGTGCGGGTCAAGTTGGAAGTTATCTATCTGAGGCGTTACAGGGTATAGGTATCAAAGTACTACTTAATGATCCGATAAAACAAGCGGAAGGCGATAACAGAAAGTTTGTAGAATTGGATTTTTTGCTTGAACAATCTGATGTTATTACGCTGCATACACCGATCACAAAAGTAGGTAAACATCCTACGCATCATTTGATTGATGCAAATAGACTCGACAATATGAGAGCGGATCAAATATTGATAAATGCGGCCAGAGGGCCGGTCGTCGATAATCTGGCGTTGAAACAACGCTTGATGAAGCAAGATGGATTTAGCGCGAGTTTAGACGTGTTCGAACACGAACCCGCTGTAGATCTTGAACTTTTGCCTTTTCTCGATTTTGCCACCCCCCATGTTGCGGGCTACGGTTTAGAAGGTAAAGCGCGCGGGACAACGATGATTTTTAACTTTTATTGCGAGTTTTTAAAAAGAGAAGAACGAGCGAATGCTTCAGATTTATTGCCAATAGCGCCAATTCCTCAGGTTTTTGTTGACCGAGAATGGAACGAAGCTGTGCTGCACAATCTTATTCAATTAACTTATGATGTACGACATGATGACGCCATATTCCGTCGCGAAATCTCCCGTGATCAAACAGAAGCAGAGAATGAAAGCGCATTTGATGCGATGCGTAAAAATTATTGGGATAGAAGAGAATATAGTGCTATTCGCTTAGTTGGTGACAAAACATGCCAGCTAGAGCCATTGAGACAATTAGGTTTCCAAATAGAGGTGGAAAAATGAGCCAAGAATTTAATATAGCAGTATTTGGTGCCACGGGCGCTGTTGGTGAAGCCATACTGGACGTTCTAAAAGAACGTGACTTTCCTGTAGGGAATTTGTACCTGTTGGCGAGTGAACGCAGTGAAGGTAAAAGCTATCGCTTTAATGGTAAGTCAATCTTGGTTGAAAATGTAGAGAACTTTGATTGGTCTCAGGTGCATATTGCGCTATTTTCTGCCGGTGCTGAACTGTCCGAAAAATGGGCACCTATCGCCGCTGATGAGGGTGTAGTTGTTATCGATAATACCTCTCAGTTTAGATACGATTATGATATCCCTCTCGTTGTTCCTGAAGTTAACCCAGAGGCAATAGCGGACTTTCGTAATCGCAACATTATCGCGAATCCAAATTGCTCAACTATTCAGATGTTGGTTGCCCTTAAGCCGATTCATGATGAAGTAGGGATTGAACGAATTAATGTATCTACCTATCAATCTGTGTCTGGAGCAGGAAAGTCAGGTATTGATGAGCTAGCAGGTCAAACGGCAAAACTATTGAGTGGCGTGCCCGCTGAACCTGAAGCCTTTAGCCAACAAATCGCATTTAACTGTATTCCTCAAATCGATGCTTTTATGGAGAATGGCTATACCAAAGAAGAGATGAAGATGGTTTGGGAAACACAGAAAATCTTCAATGATACCTCTATAATGGTGAACCCTACTTGTGTTCGAGTTCCCGTATTTTATGGTCATGCAGAAGCGATTCATATTGAAACTCGTTCGCCAATTGATGCTGAGCAAGTGATTCAAATGCTTGAAGATACAGATGGTGTCGAAGTATTCCAAGGGCAAGACTTCCCAACTCAAGTGCGTGATAGCGGCGGTAAAGACCATGTTATGGTAGGCCGTATCAGAAATGATATTAGCCACCACAGTGGTATCAATATGTGGGTGGTCGCTGACAATGTACGTAAAGGCGCCGCAACCAATGCAGTACAGATTGCTGAATTACTTATTCGAGACTATTTTTAGTCACGACTTTTAAGCTGTTCGATGAAAAAGCCCTAGCGATTGCTAGGGCTTTTTTTTGGAATATGCCAAGTTTTGGTTGGCAGCAAAGCGTACCAAGGACTTCCTTGAAATGTAGGCCACCCCTTAATTTAGTAATAAAAATTGATATTTTGATGATTTATCGACTTTTTTTTGTAGAGACCTATAGTTTTCCATCTGATATCCGATATATTTAGAAGCTGTCCCCTTTTTAGAGATATAAGTTCATTTACCCACGGGTATTTGCTCTATATTAATTAATTAAGTTTTAACGCAGAAAGACGAGCCTTATATGCATCCAATCCTAAAGCGTCTCATTACGCCTTTAGCGTTACTTTTAACAGTTTCAGCCGATCTCGCTGTTGCTGAATCTATTCGCCTAATTGGGCCTGATGGTGAAGTTCAATCTTCAGTTCAGGTTACGCAACAGGCCACTCAGCCTTCCAACACTTCCGTTTCCAACACCGTCGGAAATAGCGCGAATTTTTATGGGCCAACAGCGAATAACGAAACCCTTTGGTCAATAGCGACCAAACTACGACCTTCACGACGATACTCTGTACAGCAGACTTTACTTGCGATCTATAAACTGAATCCGCAAGCATTTGACCAACAAAATATCCATGAGCTGAGGCGAGGTAGTCGATTAAGGGTGCCATCTCTAGAGCAAGTTCAGGCAGAGAATACCAATGAAGCGGTTCGTATTATGCAGGCGCATAATAAGCAGCAAAAAGGGACAACCGTCGTCTCTAGCCCCGTTGCAAAACCAGCACCGATAACAGAGACAGACCTCACTCCACCGCAAGCGCCTAAACAACCGAAGCCTATTGAAGTCGCAGCTGTAGAGAATAACGAGGTTAAAGTTGATTCTAAACAGCGTGAGCATGTCACTAAATTAAAACAAGATCTCACGACTACAGAAGGCGAGTTAGCCGCTTTAGAAGAGAAAAATCACAAGCTTCGTCTCATGTTGACGGATGTCCAAGATGAAGTAGGAAATCTAAAAGATGAACTTGGTGATGAAAGCCGAATTCGCGATGAGGTAGAGAAACTGCTAGGAGAAGAGCGTAAAAAAGCACTTGAAACGGCTCAAATAGAACCAAGTCAACTCGACATGCTTCTGGCCAACACTTGGTTTGTCGTATTGCTAGCCTTAATCCCTGGGTTGTTGTTTGTGCTTATTATCGTTCTTTTATTGACTCGTAAAGGCGGAGCAGAACAACCACAAGAGCAGTTAATCCCCGAAGGGCCAGAAGTCATTTCGTTGATGGATGATGACTCAGATGACGTGCCAGAGATCAATTTAGATGAAGATATTGATGAAGATGTCGGTATTGATGATGATTTGTTCGGAGAGCTTTCAGACGAGAATATCTTTGATATAGATGATGAAGATGAACAATTAGCTGAAGATGATGTCTTTGCTAACCTTGATGACAGTGATTTGGACTTTAATTTAGATGACGGTGAGGATGACCCATTTGCAAGCATTGCAGATAATGGTGATTTCGATACAGATCTAGATAAGATCGAACAGAGCGCAAACGGGATTAGTGTAGACGGTGACGAGGAAGCACTCAGTCTAGAAGATATGGAAAGAGCGTTAGATAACGAATCTTCCGGGGACGAGAATGAATTTGAAAGTGAGTTTGATCTATCTGACGAAAGTGGGATGTCACAAGATGATTTGGACGAGCTATTGGCCGGTGAAGATGACGCAGAAGCACTAGCTTCAGACGAAATTGACCAGTCTGCACTCGATGATCTATTCAATAGCGTCAAAGAAGAAAATAGTAATGAGAGTGATCTCGACGACTTTGACCTCGACAGTGGTGATGAGAAAAATAATAGCGATTCTGATGATATCGACGATATATTATCCAGTTATCAACCGACAGCAACACAGAACGACGCGGCTGAGTCTGATGACATCGACGATATACTATCCAGTTATCAACCGACAGCGACACAGAACGACGGGGCTGAGTCTGATGACATCGACGATATACTGTCCAGTTATCAACCGGCAGCAACACAGAACGACGCAGCTGAATCCGATGATATTGACGATATACTCGCTAATTATCAAATGGAAACTGAGTCAATGGATGCAGACTCAATTGATGACCTGCTTGCAGAAAATAGTACTGATCTGCTCGATGACGTTCTAGAGCAAGAAGATGCCGCCGCTGAGCTTTCCGAGGATAGTACGGCGTTATTAGATGATTTACTTGATGACGAAGATTCAAATGACGACGATATACCTGAATTATCAGAAAACAGCACTGAGCTGCTGGATGAGCTTTTTGATGCACCTGAAAGTTCCGACGACTCGGAATTAGATCTAGAAGACAACACGGCATTGTTAGACGAGTTGATCTCTGATGACGGTGATGATGTTGCTAGTGCCTCTGATGATATTGAAATCAGCGAAGACAGCACCGCACTTCTGGATGAATTGCTTGAAGATGCCGAGAAAGAATCTGGCGAGATGAGTACGGATCCTGATGACCTGTTAGCCGAGTTTGGTATAGAACCACAAGCGGGAGAAGGGTCAATTGGAGAAGAATCTGACTTAGATGAAAATAGCACAGATTTGTTGGATGAGTTGTTATCGGAAGATGAACCTTTTGATGGGCTTCTTGAACGAGAGGTATCAGCGCTCACCGATAGTGATATAACACAAAAAGGTCGTTTTGATTTTACTCCACATATTGATGGCTCTGAGCATGCCGACAAAATTGAAGAACTTGATGATATAGACAGTTACATGTCTGAAATCGAAGATTTTGATGTCGAGGAATCTGTCGAGGAAAAGAAAGAAGTTGATTATGAGCCTCCAACCGAATCTGTTGACGATGCCATTGTTCATCCAGATGAAAAACTCTCTGATCTTAAAGATGAAGCGATAGCGAATGAATTTGGTACCCCTCAAGACGAAGATTGGGACCTTGAAACAGATGAAAAGCCAGAAGCAAGTGAGGAATCAACATCGGTTGATGCGCAAGAGCTTGATACGCTAGCAGAGATCGAGCCTGATGCCCTTGAGGAGCCAACAGAAACGCTGGAACTCAACGATGGCGAGCTTGGCGAATACGATGAACCTAGCGCGCTTAGCGATGTTTTACAAGAACAAGAGCTTGATACATTAGAAAAAATCGAGCCGGAAGCCCTTGAGGAGCGAACAGAGGTACGGGAACTCAGCGACGACAAGCTTGGTGAAGACGATGAAGTCAACACACTTAATGATGCGTTACAAGAATCAAAGCCTGATACGTTAGTAGAAATCGAGCCGGAAGCTCTTGAGGAGCCAACAGAGACACTGGAACTCAACGACGATGAGCTTGGCGAAGACGATGAAATCAACACACTTAATGATGGGTTACAGGAACCAGAGCCTGATACGTTAGTAGAAATCGAGCCGGAGGCCCTTGGGGAGCCAACAGAAGCATTGGAACTCAGCGACGACGAGCTTGGTGAATATGACGAAACCAGTGCGCTTATCGATGTTTTACAAGAGCCAGATCTTGAAACGCTTCCAGAGATCGATCCGGAATTACTTGATGAGCCAACAGAGACATTGGAACTCAATGACGATGAGCTTGGCGAATATGATGAAGTTAGTGCGCTTAGTGATGTATTGCAAGAACCCGATCTTGAAATACTACCAGAGATCGAGCCTGAATCACTTAGAGAACCAACGGAGACATTGGAACTCAACGATGACGAACTTGGCGAATATGACGAAGCCAGCGCGCTTAGTGATGTATTACATGAACCTGATTTGGAAACCATTCCAGAGAACGATTCTGAACGACTTGAAGAACCAGAGAAAACACTTGGACTCCGCGGTGACGGACTTGATGACGATGACGAAAAGAACGAGCTAAGTGCTCTGCTGAATGACGTCAAAGATGATACGTCACCTGCAGAACCTTCATCTGAAGATCGGGCTGAATTAGAGAAAACATTAAATTTTGTTTCTGAAAAACAAGAGACCACACCGGAGAAACTTTCAGAGCTCGATGCAATCTTCAATGATTCAGGCAATGAGCAACAACAAAAAAATAAAGAAGAGATCCACGCATTTAACGAAGCGGTTCTATCAGAGAAAGAAGAGTCTCTAGATGAGTTTGATAGTTTCTTTGCTGAAATGGATGATTCTGACACCGTTGCTAAAGGTGTCGATGACAGTGTCCGTGAAGTTGACGATAAGAAAAAACTTGAGCAATATGATGAGTCAGCCACATTGGCCGAACTACTAAGTGATGACGAATCCCCGGCGTTAAGAAATGATGTTGCTCTAGACGAAAAAATGATCGCGAGTGCAGGCATGGATATCGATACCATGCTTGACGTTGGCGGTGAGGACTGGAATGGCTTTGCTCTATCTGAAGAGCAGCAAGCGAATATACCAACAGGCATTCCGGAAGACGAACAGGATGTATGGGGGCCTCAGACAGAGGAACCGGTTGCTCAAGAAGAAGATTGGGGTGAACAATCCGAAATTGATGCTAAGTCTTTAGAAGACGAACAGACGTTTATGAGTGTCGATGAACTGATGGCGCAAGCAGATGTAGTGGATGCTAATGAAATTGACCCTGATGAAGAAGAGCTAAAATTGGATGTGGGTTTAAACGAGTTCCCTGATGTTATTGGGAACGTTGAACAGTTTGATGTTGATGCCAATGCTGAGGCGGCAGGAAAACTAGACTTGGCGAAGATCTACATCGAAATGAATGACACTGAAGGAGCCACTCGATTGCTTGAAGAAGCGCTGTTATATGGTGAAGAAGACATTCGTCAGCAAGCTAGAGAATTACTTGATAAAATAGAGAATCAATAGCAAACAAACTGTCAACTGCGGTAGTCACTCAAGTAACTTTATATGATCTTCTTGCCATGTAGGTTACTTGAGTTTCGAATACGCCACGGTAAAGTCAGATCTGGACAATCGTCAATCTGGCCCCTAAAATCCATCTCCCATATTAGTAATGCACTTTAGACGTGACATATTGAAAGCCCCTAGGAATTAACATGCGTATAGCTTTATGTGTTGAATATCACGGTACGAAATACTCTGGTTGGCAAAGACAAAAACATGTCAACAGCGTGCAGCAAGAGTTAGAAAAAGCATTGTCGATTATTGCTGCACATCCTGTAGAGGTTCAATGTGCTGGACGCACTGATGCAGGCGTTCATGGCACAGGACAAATCGTTCATTTTGATACAAATTCGACTAGAAAACTGGTTGCGTGGGTAATGGGCACCAATACCAATATGCCAAAAGATATCGCGGTTCGTTGGGCGAAAGAAGTTCCCGATGCATTCCATGCTCGATTTACCGCTACTGCTCGACGTTATCGCTATATCATTTTTAATAATGCATTTCGACCCGCCATTCTCTCTTCCGGAGTTAGTCACTACCACGGAGAGTTGGATGCGGAAAAAATGCATGAAGCAGGACAATTTCTTTTAGGCGAGAATGACTTCAGCTCGTTTCGTGCTGCTCATTGTCAATCAAACAGCCCATGGCGAAATATCCATCATCTGGACGTTTCGCGTAACGGTAACTACATAGTTATCGATATCAAAGCGAATGCATTTGTTCATCATATGGTTCGAAATATTACGGGTAGCCTAATTGAGGTTGGTCGCGGCGAACAGAATACAGAATGGATAAAATGGTTACTTGCAGAGAAAAATCGATCGTTAGCGGGTGCAACGGCAAAACCAGGTGGATTGTATTTGGTCGATGTGGATTATCCAGCAGAGTTTGAACTTCCAAGAGTCGCCATTGGGCCACTTTTTTTACCGGATGAATTACTATAATATGAAGCGGGTATGGAACTATTTGCCGCTAACACACTCAAATTATAGTGATTTATTAAAACTTGTTGCTAGGCTATAAATAGGTACAACCAGTTTTTTGTCTACAGCGTTAAAGATCTGTGGTTTAATCTGTCCGCATATTATTGAATTATAACTCTTTCGCCATTTGGCGGAAGAAATAAAAGAAAAGGTCTTCCATGAGTTGGCTTGAAAAAATATTAACGAAAAGTAACATTGTAAGCTCTCGTAAAGCTTCTATCCCTGAAGGTGTATGGACTAAATGTACATCTTGTGAACAAGTTCTATATCACGCAGAACTAGAGCGCAATTTGGAAGTATGTCCAAAATGTGATCATCATATGCGTATGAAAGCACGTCGTCGTTTAGAAACCTTTCTAGATGAGAATAACCGTGTAGAACTAGCCAACGATCTAGAACCTCAAGATAAATTGAAGTTTAAAGATTCGAAACGCTATAAAGACCGTATCGTTGCTGCTCAAAAGAACAGTGGTGAAAAAGACGCGATGGTTGTTATGCAAGGGGAAGTACTAGGCTTACCTATTGTTGCATGTGCCTTTGAGTTCTCCTTTATGGGGGGGTCGATGGGCTCCGTTGTTGGCGCTCGCTTTGTTAAAGCCGTTGAAGCCGCAATGGAAGCAGAATGCGGATTGGTTTGTTTTTCTGCAAGTGGTGGTGCTCGCATGCAAGAGGCATTGATGTCTTTAATGCAAATGGCGAAAACCAGCGCTGCATTGGAACGCTTATCAAATAAAGGGCTGCCTTTTATATCCGTTATGACTGACCCTACAATGGGCGGTGTTTCTGCGAGTTTGGCTATGTTGGGCGATGTAAATATCGGCGAACCTAAGGCGCTTATTGGTTTTGCAGGCCGTCGGGTTATTGAACAAACAGTACGTGAAGATTTGCCAGAAGGCTTCCAACGTAGTGAGTTCTTACTCGAACACGGTGCAATAGATATGATCGTTGATCGTCGCGAAATGCGTCAGCGAGTGGCGAGTTTGATTGCCAAAATGACCAATCACGGTTCACCGTTAGTTGTTTCGGTTGACGACGCTCCAGAAGTACCGGCAGAAGCTGAATATAAAGTTCCAGTCCCGGAAGAAAAAGAGTAAAGTATTGACTAACCTAAACGTCTAATCGTGATGTAAGTTAATGAGTCAAAGCAAGATACCTCAAGCCACATCGTCCTTGTCGATGTGGCTTGATTATTTAGAAAATATTCATACCAGCGCTATCGATCTTGGATTAGAGCGCGTTCAAATTGTTGCTGAAAGTGCAAACCTAACAAAACCTGCCAATAAAGTGATCACCGTTGCTGGAACAAATGGTAAGGGGTCAACCTGTGCCATCCTTGAAGCTATTCTCTTAGACGCAGGATATTCTGTTGGCGTCTATAGTTCCCCACATCTTATTCGCTATAACGAACGAGTAAGAATTAATGGCGCAATATTACCCGATGCAAGACACGCCGAAGCCTTCTCATTTGTCGATACGCAACGTGGCGAAACCAGTTTAAGTTATTTTGAGTTTGGTACGCTTGCGGCTTTACGTTTGTTTCAACAAGACGCGGTTGATGTTGTTGTATTGGAAGTGGGTCTTGGGGGGCGTTTAGATGCGACGAATATTGTTGACCACGATGTTAGTGTGATTACAAGCTTAGCGATTGATCATATTGACTGGTTGGGTGATGACATTAATATTATCGCACAAGAAAAGGCAGGAATATTTAGAGCCGGTAAACCGGCAATATGCGGTCAACCGAATGCTCCGTATACGGTTGCGGCCTACGCGGACGAGATAGGCGCCGAGCTTCATCAAGTTGGTATACAGTATCGGTATGTGGAAAAGGCAGATCATTGGGATTGGTCGTGTGGTGCCTTTGGTCTTACTCAGCTTCCAAAGCCTTGTTTGCCTTTGCCAAATGCCGCCACGGCCATAATGGCACTAGGTGCAGCAGACGTTGACATTACAGATGTCAATATTGTCAACGGGTTAAAGAACGCAAAATTGTCAGGACGAATGCAAAAAGTTAACAATGCACCTATTGTTATCTTGGATGTTGCGCATAACCCTCACTCTGCGGAATACTTAGCACAGCAAGTACAACAACGCTATGCTGGTAAAACGATTTATTGTGTACTTGGCATGCTTCATGATAAAGATATTGCTCAAACTATAAAGGTATTAGAGTCTGTCGTAACAACGTGGTATCCAAGCTCATTAGATGGCCCTAGAGCGGCAAGTGCCGATGAATTGATTGAACATATTCAGACATCGTGTAATAAGTACTTGTCTCCTACATTCGCCTATCAAGCTGCATTGTTACAGGCCCGAAAGGAAGATGTTATTCTCGTCGCGGGTTCGTTTAGAACGGTCGCCGAAGTATTAATCTATTTACAGTTGCAAAGGAGTACAAATGGCAAGTAAATTCCAAAGCCGTTTGGTTGGAACCATCATTTTAGTCGCCGTCGGGGTGATTGTCTTACCAGATGTCTTAGATGGTAAAAAAAAGCACTATAAAGAAGATCTCGCCGCTATCCCTCTTACGCCTGATGTTGGAACGGAGGTGGAATCATTCGAAGTATTACAACCTATTGCGGTTCAAACGGTTTTGCCAGAAAGTCCCGTTAAGGCGACGACCTCTATGCCTGATGTTGAAGAAGTGGTGGTGATGGTCAATGATGTGGTTGAAAAAAATGAATACCAAGAGAATGCCTGGATTATTCAATTGATGG
Organism: Vibrio frigidus; assembly: GCF_042465995.1. NCBI lineage: Bacteria > Pseudomonadati > Pseudomonadota > Gammaproteobacteria > Vibrionales > Vibrionaceae > Vibrio > Vibrio frigidus. The sequence continues at coordinate 271,774 of NZ_JBCDMC010000002.1, read as the reverse complement.
CGTTAAAAAACGCCGATAATGCAAAAACTCTGGTAAAAGATCTGCAAAAACGTGGATATCAAGCGCATATTAAGCAAGAAAAAGAATTTACTCGTATTATCATTGGGCCTGACACGTCCAAAAGTAAATTGGAAAGACAAATCAAAGAACTTCAAAAAGTTACCGGCTCAAAAGGTCAATTGTTGAAATTTAAGCCCCTAAACCCATAAGAAAACGTTTGCGTCGCGAATTTTTCTGTTAAAATGCGCGCCAACTTAAAGATGTAAAACAAATGAATTGGATAGATTTTGTAATTTTAGGTGTGATCGGGCTTTCCGCTTTGATCAGTTTAGTAAGAGGCTTTGTTAAAGAAGCATTGTCATTAGTTATCTGGTTTGGTGCGTTTTTCATAGCAAGTCAATATTATGAAAGACTATCCGTTTATTTTTCCGGAATAGAAGATGATATGTTTCGCAGAGGAAGTGCGATAGCGGCTCTCTTTGTGGCTACGTTAGTTGTCGGTGCCATCGTCAACTACGTTATAGCTCAGCTGGTACAAAAAACAGGTTTATCAGGCACTGATAGGGTACTTGGTGTGGTTTTTGGCACACTAAGAGGTGTACTTATCATTGCTGCCACCCTGTTTTTTATGGATGCGTTTACTGCATTGTCAAATTCAGAGTGGTGGAAAGAATCGGTGTTAATACCTGAATTTAGTCGTATTATCGCACCATTTTTTGACCATTTGAAACAAACATCGAGCTTTTTATCTGGCGCTATTTAGTGCCATTTTTATAGAAACTGAGGGTTAACACATGTGTGGTATTGTTGGAATCGTGGGTACAAATCCAGTCAATCAGTCAATTTATGACGCACTGACTGTATTGCAGCATCGTGGCCAAGATGCTGCTGGTATTGTTACCATAGAAAGCAATCGTTTTCGTTTGCGTAAAGCGAACGGTTTAGTTAGAGATGTGTTTGACTCTAAACATATGCAACGCCTTCAAGGAAACGTGGGTATCGGCCACGTCCGCTACCCTACTGCGGGAAGTTCTAGTGCTTCTGAAGCACAACCATTTTATGTGAATTCGCCATTTGGCATCACGCTGGCACACAATGGTAACTTAACCAATGCCGCCGAAATTCGTGAAAAGCTGTTCGAAAAAGATCGCCGCCACGTCAATACCACTTCTGACTCTGAAGTGTTGTTGAATGTTCTAGCTCATGAGATTGATACCGTTAAAGGTAATGTTACGTCGGAAGATGTTTTTAGAGCCGTAACTAACGTGCACAGAACGATAAAAGGTGCTTATGCCGTAACGGCCATGATTATCGGTCACGGTATGATTGCTTTTCGCGACCCGCACGGGATTCGTCCTCTATGTTTAGGTAAAAGAGAGTTAGAGGGCAGCATTGAGTATATGGTGGCTTCCGAGTCGGTTGCACTTGATGCAGTAGGTTTTGATTTCGTGCGAGATGTTGCACCAGGCGAAGGTATTTACGTTACGTTTGACGGCCAGTTGTTTACTCAGCAATGCGCGGATAACCCGCAAGTAAACCCTTGTATCTTTGAGTATGTTTATTTTGCTCGTCCAGATTCATTTATCGATAAAATCTCCGTATATAGTGCTCGCGTTGAAATGGGTAAGAAACTCGGTGAGAAAATTCAACGAGAATGGTCTGATTTGGATTTTGATGTCGTCATACCTATTCCAGAAACATCATGTGATATTGCGCTTCAGATTGCCCAGATTATGAATAAGCCTTATCGTCAAGGCTTTGTGAAAAACCGATACGTTGGCCGCACCTTTATCATGCCGGGGCAGACCCAGCGTAGAAAATCGGTGCGTCGTAAATTGAATGCTATTCGGTCTGAGTTTAAAGGTAAGAATGTACTGTTGGTTGATGATTCTATTGTCCGTGGTACCACTTCCGAACAGATCATAGAGATGGCACGTGAAGCCGGTGCTAGCAATGTATACATGGTTTCAGCTGCACCGGAAATTCGCTTCCCAAATGTCTACGGTATCGATATGCCTAGTGCAAACGAATTGATTGCTCATGGCCGTGATGCGGAAGAAATCGCGAAACTTATTGGTGCAGACGCCCTAATTTTCCAAACACTGGAGGATCTGGTTGCCGCTGTTGGTTTAGGCAATGTCGATATTAAGCAGTTTGAAACGTCGGTCTTTAATGGTGAGTATGTTACCGGCGATATTGACCAAAAATATTTAGACTTCTTGGATTCTTTAAGAAATGATGACTCTCGATTGCAAAAAGATATTCAGCAAGATTTGGCGAGTTTGGAGTTATACAACGAAGGGGTATAACGTTGTTAGTGTCTAGATAGTATTCAAAAAACCCAGAGCAGTTGCTCTGGTTTTTTATTGCTTGAATGTCATCAATGTTGAGCGCTTAATACCAAGCCAGATAAGCTTTAGCCTAACATGAATGGCTACTTATCATGATAATGAGTGACGTAATCAATTAACAGACGAACCTTCTCTGGTTGATGATCTTTATGATTATAAAGCATATAGATATCTCTTGGATTTGCACTCCAGTCATCCAAAATGCGAACCAAGCTACCATTTTCAAAGTACTCATGAAGCATTATATCTGGCATCAGCGTAATACCTAGGCCTCTTGCTGATGCTCGGCGAACCACGTTGAGCGCATTTGCCTCAAATCGTGCTTTGTCGTTATTAAGAACCGTCTCACCATTACTATTTGTTAATAGCCACTTAAGTAAAGGGCTGCCTTTCAACAATGCGTGTTCAGACAAGTCGTCAGCATGAGTCAGTGGTGCTTTAGTGTTCTTTAGATATTCGGGACTGGCAACGAGTATGTCTTTAACAGAATCTATCTTACGTGCAATAAGGGTTGAATCTCTTTGGGGCCCAACTCGAAAGATAATGTCCCAATCGATAGGATCAATCTGGTCGGCATCGTTACTCATTGTCAGTTCAATGTTGATGTCGGGGTAACTCGCCATAAAATCACTGAGCATTGGAAGAATGACACGCTTAGTAAGATTTGATGGTGCAGATACCCGAAGCTTTCCTGCTGCCCCACGACAATCGTCGGTTATGACTTCAGTGGTACAAGAGAGTTGTTTTAAGATAGGAGCACACTCTTGATAGAAACGTTCACCGGCTTCTGTCAGTGATAACTTTCTCGCATGGCGATTCAAAAGTCGTAGGTTTACAGAGTCTTCAAGCGCCTGAATTCGCCGTGTAATTGTGGCTACGGGAATAAGTGTCTTTTTAGACGTTGCTGTGTAGCTTCCATTTTCGACTACGAGTCGAAATAGATTTAGATCATCAAATTTCATCAACAGCGAAAGTTCCTAATTACTTGTCCGGTCAATTTATACTGTTCTTTGGATTCTAAATTTGCTTTACGTCAATATGTGGTTCTGTTTTTAAATAATTCCTTAACAAGATCGCATATGTTGTATAAATCAAGAATCACAACTACCTTTTATAGGGGAATTCAATAACAATAATAAGACGTACCCAAAATCAGATGGGTGAGGTTTATATGATGAATAGTCAAGCCGACTCTGTTCTTTTTGAGCAAAAGAGTCGTTTGGATAGTCGTACAATAATGTTGGTAGATGATGATCCGATTTTTCGTAGATTCACATCAGTAGTACTAGAGAAAGAAGGGTATTTTATCATTGAGGCGGAACATGGCTTAGATGGATTGCAAAAACTGCGCGAAGAGGTTCCTGATCTTATTGTTTGTGATCTATCAATGCCAATACTTAATGGTATTGAGTTTGCAGAAGAGGTGAGTTGGGAGTATCCAGAAGTTCCAATGATTGTTGTTTCCGCGACGGAAGATATGTCTGATGTTGCACGTGCGTTACGATTTGGTATCAAGGATTTTTTAACCAAACCCATCTCCGCGCCAAAACATTTATTGTCTGCAATCTCGAATATCTTAGATGAAGAAAATAAGCATGTTAGCACCTCTCGTGATTTTGCCAGTCAATGGTTTAGAGTCGGTGAGGAAGGGGATATTCCTGAAGACAAAGAACTCTACTGGCATTTGGGTCATTTAAAAGAGAATCCGAATGCTGCAAAAGATTTACTGACTGCTTTACTGCCTGATAGAGATACCAGACAAGGTAAGTGGAAATGCAGCTATAGTTTGCTTCAATCATCAGAGAACATGCCTTTAGTATTTGATTATGCTTGGTTAATTGATGGGCAATTTGCCTTTTACCTTATTGATTCAACTACCGTTGACGGTTGCGGTGTGGCAACGTCTTTATTAGTTCGAGCATTGTTCAATGACAGCCTACGGCGACAACAGTTAAGCAAAGATATGTTAGTCGAATTTGCTGAAAACCTAGAGCGCGGGATCAATTGTATTGATTCTGTATCTTCGATCGGAGCGCTGATAGGCATCGCTGACATGACTGATGGGACGGTGAGTATATTACCTGCTGGTTTAGACGCGATTTGGACGGAAGGGGAAAGAAAAACCCATATAGAAGGGGGCTATCACCTTGGAACGAGTTGTGTGAAAAATGAGTTAGTCGAAAACCTAAGCATCCTCTCTGGTGGAAAGTTAAACATCGCCAATATCGGGGTAAGCCATTTCAGTTTAGATATAAAACCCGATTCTACTTGCTGAATATGGCCAAATAAACAGCGAAAAAAAGACAATAAGTAGATTTATTGCACACAATGACAGGTTTGAACGTTTGCTTTCTTTTCCCTTGTTGCTCATGAGGAAGAAAATCACTAACATAATGAGGAAGTGTGCCCACTCTTCGGAGTGGGCATTTGTTTTTCTATGTTTTGGTTTGTTTAAAAGTATAAACAGAGCATAGTTTCTTAGCTTGTCACGCTAAAAATAATAATTATAGATTACAGCGATATGGCACAAGCAAATCACAACAAAATTTGAATGAATATGACTACTGAAACAATCACATTAATTAAAGCAAGCATTAAAACCATTCCTGATTATCCAAAACCAGGTATCTTTTTTCGTGATGTTACAAGCCTCATGGAAGATGCGACGGCGTATCAAGCAACGATTCAACTGCTTGTAGAGAAATACCAAGATATGGGCTTCACTAAAATAGTGGGTACCGAAGCACGAGGTTTCCTTTTTGGTGCACCTCTCGCTCTTGAACTTGGTGTAGGTTTTGTACCAGTAAGAAAACCAGGTAAGTTACCTCGTGCGACGATCGCTGAATCATATGAATTGGAATACGGCACGGATATATTGGAGATTCATACGGACGCAATAGTAGAAGGCGACAAAGTTCTTGTTGTTGATGATCTACTTGCAACGGGTGGTACTATTGAAGCTACGACTAAACTAATTCGTCGTTTAGGTGGTGTTGTAGAGTATGCCGCGTTTGTTATTAACCTCCCTGAAATTGGCGGTGAAGCGCGTCTTAAAGCTCTAGATCTTAACGTTTACAGCATCTGTGAATTTGAAGGTCACTAATTCGATCAACATTCACGAAGACAATCTAAGCTGGAAATATTGAATGAGTTACTTAGCTTTAGCGCGCAAATGGCGCCCTTCCCATTTTAATGAAGTTGTTGGACAGTCTCATGTACTGACCGCATTAGAAAATGCTTTAAGCCAGAATAAGCTTCATCATGCCTACCTATTCAGTGGGACTCGTGGTGTGGGTAAGACTTCTATTGGGCGCTTATTTGCTAAAGGACTGAACTGCGAAACAGGTATTACTGCAAAACCTTGTGGTCAGTGCGACACATGTAAAGAGATTGATGAAGGTCGATTTGTTGATCTTTTAGAGGTCGATGCAGCGTCGAGAACAAAGGTTGAAGATACCAGAGAACTACTCGATAACGTTCAATATAAACCAGCAAGAGGTCGCTTTAAGGTTTATCTGATTGACGAAGTGCATATGCTTTCTAGGCATAGTTTTAATGCCCTTCTTAAAACACTTGAAGAACCACCTGAATACGTCAAATTTTTATTGGCGACAACGGATCCTCAAAAGCTACCAGTCACCATTCTATCTCGATGCTTGCAGTTTCACCTCAAGCCAATCAGTGTTGATGTTATTCATCAACAACTGGATACGATACTGCAGCACGAAGGCATCGTGACCGAACAAAGAGCATTAGGAATGATAGCGCATGCGGCCGACGGCAGTATGCGTGACGCCTTAAGTCTATCGGATCAGGCCATTGCGTTAGGAAACGGAACCGTTTCAACAGAAATTGTCTCAAGTATGCTTGGCGTGCTCGACACGGATCAAGCCATTCATTTACTAGAAGCAATGGCGAGTAAACAAATTACTCACGCAATGTCCGCTGTTCAACGATTAGCGGAAAATGGGGTAGATTGGGACAACCTGCTTCAAGAATTAGCCAGCCAACTGCATCGTGTCGCTATGTTTCAGGCTCTCCCCGCATCGCTAGATAAATCCAAACCTGATGCGGAGAAGATAGACCTCTTAAGTCAGAATTTGGCGCCTCAGGATGTACAGCTCTATTACCAAATTGCCTTAAAAGGCAGACAGGATTTGCCTCTAGCACCTTCAGCTCGGATAGGGCTAGAGATGACAGTGCTTAGAATGATGGCATTCCGTCCAGTAAAAGTTGAGTCGGTAAGTGCGATAACATTGCCAAGTGAACAGCCGCAAGCGCCGGTAGCCGTGGCGAAAGCAGAGCAGAAACCGCAATTGAAGCCAACGGTTGATGCCGCGCCAGTAGAGAAGGCCACCCCCGCCCTAAATGTGGAAAAGTCATCGATAGCAGTCAATGAGCAAAAGCCGGTACCGTCGCCCGTGGAAGAAAACACCTATCATCCAGATAGGCCTCCAATGCCGTCAGAAGATGATTATCCACCGATGAGTGATGACTCGTCTACCGCTGAGTATATGGCACACGAGACCTTTCAACAGTCGATGATTGTCGAACAACACTCAGAGCATGACTCGCAGGCATCCCAAGTTGCTCAGCAATCAACGCCTGTGGAAGAGATTGCACCTATACAAAAATCACCCATAGCAGGGTTGAGACACCAGCTTCGATCAAAGAGGGCACAAGTTTCAACCTCTAGCCCTACAGTGAGTAATATCGGAAAAAAGCCTAAAGCGGCACCACCTACCACCGCAATAGAGCGCATATCGCAACATAGTGCGGCTAAACTGGTGTCGCCTAATATCTCTAGTGAGCGTTCTGCTGTTGAAGTAAAGGAAGAGGCAAGTGAAAGTGAACCTTATCAATGGAAAGCGTTGACACCACTAGTCGTTGAAGAAGAGAAAACAGAACTTACCCCAACACAAATTAAGCAGGCCTTAGAACACACTAAAACACCTGAAATGACAGAAAAACTCATCGATGAAGCCGTTACTCAAGATGACTGGTCAGCGCTCATTCAGAAGCTAGATATCCCTAAGTTAGTGGAACAACTTGCACTCAATTCGTCCTATGAGAAACAAAATTCAACCGTTGTGTTAAGTTTGCGAGCCTCGCAAGCTCACCTTAATAAAGGTAAGGCACAAAGCGAGTTGCTTAGCGCACTAAATACGGTTCTGGGTGAGGATTGTCATCTTACAGTAGAAATAAGCGATAAAGGGCAAACGCCCCTTGAGTTGCGAGAGGCTATATACAAGAACAAACTCCACTCAGCGCATCAAGCGCTTGAAGAAGATAAAAACGTTCAGTTTATTCAGACACGATTTGCAGCTGAATTAGATCCAGAAAGTGTTAGACCAATTTAAAGGGTTGAAGATACTGTAATTGACCCCATATTTAATTAGACGTGAATCGACATAAATCAACTTAACCAGAGAGAAACAAAATGTTTGGTGGTAAAGGCGGTATGGGTAACATGATGAAGCAAGCCCAGCAGATGCAAGATCGCATGCAAAAGCTTCAAGAAGAAATCGCAAAGATGGAAATCACTGGTGAATCTGGTGCTGGCCTTGTTAAAATAACCATTACAGGTTCTCACAGTGTACGTCGTGTAGATATCGATGAAAGCTTGATGGAAGACGACAAGGAAATGCTAGAAGATTTAATTGCAGCGGCTTTCAATGATGCGGCTCGCCGTGTTGAAGAGACTCAAAAAGAGAAAATGGCATCAGTAACTGGTGGGATGCAGTTACCGCCAGGTATGAAAATGCCTTTCTAAGTATAGATAGACGATATTTATGCGCACCAGTCAAATGCTGGAACAATTGATGGAGGCCTTACGATGTCTTCCTGGGGTTGGTCCCAAGTCGGCACAACGTATGGCCTTTCATTTGTTACAGAGAAATAGAAAGGGCGGCCTACAGCTTGCTGAAGCCTTGTCCAAAGCAATGACAGAAATAGGCCATTGTAGTGAATGTCGAACCTTTACCGAAGAAGAGACTTGTCACATATGTACTAACATCAAACGTCAAGAAAATGGCTTGCTCTGCGTGGTTGAAAGCCCTGCAGACATCGCGGCGGTAGAAGCGACAGGGCAGTTTTCTGGGCGTTACTTTGTTTTGATGGGGCATTTGTCTCCATTGGATGGTATAGGCCCTAGTGACATTGGATTAGATGTACTGGACTACCGCTTACAAAGAGGCAACATCAATGAGGTTATTCTTGCTACTAACCCCACGGTTGAGGGGGAGGCTACGGCACACTACATCGCTGAGCTTTGTCATGCCCACAGTGTAAATGCGAGCCGCATTGCTCATGGCGTGCCGGTTGGTGGTGAACTTGAATTTGTGGATGGTACAACCTTGTCCCACTCATTGCTTGGCAGACAAAAACTATAAAAAAGGGTTGCCGATTGGCAACCCTTACTATTTAAGTGTCAATTTAACTCTCTTCTTTACTAATTACCCTATAAACCATCGCCCCGAGAACAGCGCCAATAATAGGGGCTACCCAGAAAAGCCAAAGCTGCGACATTGCCCAATCACCTGTATATAACGCGACACCAGTGCTTCGAGCGGGGTTCACAGACGTGTTCGTGACGGGAATACTAATTAGGTGAATCAAAGTCAGGCATAAACCGATAGCAATAGGGGCAAATCCAGCAGGGGCTCGTTTATCGGTCGCGCCTAATATGACGACAAGAAACATCATGGTCATAACGACTTCAATAACGAGTGCGGACATGATGGAATATTGACCAGGAGAGTGTTCCCCGTAACCATTTGCTGCAAATCCAGACGCGACAACATCAAACCCAGATTGGCCGGACGCGATAATAAATAAAACCCCTCCGGCAAGCACACCACCAATGACTTGTGAAATAATGTATGGCATAAGTTCTTTTGCTTCAAACCGTCCACCCGCCCACAACCCAATAGATACAGCGGGGTTGAGGTGACAACCAGATATATGCCCTATTGCATAGGCCATGGTTAGTACGGTTAAACCGAAGGCGAGAGAAACCCCAAGTAAGCCAATACCTACATCAGGGAATGCTGCGGCCAATACAGCGCTGCCGCAACCGCCAAGGACCAACCAAAACGTGCCAAACAGTTCAGCAATGTACTTATTCATATTAATAGCCTTAAAATTCAGATAAATAACATGAGAACTATAGACATTAACGGATGGTTTTGCGTTGGCATTATGGAAGCGATAGCGTAGATAAATGCTAATTAATGTGTAGATTCCAATAAATAAGAAAATTTGTGCTGATTTATTCCGTTTTGGAAGTCAAGTAGAACACGAAACTGAGCGCTTTAAGTAAGTCGCTCTAGTTCTTGGATATTCTCGAAGGCTTCTTGATTTGATTTACCGCATAGTGAAGGACAGGCTTTGAAGTCATGGCAGACTTTAGGCCGTTCAGAACGACCAAATAACTTACAAAGGTTATTGTCGTCTAGCTGAATGCAGCGAACACCCGCGGGCTTACCATTCTCCATTCCAGGAATCGATGAAGATATGCTTGGGGCGATGCAGCATGCGCCACATCCTAATCGACACTCCATACCTAACCCTTTATATAACGATAAAATGGAGCGCGATAGTAACAAAAGTCCCTTTACTGTTCAGCAACTATTTTCTTGCACTTTTACAGGTGTAGGGGTATAAAACCCGCCTAAATAGAAATTAAGCAGACTTCAATGACAAACGCATTTTGGCAAGAAAAATCTCTAGAAGACATGACAGAAAGTGAGTGGGAATCTCTCTGTGACGGATGCGGTAAATGTTGTCTACACAAATTAATGGATGAAGACACCGATCAAGTCTACTACACCAACGTTGCGTGCAGTTGGCTTAACAGTAAAAGTTGTAGTTGCAAAGATTATCCAAACCGTTTTGAATCTGGAGAAGAGTGCCTTAAATTAAGCAGGGATAAAATTTCCGAGTTTAATTGGTTACCAGAAACCTGCTCCTACCGAATACTTGCGGAAGGCAAATCCCTACCTAAGTGGCATCCACTTATTACTGGTTCTAAGTCAGCAATGCATGCCGCAGGGGAAAGTGTCCGTGGCAAGGTAGTGTATGAAATTGACGTGGTTAATTGGGAGGACCACATTCAGAATCACCCGAATAGAGACGCTCTAGAAATCAGCCCTGACAAAGGTTAGCGTTGTCTACCGAATGTTCATAAAAAATCCGCATTATCAATAATCGTCAATGTCTTCATTCCTATGCTCCGACGTGGAAATGCATACCGAACTCAAAGCTGCTTTTAACATGGATATAGAGGGAGGATTAATGGAAACTCACGTGTTAGAGCCTTTCAAACTAGCCTATGTACGGCTAGTAGGCCCCTATGGTCAAGGCATACCAGAAGCGATAGACAAGATTCACAAAAGTCTTCGTGATATCAAGCGTGTTCATTTCCGTAAAATGATGTAACCAATACTGTACAGAATCAGCCACCAACGTAGGCGGATTCTTTTTGCTATTCATGTACACATAGCTTTGTTGTCGAGTTCAATGGAACTAAATCAAGGCTCGCCATTTCATTCTAGTGGATAAGATCGCTGTCCCTTCAATTATCCCTCAATTTGACTAAAATAAAAAACAATGAACAATTGCAGTATCTTTTCGCACTATCCTATTTCATTAAAGTGATTTACGTTGTAAAATGTGATCTTGATCCACTTTTAATGTTAGAGGTAAGGAATGTTCGAATTTATAGGTATGTTGGTCGTATTCGGTTTTGCGCTTGTGGTTGCAAAAGACATGTATAAAGCAAAATCTACATTGCGTAACATAAAAATAGAACGATAGGTTGTCTTTATGCCAACGCTAATAAAATTGCACCCACCGAAATAGCACCCTTGAGGTATTGGCCTGCCGTATAGCTAGTGTCCTCGACTTCTTCTATTTCTTCTGGATGGTCTAGGCCCAGAGCTCCGTGAGTAAAGGATTCGACTTTAGTTGGTTTGACGTGTTCAGTCTCATTCGCTTCTTTATCGATCTGTTTTAAAGCGCTTAGTAAGGCTTTACCTTCATCAGACAGTGTGACTTTATTCTTTTCGACCTTCAGTGGCGTGAACGGCTCTTTCGTTTCAGACGACTGAGGTTGAGAATTGGCTTGTTTAGCCTGAGTCGCTTGTAACGTGGAAGCGTTAGTATTCCCTACTGGCGTCATAGATTGCCTCAATGATTTCTTCTTATAAATTAGGTATCGACATAAACGGCAAAAAGTTTAACTATTATTGCCGTTTTCTGTGTGTAGTTAATTTAAGCAATAACTAGACCAATTAATAAGGTATGAGTTAATTTTTTCGATAAACCCTTATCATGAAGTCTGCCTCGCAAATAAATGCAGGGGTATTTACTAATTGTTGTCTTACCGAGTCGGTCGCTTTCCAGGCAAATGGTGTCATCTGTAGCAGATCGAGTGATTCAGATTCTTCTAAATTCATCTGGTAGTTAAGGTGCGTTTCGTGCTCGAGAGTAAAGCCGTCAATCGTTTCGGGGGCTTCGTCATGCAGGCGGACATCTTCATAAATGAGTGCACGCAGTTGATATAGATGCCGTGCAGCAGGTGTGACAGTTACGACGACGCCATTCTCGGCGATACATCGATTCATCTCTTCAGTATTACATGGGGCATAGATGCGTAATATTAGATTAAGAGAGTGATCTAAGAATGGCAAATTCTGGCTCGAAGCAACCGAAAAGCGGCAAAGAGGGTATTTTTTTGCCGCATACCTGATAGCAACCTTTGATATGTCCAATCCAAACACGTTAGGTTCATACCCAGCTTGCCTAAGCTGATAGTCGATTTCATTGGTATAATAGCCTTCGCCACAGCCGATATCTAACAGGTTAAAATGGGTATTGTTCAACTTGTCTAAACAGATGTTTGCTACTTGCTGCTGTAACTGAGCATAATGACCACTGCCGAGAAAACGTCGCCTTGCTTGCATCATTTCAGTATTGTCACCCGGATTTTTCGAGCGTTTTTTATTCGCAGGGATCAGATTGACGTAACCTTCTTTAGCGATATCGAATTGATGATTATTAGCGCATTGGTAAAAGCGTGGTTCTTGTTTTAGTTTTGCAGAGCAAAGTGGGCATTGATAAAGCATGAGCAACTTAGGCAGTGAGAATATTCTGAGATTGTAACGTTATGTGTGAGTTATTTCGAGTGATAGAGAGAATCTATTCGTTGCTGTGCTTTCGATAAGGGCTTTGATGTCATCGCTTAAGGTTGCCTAGTTCCGTCATCCCCACAAAAGTGGGGATCGAATACCAGTATAGATTCACGTCTTACGGAAAAGGCGGCGAATGTATGGATACTATTTGACGCTGATCTGTGTGATGAGCTGGTAGCTTTCGTCAGGTTGAAGTGTTTTACCCGTTTCCATGCTTGTTGCATGGTAGGTTGATTCAACACATAACATGGTGTTGTATCCGTCGTCTGCCATATCACTCATTGCTTTAGCGCCAGTTTCCCAAGGGTTCCATATAACAGCAGAATTGTCGCCTTTGTTTTTAATGACGATAACACGGTTATTGTTTGGATCAGCAATTTCGATCGTCTCTTCTGGGTGAGTATAAACGCGGTCAACGGTATCCGTTAGCTGAAGTTCCGCTCCACCTTGGCATATCTTGCCATTCTGAAGACTATCCGCATACTCCAACCCCATACCAGTGGTCACTGTGTCGCGAATATCAGCGATATTGAAGTAGGTGTGGAGTGCGCCGGAAAATTGCCATGCCTTGTTATCCGTATTATTGATTTCGAGCGTGACTTTAAGATCGTCCGCCACCTCAACATATAGACGAACTTGGAATGTATATGGCCATACAGCCATTGTTTCTTCGCTCTCTTCAAGGCCTAAACAGATAATAACCCCATCATCTGATTCTCTGTGTTCAACGAGATGCCACAAACTTGTACGAGCAAAACCGTGTGCAGGGGCAGCAAGTCGGCCAAACCAAGGCCAGCAGACGGGGATGCCACCACGAATTGCCTTAGTCGACTCGAATTCAGTTTCGTCACTAAGCCAGATAACATCTTCTTGGCCTGTTGGTTTGAACGAAAGAACATGCCCACCATGTAAAGAGATGTCTGCCGTTGCTTTAGGGTGAGCAACGCGAATGATCTTGATGCCATCTTTTTCGATGACGGTCACATGGTCGGCAAGAGGACCAATGACGGGAAGATATTTTTCCATAGGGATTACTTTCCTTAAATTATAGAAACAAAAAAGGCGACACAATGGCCGCCTTTTCTTATGCTTTCAAAGAAAGCCTCAAACTAATGCTTACTTAGAGATGTGAGCAACTAGGTCAAGAACTTTGTTTGAGTAACCGATTTCGTTGTCGTACCAAGATACAACTTTAACGAATTTGTCCGTTAGAGCAACACCAGCAGCCGCATCGAATACTGAAGTTTGAACTTCACCGATGAAATCTTGAGAAACTACAGCGTCTTCAGTATAACCTAGAACACCTTTAAGCTCGCCTTCAGATGCTTCTTTCATAGCAGCACAGATAGCTTCGTAAGAAGTAGCCGTCTTAAGGTTAACAGTAAGGTCAACAACAGAAACGTTTGCAGTTGGAACGCGGAAAGCCATACCAGTTAGAAGGCCGTTTAGTTCTGGAAGAACAACGCCTACTGCTTTAGCTGCACCAGTTGAAGATGGGATGATGTTTTGAGAAGCACCACGGCCACCACGCCAGTCTTTAGCTGAAGGAGCATCTACTGTTTTTTGAGTTGCTGTAGTCGCGTGAACTGTTGTCATAAGACCAGATTCGATACCGAACTTGTCGTTAAGAACTTTAGCAATAGGAGCTAGGCAGTTAGTAGTACAAGAAGCGTTAGAAACGATATCTTGACCAGCATAAGTACTGTCATTTACGCCCATAACAAACATTGGCGTTGCATCTTTAGAAGGACCAGTAAGAACAACTTTCTTAGCACCAGCAGTGATGTGTTTACGAGCAGTTTCGTCATTTAAGAAAAGACCAGTTGCTTCAGCAACAACGTCAACGTCGATAGCATCCCACTTAAGGTCTTCTGGGTTGCGCTCAGCAGTTACACGTACTGTTTTACCGTTTACAACAAGGTTGCCATCTTTAACTTCAACAGTACCGTTAAAACGGCCGTGAGTTGAATCGTATTTTAACATGTATGCCATGTATTCAACGTCGATAAGGTCGTTAATACCAACAACTTCGATGTCAGTGCGTTCTACAGATGCACGAAATACAAAACGGCCGATACGGCCAAAACCATTAATACCTACTTTGATAGTCATTATTTGTTGCTCCACAACTTTTTTCTGATGAAATATAAACTGGTTGTAAAATTACAGAATACTGTAATTATCTGCAACAGATAATCGTTCTTATCTTGTTCAAAGTCAAAAAAATAATGCCTTTTTTCAACTTAGTTTCATGAGCGACTACTTTTTGCGACCAATTTACAAAATTTTGTTACTTAAGAACCGATGATGAAGGGCGAAGAGAAGAATTGCAACCCCATGAACGCAGGTTCAATCAGAAAAATATGTGCTACAAAGCAATAAATAAGCAAGTTTTTATCGTGAAATCGATCAATAATATAAAAAAAGGAAAGAAAATTGGGGAAAACGAGATGAAAGGTAAGGTGATAAAATCAGATCAAGAATGGCGTAACTCATTGACAAAAGAAGAGTTTCAGGTATGTAGGCTACAAGGTACTGAGGCCCCATTTTCTGGAAAGTTGTTGCATAATCGCGAATCAGGGGAATATTTTTGCACTTGTTGTAAGAAGCCGCTATTTCATTCCGATCATAAATATGACTCTGGTTGCGGATGGCCGAGTTTTGATTCTGCTATCGATGACTCCGCTATCCGTTACTTAGAAGACATTAGCCACGGCATGAAGCGAGTCGAAATACGTTGTGCCAGTTGCGATAGCCATTTGGGGCATGTTTTTCCTGATGGGCCAGAAACCACTGGAGATAGGTACTGTGTTAATTCAGTGTCGTTAACTTTCACTAAAAATACAAAAAACGTCTGATAGTTTGATGTTTTTTGTATTTTTATTTCATTTTTGTATCAATTATAACCTATTTTAACGTCGAGAATTCTCTATTTTACTTTAGTTATCAATGAGGTTTTGTAATTGTTGTCCTCAATTGCATCGACAATGTCATCTGCGATTGTCTCAAGTTGCTCTTTCTTCTCTGGAGAGAAACTATAAAGGACGCTAAGATCTCTTTCCGACGCAACCGGTACACCAAACTCTTTACTAACCAGAACCCACGCGTAAGCGCGTTCTGGTCTTTTCAGCGCATGATTAACGCTTGCCAACGCTTCAAGGATACCTATGTTAAGATTATCTTTATCGCTTAGTTTCAAGGCGTTATTGAGTAGCTTGACCGTTTTTCCTTGATCGCGAGTTATATAGTAAGTCGCCAACGCGTATTGCAGTTCTGCTGTATTAAGTTGACCACTTTTTTCTAGCTTTAAAAACTGACGTATGGCGCTATTCTGCCCTTGGGTCCATAAGAAATAGAGCGTTTCTGGTGTGTCGTGTGTTGATAATTCTGTGATTAACCGTTTCTCTTCATCGATAGTATGTAAGAGAGCATTAAAGCGTATTTCTTTTCTATTTTTTACTTTGGTAGGTTCAATTTGTGCCGCAAGTTCTAGGCACTTATGATACGCCTTTACATAATGAAATTCTTTTATCAAATTACTATCAGTAGGGGACTCTATTACCTCTTTACGATGCCAAATTAGATCGGTTCTCGCGACGCGACATTGCCCATCATCCATGTTGAGTTGATCGCAGCGAAGCGCCGGATTGTTCTCACACAGTTTACTGGTGTTCATTCTGCCTTCGAAGCAGCCGAATAAAACAAGACAAGAAGAAAGCAATACGATGTTTTTTTGTATATTCATATTTAATGCTTGTGATCAGTTACTACTATTCAGCCATTGATGATTGACTATCTATAAAGCGTAGCTAACTTGATGTGTTGTATAAAGTCAAGAAAAGGAAACCAATGCTGTGAATACGGAAGAGTTGATAAACGCGATAACACCTGAGGCGTATGAAAGATTGCAGTATGCAGTTGAAACGGGTAAATGGCCAGAAGGTGCAGTGCTGACTCAGGAACAGAGAGATTCCTGCATGCAGGCAGTGATGATGTATCAAGCGAAATACAATGCCAATCCAGAACATATGTCTGTTGGCGCTGATGGTGAAATAAAATTCAAATCAAAGGCTGAATTTAAAAAAGATTTTGCAGTCGGAGAAGATGATATTGTTCGGGTTAACGTGAACGATTGATTTGTGTTTATCATCAGGTAAACGTGAGTCGCTCAGGTCCCCACTTTCGTGCGATGTTGTTTGGTCAACGTTATCTAAACCTGTCATCCCGATGAAAATTGGCCTACTTTCACGAAAACCAACGTCATCCCCATGAAAATGGGGATCTAAACCCACCAAGATTCCCGTTTTCACGGGAATGACGAAGTATTTAGCACTAACCGAACAACATTACACTTTCGTGGGGATTGACGGGTAATATGGGATGATGAGTATTTTTAGAGTGAAAAATCAGACGTGGAGATGATGAATTGGATGCTTAAAGTGACATCTCATCTCTTAATACTTTTTGCATTTCACTTTTTATTTCTTCATAGCTTAGATTTTGACTAAGAAGATAATGCAGTTTTGCTAAAGCCGCTTCAGGAGTCATATCATAGCCGCTAATCACGCCTGATTCCGCAAGCGCACAACCCGTTGCATAGCCTCCCATATTGACCTTTCCTGCCAAACACTGTGTCAGGTTGACGACAATAACACCTCTATCTGACGCTTCTCTTAAATGGGCCAAAAGTTCTGGATTTTGAGGCGCATTCCCTACACCGAAGGTAAGCAAAATCATTGCATTAACAGGTTGTCTTAGCGTGTTTCGGATCACTTCATGAGAAATGCCGGGATACATGGTAATGACACCTATCGGTTGTGGTGTAATTTGATGCACCTTAAAGTCCCCGTCTGGTTTTAGATCGACAGTGACGCCATTACGTACATGGATATTGATTCCCGCTTCTAGAAGAGCTGGTAAGTTAGGTGATGTGAACGCACTAAAGCCATCGGCGTGAGTTTTTGTACTTCTGTTGCCACGCATCAACTGATTATTGAAAAAGAGCGTGACCTCATTTATTGGATAATTAGCGGCAATATGCAGAGCATTTAGTAGGTTAGCCTGACCATCAGAACGGAGTTCTGATAGCGGGATCTGTGAACCGGTGACAATAACGGGTTTCGCCAAATTTTCGAACATAAATGAGAGTGCAGAGGCCGTAAATGCCATCGTATCGGTACCGTGCAGAATAACGAAACCGTCATACTTGTCGTAGTTTTTTTTGATGTCGTCCGCAATGAATTGCCAATCCTTAGGAGACATATCAGAGGAGTCGATTAAAGGCTCATACTCGTTGATAGTATAATTTGGCATCTCTTCACGATGAAACTCAGGCATGCCAGCCAGTTGTTTTTCCATAAACCCTGCGATTGGAATATAACCGTGTTCGGATTTTTGCATTCCTATTGTGCCGCCTGTATAGGCGATATAGATATGTTTTTTAGTCATCTTGAGTCGTGTTTTCTGAGTAAAAAACAATTATAACGCATGCGTCAATAGAATCCGTATTTATATGTTGGTTTTTGAGTAACATAAATGCTTAGTCTCGTTCCCTAATTAAGATTGAGTGTTCATTTAGTCAATACGGTAAGTTTCACATCTAGCGTCACATCCTCGCGACGTCGCAATTCTTTCTATCGTATGTACCAATCTTGACTCGAAGAGAAAGAACGTATTAAAAACTGAAAGCAGATGGCATTTTTAAAATATATTTAATTTTGTATGCTAATAACTGCACCGAAAAATTAATATATATTGACGCCCATTGGCTATGAAAATTACGCATACTTCATAAATTATTGGATAGTATTTGCTATTGATGTCTAATCTGTATATGTATTTATTTCAGCCAAAATAATACGAAGATTGAGATGAATGTCTGTTTTTAATATTGTCTGTATAACTTGGCTAGAATAAAAATAGTAGGTAGAAATAAAATGAAAAAAACCCAATCTGTAAAGTCTAAAATGTTAACGACATTATGTTGTGTTATATCAACTATGTGTGCAGAACTGTTTGTTTTTGTAGGTGGAAAGATAGGGCTTCTTAATGAGGTTATGACATCGATGCTAAATATTTTCATGTTAATGACATTGTGTATTTCTGGTGTATTAATAATTATAATGTATAAAAGTACTATTCCAAAAATTGACATCTTAGCCGAACATATCGTTCAGTTACAAAACTTTGACTTACGAGAAGGACCTGTTTGTAATAGCTTGAATATGGGTACATTTAAAGATGATGAATTTGGAAGAATCGCATTGGGTTTGCGTACATTTAGAGTAACGGTTCATGACCTTGTAAAAGATCTTGTCGATAACAATAAAGTGATTGTTAATGGTATGGAAGGTGTTAAAACGATAACAGATAATCTAAATACAATGGTGATAAATCAAGAGTCACAAATAACACAAATTGTGACAGCAAGTGATGAAATGAACTCAAGTATTGTCAGTGTAGCGCAAAGTACAGATCTTTCATCGATTGATGCACAGGTTGCTTTAACATCAACTAAAAACACAAAAGAGCTTGTTACTGCGTCCACCGAATCAGTAAGCTCGGCCCATAATGCTATCGTTTCGTGTAACAATTCTCTTCGAGACCTTAAAAAAGAAAGTGAACAAATTAATGACGTAATTAATATTATTAGTGGAATAGCCGATCAAACAAACTTGCTTGCATTAAATGCGGCTATAGAGGCGGCTCGAGCAGGAGAGTTCGGGCGAGGTTTTGCCGTTGTCGCTGACGAAGTACGGGTACTCGCACAAAAAACACAAGAATCGACAGGGACAATTAACGCAATTGTTGAAACCATTACGTCAGGAACTGACAATGTAAGTACAGTAATGGAGTCTGAGGTAATAACGCTGATTGATGACTGCGTTACAAAGTCGGTTATTGTTGACGATTCAATTGATTTGATTGTGAATATAATCGAAAAAATGAGTAATTCTAGCAATCATATTTCAACGGCAACTGAAGAACAAGCGACAGTAGTTAGTGCCGCTAATCGGAGTATTAATGCGGTGTATGAATTAACCAAAGAAACTACCGAAAATGTAAATGAAGTAAATCGCCAATGCAATATGGTTATGAGTTTGATTAAGCATCAGGATGGAAAAATAAATAATTTTATTGTATAAGCAAAGATCGGAATGTAAGTAAGCTATATTAGAACGCTATAATAACTGTGTGTTAATAATTATATGCCGGATTAAACTAAGTGAATGCGGTTAGTCTAATCCGGTGCATTACTCTTCAAACTAAATATGAATCAAGTTAATTTGAAAAAGCTATTTTACTTCGCACGTTAAACAGAGCGAATAGACGCCCTTTGGATCGTTCAAGGTGCTGAGTAATTCTGTGTCTGCTATCAGTTGTTTAGAGATTGGTTGTAAAACCTCAGGTAACAAGGTCGATATATCCATCCCTAAAGAGGCATTTAGATTTTCAGATATTTGCTGCAAAAGTTGCTCTGTTGTGGAAAGCGGTTCTTCTACCCAATAGAGATTGTACTCTTCAACATTTGCGAGCTCGGCTGCTACCTTGACTGCGTCATCAAAATCACCCATCTGGTCAACTAAGCCAGCGTTCATCGCATCAAAACCGGTCCATACACGCCCTTGGGCAATCTTATCCACGTTTTCTACTGACATGTTACGACTCTGGCCTACTAGGCCAATAAACCGTTGGTAACCATTCTCAATACCAAGCTGAAAAGCCTCGCCAGCCTTATCTGGGATGCCACGAGTAATTCCTATACCAGAAAACGGAGTCGTTCCCACTCCGTCACTATAGACGCCCAACTTGTTGAGGCCTTTTTCGAATGTGGTGATAACGCTAAAAATACCAATAGAACCGGTTAACGTCGTTGGCTGCGCAATGATTTTATCCGCCCCCATAGATATCCAGTACCCTCCAGACGCGGCCATACTCGACATTGAGACGACAACGGGTTTACCTGCTGCTTTTATCGCCTCCACTTCGTTACGGATAACCTCAGAAGCGAATGCACTGCCGCCTGGGCTGTCCACTCGCAACACGACAGCTTTTACATTGTCGTCATTCCTTGCCTCTCTTAATAATGCTGAGGCTGTGTCACCACCTACAGTACCACGAGGTTGTTCTCCATCCATTATCGTGCCGCTTGCAACGATAATCGCAATATCGTTAGAACTATGTTGATATTCTGGCGTGACAGTGTTGCGGTATTCGTAGTAACCGATAGCGTTGTAACTGTCTTTTCCTTTGGCACCAAACGCTTCTGCCATTGCTTGGCGGATCTCTTGCCTCGTGGCTAATTCATCGACCAATCCAAGTTGTTGGCTAAGCTTTGCCAAATCACCATTAACCGCTTTAAGATTTATTAGAAACTCATCCATGGAAGGGTTTACCGAGTTAGCGTCTATATCCCGGTTTGAAGTAACATCATCAATGTAGGCAGCCCACAACTGCGTTAACCAAGCGGAAGCCGACTCTTTTGCATCATCTGACATATTATCGCGGATAAAAGGTTCTATCGCTGATTTGTACGTCCCGACTCTAAATACATGGGTATTGATATCCAAATTTTCTAACAGAGTCTTGTAATAAAGAGGATAGGTGCCATAACCGCTAAGCATCACCGCGCCATCAGGTGCCATGTATATCTTGTCGGCATAACTGGCTAGATAGTATTGGCTTTGATTATAAAAACTACTGATAGCGTAAACAGGTTTACCAGACTCTTTAAAGGTATTGATCGCTTTGGCGATATAACGAAGCTTGGTTAAACTGGTTTCCGGTAGATCTCTTAGGCTAATGATTAAACCAGACACCTTCTCATCATCGGCCGCGTATCGAATCGTATCGACGATGTCGAAAAGTATATTCTCTTTTGGTAGCTCTTGACCAAACAGAGAACCAGTAACTGAATCCATCGGATTAATGTACCGTCTCTGTTCTACGATCGGTCCGGCAAGATTAAGAACAAGTGCAGATGTCTCTTTGACTTGTGGTGGTTCGATTACTTGGCTTGTTTGGGTATAACCTAGATAGACTAATCCAATAATAATAAAGAAAAACAGATTAAAGATAGCAAGGCGAATGAAGTTGATGATTTTCCAAGCCCATTTTATTGTGCCACCGATAAATTTAAATATTTTTTTCATGCCTTCCCCACAAATGCGATAAGCAGTTGCTTACAAAGAGTTAAGTTGAGTAAGTTAATCCTACGTCATAATCACAAAAAATACATCTTACATTGATCAATGTTGCACAAATGTAAACAGTTGTTTGATTTTTGATCGTAGAGTGAATATTCTAGTCTGACTATAATTAAAACCGTGCGCATCATCCGTTGACGCATCTATGAAGCAGAAGTGAAACGATTATGTATCCAAAATTATTAGAGCCTCTCGACTTAGGATTTACTCAACTAAAAAACCGAGTATTAATGGGGTCCATGCACACCGGCCTTGAAGAGCATAAAGAAGGGTTAGGTAGATTAGCTGCGTTCTATGAGGCGCGAGCGAAAGGTGGTGTTGGACTGATAGTTACGGGTGGTTTTTCACCCAATTTTCGCGGCCGACTGCATCCATTAAGCGCGGAATTTAGTAAACCTAAGCATGCCAAAGCACACCAAATAGTGACTGAAGCGGTGCATAAACAGGGTGGAAAAATTGCCCTGCAAATATTGCATGCTGGGCGATATGCCATGCATCCACTTGCGCAAAGCGCGTCGGGGATGAAAGCGCCGATATCCAAATTCGCACCGAGCGAGATGAACGAACGCCAGATTAAAAAGACGATAGAAGCCTTTGCAAATAGTGCATCGTTAGCTCAGCTAGCGGGCTATGACGGTGTTGAAGTTATGGGGTCAGAAGGCTATCTGATCAATCAATTTATTTGTAAGCGCACCAACATGCGATATGACGAATGGGGTGGCAATTATAGAAAACGGATGCGCTTTCCTTTAGAGATAGTCAAAGCGATTCGCAAAGTGGTTGGTGAAGATTTTATTATTATATTCCGATTATCTATGTTGGATTTAGTCGAAGAAGGCAGCACGTTTGATGACGTTATTATGTTGGCGAAAGCGTTAGAAGATGCTGGCGTGACCATTATCAATAGTGGAATAGGGTGGCATGAGGCCAGAATTCCTACTATTGCGACTCAGGTCCCAAGAGCGGCATTTACGTGGGTAACGGAAAAACTTAAACCTCACCTTAAGGTGCCAGTGGTCACTTGCAATCGCATCAATACGCCTGAAGATGCTGAAAGAGTGTTAGAAGCTGGGCATGCCGATATGGTTTCTATGGCTCGCCCTTTCTTAGCCGATCCAGAGTTTGTGGTAAAAGCTGAACAAGAAAAATCGCATTTAATTAATACCTGCATCGGTTGTAATCAAGCTTGCTTGGACAGCATATTTCAAGGGAAAAGAGCAAGTTGCTTGGTGAATCCAATCGCTTGTTATGAGACCGAAATCCAGATTCAACCTGCCAAAATAGTTAAAAAAGTGGCCGTTGTTGGTGCTGGTCCCGGGGGGCTCTCTGCTGCTACCATTGCTGCGGAACGTGGACATCACGTTGATCTCTATGAAAAAAGTGATCGTATTGGTGGACAGTTTCGACTCGCGATGCAGATACCAGGTAAAGAAGAATTTAGAGAAACGATTCGTTATTTCGCCAACCGTATCGACGAAACAGGTGTTAATCTAAAGCTTAGCTCTGAAGTGACGTTTGACGATTTGTCTGGGTATGATGACATCATTATGGCATCAGGTGTGGCGCCGAGAATACCAGAGATCAAAGGCATCGATAACCAAGATAAGGTCATCGATTATCAAACATTGATACGAGAAAAAACACCAGTAGGTGACAAGGTAGCGATTGTTGGTGCTGGTGGTATTGGTATTGATGTGGCCACTATGTTGACTGAACCAAAAGGTAATGACCTCAATGATTGGTTACATGACTGGGGAATCGATACCGACTTGAGTCATCCGGGTGGGTTGTATCCGCATCCAGAGCCGATCAGCGATATGACCGTCTGGGTCTTACAGCGACGGAAGAGTCGCGTAGGTAAAGGGCCGGGTAAAACAACGGGTTGGATCCATAAACGCACACTCGAAAAAAGAGGGGTAAACCTGATGGGTGGTGTGGGCTATGAGAGTATCGATGACAAAGGGCTAACGATTGATAACCGCGGCAAGATAGAGCTTTTAGAAGCGGACAAAATCGTTATCTGTGCTGGCCAAGAGTCTGTTCGACCATTTGAAAATAAGTGGCCTGAACTGAAAGGAAAGCTGCATGTTATCGGGGGAGCGGACAAAGCCGGCGAGTTGGATGCGGTTCGGGCGATACGTCAAGGTTTAGAGGTGGCGTTAAAAATCTAAATCAAAGTATTGATTCAAATGTGAATAAAGTGTAATAGTATTAATAACTATTCTCATTAACCGTTCTCGCCAAAAAGAACAGAAAGCATAAGAGGCATGTATGGATGCATTGGAGTTATTATTAAATCGTCGTTCAATTGCTAAGTTATCTGAACCGGCTCCTGGTGGTGCAGTACTGGAGAATATAATAAAAGCAGGATTACGAGCTCCAGACCATGGCGGATTAACCCCATGGCGTTTCGTCATTTCTCAAGGGGAAGGGCTGAAAAAACTGGCTGATATTCTGGTCAGTGCTGCGAATGCGGAGAAGAGCGAGCAGGGGGTTGTAGACAAACTGGCGAAAGCACCATTTCGCGCGCCTATGGTCATAACGGTCATCGCAAAGGTGACCGTTCACGATAAAGTGCCCGCCTTCGAACAACACTTGTCGGCAGGTTGCGCGGCTCAGTCGATGCAGATGGCGGCAGTAGCACAAGGATTTCAAGGTTTTTGGCGTTCAGGTACTTGGATGTTTCATCCTGTTGTTCGTGAGGCTTTTGCTTTGGAAACGAACGACGAAATAGTTGGTTTTCTCTATCTAGGGACACCAGGTTGTACACCGATGAAAGTACCTGAACGAGATCTGACAAAATTTGTTGAGTACTTGTAGTTGGACGATTTTGGTTGAGGCATACGTACCACTATTTAATTTCGTAATGATATCCAAATGGGCAGCCCTCTGACATTTGCATCGCGTTATATTGGCCTAGATTCAATATAACGCGATGCAACGTTTCGCTACTTAAACGGGTGACGATTCATCAATATCAACCGTTAGATCATCGGCAAGCATTTCAAGCTTCTGTTGAACAAAACTGAGCTCTATACCGTCTGGCAGCGATAACTGAAAATGGGCAAGAAAAATTGGGTAGCCCCAGTTCGGCGCACTTTGTGTGTGGGTTTTGAGTTTGTGGATGTTGATTTCCAACTGGTTTAGTTGAGCGGTCACTTCTTTGACTATGCCGGGGCGGTCATTAACGGTGACGGTAAGGTAATGGAGTACTGGCGATGATAATGTCTGACTTTTTTCTTCAACGATATGGGTCTGAAGCTCTTCAATTTGATCTAATGCTTGTCTTAACGCCTTGATGTGTTGTTCGTCTATTTCGATTTGTAGAATACCCGCGAATTGACCTGCCAATTTACTTAATCGGCTACTTAGCCAGTTACCATTGTTTTGGTATACCGAATCGGAAAGAAGTTCAACCAGACCAGGACGATCTTTACCAATAACAGTGATGATGAGATGCTTCATAATGGATTTCCTTTTTCGCGGTAAGTAAGCAGCAACTTTAACTATTTTACAAGGCTCTATCTCATTATTGAGGCATGTTTTGGTTCTGTCCAATTGTGTTTTAAAAAATGACTGGTTTTTCTATATTTGGGGACACGAGACAGGTCGCCGATGAAAGTACCTGAACGCGATCGGATAAAATTGGTTGAGTACTTGTAGAAGTTGAGTGAATAAGGCTGTATAAATTAACAGTATTCCTTGCATTGTAAGGGCTAGATTCGCTAATCTAGCCCTTCTTATATTTTTGTGGTGGATTAAAATTAATGGCACGTCTTTTTATTGCTGAGAAACCGAGCTTAGGTCGAGCAATAGCGGCTGGTTTACCCAACCCACAAAAAAAAGATCAAGGTTATATCCGGTGTGGAAATGGAGATATTGTGACGTGGTGTATCGGGCACCTGCTTGAACAAGTTGAACCCGATGCTTATGACGATAGATATAAAAAATGGAACCTAGCCGACTTACCCATTGTTCCACAACAGTGGCAACTTAGACCAAGAAAAACAGCCAGCAAACAGCTTGCGGTTATTAGGAAGTTGCTCAAAGAAACGGGTCAAATTATTCATGCGGGTGACCCCGATAGAGAAGGGCAGTTACTGGTTGACGAGGTTATTGATTATCTTAAGGTCAGCGCAAGCCGAAAAGCCTCAATAGAACGGTTATTGATTAATGATCTAAACCTGCCCGCCGTTAAACGCGCGTTAAGCCAAATGCGCAGCAATAAAGAGTTTATCCCGCTGTCTGTTTCTGCTCTGGCACGCTCGCGTGCGGACTGGTTGTACGGCATGAATATGTCTCGCGCTTATACTTTGCTTGGTCAAAAAGCAGGGTATCAAGGTGTATTATCGGTAGGGCGTGTTCAAACACCGGTTTTAGGGTTGGTTGTCCGCCGAGATGAAGAGATAGAAAACTTTGTGGCTAAAGACTATTTTACTTTGCACGCTCTGATTCCTTACCAAGACGGCCAGTTCAGCGTAGACATACGAGCGCGTTGGAAACCGAGCGAATCATGCCAACCTTGGCAAGATGAAGAAGGGCGAATATTAAATCGAAAATTGGTCGAAAATGTGGCGAATCGAATTGCGAATCAACCCGCTATCGTTTCTGAGTCGGAACAAAAACAGACCAAGCAATCGGCACCGTTGCCTTATTCATTGTCAGCCTTGCAGATTGATGCCTCCAAACGGTACGGTATGAGTGCTCAGGATGTATTAAATACCTGCCAGTCTTTGTATGAAAAGCACAAACTCATTACCTACCCACGCTCTGATAGTCGTTATCTTCCAAACGAACATTTTGTTCAAGCTTCGACTGTCGTAGCGGCGGTCGCAAACAATGCGAAGGAATTGGCAAGTGCCGTTAGTGGCGCGGATCTTTCTATCCGCTCAAAGGCATGGAATGACAAAAAAGTAGAAGCGCACCACGCGATTATCCCTACTCCGAAAAAAGCTGCCATTAATGGTTTGTCTGGTCATGAAATGAAGATATACCAACAGATTGCTCGGCAGTATTTGATGCAGTTTTATCCCTCTGCGATTTACGCTGAAGCGAAGTTGGTTTTTGATATTGCGGGTGGTTGTTTTATTGCCAAAGGTCGCAAACTGATCGAGCCAGGTTGGAAGGTGCTTATTGGCAAAGACAACCAAGACGAGTCGGGCTTTGACACGGTTCCTCCGCTTAAAAAGGGCACTCAATTGATCTGCCGAGAAGGGGAAATAAAAGAGAAGAAAACCGAACCGCCGAAGCATTTTTCAGAGGCAACACTGCTTCAAGCGATGACTGGAATAGGACGTTTTGTTGAAGACAAAGAGTTGAAAAAAATCTTGAAAGAGACCGACGGCTTGGGTACCGAGGCAACACGAGCAGGAATTTTAGACACATTGTTTAGACGAAAATTGCTGATTCGTCAGGGAAAATCTATTTTGAGTAGCCAAGCTGGACGAGGGCTGATACATGCGTTGCCGAATGAGTCGACGTATCCTGACATGACGGCACATTGGGAACACCAACTGCAAGGCATGGCAGAAAGAAACCAAGCCTATCAACCCTTTATGCAGGGGCTTGAGCAAAAACTGGCATTACTGATGGAAGGGGTAAAAACCAACCCAGTTCCCAGTTCTCTACAAGGTTTGCCTCAAGTAGAAAGAGCAACAGGTCGTCGAAAGCCTAAGTTTACTCGTAGAAAATAGACCCCCTAGCATACAAAGACTAGGGGGCATCGACCTGATCATTAATCTTAGTGAAGCCTGAATAAGTCAGTATAGGCTTTTCCTACAGTACCATCCTGATATCGAGCCTTAATAGTAAGGTATTATCCATTATAGTCACTGATTTCCGCCATAATACGTTTCTGTGTCTACCATCGTTTACATTTATTATCACCGTTCCTGCAATATCAGAGTCGCTCTGATGGGCCAACTCACTATGTCTTGAAATAGACATGATTAATTAACTATTTTGTAAAGATATTAGCTAATATCAAACCTTATTCTTACTGTAGATATTATCATCGACTTTATTGTAATGGGATCCGTATCAACATTTACACAACCGGTTGCGCTTTCGATCTTAAATTTATTAATATATACTCAGCTCAACTTAAAAAAATAAGTTTAATTACTTTGGAGATCACTGTGAAGAAGATTTTATTATGTTGTAGCGCTGGAATGTCAACTAGCATGTTAGTTAAGAAAATGCGACAGGAAGCAGATGCCAGAGGTCTGGAATGTCTGATTGAAGCACGTTCTGTCAATGTTTTTGAAGAGATGATACAAGAGTTTGACGTCTGTTTATTAGGTCCACAGGTTAGGTTTCAACTTGATGACTTACAAGACGTTGCCAATCAATACAACAAAAAAGTGGCGGTCATTCCTTCGCTTGCATACGGGATGATGAAAGGAAGTGAAGTATTAGATCAGGCACTATCACTTATTTCAGATTAATTAAATTCCCCCCCGTTATTACCTGATTAAATTTAATAAAAAGGATTGGTTCCATGAGTCTTTATAATACGATAATTAATATCGTTGAAAAATACATTGCGCCTTTAGCGGTAAAAGTTGGTAATCAAAAACATATTCGCGCTATGCGTGATGGTTTTATCATTGCCATGCCATTTATTATTGTCGGTAGTTTTGCGTTAGTTTTTGCATTTCCGCCATTTGATGAGAATACACAAAATTCGTTCGGCCGTGCTTGGCTTGATTTAGCTTCAACTAATTTTGATATTATTATGATGCCATTCCAAATGACGATGGGGTTAATGGCGTTGTTTGTATCAATGGGGATTGGATACAGCTTGGCTCGGTCCTATAAGATGGATGGGATTACTAGTGCTTCGTTATCATTAATGACATTTTTGTTAGTGTCAGCTCCCGCGACAAATGACACATTATCAATGGGACACATGTCTGGAACCGGTATTTTCACAGCTATTATTAGTGCATTCTTTTCTGTTGAATTGCTCCGTTTAATGAAGAAATACCATATTACTATCAGGTTGCCTGAGCAAGTTCCACCTGCCATTGCCCGCTCTTTTGAAATGTTGACCCCGGTTGTTTTTGTATTCATAACCATTTTCCCTCTGAGTCTGTTTGTACAAGCTCAATACGATATGCTGATCCCTGATTTAGTTTTGGAATTGTTTAGGCCGTTGGTTAGCGCATCAAACTCTTTGCCGGCCATTATTGGTGCATTGTTGGTATGTCAACTTTTATGGTTTGCTGGAATTCATGGTGCAGCAATTGTTGTTGGTCTGCTTTCTCCTATTTTCCTGACAAATATAAGTGTAAACCAAGCCGCATATCTAGCTGGTGAGACTATTCCTAACATCTTTACTCAACCATTTTGGGACTTTTATATTTTCATCGGTGGTTCGGGTGCCACACTAGCGTTAGTCATATTAATGATATTTAGTCGCTCTGTTCACTTGCGTAGCCTTGGTCGTATGAGTTTTGTCCCCGGTTTGTTTCAGATAAACGAACCCGTGATCTTTGGCAGTCCTCTGGTATTGAACCCAACCATGTTTATTCCGTTTGTTTTTGCACCAGTCCTCAATGCCGTCGTTGCTTATACCGCAGTACATATGGGCTTTGTCGGAATGGGGGTTTCACAAACAGCATGGACAGCACCAGCACTTCTTGGCGCTTCTTGGGGGTCAGGTTGGACGCTATCACCAGTCTTTCTTGTCATGGCTTTACTTGTGATGGATCTATTTATCTACTTACCTTTCTTCAAAATGTTTGAGAAACAAATATTGGCAGAAGAAAGCAACTCACAAAACAATGAACAAGAATCCGTGGTCACGTCAGAGGCGACGGCATAGCAATCATTTCCGAGTTATAGCCCAGTGCATAACTCGGTCATATCTTTAATGAGTCAAGGGAAAATACAAATGGATCAAGAAGCCGTAGTTATGGACATTATTATTAATGCTGGTGAAGCCCGCAGCTTATGTTACGAATCGTTGGCAAAAGCACGGAAGCTTGAGTTGGAGCAAGCTAAAACTTTGCTGCAACAGGCAAAGGAGTGCCTTAATAAAGCTCATTTGACCCAGACGCAGCTTATTGAAGCCGATCAGGGTGAAGGTAAAGTACCAATGACACTCGTTATGGTGCACGCACAAGATCATTTAATGAATACTATTCTTGCCCACGAATTGGCCACCGAAATGGTTTATCTGCATGAAAAATTATCTGAAAAATAAGGTTAGATTATGACTAAATCAGCGTTAAAATTGGCTATTATTGGTGGTGGTAGCAGTTACACTCCTGAATTAATTGAAGGTGTATTAAAAAGATTGGATTGCTTACCAATCAATGAAATTCATTTGGTTGATGTTGAGCATGGTCAGGAAAAGTTAGAGATTATCGAATCCTTGGCTCGACGAATGGTTGCGAAGGCCGGTGTAAATATCATTGTAAAATCCTCGTTGGATCGACGGTCAGCGATTAAAGATGCCGATTTTGTAATGACTCAGTTTCGTGTTGGGGGTTTGCAAGCCCGCGCTACTGACGAACGTATTCCGCTTACATACAATATGATTGGGCAAGAGACAACGGGTGCTGGAGGTTTCGCGAAGGCGCTTCGCACGATCCCTGTTATTTTGGATATTTGCAGGGATATTGAAGAACTTGCACCAGATGCCTGGATGCTTAACTTTACTAATCCTGCCGGATTGGTGACAGAAGCGGTTCAAAAATATACTAAAGTCAAAACTATTGGCCTTTGCAATGTGCCAGTATCTATGAAAATGATGATTGCAGAGATGATGAATTGCAAACCAGATGAATTATCTATGTCGTTAGCTGGGCTCAACCATTTAGTGTGGGCGCATCAAGTCTGGCTTGGCGGCAAAGATATTACTACTGAAGTACTTGAGAAAGTAGGTGACGGGGCGAACTTTAGTATGAAAAATATTTTTGAAGAACCATGGGACCCTATTTTCCTTAAAGCTTTGGGTGCAATACCGTGTCCGTATCATCGTTATTTTTACCAGACTGACGCGATGCTCGAGGAAGAGAGAGAATCTGCAGAAAACGGTGGTTGCCGGGCTGAGCAAGTTATAGTTACGGAAAGAGAGCTGTTTGAGCTTTATCAAGATCCGAAGCTTGATCAGAAGCCACAACAACTGGAGGAACGCGGTGGTGCGTATTATTCCGACGCCTCACTGGATTTAGTTGATGCTATCTACAACGATCTGAAAACCATTCATGTCGTCAACGTGCGAAATAACGGCACAATTTCAAGTTTGCCAAATGACGCGGTGATTGAGTGTAGTGCTGTCGTCGGCAGTTGGGGGGCGCGTCCGTTAGTGGTTGGACACTTAAATTCGGCGGTTAGTGGCTTACTACATCAAGTGAAAGCCTATGAGCAATTAACCGTTGAGGCAGCTGTGCATGGTGATTACGATAAAGCGTTACTTGCTTTGACTGCTAACCCTCTAGTACCAGACATTAAACGAGCCAAAGCAGTATTGGATGATATATTGCGTGTGAATTATGATTATTTACCACAATTTAATTGATAAAAAATTCAATTAAATAAGGCCAATTTAATAAGGGTGTATAGCGGGATTATTGACGCAATACACCCAAATGTAAGAAATTCTGATACTCGATTTTAGGTGATACAATGCATGTTATATTTAATGCAGATGATTTCGGCTTAACTTCTGGGGTTAACCTAGGAATTGTTGCTGCCAGTCAATCTGGAGTGGTTAGCTCAACGACTTTTATGGTCGGTATGAAGGCAGGGAATCACGCAATTGATCTAGCTAAGAAAAATTCGTCACTGAAAGTGGGGATACACTTACGTTTTACTGTAGGTGCGCCGCTGACGGTAGCGTCATGTTTGACCGACGAAAATGGTCAGTTTTTATTGCAGGATGAACTTTGGAATAAGCAGGATATTAATGAGCAACAAGTTGGCGATGAAGTCATCGCCCAAATTGAGTCTTTCCTCACGTCAGGAATGTTTTTAAGTCATATAGACAGCCATCATCATATTCATACTCATCCGAAAATATTGCCAATAATTAAAGATATAGCGAATTATTACCAAGTGCCATTAAGGGGATGTGGTGTTCTTGGTACAAAAAATAATGATTGTAGATATAGTTTCAGTGACCAGTTTTATGGTGAAGATATTAGTATTGATAAAATCTGGGATATTATTAATAGTCATCGCAGCCACTGCGATGTATTAGAAATAATGTGTCATCCTGCTTACATTGATCAACCTCTTTTTGATGCTAGCGGTTACAGCTTACTTAGGGCGAAAGAGCTGGCAATATTAACGGATGAAAATCTAAAAAAACAATTGAATGAACAACGTATTGAGCTTTGTGATTATTCAATTTTAACTAATTAAAACACAATATATTAGTTATCCAAGTGTAGGAAAAATTTTTATTGTAGTGGCGATATTTCAAAAATTTCGAGTATTTAATGGAAACGATAATGTATTGTAAGGAAATAAAATATGTCTACCAGTACTCGCTACTATGTAGGGGTTGATGGAGGGGGTACGTCGTGTCGTGCTCGTATTTGTGACAACTCAGATAGGCTTCTTGGTGAAGCAAAAACTGGCAGTGCCAATATATTATTAGGTGTAGAAGTAGCGATGGCGTCCATTCAAGAAGCAATCGCTAACGCCGCAGCGCAGGCAGGGTTATCCCATGTTCACTATTCACATATGCGCGTTGGTCTAGCTTTAGCTGGCGCAGAGCAAAAAGAAGCTTGGTATGCTTTTAAGCAATTGTCTCACCCTTATGCCTCAATGACGTTAAATACCGATGCCTATGGTGCTTGTCTTGGTGCTTGGACTGGCAAGGATGGCGCTATTCTTATTGCAGGGACAGGTTTTTGTGGCTTTTTAATTGCTGATGGTAAGCAGCGGGTGTTCGGTGGACGCGAGTTTCCAATTTCGGATCAAGGAGGGGGTGCCCGGATGGGGCTGAACCTTATTCAGCAAGTCCTGCTTGGAACCGAAGGTATTGTCTCTTTTACCCCATTAGCACAGGCTGTGATGCAGATGTTTTATCATGATGTCGACCAAGTTGTCAGTTGGTCAAAAACCGCCCGACCATGCGATTATGGCCAGTTTTCGCCTCTAGTGTTTGAACATGCCGCTAAAAACGATACGCTTGCTATACAGGTACTCAAGCAGACAGCGGCAGAAGTAGAAATGTTACTAAGTGCTTTATTTCAGGCGGGGACAAAACAAGTGGCTCTGATGGGTAGTATTGGTGAGCGTATTGTTCCTTGGTTGTCGCCTCCGTTTCAGGTGCGCCTAGTGGCAGCTCAAGGTGATGCGATGGCAGGGGCTCTCTTAATGACGAAAGGCAATCACGACTTGTATTAAGATAAATTGTCTGTAGTAATTCAATGCCCAACCTGTTGTACAATAAGTTGCTATTATGACGATATCTTTCACGAGAGATGGACTTAATTTATAATAGGCGCATTTTTTTTGTATTTGCGATTATATTAACTATCTGAGGTATACACAGGAATCATGGCAAGGATCAAAGACGTTGCATTATTGGCTGGGGTTAATCGTTCAACAGTATCTCGAATTATCAATGGAGAAGGCACGTTCAGGGCCGATACTAAACGAAGAGTTGAACAGGCGATGACAGAACTAAACTATCGCCCTAGTGAGGTTGCCCGTTCTCTGGCGACGGCTTCAAGCAAAATGATCGGTTTATTGGTTACCTACTACACGGGTGGTTTCTTTGGTGAATTGATGAACCAAGTGCAAACTGAACTTGATTTTCATAAGAAATTTCTTATTACTGCCCAAGGGCACCAAAGTGCAGAAGGTGAAAGAGAAGCTATCCGTCGCTTTCACGATCTTCGTTGTGATGGATATGTATTGAATAGTCGTCATTTGAGTGATGAGGAATTGCGAAAGTTGGCGCTTGAATCTCCACCATTCGTATTGCTAGATCGTTTGGTTAAGGGGTTGGAATCTAGGTGCATCACTTTTGACCACACACTTGCTGGGGAAATGGCCGTCAATCATCTTATTAAGCAAGGAAATAGGAAAATTGCGTGTATAAGTGGTCCGCTCAATCGAGACTCCGCAGGGCAACGTTTTCAAGGTTACCTTAATGCATTAGCTAAGGCTGAAATTCCCATTGACCCCACACTAAATGCCGAAGGAGATTATAGCCGGGAAAGTGGTTATCTTGCTGCAAAGAAGCTTTATCAAGCTCATCCGGAAATGACAGGCCTGTTTACATGTAGTGAAGAGATGATGGTAGGGGTAATACAGTTTTTTCATGAATATGGTATTGAAATGTCAAAAAATATATCGTTTATTAGCTATGATAGTGTCAGCCGGTGTGAAAGCCTCTATCCTGCAGTGTCGACGGTACATTTCCCAATTAGTGATATGGCGCGCGTTGCTTCTTCTGTGTTGATAAGTCAAATTAAAAATGAAGACAACAATATGAACCGTCACTTCGAACCACATTTACGAATCCGTAATTCAGACAAGTTATTTTCATAATGTCAGATTACTTCCACTCCACTGAGCAATCGGCATCGCCAGACAACCAGAAATAGACCCCCTAGCATACAAAGACTAGGGGGCATCGACCTGATCATTAATCTTAGTGAAGCCTGAATAAGTCAGTATAGGCTTCGCCTATGACGTAATCGGTATTATCGTGAAGAGATTAGTATTACTCGTTAAAAATTATGATATCTTATTGCTCGATAAAAACACCATCCCAGTAACGATCTTAGGGTTTCGGTTATTGGTTGAAACGGAATTAAGTAATTTATGTTGTTA
Source organism: Vibrio frigidus (assembly GCF_042465995.1). Classification (NCBI taxonomy): domain Bacteria; kingdom Pseudomonadati; phylum Pseudomonadota; class Gammaproteobacteria; order Vibrionales; family Vibrionaceae; genus Vibrio; species Vibrio frigidus. The sequence continues at coordinate 237,220 of NZ_JBCDMC010000002.1, read as the reverse complement.
GAACAATTAATTGAAATCATTGAATATACCGATACAGATCACTTCGCCGAAGCATTGAACCGCTTCAATGAAAATGGAATCATTTCTGGTTCAACATTGCCTTTTCTAAATGTTGTTTTTGAAAAAGCAGACGTCTCCCTCTGCAATAAACTCAAAAGTATCGGCTTTATTGGTGAGATAGAAGTGACATCAGCGAAAACGAATCAAGATGAAACAGAATATGCGATCTATGACTCTACTCGTTTTAGTTCTACCGATGCCCAAAAATGGATAAATCGCTAGCGTTACTTATCCATGACGTTTTTTTATTGCTTCCCTACACTACGATAGTAGCCGCCTGCGCTGAGTGTAAATACAATACACTTTACGTGCACAATCTCCTCTCAATTTTATCAAGATAAATGTTCATTCTTAATTACGTCTTTTAACGGCTTCAATTGAGTTGTGGTCTGTATGATTGAACGGTTAGAACTCTGAGTTTAGTTAATCTGCAATATTGTTCAATAAACATTGAGATCGGTTGTTTATCCTTGTTAAAAAGAGGATAGTAAATTTGAATAACCTGATTTTTGCGATGGCGACATTTGCTTTTGTAGGCGCAGTAACACCTGGTCCGGTGAATGTGATTGCAACAAGTACAGCGGCCAGTTTCGGTTTGGAACGAGCGATGAAACACGTAGCCGGAGCCTCCCTTTCTTACGCGCTTGTTGTGTTTTTATCCGGCAGCATTATGCATATCATGCTCGAGTTATTACCAATGATTGCATCATCGATGCAGGTATTAGGCAGTCTATTTTTACTCTACATGGCTTCTAAAATATATCTTTCACCAATAACCAGCTTTGAATCGACGAACCAATCTAGTGCTGGTTTTTGGACGGGGTTTGTTGTTCAAGCGATGAATCCCAAAGCGTGGTTGGTAGCAATGTCTGGAGTAAGCTTGTATGTCATTGGACAAGATAACGAGCAATTTAACCTTGCGGTATTCACACTTATCTCTCTTGTCATTTGTTTAATCGGCGTTGGTCTCTGGGCTGTGTTGGGCCGCGTACTGTCAGTTTTTTTGGAGAATCCAATTCAACAAAAAAGGTTTAACAGAATAATGGCTGGGCTACTTACAGGCTGTGTGGTAATAATATGGTTATAGGTAGCGAAAGAGAGTACGTATGAAAAAAGACGTCAGTGCAAGCTTTAAGCAAAGCACCTTGCTCAGTTGGATAGAGTTAAGGGAGGCAAGGGGAAGTCGTGCTTGCTACGAGTCACATTCACATGACGAGTTCTCATTCGGAATGGTGACCGAAGGGCGAGCAAAATACCACAATCGGCAACATACCTATCAAATAGGTAAAGGTGACATTGTCACAATTAATCCAAATGAAGTGCACTCTTGCAACCCTGAATCTGGATTATGGTCGTACAGCATGCTATTTGCTAATGTTCGCGAAATGGGAGAAGCGCAACGAGACGTTTTGCAATGTGCGATTGGAAGTTATCTACCATTCGACAATGGCTTAGAGCGAAACACGCAAATTCAGGCCACATTTAAAGAGCTGTTAGCCGCAGTTCGAAATGAGTATGACGTGCTGCATGCGCAGGTCTGCCTATATGAGTTCATAGAAAGTTGCTGGTTGGATAAAATGCCACATTATGATGAAATGTCTGTTCCTGAACCGGCTCTAAACCGTATAAAGGAGAGGTTGTTTGACGAAATTAGTGATGCGCATCAGTTAGAAACACTTGCCAGTGAAGCGGGTATGAGCCGGTACCAATTACTTAGAGCGTTTAAGAAACAATATGGCCTACCACCTCATGCGTATTTGATAGATGAGAAAATCAAGCGTTCAAAAATCATGCTTAAGTCTGGGCAAGCTATCTCTGATATCGCATTGCAATTGGGTTTTTCAGATCAAGCCCACTTCCAGAGACATTTTAAAAAGAAGCTGGCAGTGACACCGAAATATTATCAGTCACATTTTGTGGAAAAATAGGCCTAATCGGGTCAGTTTTATCAGGAGTGAACTGAACATTTTGGGCCTATGATTACGTCGATCGTATAGCTAGAAGGCCTGTTCAAACGACAATAACTCTACTCGGTTTGAGATGGCGTGAAGCGCTATGTTATGGATCATTTCATCTGTCGTCGTACAAGCATCACTCAGTATAGAAACCCTGTATTTTTCTGCGGACTTGGAAATAGCGGTATGAGTGACACAGTTTTGGGTCATCATTCCACAGATCAACAATTCGTCTACTCCATAATTATTCAGTGTTTCTTCAAGATTGGTCTTAAAGAACGCGTCGGCAAAATGCTTTATAACAACATCGCCGTTAGGCGCAATATTGACAACGTCCATATGAATTTCCGCGCCAGCGGTACCTTCATTAAAAAATGGGGAAATACCTCTTGCAGGGTCTGCAATATGTTGTACGTGAATTACGGGTATTGAGAGAGAGTTCGCTTTATTTATCGACGACTTAACATTCATTAAAGTTTGTTTGGTATTCCAAAGAGGGAATTTTCCTTCAGGAAAATAATCGTATTGTAGGTCGATTACGATAAGTGCTTTCTGGTTCATTACGTAGGCTCCTTTTGAATGAGTAGAGTAACTATATCCAAAAGTACCGATGCATTTTATAGGCTAATATGACATATTATGTGCAATAAACGACAATTGGTGTGTTGGTATGCCGTCAGATAAAAAATTCACTATCGCCATTTTTAACTACCCATTTGCTTTAAAGTCGGCGGTGTACGGTTTAGATGACGTGTTTCAAATGGCAAATACTGTGTGTGAAAGACAGAGTATTAATGTTTGTTTTCAGGTGACAATTGTCACTCAAGACAGCTTGCCTAATGATCAATATGATGTATTGGTTCTGCCGCCATGTACCGATCAATCTTACTGCTTGTCTCCTGACCAAGAAGATATTGATTGGATAAATGAGGCTCACAATAGAAGGACTTTGATAGCTTCGACCTGCGCGGGTGCATTCATTTTAGCGGCGGCAGGCTTGTTGGAAAACCGGGTAGTAACAACACATTGGGGATTAGAGCAGAGCTTTCGAGAGCGATATCCACATATTGAATTGGACATTAATAAGATAATCATTAACCAAGGCGATATTATTACCGCAGGCGGTATGATGTCATGGGTAGACCTTGCTCTAGAAATTATTTCACAATTGGCTTCACCACTCGTAATGCGTCAATTAGGTAAAATGTTGGTGGTCGATACTGGCGCGCGCGAGCAGCGATTCTATAAACAATTTTCTCCTTCTTTTAGCCATGGCGATCAAGCGATCGTGAATGTTCAACATAAAATTCATCATGCTTACGATAAGCCAATGACGGTGGTCGGGTTAGCGGATGAATTTGGTATCACCGTTCGAACGTTACAACGGCAGTTTCTCAAGCTGACAGGTTTTTCTCCAAATCAATATCTGCAGCGTGTACGGGTTCAAAATGCATGCGAATTACTTGAAAACTCAAATCACTCTTTCGAGCTCATCGCGACAATGGTTGGTTATGAAGATATTAGTGCCTGTCGAAAGGTGTTTGTTAAAATAATGGGACTAACCCCTGGGGCGTTTAGGCAGCGGTTTTCAGCGGTATAGGCGATGTCGGAGAATACTTAGGTGTGTATCAATCTAGAGTGACCAGAAATGTGAATCAACTATTCGTGGTTAGGCTCTATCTGCGCGAAAACATGTTGCAACGAGAAATCATAGTCAGAATAAGACTGTCCGTTTGTTAGTTCGAAGCCTTTAAAGTTAATTTTACTCCAATTCTCGTCGCCAAGTTTTGTGAGGTACTGGTCGACATTGGTGCTGTCTATGCTTTGCATTTGAAAGTGGATCTTGCCTAGTGGCGTTTTATTACTGTTATCTCTTCTAGTATGGTAATCGTTGAGAACCACTAGAGCCCAAGCACCAGCAAGGAAATGACCTCCATCGGTCGCCACTATGTGACCACTTTTGACCAGATTAAGGCCTTGCAAAGACCAATTGAATCCCACTACACAGATGTCTGTTCCCGCCTTCAGTCCGTTTGCTTCTATCGCTTGCTTAGCACCAATAGCGATAAGATCATTAGCCGCCCAAATAGCCGTTGCCTGTATATTGGTTTGCATGGACCATTTTATATAGCTATCAGTAAGTCGTCTTGCTTCTTCTTGACTCCAGTTAGCATATAAGAAACGGTCTAATACAATATCGTCGTTTTTTCTTATTACGGACAATGCACCTAGATTGCGTTCTATAGAGGCGGGCGTTACTTTATCGCCGCCTATCGCCAACATGTGGATTGGTTTATTATCAGACAATGGCTTAGCACACTGGTGTAAAGCATGCATTTGTCGCTGACCTGCAGAGTAATTGTCAGGAATAACAGAACCAACAAGATTCTGGCTGCCTGACATCGCGAATGCAATACGTTCCTGTTGTATGGGGGTGAAGTCATTCAATAACATCAATGTCTTTATATCAGAGCCAATAGTGTCTAAGAAAACGGTTTCGGCAGATTGCTCTTCGTTCACTAGAATAAGGTAGTCAGGTGGGTCAGTTCGGTTTGCTATTTCTTTCCCTAAGCGCATCATTTTGCCTCGACTTCTATCTGCATAAATGACTTCAAGTGTCATACCAAAATCGTTAGAAGCGGCAACCATGGTCTCCGTTACCATATCCCAGAATCGTTCTCCTTTTTTGGCAGGGTTTAAAAAGGTGACATCTATTGCATGAGCAATGGGAGATGATAGCGCTAAGCTTGAGAGTAAAATAAGTAATACGTACTTCATGAGGGCTCCAATAACATCGATCCCAAATTATAGAACTATAAATAAAGCTAGGGAATAAGAAGTGAAAGAAGTATGCGTTATTAATCTATAAATCGTCGTGATATTCAAGTTGATAGGTGATTAGTTGCATTTGTATCGCATATATATAGCCATAGTACCCATAGGAGGACGCATTGACCGTCAATCATTAAGTGCGTATGGTTCTTATTTAGATTCTGATTGATAGGGTAAGAATGAACAGAAACGTCTGGCTCCTTTCACTTTGCCAAGCATTACTAATGACAGGCAATATATTACTTATTTCAGTGATTGGTCTCATTGGAAAAGAGATTGCGCCGAGCCAAAGTATGATTACTTTACCTGTCGCCCTTCAATTTTTGGGCTTAATGTCAGCCACCATACCAGCGTCACTAATTATGGGTAAGTTGGGTAGAAGACGGGGGTTTAGCATTGGTAATATGGTGGGTATTATTGGTGCATCATTAGCGACATTTTCGCTTTATAGTCAAAATTTTCACCTCTTTTGTACCGCCACATTCTTGTTGGGTATCGGCATTGGTTTTGGTACGCTATACCGTTTTGCTGCTATTGAGGTCTGCGATGAAAGCGTTAGACACCGAGCAATATCTATCTCTATGGCGGGTGGCGTTTTGGCTGCCGTTTTGGGCCCTAACTTAGCGATTATGTCGCAGAATTGGTCTGATAACGGGCTTTATGTCGGCGCATTTGCTTCACTTGTCATATTAAATATATTGGCCTTAAGTATCCTTCAAACCATTCAATTCCCTGATACGAACCTTACTCCTCAGAACTTGAAATCTGATCCGCTAAAAACCATTATCACTCAACCTAATTTTCTTATTGCTGTGTTTGCGGCCGTCATAGCCTATGCGGTAATGAATATTTTAATGGTGGCCACACCGTTAGCTATGATTGGTTGTGGGTTTAATTTTACTAAGGCTGCAGGTGTTATCGAATGGCATGTATTGGGTATGTTTGTGCCTGCCTTTTTCACCGGACGATTGGTAGAAAAATTTGGTGCGAGAATGATGATATTAACGGGGAGCCTGCTCTTTGTCGCTTGTGTTGCCGTCAATATTCACGGCCAATCTATATGGCACTTTAGAGCTGCATTAGTGTTATTGGGTGTGGGGTGGAATTTTATGTTTATCTCTGCCACTGGATTATTTAGTCAATCATATCAACCGCACAACAAACCCAAAGCGCAAGCTTTCAATGAGTTCATGGTGTTTGGCTGTGTCACCATTACGGCGCTGCTATCCGGTTGGTTGGAATCGACCGTAGGATGGAAGAGCTTAAATATTTATGTCTTACCGTTTGTATTGGTGGTGATCGTGGTCTTTATTGCCAACGCTAAACACACCGCAGAACCGCAACCAGACTAAATATATTCACGAATTAATACATGATACGCGTCATTGAAATCTGATGCATGACGTGCGACCCTGTCGCGTTTTTAAACGCAACGCTATTTTGAGTGAGCACGTATGTTCAGATTCTCGGTATTGGTTAAGCTTTTCATTCTAATGGTAAGCTTAGGGGGCCCGCCTTTTGGTTTTGCTGAAGAAGCGCCTATGTGCGGGGAAGGCTGTCACATTATTGAACCATATATTAAAGATGCTAAAACCAAATCGAATCTACTCGTTTTTAAACACAGTGTGGAATGGGAAGTGAGTTGTATCGACTGCCATGAAAGAACACCAAAACAGATCGTTCATGAGAAAGAAGCCTATGAATCGGGCCATTACGAAACGCGTTTTTATCCGCGTGACGTTAATAATGCGTTTTGTCTCGGCTGCCATGAAGATTATGATGGACTGAGTGAACGTACCCTAGAGTTAGAAAAGGTGACGGGTATAAACCCGCACAGGCCACATTTGTCGCAAAGAGATTGTGCTAGCTGCCACAAGATGCATCGCCGCTCTCGTTTCAGTTGCTCTGAGTGTCATAAAGGGGATTGGGAACGAGCGTTACCTGCCGGGTGGCAGATCGCAAAATAAGAAGGCTTCTCGGTTGTCGAGCCATTCAGGATATTTTGTCATCGTTTTTGTGTAGTGAGATTGTTGGTAATGCTTTGTTAACCAGTATCGAAGGTTCGGGTAGGGGGCATTTGCGTACCATTTACGGTCCACACGAGAAAACTGACGGATAAATGGTAGAAGGGCATAGTCCACTAAACTAGGAGCATCCCCCATTAAATAGCCACGAGCAGTAAGGCGATGCTCTAATTCAATAATAAACCGTTCACACTCTTGTCTATGGTCAATCACGGAGTCGTCATGGTAACGGGATGCCGCTTTATACGCGTTGAGTGTACAAACGAATTCTTTATCATTGAGATTGATAAGTTTCAGCATTTCTTTGAAGCCACTTTTCTGACCACTCAATAAAAGGTTGTCAGGGTCATTTTGTGTAAGAGCCCAAACCATAATATCAATGCTTTCATCGACCACCGTTCCGTCGCTTAGTAATAGGATAGGCACGGTACCTTTTGCCGATGTAGCTAACATTTCGTCAGGCTTATTCCTCGTAACAATTTCACGTAACATCACGGGTTGCTGTGCCAACAATAGTCCTAATCTTGCACGTATGCAGTATGGACATTGTCGTAGTGAGTAAAGAATGGGGAAGGGATTATCATTCACCGAGTGACCTACTTTGCGTGTTTCGTATTGGCAATCTTTAGTGTAGATGATAGTGTCGGGTCATTGCTACAAAGCGAAAGGGTATTCAGATAATGACCAATGAACTTGATGACAAACATTGTCCATTTTGTAAAAAAGAAAACCGTTGTATGGCCCAGAGTGCACCCAATTCATGTTGGTGCAATGAGGTAAAAGTCCCTACCGAGTTACAAAAACTAGTTCCAATAGAGTGGCAACACAAATCCTGTATTTGTGCTGCTTGTGTCACTCGTTTTAACCAGGACCCTTCTGCGTTCCAAATCAAAACCGTTACGAAATAGTTCTATAGTGACCATGCTTTCCGCTGCGAGTATACGGTGTCTTCAACGTGTCGTTACACTAGGTCGTCTTTACCTTCAATTAAAAAGTGATGACTGATAGAACCAGCAGTGCGTGCTTTAAAATGTGGGGTGTACTCGGGGTCGTTCATGAAGTTGACCGCCGCTTCCTTTGATGGCCATTCAATGATTACGCGCAGAGCTACTGGTTCGCCTTCACCCTCTAAGCGTTCATGACTAGCGGTTCGAGCAAGGTATATACCGCCGTATTTCGCGACAACCTTGTTTGTTGGGGCAATATAGTCAGGAATCCAATCTTCAGTTGATGGGGTTACTTCTAGTACTGAGTAATAAGCCATTTGTTTTTCCTTTAAGAAGAATGAAGCTTAAGGACGTGACGGGTTGATAAAGAGCATAGTTGTGTTTGTAGGAATTGACAATATTCACGAGAATTACTGGTTTACTAGCGGATATGAGCCTTACGTAACCGTAATGAATGAACGAGTTTGCTAATATTCACTGATATGTATTCTATTTATGTCACGGTTACTTTTTGATGAAAGAGCTATTTGAGTTCAGTCTTTATCTTCTTTATGGCCTAATTTTTGTCGTTATTGGTTTTACTATCTTTTTTAGAGATTTCCGATTTAGTAATCTTTCGATTGCTTCTGCGTTACCCACTTTGGCTGTATTCGGATTCATACATGGACTGCATGAATGGTCTGAAATGTACCTGTTTGTTTACAAACAAGAACTAAGCATGCATACCACGGTTAAGCTATTCAAAGTGTTCAAATTGTGGCTCTCTTTCTTGGCATTGGGTTATTTCGCAATTCAAATGCTATCGATGACGAAATGGCGCTTGAGAAAGCAGTTATTGATTGTCGCTGAGCTCGTCAGTGTCGTCTTTCTGTTTAGTGTCATTTATCGATATTTTCATCAAGACTTGAATGACTTTGTTAGAGACACAACCTTGCAGACTCGTTGGCTGTTTGGATCTTGTGCCGGGATTTTAGCCGGTGCTTCTTTGATGAATTATTCACAGAAGTTGAAATTGGAAGAACGAAAAGCGGCCAGTGCGGTTGGCCGATTAGGGATATGCATTATTATTTATGGGCTATCTGCCGGAATTTTTTATATAGAAGATCTCGCTATAGGTGCGTCCATTAGAACGGCAATAGCGTTTATGATTTGGCTCTATTTAAGGCAAACATTGAAACTATTTGAAGACGAAAGGCAGCTACAAATAGAGGGGGCCATTCGGCAGTTTCACCATGATAGTAAACTTAGAGAGTTAGGCGAACTGTCGTCGAGTATTACTCACGAAATCAAAACGCCACTTAGTAGTGCGTTGATGCGCTGTGATTTGTTAGAGAAACAGATTGATCAAGATGACGTTGACAGAGAAAAAATGAAACGACAGCTCTCTTATATTCGAAAAGGGTTGCTGAAGGCCGCGCATATTAGTCAGGAGTTACTGCAATTTTCGCATAAGAGAAATGCAATAAAACAAAAGGTCTCGATGGATGAACTCGTCAACGAAGCGCTTAACCTGATGGAACATAGGCTACATTATTTTGATATTCAAAAAATTATTATGCCTAATCTCTTTTTTTATGCGGACAAAGAACAGTTAGAAGAGGTGCTGATCAATTTGATTAACAATGCGATTGATGCATCAGAAGAGAACAAAAAAATAGTGATAAAAGCAGAGCAGAAAGGCCTACGAGTAATTTTATCTGTCATTGATTTCGGAACAGGTATAGACGAAGCCATATTGGAAAAAGTCACATTGCCTTTCTTTACAACGAAAGATAAACATCATGGTACAGGGTTAGGTTTAACCCTTTGCCAAAAAATAGTCGATCAGAATGGGGGCAGCCTCTTAATTGAAAATACCGGTACCGGATTGTGTGTCAGTATAGAACTGCCTATGGAGAGCCAATGAGTCTTAAATTACTTGTCGCTGAAGACGATTTAGATCTAAGAGAAGTCATTACAGAAGCATTAAGCGCAGACGGCTTTGTTGTGGATGCTTATGAAAGCGCGGAGCAAGCGATCAGTTGTGCCACTCGCTACCAGTATGATGTTGCGTTGCTGGACTTTGTGATGGGAGGAATGAGTGGTATTGACGCCATTTCAATTCTAAAGCAGCTTAACCCCAACATGGGAATTGTCATTATCACCGCGTTTGGCACGATAGACACCGCCGTTGAGGCGATGAAGAAAGGGGCCGACGAGTTTTTGACCAAACCTTTTGATGTTCAAACACTGTCTGTTACGCTTAAAAAAGTGCATGCGGAAAAAACACTGAAATCCCCTCGTTTCGATAAAGACAGCGACCTGGTGTTTAGTGCGCTTGCAAACCCTATTCGCCGAAATGTTATCTATCAGCTTAAAACCCACCAAAAGCTCAAGTTTATGGACTTATGTAGGCTGGTGGGGATAGAAGATCATACAAAGTTCAATTTTCACCTTCGTCAACTAACGAAAAGTGGATTAGTCGAAAAAGACGATGACAAAGAGTATACATTGACCAAAGTTGGGTTAGAGATTGAGTCGCGGATATTGACCTAATCGTTGCTTGGTTGTCGCGTTCAAAGAAAAGGGGTGTACCCATGATGTTGGATCATTGAGTACACCTTGTCTGTTTAGCTAATTACCGTGATGGAAATTCTCTGTTTTGTTTTTTCAATTTGGATTCAATAATCTTTGGGTGCTCGAAGTAAACAGACTGATTAATACTGGCCTTCATCGCGTCAGAAAACACGCTAGTGTAAAAACCATCCAGCTCTTCATCTTCTTCGTCATGGCAGTCGGTACAGATGTCTTTTGGTTCAAACTCTTCGTGAGGCAGATGACATTCGACACATTCCATCTCTTCATTATCTTGATGTTTGATATTATGCTGTCGCCCTTGCAAATTTTCCATCTTATCGTGGCATTCAATACAACTGTTATATTCAAACTCTAGGCTATCAGATGGCTCTTCACCTTCGTGGCATTGGCCTGCGCATGTTTCATCTTTTAAGTGGAAGTTAGCAAGATTATCTTCATCCGGGCTGGGTAGGTCTTCTGCCCATGCCGTTGATAAGGATAGTGTGCAAAAGATTAATAATAGGGTTTTTATGAGTTTCATTGCTGTGCTCCTTTAATTACCTACGCCATGACAGTCTATACACATCAGTATTCGTTCTGTGTGTTCAATATTTTTCATTGGGTCGATGTCATTGTGAATATTGTGGCAAGAAGCGCAGCTTACTGGTTTCACGTGCACATCATGCGTCCACTCAGCGTCTCTCAAGTTTTCTATAGAGTGACAGTTCATGCATTGCTGGTTCTGATCAAAATTCGCCATTGAACTGTGTTCAGAAAAACTGATTATTGAGTTGTCTTTCTTAGGGTGTTTTTCTTTAATGCCATGACAGGCGGTGCAGTTATTTAAAAACGTCTCACTAGTGTGCGAACCGACGGTGGAAATGGCGCTGATGTCTTTGATGAGTCTTCTTTTCTGGTGGCATCGAATACAACGTTTGTTTTCTTTAAGCAACGTATCCATTTCAAATTCTGTGGATAGTTGAGTTTGAAAAATTTGCTCATGGTCTGTATCGATACTGGAACTGGCTATAACCGTTTCTTGAGAGTAAGAATTACTATTAACGAAGACCGAGAAAAAACCGATGATTAATATTTTGCGTAACAGGTTAACGTTAAACATGAATTCCTCTCCATTAAATAGTGCAGGAATCAAAATTAGGCCAATAATTATTGGCCTAATTTATTACTTATATCCTACGAGGATTACTTAAACTCTAGGTTTAATACACCGCGATGGAATACGTGGTTGATTTGTGAATTATCAAATACAGCGACACCAAATGGATAGGCTTTATTCATGTCTTTAAACTGAACGTCTTGTGTGTCGGCATTTTTGCCGCTCGTAACAAGCTTACGTTTCATTTCTAAAGTCCAAACGCCATCTTTCCACATTGCACCTACTTCAACATCACCACGAGAGCCAGTGAACGGCGAACCCGTCAAACCTGGTATTCTTTCAAGTTTGTCGTAGTCGGCTGTAAATGGTTTTTTCTCGGTGTCTAATATCAGTAAGGTGTCTTGCTTCAGGTTGTCTGAAACAAAAGCGGGTTGGCCATCTTTCACGTTATTAACGTAACCGCCGCCATCTTTGTCATCGCCTTTACGTCCCCAACCTTTGTTAACTTTAGGGTCGGTGTTGCTATTGACGTACTGGTCATCAAGTTGATTGTGGACCGCACTACGTACACCTTTCCAATGCCACATATCAATGTACTGGCCTTCTTTGGTGTATTTACGAGCTGGGTTCTTATCTTCAATACCATTGATCATGCCGTCTTTAGAGCGGTGACATGCTGTATTACAGCCTTTCTCTTCAAAGCCATCGGCGTTGATGTTCCAGAAGACAGCGAATTTATCTTCATAGTATGTATTGTCGTGGCCTGTACTATCTTTGTTTGAAAGCTGTTTCCATGAACCGTCTTCTTGTTTTACCCAAGGGAAGCGGTCGATACTTTTGGTTGGATCATCGTAGCTAACCAAAAAGTAAACGTACTCGTCATCGTATAAAGACTTCATTTCAACGGTGGTTTTTTTGATACCTTTGTAACCGTTATCTGGCTTGTACGGCAGTTTATTGAGCTTAACTTTAACGGACTTTGCACCGTCCCAAAGTTGGTCTGCAGTGCCATCAATGGTTATGTTTGATGTGATTTTACTACTCTCTAAAATATCACCTTTAGCTTGGGCTAAGCTAAGTGGCAATAATGATAATGCAACGGCTGTACTGGTTGCGATAATTGAATATTTCATTCTCCGCTCCTGTGGCTTTCGAAATATGTCTACCACTAAAGAGTAGGAGTGTTCGGCGTATCTAAACTTGATTAATATCAAACTAATATATATATCAATTAACTATTAAATGGCTTTGTGAGCTTACGGATAATTTATGATAAGTGTAATTATACGGCCACTAAAAGATGATAATTAAAGTTATCATCTTTTAGTGGCCGATTGATTTTTTTTCGTTGAATTAGATAGTTAGCTTGATTAGTTAACGTTATTCAAATATTCAGACTAATGTCAAAGCCCCGTGACAAAACAATCAACTGGAAGCGACATAACCAAGCTTTAATTAATCGTGGTGCACTGATATTTTGAATTTATGAAGAGGTAACCCAACACTGGAAACAGGTCAAGCAAGGCAACCGTGGAATACCTCGTTTGTTTGGTGATTTACTATTGATGTTACGGGGCTCAAAGTCTATGGTAATGGCGAGTGGAAAGTAAAAAAAATGACATTGACAGAAAGCGCCGAATCTGGCGAAAGGTTACATCTAGTGGTAGATAGCAACACGCATGAAATCATTGCTGCTGAACTAAGTCTATCGAATGTGACCGATGTTGAAGTGTAGCCTACCTTACTCAAACAAACCTGCTGAAGAATCAATGAAATATCAGGTGATGGTGCTTAGAATACAAAGTTGTGTTATGAAACAGTTCGTATCAAACGAGCGGTTCCAATCATACCGCAGGGGGGAAGGGTCCGCCTTCTGGGAACGAGGTCATCCCCGGAAACTAGCGGTCGGTTGCCAGAAGCTATGCGGTTCAAATAAGCATTGAAAAATGCGGTATGGTAATCATAAAGGTTCCCTCTCAGAGACGGTGTTATTTCAGGTGAAGAAATTGCTCGGCGGGATATTAAGATTAAGAAATTATGATGCCAAGGTTGACGAAGCTTACACCATTACCAATAGAAACCCCATTCCCCATATTTACAGGTGTTGTAGCTGAAGCGCCTAAAATTACATCATTTGGACTTTCCGCTAAGTAACAATTTTCACAACTTGTATCGACATAGTCCTTTATTTTTGCAAATGACACGCCATTCAGAATAATGTTTCTTGGACTTGTTTCTATGATTGGTCCCTTACCTCTACAAGATTTACTACCACATGTGCAATTTGCAATATCTCCGACTAAAGCAATAGGTTGGTTGTTTACTATTACGCCAGAATTATCGCTAATAACACCACCAGTTGTCGTTTTTGAACCGATTGTAATTGCATAGTTACCTATCGCTACCTTTTTCAAATGACTTAAAGTATTCAAATATATGTAGTGAAAACCGTATCATACAACTGCTTGAAGGATTTTACTTGTAGGTTAATTTGGAAAGTAGATCAAAAGTAGATCGTTTTTTTAAATAACAGAAACGAAAAAACCCACTGCAAGCAGTGGGTTTTCGAATGTGGCGGAGAGATAGAGATTTGAACTCTAGAAGGGCTACAAACCCTTGCCGGTTTTCAAGACCGGTGCTTTCGACCACTCAGCCATCTCTCCGTGTGGACGCATAATATAGGGGTTAGAATTACTTGTAAACCCCTGATATGACTGTTTGATGTTTTTTTGTGCAATCAGTGCAACATCTGTCTCTGGACGAGTCATGGATGGCTTGATTACGTCCTTTATTACATCAATATATTTATTGTTCAGACTCATAAAAACGTTTTAGCTCTGATAAGCCAAGCATCAATATAGATAGCTTAGTCTTCGAGTCTTTTTCGCGTTTATAATTGTCATCGTACACTTTGTAGTTTCCATATTTGTCTACTACGGTTGTGTAATCGTCCGTAATCAGTGCGATATCAATACCATCACCAGCCAATATCCATTTCCGTGACGACTTATTTAACAGGCTTTTACCACTGCTATAGTCTTGCGGGTTTGAAGAGACACCAAAAAGGTCCTGTAAGAGCGTGGTTGAAATGTCAAAATGACTCGTTTTATGAGCGTGCAGCTGAGCGGGTTTGTTTGGCCAGTGTATAACGAGCGGTACATTCAGCTGGTAGCGGCTGTAATTCGAGTCGGCTCCCCAACTATTGGATTTCGTTTCATTAAACTCTATCCCGTGGTTGGAGGTGATAATTACAATCGTATTATCCGCCAAATTCTGTTTGGTAAGGGTGGTAAACACTTTTTCTAGTAGTGAATCTAAGTCTGTGCTGGCCTTAGAATAGGAGGCCTTGAGTTTATCCGTTGGAGAACCCGTTGCCGTTTTATTCTCATATGACTCGTAATTGCTTATCGTAGAAAGTTCGATATAGCTAAACCATGGAGATTTTGCGTTGGTTTCAAGCCAAGTTGACCAGTTTGAAATGGTTGTCTCGTCTTTTCCGTCTTCCGATAGGTCAAATGCAGATTTGGTCGCTTTCAATATTGTGGATTTAGACTCATTGTTGTCTGAATGTTCACTACCGAAAAATCCAAATTGATAGTTTCGCTTTGCCATTTCTTCTATAACAAGTGGCGGTAGTTCTTGCGAAACAAGGCTCTTCTTATAGTTACCCGGAATCCCATAAAAGAGTCCAAATAGACTGCCAGAATCATTATTCGAACTGTAATGGTCGGTAAAACGAATATTTTCGTTAGCATAGCGTTCAAGATTAGGCATGGTTTCATCGGTAATGAAATCAGCCCTTAGGCTTTCAACCATGACAATGGCAACGTTGTAGTTTTTTGCCTTACTATTGTATTTCAATGGCTCAAGAGGATATCTAACTAAAGGTGTCAGTTTTTCATCTTCTTCTAGGCGCTTATTATATTCGGCGGTGTCTATCAGCCCGTGTTTCTGCATAAAGGTTCTCGCTGTCATTGGATAAGAGAGCGGGAAGTTGGCTTTTTGGGCGGTAATGGGTTTATAGAACGAAATGTCAGCCCAGATATACATCAGGTGGCTAGAGATAAAGCAGACAAAAAATAGAACGGTAATTGAGCGTCCAACCCGTTTATTGGTCAGTTTTCTTTGTTTACGCCAGATCCATTCTGACTGGGCCAGCTGCAATAAAAATATGACCGGTAACACGATAAACAACTGCTGAAGTTCAGTCGCAATGTTACTTTGATCTTTTTCAAGTAGTAATTCCCAAACCACAGGATTTAGATGCAAATGAATTTGCTGGTATGCCTGCGTATCTAATAGGAGAAGTGTTAACCCTACCGTTGCAAAACACACCGCTACAAAACGGTACAGTTTCCTAGAAGGAATGACAAAAGAAAGTGGAAAGAGTATGAGTAGATAGAGGGCGAAAATTAGAAAGCTAAAATGCCCAATCCATGACCCCACCAAATATAATTGGCCAAGGATGGTTTCGGGCCAAGGTGATTGGCTAATGTAACGCGTACCTATCAACATAGCGGCAACTATGTTGAAAAAGGCAAACCAATGACCCCAACTTACTAGTCGAGAGACTCGGTCACCGTATGTATTTCCGCTATCTACCATTTAATTTCTTTCTTATATATTAGTGAGTTTTGCTTTCTTCCATAGAGGAAAGAAGTGCTTGTGCAAATTTTTCTGCTATTGCTTTGCGTTGCGTTGCAGGCACATTGGTGTTCAAAACGTTGGTAGCAATATTGCCAGCAATCATGAGTGAAAGCTCTGAACTTGCACCGTGCTTGTCTAATACGGCTGCTATTTCAGTGAGAATGACTTCAATCTGGTCATCGCTATATTTTGATGTAATCGGCATAGTAACTCTAATAATGATAGTGAAAGCGGCTTATGATAACCTACTCTTCATCACAACTGAAATCGAAACCATAATTTATTCGCTATGAGCCTAAATATATCTAATGTCATCTTACATCAATTAACTAAAAATGATCAGGATGAACTAACCGTCAACTACCGGACGGAATCCCTTGAAAATAATCGTTTTTCCGAAGATCTAGTGTCAGAGCTTCACCGTGTTTTTAATGCAAAAGCGGGTAAAGGTTTTGCCGCCTTTCAATCTGACAGCAACTTTAAGAACTGGTTGCAAGAACTTCGCCAAGGAGAGAGAAGTTTTTACGATTTCTCTCAAAATTGTGCGCTGAGATTAAAAGATGAACTGTCAAAGTACCCATTTGCAGATGAAGGTATTTTGGTCCTGGCCGAATATCAGTCACTTGCAACTGATTATATGTTCATCGCGTTATTGCCATCGCATCAGAGCTTAAAGGTAACGGAAGGGCTTGATATCAGTGCTACGGACTACCTTGATATTAGCAAAATGGATATCGTGGCACGAATCGACTTATCTACGTATGAGACGGACTCTGAATCAAACCGATATCTTTCTTATATAAAAGGAAGGGTTGGCAGAAAAATCGCCGATTTCTTTTTGGATTTTCTTCAAGCTGAAGTGGGTTTAGATACGAAACATCAGAACCTAGTATTGATGCAAGCGGTTGATGATTATTGTACCGATGCGCAGCTTGATAAAGAAGAAACCACAAGCTACAAAAAACAAGTATTTGATTATTGTAGTGAACAAGTCAAGGCCAATGAAGAGTTAGAAGTTAAAGAACTATCTGGCGAGTTACCGACAAGTACCGATGGGACAAGCTTTTTGGATTACACCGAGGAGCGTGGCTATGAACTGGAAGATAAATTCCCTGTAGATAGAAGCACTGTGAGAAAACTGACCAAGTATGTTGGTGCCGGCGGTGGTTTGAGTATTAATTTCGACAGTATGCTATTGGGTGAGCGGGTTTTTTATGATCCTGAAACGGATACGTTAACTATTAAAGGCACGCCACCAAACCTAAAAGATCAACTGACGCGAAAAAATAATGGCTGATCAGTAATTGAACGTAAAAAGAGGGCGTAAGCCCTTTTTTTATACGTGCGATTTGCCAATTGATGGCTAAAGTGACTCTAAAAACACATTTTATGACTAATACTCCATGCACGTATCATATAGAACATTGTTCTTTTTCCTCGCAACAACAAGCCTAACGAGAGTGATTATCAAATACCCTTCCAGTAAACTGTTGAAAATAGCCGATTGATTAGATTTTTTTGAGTTTCACATAAAAAAACTTGTTTTTTTATCAATAAATCATTAATTATGGAAGGAGATATATTGAATTCACACGGAGTGTAGAAAATGATGAGAGTAGGTCTAGTTGGCTGGCGTGGTATGGTCGGCTCTGTATTAATGCAGCGTATGGTAGAAGAGAAAGATTTCGACCATATCGAACCCGTTTTTTATAGTACATCTCAGATTGGTATCCCAGCACCTCAGCTTGGAAGAAATACAGGGATGTTACAAGATGCTTTTGATATTGAGAGTTTAAAGAAGCTCGATGCGATTATTACTTGTCAAGGTGGCGGTTATACAGAAAAAGTGTATCCAGCATTACGCCAAGCTGGTTGGAAAGGGTATTGGATAGATGCGGCGTCGACGCTTCGCATGAAAGACGATGCAATTATTACGCTTGACCCAGTTAACCTAGCGCAGATTCAACAAGGCATTGCGGGTGGAACGAATACTTTTGTAGGTGGCAACTGTACTGTTAGTTTGATGCTAATGGGACTGGGCGGCCTATATGAAAAAGGCATGATAGAGTGGATGAGTGCGATGACGTATCAAGCGGCTTCTGGCGCTGGTGCGAAAAATATGCGTGAACTTATTTCTCAAATGGGCACCATTAGTGAATCGGTTAGTACCGAACTTGCTGACCCTTCTAGCTCGATCTTAGATATCGACAGAAAAGTGGCAGAAACAATCCGTTCATCATCTTTCCCTACCGATCAGTTTGGTGTTCCCCTCGCCGGTTCGCTTATCCCTTGGATTGATGTAAAACGCGACAATGGTCAGAGTAAAGAAGAATGGAAAGCGACAGTCGAGACGAATAAAATTCTTGGACTTCAGCAGAGCCCTGTCCCTATAGATGGAACCTGCGTCAGAATCGGGGCAATGCGTTGTCACTCTCAAGCGTTGACCATCAAACTCAAGCAAGACGTACCAATGGACGAGATAGAAGATATTATCGCGTCTCATAATGAATGGGTTAAAGTCATCCCTAATGATCGTGACATTACCTCACAAGAGCTGAGCCCTGCGAAAGTAACTGGCACACTTTCCGTCCCTGTGGGTCGTTTACGTAAAATGACTATGGGTAACGATTTCTTGAATGCATTTACAGTGGGTGACCAACTGTTATGGGGTGCGGCTGAACCACTTCGTAGAACATTGAGAATAATTCTTGAATCAAAATAGGAGATAATTCGTCATTGAACTGTCTCTAAATAAGCTTTTTAATTGAAGTAAATATAGAAAAAATAAAAGGCGCACTACTTTTTAAGTTGCGCCTTTTTATTACTCATCATCTGCAGATACTACTCGATTGTCTGGATCCGCAAGCTCACTACCACAATGTTTACAGAACATAGAGTCAGGATCGTGTCCGCTTTTCATACAATTAGGACATTTGACCAAGCTTTTGTGCGAATTCATTTCTTGACTCAATTCGGCGGTAATAATACCCGTAGGAACGGCCAAAATGGAGTAACCCAATAACATGGTTATGGCTGCAACAGCTTTACCCAACCCAGTTTGAGGTACCAAATCACCGTAACCAACGGTGGTAATGGTCACAATGGCCCAATAGATACTTTGAGGGATGCTGGTGAAGCCGTGCTCTGGTCCTTCAATGACATAAAGCAAAGCACCAAAAATAGTCACTAATATCGCGACGGCGCTGAAGAATATAAATATCTTCCGGCGTGACATCAGTAAGGATCTAAGCAATATGTTGGAGTCTTGTAGGTATCTAACCAGTTTTAATATTCGGAAAATCCTTAAAACCCTTATCAATCGAATCACGGTCATGAAAGACGCGGAAGGAAAGATGATCGTTAAATAGGTAGGAAGGATAGCGAGTACGTCAATGACGCCATAAAAACTTTTGGCATATGCGGTTGGTTTTGGTGAACACCAGAGTCGAATTAAATACTCAATAGTGAAGAGGCCTGTGAATCCATACTCTAAAAAATGAAACGTATCTGACCACTCTCTGCTGATAGAGGAAACGGAGTCGAGTAGCAGCACCAATAAAGAGAGTAAAATAGCGACAATGACGCATATGTCGAAAACCTTTCCTGCAGTGGTATGGGTACCAAATATAATGACATACGTTTTATGTTTAAGCGTTTTATTCCCTTGGTCCATTTTGCACTCTTAATAGTTTTTGGTTGTGTTCGAATTGAGCGATAACACCGTCTAGTATAGGGAGGTTCTTCTGTAGAAAGAAGCGAGGGACGTAATCACCTATAGTAATTGGTGAATATTTTGTTAAAAAGCGCACATTTTTGAGAAATATGGTCATGTTAAGTGGTGTTGTCAAAAACAAGCTATATACTGCTTAGTAGCACGTCGTTCTTGTGGTTAAGTTGGTTATTTGTAAGTAAAGTGAAAGTTATTTACGAAACCTGTTATTTAAGAAATACTTACGCGGCTTAGGTTATCTTTTTTTTGAACATAAAAATTTTTTATTTTTATTTTTAAAAACAAAGTGATAGACTCAATCATAGAAGTTAATTACCCCTGATTAGATAATTAGTTTTTCAGAACTGATCTGAGTCAATTAATTTCAAGCTGTGAAATATTATACTCAGTACTGAAAGCAATTTACTAAGTTTGTAGTGTTCTTTCACTTTACCTCAAATGGTGAATGAACGATTCAAAGCAAGAGCTCAACAGCCTTAATAAAGAGTTTTTAATATTTTTTAATTTATGGAGATTAATTATGCCTGTAACAAATTTGGCTGAACTAGATGCTTTAGTAGCACGAGTTAAAATCGCACAAGAAGAATTTTCTACTTTCTCTCAAGAGCAAGTAGACAAGATCTTTCGCGCGGCTTCTCTTGCAGCTAACCAAGCTCGTATACCTCTTGCACAACAAGCGGTTGCTGAGTCTGGCATGGGTATCATTGAAGACAAGGTTATCAAAAACCACTTCGCTTCTGAGTTCATCTATAACAAGTATAAAGATGAGAAAACGTGTGGCGTGCTAGACGAAGACGTCAGCATGGGAACCATGACTATCGCAGAACCAGTCGGTATTATCTGTGGTATCGTTCCAACAACTAACCCAACGTCAACAGCGATTTTTAAATCTCTAATCTCGTTAAAAACACGTAACGGTATCATCTTCTCGCCACACCCACGCGCTAAAAATTCTACTAACGATGCAGCAAAAATTGTACTAGATGCGGCAGTAGCCGCGGGCGCACCAAAAGATATCATTGGTTGGATTGACCAACCATCTGTAGAGCTTTCAAACGCTCTTATGAAGCACGACGGTATCGCGCTTATCCTTGCAACTGGTGGTCCAGGCATGGTTAAAGCCGCTTACTCTTCTGGTAAGCCTGCTATCGGTGTTGGAGCAGGTAACGTTCCAGTTGTTATCGATGACACAGCAGATGTTAAACGTGCAGTTGCTTCTATTCTTATGTCTAAAACGTTCGATAACGGTGTTGTTTGTGCTTCTGAGCAAGCCGTCATCGTTATGGATGAAGTCTATGACGAAGTTAAAGCGCGTTTCGCTTCTCACAAAGGTCACGTATTAAGCAAGTCTGACGCGGATAAAGTACGTAAAGTACTGCTTATCGACGGCGGACTTAACGCTAAAATCGTAGGACAACCTGCGACAGCAATCGCTGAAATGGCGGGTATCAAAGTTCCTGCGGATACTAAGATTCTTGTTGGCGAAGGCCTTGGCGAAGTCTCTTATGACGACGAATTCGCTCATGAAAAACTTTCTCCAACGCTTGGTATGTTCCGTGCGTCTTCATTTGAAAACGCTGTCGCTCAAGCGGTTACTATGGTAGAGATTGGTGGCATCGGCCACACGTCTGGTCTTTACACTGACCAAGATGTAAACGCGGATCGTATTCGTTACTTTGGTGACAAACTTAAAACAGCTCGTATTCTTATAAACATCCCAACTACTCATGGTGGTATCGGTGATCTTTATAACTTTAATGTTGCACCTTCTCTTACGCTTGGTTGTGGTTCATGGGGTGGTAACTCTATCTCTGAAAACGTGGGTCCTAAACACCTAATCAACAAGAAAACTGTTGCTAAGAGAGCTGAAAACATGTTGTGGCATAAACTTCCAAGATCAATTTACTTCCGTCGTGGTAGCCTTCCAATCGCGCTTGGCGACCTAGAAGGTAAGAAACGTGCGTTCCTTGTTACTGACCGTTTCCTATTCAACAACGGCTATGCTGATGAAATCGTAAGCCTACTTAAAGCACAAGGTATGGAAGTTCAGACTTTCTTCGACGTAGAAGCAGATCCAACGTTATCTGTTGTTGAAAAAGGTGCTGCTCAAATGCAAAGCTACCAGCCTGACGTTATTCTCGCTCTTGGTGGTGGTTCACCTATGGATGCTGCGAAGATCATGTGGGTAATGTATGAGCACCCAGACACAGCATTTGAAGAACTAGCAATGCGCTTTATGGATATCCGTAAACGTATCTATAAGTTCCCTAAAATGGGTAAAAAAGCAGAGCTTGTTTGTATTACTACTACCTCAGGTACTGGTTCAGAAGTGACTCCGTTTGCCGTTGTTACTGACGACAAAACAGGTGCTAAGTATCCTCTAGCGGATTATGAGCTAACACCTCAGATGGCTATCGTTGATGCAAACCTTGTAATGAACATGCCTAAGTCTCTAACGGCGTTTGGTGGTTACGATGCCGTAACTCACGCACTAGAAGCTTACGTTTCAGTACTTGCGAACGAATACTCAGATGGTCAGGCTCTTCAAGCGCTTAAGATGCTTAAAGAATACCTACCTTCAAGCTATGCGAACGGTGCAAACGACCCAATCGCTCGTGAGAAAGTACACAATGCAGCAACAATCGCGGGTATCGCGTTTGCTAACGCATTCCTAGGTGTATGTCACTCAATGGCGCACAAGATTGGTAACGCATTCCATTTGCCACACGGTCTTGCTAACGCACTACTTATCTCGAACACAGTTCGTTATAACGCAAATGACAACCCAACCAAGCAGACTGCATTCTCACAATATGACCGCCCACAAGCGCGTCGTCGTTATGCAGAAGTTGCAGACCACTTGGGTCTATCTCAAGCTGGTGACCGTACCGCTCAAAAAATCGAGCGTCTACTTACTTGGTTAGAAGAACTTAAGGTTGATTTGGATATTCCTCTATCAATCAAAGCTGCGGGCGTTTCTGAAGCTGATTTTGTAGCACAAGTTGATGCGATTTCTATCGACGCGTTCGATGACCAGTGTACTGGTGCGAACCCTCGTTACCCGCTAATCTCTGAGCTTAAAGAAGTACTATTGACTTCTTTCCATGGTCAGCCGTACGTCGAAGGCGAAACGTTCGAAGGTACAACGGTTATCAAGAAGAAAGATGATCAAAAGCCAGCCGCTACAATAGCGAAGAAAAAGTAAGTCTTGTTGAGTTAGAGAGTTTTCGCTAGCACGTAATTCTCTCAATATAGAGACAAAAACCCATTGATTATGTCAATGGGTTTTTTTATGTTCAGAATTTAGGGAATTCGATGTTTCGCTTTGAAAGTGGTATTAATGTCACGCCTCGGCTGCCATTACCCGGCCATTAAAATACTCGTTGGAGACAATATATTCTGCACTCCGAATTAGCTCGTCTTGAATGACGGCCCAGTGTTCTATTTCGTCGCTATCGGAGGTATGAGATACGCCAGGTATGACACAGCCTACGCGAATATTAAAAGGGGCTAGCTCTTTTGCCCAACTCTTTGTAAAGCCAGAAATCATATACGTCGCACTATCCTGTCCAATGTTAGATTGTCTAAGTGGGAAGGTAATCATGTTGATGATTAGGTTCTTTTTCTTGTTGAGTTGCATATGTTCTGCACCAGCTTGACCAAAACAAAATATAGGGGAGGCGAGTGACGTTAATTGCTCTGAAAATTTTTCCGTACTAACACCGTTAGTTAATGTGGGTAAAGGTAAGCTTGGCCAGTAGTTAATCAATACATCAATTGAGAGTTGAAGATCCTGTTTTATCGTCTCGAAAAGCTGTTTAATACTGTTTTCAGAATAGTCTTTAACAGGGTAGGTAAGGACGGTGGTCGACTTCTCTTTACAGCGAAAATGTATCTCATCCAGTTTCTGAGAGTCGGTATCGATCGCAATTACTTTTGCACCAGATGATGAAAAATGAACCGCTAGTGTGCTACCAAGCGGTGTGCCTGCCGACGTGATAAGAATAACCGAACCATTAATATCCATTGTTTCCCTCTAAATACTGCACTGCAAATTCAAGGTGTTATGGATTTAATAGTGGTTAATAATTAGCAAACAAGTTGTGAATAGCATCATGAAATGCAAATTCTCGTGCGACTAAATGTTCAGGCTTAGGCTTATCTCACACTGAACTAGCCTATTTGTGAAACGTAATTTTATGATCGGTGGTGCTGCATTTACTAATAAATGTGATTACACAGAGTAGTTTATCTGGCTTCTCATTTGATTAATAACAAGTTTTTGATAGAGATGATCGGTGAGGGTCGGTGCTGGGGTGCTCTTAAGTGCTCTTTTTGTGTGGAAAGACAGGTTTCGATAAACGTCTTCACCTAAGTCGTGTGTGTGCTCAGCCAAATAAGCTAACGAATCAGGATTCAACCCGTTTTGTAATCTGGCGCTCTGTAACCCACCTTGGTGAAATTGCTGCGATATCCGGGCCCCTTTGAGATAGCTTTCTTGATTCGAACGCAATTCAGCGCTCATAGGTACCTGCAGTTTGTCTCTTAACTCTGATTCTGAATTGGACGTTAGGTCGACAGGAGAGATAGATACCGTTTCGCGAATATCTTCGGAAAACATCGCGACTAAAAGGGCGAAGTCGGCTCGGCGATGCTGTTTAACAGCGGCACAGATATTGTCACCCACTTGCAGTTCATTGATAACTGCTAGGGTGACCGGTTCTGCTATGTCCGTTGTGGTTAACTGCATGTTAGCTCCTCGCTTGATGCCAATGTATCGGCATATGTGTGAGAAGCTTTAGTCTAAATCTCGATGATTTTATGGAATATTTTTGGAATTATTCAGATGACTTCTTAAATTGAGACAGCATAAACAGCGCCGCAGCGGAAACCACCACAGAGGGGCCGGCAGGTGTGTCGTAATGCCAAGAAAGCGCAATACCTAGCAATACAGAAACGCAACCAATCAAAGATGATAAGAAAACCATTTGCTCTGGTGTGCTAGAGAACTTCCTTGCGGTTGCAGAAGGTATGATAAGCAGGGAAGTAATAATCAATGCGCCAACAAACTTCATCCCTACGGCGATGACAGTGCCGATAAGTAACATCAATATCAGTCTCATAAGATCGACATTGGTGCCTTCAACAGCGGCAAGCTCTTCACTCACTGTTGTCGACAACAATGGTTGCCAAAAATAGTAAAGAATAACTGAAATGACGATGACGCCAAGGTAGATAAAATAGATGTCCGAAGGTGAAACCGAAAGCAGGTCGCCAAACAGGTAACTCATTAGATCTATTCGTACATCATCTAGAAAGCTGATAGAGACCAAACCTAAAGATAAAGCACTGTGTGCAAGGATACCAAGTAAGGTATCTGTCCCAACGAGTTGGCGCTTTTGTAAGGCGACTAAAATGAGTGCTATAGCTAGACAGCAAACAAGAAGTGCAAGGTAGATATTGATATCTAAAAGTACACCAAGCGCTAAGCCAAGCAGTGATGCATGGGCTAACGTGTCTCCAAAATACGCCATACGCCGCCACACAACAAAGGAGCCTAGTGGTCCAGCGATAATGGCGATACCTAATCCAGCAAAAATAGCGGGAAGTAAAAACTCAATCATGACGGTGAGCTACCTCATGGTTTTCAGAACAACAATCACCTTTCTCATTTGGATAGCCGGACAAATCGTGGTGTCCGCTATGAGAATGATGATAAAAAGCGAGGGATTCATCGTTTGGACGACCAAATAAGGCGACATAAGATGGGTGGGTACTGATTGTTTCGGGTTCACCAGAGCAGCAAACATGGTGATTGATACAGACAACTTTATCTGTTTTGGCCATAACTAAGTGTAGGTCATGCGAGATCATGAGTACCGCACATTGAAAACGGTGTCGTATGGTTTCTATCAGGTTGTATAACTCAATTTGTCCTTGGACGTCGACACCTTGGGCTGGTTCATCTAAAACCAAAAGTTCAGGCCTCAGTAACAGTGCTCTCGCAAGAAGAACCCGTTGGTTTTCGCCTCCAGATAACCGGTGCATGTCGTTTCGAGCCAAATGTTCTGCGCCGACAAGTTTGAGTGCAGTAATCCTTTCTTGCTTGCTATATTTTCCGGCTAGTTTAAGAAAACGGTCAACGTGTAGCGGTAAAGTGTCATTCAATTTGAGTTTTTGAGGGACGTAACCAATAGTGAGTTTCTTCTTCTTTTCTATCTGTCCTTTGTAAGGCTTTACCAATCCAAGAAGCGCTTTAATTAATGTCGATTTTCCGGCGCCATTCGGCCCGATAATGGTGGTTATCTCGTTGGTGTTTATCTCTAAACTAATGTTGTCTAACACATCACGGTCATCAAACTGAACACTAATATTTTTCATCCTGACAAGCGAGGTCATGAATAAATCTCATTTACAAAGCGACTTGTTATAATATAACATTCGGTCTGAAATTTAAACTAGATTACGTAGCGTATAAATGAATAAAATTATCAAGTCCTCTCTATTTTTGCTAACAGTGTTATCCCCGTTGAGTTATGCGACAACGATTATTACAAGCATTAAGCCGTTTCAGCTAATCGCATTAGAGATCACTCAAGGTATTACAGAACCAGACTCGCTAATCAGTTCGACAGCATCTCCGCACGATTATGCGATGAAGCCCTCTGATCTAAAGACGGTAAAACGCGCTGATCTCGTTATTTGGTTTGGGCCAGAGTTAGAACCGTTCTTAGAGAAAGTGTTGTTAGGGTCAGAGAACTCGCTTCAGCTATCTGAAAGTGATATCGCAATTGATGAGCATGACGATTCTGACGAAACATCCCACGAAGGACATGACCATGGACGTGTTGACCCACATATCTGGCTTGGTCCAACACTCGCCAAGCAAATAGCGAGCGTAATTACTTTGAAACTGTCGGAAATAGATCAGGAAAATGCCGTTCAGTATCAAGCTAATTACACTCAATTCGTTTCCAATTTGGATAAGAGTGTCACCAAGATAACAGCCGAACTTGCCCCGTATAAAAACAAAGGTTACTACGTATTTCATGACGCCTATGGATACTTCGAATCCTATTTTCAATTGAATAAAATTGGGTACTTTACGCTTTCTCCTGAAAGAAAGCCCGGTGCAAAAACCTTGATCCAGATCCGTAGTGCACTGAAAAATGGTGCCGCATCTTGTGTGTTCTCCGAACCCCAGTTTAAGCCAGCCACTGTTGAATCTGTCATACGCGGAAGCGATGTGTTTGTTGGTGTGCTCGACCCATTAGCCACCGATTTTGAACCAACGAGTGGCGCCTATTTTAGATTTATAGAAGGGTTAGCAAGTGCTTACAAAGAGTGCCTGTCTTATTAATATCTGTTATTTTCTCAAAGATAATCGACTGTCTTAAGCGGGACAAAGTGTCTGTGATTTGTTGGAATTCAGAGGTTTATCTAAATGATAATTATTTTTAATAAGGAAGTTGATATAGAACAATTTAAATGATGCGCTTACTTGATACTATACCTTAATAGAAATTATTATCATTTGAGCATATTTAAGGGCCAACCATGAAACTATCAGAATTGAAAGATGGTGAAAGCGCAAAAATTAGGGCGTTTTCAAATCTGACATTAGAGTTGCGAAAAAAACTGATGGTGATGGGCGTGCTTCCGAACACTGAGGTGAAAGTGATTCGCCGCGCACCAATGGGTGACCCTATTCAGGTTCGAGTTAGAGGAATGTCTCTAGCAGTACGTAAAAATATTGCTTCAGAAATTGATGTCGAGGCAATTTAATGCAAACTGAATATAAAATTCTCACTGTAGGTAACCCGAACAGCGGTAAAACAACGCTATTTAATGCTTTAACCGGTGCGAAGCAACAAGTAGGAAACTGGCCTGGTGTCACCGTCGAGAAGAAAACGGGCTTTCTATATCATTCGGGCAACAAGTTTAGCCTAACGGACCTACCCGGAATCTATGCTCTAGATAGTGGAAACGACGCGAATAGCATTGATGAGTCCATCGCTTCACGAGCGGTATTAACGCATCCAGCGGACCTTATCATTAACGTTGTAGATGCAAGTTGCTTAGAAAGAAGTTTGTATACAACACTGCAGTTAAGAGAGCTCGGTCGACCAATGATAGTCGTACTGAATAAGATGGATACGCTTGCCAGAGAACGGCAGGTTCTTGATGTTAAAGCACTTGAAAAGACCCTTGGCTGTCCAGTACTCACTCTTTCTGCAAACGACCAACAGCAAGTCAATAAATTTAAAGTAAAACTCCATAAAATTCTGCTTCAAGGTGTCGCGCTTTCTGTCCATAACCTCAACTACGGTGATGATTTAGAACAGGCTATCGCGACTTTAGCTCCAATTTGGAATGAAGAGACCGTGTCCAGTCGTGCGCTCGCAATACGAGCACTAGAGAATGACGCGTTGATACTAAATAGTCTCACGGAAGAAGATAGAGCCAAGGTTCGTCAAACGATATTGAATGTCGACATTGATATCGACCTTCAGGTCGCTGATACCAAATACTCTTTTATACATAATGAACTGAAACATATCCGCAAGTCCGAAGGGAAATTGAGCCGTAGCTTTACAGAAAAAGCGGATCTGTTTATTTTAAATAAATGGGTAGGGGTACCCTTTTTCTTTATTGTTATGTATCTGATGTTTATGTTCTCTATCAATATTGGTAGCGCATTTATCGACTTTTTTGATATCAGCGTCGGTGCGCTTCTGGTCGATGGTGGACACTATCTATTAGATGCTCATCTTCCTATTTGGCTTGTCACTTTGATTGCTGACGGTGTCGGTGGTGGTATTCAAACTGTGGCGACATTTATCCCTGTGATAGCCGCCTTGTATCTGTTTTTAGCGGTTCTTGAAAGTTCGGGTTATATGGCACGAGCGGCGTTTGTTTTAGATAAAGTAATGCAAAAAATCGGCTTACCAGGCAAAGCGTTTGTACCGCTAGTGCTTGGGTTTGGTTGCAACGTACCGTCGATTATGGCCACACGAACATTGGATCAAGAACGTGAACGTAAACTGGCCGCATCCATGGCTCCATTTATGTCCTGTGGCGCGCGCTTACCTGTGTACGCACTTTTTGCTGCGGCTTTCTTTCCAAACAGTGGTCAAAACGTCGTATTCGCTCTCTATATATTGGGAATACTTGCTGCAGTTGCTACTGGAATGCTATTAAAGAAAACACTCTACCCGGGCTCAAGTGATGCGTTGATCATGGAAATGCCCGATTATGAAATACCAACCGTGCAAAATGTACTCATAAAAACATGGCAGAAATTGAAGCGTTTTGTATTGGGCGCTGGCAAGACGATTGTTGTCGTGGTGACGATATTAAGTTTCTTTAATTCGTTGGGCACAGACGGCTCATTCGGCAATGAAGACAGTGACAAATCAGTATTATCTAAAGCCGCTCAAGTTATCACTCCAATTTTTGGTCCTATTGGTGTAAACGACGATAATTGGCCTGCAACGGTAGGTATTATTACCGGGATATTCGCTAAAGAAGCCGTCGTTGGTACCTTGAATAGTTTGTATTCTTCGTCGAATAACGACGAGGGCGCCGAGTTTGATCTGGCGGCCAGTATTGAAGACGCGGTAATGACTATTCCAGAAAACTTGATGGGGCTGAGTTTCAGTGACCCGATGGGTATAGAGGTTGGTGACCTTACCGATATTGCGACGGTTGCGGAAGAGCAAGAAGTTGATACGAGCATTTTTGGTAATCTTAAATCCAATTTTGTCACAGGGCATGCCGCATTTTCGTACCTAATTTTCATACTGCTCTATACACCTTGTGTTGCCGCAATGGGCGCGTATATGAAAGAGTTTGGTCGTAAGTATGCTGCATTTATTGCAAGCTGGACTATGTTGCTTGCCTATACTGGAGCGGCGCTTTATTACAACGTTATGCATTTCAGCGCGCAACCAGTAACGAGTGCCTCATGGGTTGTCGGTGTACTTGTTGTTTGGATTGGAACCTACTTCTTACTTAAGAAAGAAGGGCAGAAACAGATGACCTTAACCGAGGCAATGGCTTGATTCTTTCCGATCTTAAAGCATACATTTTTGAACAAGGCAGTGTTACGCGCACTGAATTAGCTAAGAAATTCGCCCTGAGTGAAGACGGTGTCGATGCGATGTTGGAGGTATGGGTTACAAAAGGTTCGCTATCGCGGATAGTGGATCTGGATAAAAGAGATAACGTCAGGCAAATAAGGTATAGGGCAGTCCATAGCAACGATATTCAAATGACGGTTATCTCGTAGTCATAATTTTTATATTTTCACTTATAAACACAAAGAGCCTACTGTTTTTGAAACACACGGCTCTTTAGTAATTCATCTGTTACCTTCTTAATCAATTCGCTTTGTTCATCATTGGCTCGATACCTACCTGCTGTATTTCCCCAGATTGGCCCTGGCCATGCGATATCAGATATAAAACGCGCTACATGATGAATATGCAGTTGAGGGAGCATATTGCCTAATGCACCCAGATTTAGCTTATCGGGTAAGAAAAGCGCTTCTAACATCTTCGAGATAATTTGGCTTTCAATCAAAAACTGATGTTGCTGATCCATTGATAACTGATGTAATTCTTTTACACCATCGACCTTCGGTACCAGAATTATCCACGGTACACTGTCGTCTTTATTAAGAAGAATGGTACATAAAGGGAATTCGCCAATCTTAAATGTGTCTTGTTCTAATTGAGGATGTAATGCAAAAGCCATCACGAAGATCTCTGTTGTGTCATGATGTCTATTTATAACATGTAATGAGAATGGTAATAAACAATAAGCGGTTAATTTGCAGCAAGATATATAAAAAAGCCCCGTATTGTACGGGGCTTTTCATATTGAAAATATTACATACGTTCTAGCGTATCTATACCAAGTAGTGACAAACCTTGCTTGATTGTTTTTGCGGTTAATGCCGCCAATTTCAGGCGACTCTGTTTAACTGATTCGTTTTCTGCCACCAGAATAGGGCAGGCTTCATAGAAGCTAGAGAATAGACCCGCTAACTCAAACAAGTAACTACACATGATGTGGGGCTGACCTTCACGCGCAACAGATTGAACAGCTTCTTCAAATTGAAGTAGTTTCGCGATGATCGCCTTCTCTTTCTCTTCAGTAATTACTATGTCACCAGTGATGCCATCCATTGAGATGCCTGCTTTCGCAAAAATAGATGCAGCACGAGTATAGGCATACTGCATGTATGGCGCAGTATTGCCTTCGAAAGCCAACATGTTATCCCAGTCAAAAATATAGTCGGTTGTACGATGCTTTGATAGGTCAGCATATTTTACAGCAGCCATTGAAACGGTAGCGGCAATCGCCTCTTTTTCAGCTTCATCTAATTCGGGGTTTTTGCTCTCAATAAGCTTCTGTGCTCTAACCTGTGCTTCGTCTAGTAGGTCAGCTAGGCGTACCGTACCGCCAGCACGTGTTTTAAATGGACGACCATCTTTACCTAGCATCATGCCAAAAGCGTGATGCTCTAGTGTGACTTCTTCGGGTACATAACCAGCTTTCCGAACGATTGTCCAAGCTTGCATTAGATGTTGATGCTGACGGGAATCGATGAAGTATAATACGCGGTCTGCTTTTAGCGTTTCGTAGCGGTATTTCGCACAGGCGATGTCAGTGGTTGTGTAAAGGAAACCACCATCACGCTTCTGGATGATGACACCCATCGGCTCGCCATCTTTATTTTTGTATTCGTCCAGAATAACAACCTGAGCACCGTCGTTTTCTACCGCTAGCCCTTTTTCTTTTAGATCAGCAACAATACCCGGTAGCATGTCGTTGTACATGCTTTCACCCATCACATCATCACGGGTAAGAGAAACACTCAAACGGTCATAATTTTGTTGGTTCTGAATCATCGTGACATCAACAAGTTTTTTCCACATCTCAGCGCAGTATTGATCCCCGCCTTGAAGTTTTACGACATAGCTACGAGCGAGCTTGGCAAACTCTTCGTCTTCATCGTACAGCTTTTTTGATTCACGGTAGAAAGTTTCAAGGTCAGATAGCTCCATTGATACTTCGCCAGATTCTTTTTGAATACGCTCTAGATTAGCGATAAGCATACCGAACTGAGTACCCCAATCACCAATATGGTTAGCACGCACTACGTTATGACCAAGAAACTCAAGGGTACGAACAACCGCATCCCCGATGATAGTTGAGCGTAAGTGCCCTACGTGCATCTCTTTTGCTACGTTTGGCGCGGAATAGTCCGCGACGATAGTTTTTTGTTCTTCTACTGCCACACCTAAACGGTCATCAGCGAGTGCTAACTCAGCTTGGTTCGCAAGGAATGCTTCACTTAGAAAAATATTGATGAAACCAGGACCGGCAATCTCTGTTTTGCTAGCGATGCCATCAAGATCAAGTACGTCCAATACTTTTTGAGCAAATTCTCTTGGGTTAATGCCTAATTTTTTCGCAACGCCCATTACACCATTTGCTTGGTAGTCACCAAATTGTGCTTTTGCAGATTGGCGTACAGCAGCAGGGCTGCCTTCAGGTGCGCCAGCGGCTACAAGAGCCAGAGATACTTTGTCATTAATAAGTGCTTGGATATTCACACGAGATTCCTTCAATTCTTAGAATTGTGTTGCTATGCGTTTTCGGCGTTCTTGCGTAAGCCAACATAGGACGCATACGGCATATTTGTTTATAAAAATGAGGGTAATAATAGCAAGTTAACCCCTTGGCTAACAGATAAAGAAAAACAAATTGTTATACTTTTTTTCGTTGTTATTGATAATATCGGGAACAAATTGACAAATAGAGTAACCCACTATGATTAACCGGTTGTTTGAATGCGAGTTAACACCTGAGCAAATGCTAAAAAACGTGTCACAGTTTTCAGATAAAATCACCAAATTGATGCAAGACATTGGGCTTGATTTGACAATGTATCAAGCTGATCACATTGCTCTTCGTATCAATGATTACCAGCTAACAGAGCAAGCTCATGAAGCGTGGTTAGAATTTGGTCGGGTGATTTCTTCTGCGCATATCAATGGTCGACCGATTATTGTGTTGGAACTCGAGCAACCTATCTCAGTACAAGGCTGGACGGTAGAATGCTTAGAATTACCTTATCCAGCAAAAGGTAAGCTCTATCCAGAGCAAGGATGGGAGCACATAGAGTTTGTTGTTCCATCTGAAGCAATGACGGCTGACGAATACTTAGAAGAGCTAAAGTTGCGCATTCCTAAATTGAACGAAACGTGGGGTAAAATGGCGCAGCTAGAAATAACGACTAAGATTTCTAGCCCTAAAGGAGAGGATGAGCGCTTAGCTAATCCGACCGTTGCGTTTAAAAGGGGTGGGGTATGTATAAAACTGCACCCACACACATTGAAACGTGTCGTTTTATCGGAAGCCTGAATCCATTCGGTTAGTATTAATGAGGGGCTTTGCCATTGGATAATACAGCGACATTAGTTAAAGAATGAGGCGAATAATTGACTCTAGATGTGAACTGAAGGTCCGTTCAGAGCGAGAGTCAATTAAAATTCAAGGTTACCCTTCAAGGCCTTCGCTTGCTTCTTTATTCTGAATTAATTCAATCATATAGTTGTCTGGGTCTC
Source organism: Vibrio frigidus (assembly GCF_042465995.1). Taxonomy (NCBI): domain Bacteria; kingdom Pseudomonadati; phylum Pseudomonadota; class Gammaproteobacteria; order Vibrionales; family Vibrionaceae; genus Vibrio; species Vibrio frigidus. Next base: position 203,712 of record NZ_JBCDMC010000002.1, on the reverse strand, counting down.
TAACGAAGGCGATTTGTGTTGTACCACCTTTAACGGGGCCCGGCTCACGTGTAACGTTGCCACCAGCGTTCTTAATTGCATCGCAAGTCGTATAGATGTCATCCACACCGATAGCGATATGACCAAAGGCATTGCCCATTTCGTATTCTGACGTACCCCAATTGTAGGTAAGTTCAATAACCGAACCCTGAGACTCATCACCAAAACCGACAAATGCTAGGGTATATTTATATTCTGAATTCTCATTTTTTCTAAGTAACTTCATGCCCATAACGTTGGTATAGAACTCGATAGAACGGTCTAAATCACCGACTCGTAACATGGTGTGTAACACGCGACCATTTGACATTGTACTTCTCCCTGTTTTTATATTTAGCAACCAGCTATGCTGAGGCTATTAATCGATATTTTAACTCGTTTATCATTACAATTCTGTTTTTGAGGCGTACTCACACAGATCTTCTATGATACAGCTGCCACAGCGTGGTTTTCTGGCGATGCACGTATAACGCCCATGCAAGATTAGCCAGTGGTGAACATCGAGTTTAAATTCAGTTGGAATGACCTTTAAAAGCTTTTGTTCTACGTTATCCACGGTTTTGCCCATCGCAAGCTTTGTTCGATTGGAAACTCGATAGATATGTGTATCGACAGCAATTGTCGGCCAACCAAATGCGGTATTTAACACTACATTGGCCGTCTTTCTACCCACACCAGGTAGAGCTTCTAAAGACTCTCTATTCTCTGGTACCACGCTGTTGTGTTCTTCAAGTAAAATACGGCAGGTCTTAATGACATTCTCTGCCTTAGAATTAAATAACCCAATGGTCTTGATGTACTCTTTTACACCATCAACACCTAAATCAAAGATGGCTTTCGGTGTGTTAGCGACTGGATAAAGCTTGTTAGTCGCTTTATTAACACTAACATCTGTCGCTTGAGCAGAGAGCAATACCGCAATCAGTAGTTCAAAAGGTGAATTCCAGTTTAACTCTGTTTGAGGGTTAGGGTTGTTGTCTCGTAATCTTTCAAGAATTACAATCCGTTTTGCGTTGTTCATCGTTTACCCCAAATTCAGGTTAGTTAGTGACTCTAACCCGTTCAATAACAGGTTTTTCTACTTTTGGTTTTCGAGCGGCGATGTGTGAATCAATCACGTTTTTGAATGCGATGATAAATCCGACACCGATAAATGCACCCGGTGGCAACATCGCTAACAAGAAGTTACTTTCAACGTGAAATATTTCAATTCGTAGCGAGGTTGCCCAATTGCCGAGCAATAAATCCGCACCATCAAATAAAGTACCATTTCCTATTACTTCGCGTATCGTGCCGAGTAAAACAAGCACGGATGTCATGCCAAACCCCATCCATAACCCATCTAGAGCAGCAGGTAGTGGTTCGTTTTTTGCAGCGTAAGCTTCAGCGCGACCGATAATTATACAGTTGGTCACTATGAGAGGAATGAAGATACCAAGTGATAAGTATAAGCCGTAGGCATAGGCATTCATGAGCAATTGCACACAGGTCACCAGTGCCGCAATGATCATAACAAAAACAGGAAGACGCACCTCTTTTGCTACATAATCACGTACTAGCGACACGATTAAATTGGAGCCAATAAGAACAAGAGTAGTAGCGATGCCCAATCCCAATGCGTTCGTTACCGTAGATGAGACGGCAAGCAAGGGGCAAAGGCCTAAAAGCTGAACCAAAACTGGATTGTTTTTCCATAAACCATTTTGCAGCAGTATTTTATGTTCACCCATTGTCTTCTCCACAATTTAGCGGTTGAGAATGTAAAGCGTCGCGGTTTTCATTGTAGAATATAACGCCTCGTTTTACTGCTTTTACGACGGCTCTGGGGGTAATAGTTGCGCCAGTGAATTGATCAAACTGACCGCCATCTTTCTTTACTTTCCAATTATCAAGGTTATCTTGTGTTACCTGTTTTCCTATGAAACCGTCGATCCAATTGGATATTCTCGTGTCAATTTTGTCACCTAACCCCGGTGTCTCTCTATGAGCAAGTACGCGTGTACCCGTTACTACACCCTGAGAATCGATGCCGACTATTAGCTTTATTTTCCCGTTATAGCCATCAGGTGCAATAACTTCTATTGCAACAGCACTTGGCCGTCCATTTTTTCTTGCGATGTAAGCGGGCAATGGATCGTCGCTACCGAGTTGCACCGACTGTACCAAAGTACAAGCCGAATAGAGTTCATTGTCATGCATCTGATGCGGTATCACTTCGTTAAGTATCGATTTTAGTTGGTCTCGCTCTTGCTGCAAGATGGTATTTTCAGTCAAGTAATGAGTAATCGCTACGAGACCTGTACAAGCGCAAGCAAAGATAGCTAATGTCGCGCCGTTTTTTTTAATCGCGGTTAACATATTTTTCCTTAGTGCCCATAGGTTCTTGGTTTTGTATAACGGTCAATAAAAGGAACCATCATGTTCGCAATAAGCACGGCGAAAGCAACGCCGTCCGGATACCCGCCCCAAGTTCTGATAACAAAGACTAAAGTTCCGATGAAAAACCCAAATAACAACCTTCCTTTGACGGTCGTTGAAGCGGTAACGGGATCCGTTGCAATGAAAAATGCGCCAAGCATTGTCGCGCCAGAAAAAAGATGCAGAAGGGGACTTGCTACCGTATTTGGGGAAAAGAGATAACTAACGCTGCTGACAAAAATAAGACCTAGCAAGAACCCCGCAGGGATATACCACTGAATGATGCGTTGTTTTACGAGCGCTATCCCACCCAATAAATAGGCCATGTTTACCCATTCCCATCCCGTTCCTGCAATGATGGAAAACGGAGGCAGAGACATAATTTCATTGGCAGGCATCGATGATCTTACGGCTGTTTTAAATGCATCAAGCGGCGTTGCCATTGTTATGCCATCTATACCTGCCCGGACTTGTTGTAGAGAAAAACCATCGTCGTCAAAACCAGTAAAGATCAACTTCCATGAATCGTACAAGTTAATATCAGAAGGGTTTAGAGAGTCAGGCGCTATCCAGCTTGTCATTTGCAAAGGAAATGAGATAAGTAGAACGACGTAGGCAATCATGGCTGGGTTAAAAGGATTTTGCCCAAGGCCACCGTACAGCTGTTTAGCAACAACAATGGCAAAAAACAACCCAATGACCATCATCCACCATGGCGAAAGGGGAGGAATGGCAACAGCTAATAGCCAAGCGGTAACAATAAAGCTGTAGTCACGTAATGCGCTAAACGGAGAACGTTTACGAAACAGCATGACGGCGCTTTCTAATAAAAAGGCGACAACGAATGCAATCAATAATTGAATTAACGTTCCCCAACCGAAGAAATAGGTTTGAGCCAATAAGCCGGGTATAGCTGCAATCGCAACCCACTTCATGAGATCTTGCGTGCTCTTACTGCGATGGGTGTGGGGTGAGCTGGCAATAAAAAAGGCCACTACTCTTTCTCCTTAACGTTTTGAACGGCAGCCTGTGCGGCCTTTTTTGCTTTAGCGCGCGCGATGGCAGCGGCCACGGCGGCCTTTTTCTTGTCCTCAACAGGGGGAGTCTCACTCTCTGCTGGTGACATTGTCGTTTCGTTACTTTCTGCCGCTTGAGTTTGAGCTACTTTCTTTGCTTTAGCGCGCGCAATGGCAGCGGCGACGGCGGCTTTTTTCTTGTCCTCAACAGGGGGAGTCTCACTCTCTGCTGGTGACGTTGTCGTTTGGTTACTTTCTACCGCTTCAGTTTGAGCTACTTTCTTTGCTTTAGCGCGAGCAATAGCAGCGGCAACGGCGGCTTTTTTCTTGTCCTCAACAGGGGGAGCCTCACTCTCTGCTGGTGACGTTGTCGTTTGGTTACTTTCTGCCGCTTCAGTTTGAGCTACTTTTTTTGCTTTAGCGCGAGCAATGGCAGCGGCGACGGCGGCTTTTTTCTTGTCCGCAACAGGGAGAGTCTCACTCTCTGCTGGTGACGTTGTCGTTTGGTTACTTTCTACCGCTTCAGTTTGAGCTACTTTCTTTGCTTTAGCGCGAGCAATAGCAGCGGCAACGGCGGCTTTTATCTTGTCCTCAACAGGGGGAGCCTCACTCTCTGCTGGTGACGTTGTCGTTTCGTTACTTTCTGCCGCTTCAGTTTGAGCTACTTTCTTTGCTTTAGCGCGAGCAATAGCGGCGGCAACCGCAGGGTTTTTATTGACAGTGTCTTCGGAAGGGCGGCTCTCGGCAGGTGGCTGAGCCGACAGGGTCGCGTCCTTTTCTGCTTTTCGTTCTCTGGCAAGGCGTTTACGCTCCTCGCGTAAGCTGACCATTTCTGAGTTATCTGGTGTATCAATGTTGGATTTCAACGCTTCGGCTTGTTTTGCTTTTGCCCGTGCTATTGCAGCGGCGACAGCCGGTTTAACTTCAGAGCTACTTTTCAAGGTTGATTTTTGTGCCTTAACACGAGCAATAGCAGCGGCAACAGCATCACCATCGTTATTATCCAACTTTTCCATTTCTTTGCGGCGATTTTTAGCGGCTTCTTTAAAGCGATTATCTCGTTGTTCTTTGTCTCTCTCAAGCCTTGCTTTACGTTCTTCAAATCGCAATTTGGCTCTTTCAGCCGATTCGGTTTCTTCTTTATGGATGCGAATTTCAGCCTTTGCCTGGCGATAATAATGAACCAGCGGTATTTCACTTGGACAGACATAGGCGCACGCACCACACTCTATACAGTCAGAAAGGTTTAACTCTTCACACTTATCAAAATCTTTATCTTTTGAATACCAAAAAAGTTGTTGTGGTAATAGAGACGCCGGGCAAACTTCAGCACACTGTCCGCATCGTATACAAGCTATTTCATTTTTTTCGGGTGCGATCTCTTTTTTTGTTGGTGCCAAAATACAGTTGGTTGTTTTGGTTATAGGTACCGCTGCAGAGGGCACAGTAAAGCCCATCATAGGGCCACCCATTATTATTCGAGGTGATTTTTTATCTTCTATATAACCATATTCGTCTAATAGAGCTTGGACGGGAGTACCTAATCGCACCCATATATTTTTAGGTTGGGCGAACGTGTTCCCCGTTAATGTTACGATTCGTTCAATTAGCGGCTCTCCATCGATCACCGCCTTTTTGATAGCATGAATGGTCCCGACATTTTGAACCAGCACACCAATATCAGCGGGGATCCCTTTTTTCGGAACCTCTTTATTAGTTAACAATTTTATTAGTTGTTTTTCACCGCCAGAAGGATACTTAGTCGGAATACCGCGTATTACCAAGTTTCTGTTTAGCGCGGCATGTTCTAGCGCTTTTATTGCTTCGGGTTTATTGTCCTCGACGGCAATAATAATTAAATCTGGCTTCAGAATGTGCTCAAGCACCTGAATGCCTTCAATAATCTCAGTCGCATTTTCTCGCATCAACATATCATCTGCGGTGATGTAGGGTTCACACTCTGCAGCATTGATAATAAGAATTTCGGTTTTAGCCACGCCAGATTGGATCTTATGACCAGTGGGAAAACCTGCACCACCCAACCCCGCAACGCCAGATTGTCGGATAACGTTTATAAGTTGTTCAGGTGATTCTGATTTAAAGTTGGTTAATGGATTTTTCTGTATCCATCTATCTTCGCCATCGGATCTTAATATAATACAGTTTTCTGTCAAACCAGAAGGGTGGGCCGTTTGTCTTGGCTCAATTGAAATGATTTCGCCTGATGTAGGTGCATGCACAGGTAACATAAAGCTGTCGGTAAACTTAGTCAGCGGTTGACCCTTTAACACTTTATCGCCCACCTTTACTGCGAGATCTCCGGGGCGGCCGATATGCTGTTTTATGGGTAATATAAATTCGTGTGCTAAACGTGCTTTATCAACAGGCGTCTGAGTAGATTGAGTTTTGTTTTCTGGTGGGTGAATGCCACCAGGAAAGTCCCAGATATCACCATGACGAATTCTTTCAACTAATGGCACCATATCTTTCATTTAACTCGCGCTTCTGGTTTATCTGTTATATCTACGGCTGGAATGGCGTTTAATGTCCATTTCCAGTTAGCAATGGTTGTTTCAATCGGTATCATTTCTATGCAGTCTGTTGGGCATGGAGCCACACATAGGTCGCATCCAGTACATTCACTTTCTATTACCGTATGTAAGGCTTTAGTTCCTCCCACAATGGCGTCCACGGGACAAGCTTGTATGCATTTTGTGCATCCAATACACATGTCTTCGTGTATGTACGCGACGGTTTTAATGGGTTCGATATCGCCTTGGTTTTCTGTTTCTGGCTCGACACCCATCAATTCGGCTATTTTTTCGATAGCTGCCTGTCCACCTGGCGTACACTTGCTGATACTGTCGCCGTTGGCAACCGCTTCTGCATAAGGCCTACAACCCGGATAACCACATTGCCCACATTGGGTTTGAGGTAAAATGGCGTCTATTTGTTCAACAATTGGGTCGCTTTCGACCTTAAAACGAACAGAAGCGAAGCCTAGAAAAGCACCAAATATGCCCGCGAGGATAGCGATAGCGAGAATAGCAACGAATATTGATACCATTACAACTTCACCAATCCAGTAAAGCCCATAAATGCCAGAGACATTAATCCTGCGGTTATCATCGCTATAGATGCACCCTGAAATGGAGAAGGAACATCAGCTGCTGCAATTCGTTCGCGCATTGAGGCGAATAAAACTAAGACTAAGGAAAATCCGACAGCGGCACCGAAGCCGTAAATAATGGATTCAATAAAATTATGATTCTCATTGATGTTTAGCAAGGCGACGCCTAATACCGCGCAGTTTGTCGTAATGAGGGGCAAAAATATGCCGAGTAATCGATATAGCGTTGGGCTGGTTTTGTGAACAATCATCTCAGTAAATTGCACAACAAACGCAATCACCAGGATAAAACTCATCGTCCGTAGATATTCTATTCCTAACGGAGCCAAAATATAGGTTTCAACCAAGTAAGCGCAAACGGACGCAAGCGTCAGTACGAATGTGGTTGCTAAGCCCATACCAATAGCGGTTTCCAGTTTTTTGGAAACACCCATAAAGGGACATAAACCCAGAAATTTAACCAGCACAAAGTTGTTAACCAGAACAGTGCCGACTAGTAACAGTAAATAGTCAGTCATGATAATTCATATTAGGAAATCCTTAATGTTATATTATCTCGTTTTGAGGCACTAATAACAACCGAGAATCCTTAGGGTTTTTCATCATTAGTGTTGTTTTTAAGCACCATACACGGTTTTTTTGATCTCGAAATTGTAATTAGGCGGGAAAATATCTGTTATGTACCCATGTAGGACGCGTTTTTAATCGTCTTTTTAAACGAAAAAAGCCACGTCTAAGACGTGGCTTTAAAATGTGGCTCCCCCTGCAAGACTTGAACTTGCGACATACGGATTAACAGTCCGCCGTTCTACCAACTGAACTAAGGGGGAATCGATTTGAGTTGCGGATTTTAGCGATATGGACGAAAAGTGTCAACACAGAAGTCGAATCTTTTTATAAAAATAAATTCGTAATTGCTATTGATTTTTTCAGACTGCCCATCGATAAAAGCGCCGACTTACTTATCCACCAAAATTGTGGATAAGTGTGTGAATTAAACTTGAGTAAAAACCCATTGAATTTATTTAGAGTAAAAATACTATATGATAAAGCTGTAATTCGTTGAAAAAAAAGACTTTATGCCATTTGTCGTTAACCCGTATAATTTATGCATCTTGTGCATAAGTTAAATTTTGATCAAAAATGCATCATATTTGCACTAAGTTGGGGAAAACAAGTGGATTAAAAATAATTGAAATTGAGGGTTGTATCTAGAGAAGGGCGGAGACTTTATCAAATTTTAGAAAGAGGTTCTACTGTTTATGCAGTTTTACTTCACATTATTTATCTAATTATATTTTTCTCCAAACGACCAAACTGAATTCGGGTTAAACCGATCGTCAATTGATGGCTCGGTGACAAAAGTTATCTTTGCGTCAGTAGATTGGATATCATGCGAAGCAATTTATTTTAGAATTCGTTATCATGCTTAACGCTGTCTTCACATGTAGAACATCGCATATTAATCATAAAGAATAAGAACATAATTATGAGCAAAGAATACAACCTAGTTTCCGATTACAAACCGTCCGGGGATCAACCTACCGCAATAGTAAAGCTGTTGGATGGTCTGGAAAATGGGCTTGCACATCAAACACTGTTAGGTGTCACTGGCTCAGGAAAAACTTTTACGTTGGCGAATGTGATCGCACAATCAAAGCGACCAACCATAATCCTTGCGCCGAATAAAACGCTTGCCGCGCAGCTTTATGGGGAAATGAAAGCTTTTTTCCCTAATAACGCCGTAGAGTACTTTGTTTCTTATTATGACTACTATCAGCCTGAGGCTTATGTACCTACAACAGATACCTTTATTGAAAAAGATTCGTCAATAAATTCACATATAGAACAAATGAGGTTATCCGCGACCAAAGCACTCTTAGAACGAAAGGATGCCATTATCATTGCCTCTGTATCGGCGATTTATGGTTTAGGTGACCCCGATTCGTATCTAAAGATGATGCTACATGTAAGACGCGGAGACCATTTAAACCAACGCGATGTTATACGGCGACTAGCTGAGCTTCAATACACTCGAAATGACGTATCGTTTGAACGTGGGCAGTTTAGGGTTCGAGGTGAAGTGATAGATGTCTTCCCTGCAGAATCCGATCAGGAAGCGGTACGAATAGAGATGTTCGATGAAGAGATAGAATGTATAAGCCTGTTTGACCCACTAACAGGTGCAATTAACCAGAGAGACTTGCCTAGATTCACTGTCTATCCAAAAACGCACTATGTTACGCCTAGAGAAAAAATACTAGAGTCAATTGAACATATAAAGGTAGAACTAAAGAGCCGAAAAGCCTATTTACTTGAAAATAATAAACTATTGGAAGAACAGCGGATCTCCCAAAGAACGCAGTTTGATTTGGAGATGATGAACGAATTAGGGTTCTGTTCAGGTATCGAAAACTACTCTAGATACCTCAGTGGTCGAGAAGAAGGCGAGCCGCCACCGACGCTTTTTGACTACCTACCCAGTGACGGACTGTTGGTTATCGACGAATCTCACGTGACCGTTTCTCAAATTGGCGCAATGTTTAAAGGAGATCGGTCACGAAAAGAGACCTTAGTTGAGTTTGGCTTTCGTCTTCCTTCAGCGCTAGATAATAGGCCACTTAAGTTTGATGAATTTGAAGCATTGGCTCCGCAGACCATATTTGTATCCGCAACACCGGGTAATTATGAGCTCGAAAAATCAGGTAACGATATCGCGGATCAAGTCGTGCGCCCCACTGGGCTTTTAGACCCAGTTATTGAAGTGCGTCCAGTGACAACGCAGGTCGATGATTTATTGTCTGAGATCCGTATAAGGTCAGTAAAAAGTGAGCGAGTCTTAGTGACGACACTGACGAAGAGAATGGCGGAAGATCTGACAGAATATCTTCATGACCACGGTGTAAAGGTTCGTTATCTGCATTCTGATATCGATACCGTTGAACGGGTGGAGATTATCCGTGATTTGAGGTTAGGCGAATTTGATGTATTGGTGGGAATTAACCTATTGAGAGAAGGGCTGGATATGCCAGAGGTCTCTCTTGTGGCCATTCTAGATGCGGATAAGGAAGGATTCTTAAGGTCAGAAAGGTCGCTCATACAGACGATAGGCCGTGCTGCGAGGAACCTAGAAGGAAGAGCCATTTTATATGGTAACTCCATTACCAAATCTATGAAAAAGGCAATGGATGAAACGAATCGTCGTAGGGGAAAACAGCAAGAACACAATGAAAAAAATGGCATCGTACCTCAGGCTTTAAAAAAGAGTATCAAAGATATTATGGAAATCGGCGACATCGCTAAAACCCGTAATCAAAGAGTCTCGAAACAAGTACCTTTATCGAAAGTGGCTGAGCCATCACAAAGTTATCAGGCATTTACACCACAACAATTAGAGAAAGAGATTATCAAATTGGAAGCGGCCATGTACCAACATGCTCAAGATTTGGAATTTGAATTAGCGGCAGAAAAGAGAGATAGAATAGATAAGCTAAGAAAACAGTTTATTGTAAACAGCTAGTTAAAAGAAAATGCAGGCAAAAAAATAGCCAACTGGAATATGTCCGGTTGGCTTCATTTTGTGGAAAACATGTCCACTAACAACGTCAGTTGGCTAGGTGACCCGTTAGGGTCATAGTTATAAAAGCATTTATTGTGCCAATTAATAAGCACAGAGATATAAAGGCTTATCTCGAATATATCCGCACTATAAATAGGTATATTTGCATTTTGCAAAGCGAAATGCGATTCTTTCCTAAATTGCAATCAACTTTCTTTTGATTCGCTCAAATCAAACAATATCTTTTAAAGGCTTGGATATGAAAAAACCGGATCTTGGTATGACAGCTAAGTATTTGCTTATGGTCGAAGATACCGCTTCAGTTGCGGCTTTATATCGTTCTTTTTTAACGCCTCTCGGTATCGATGTGGAGATTGTTGGTACGGGTAAAGAGGCGCTGGAATCACTGACCATCCGGATTCCGGATCTCATCCTCTTAGATTTGCGCCTTCCCGATATGACAGGTATGGATGTACTTCACTCAGTAAAAGCATTATACCCAGAAGTCCCTATCATCTTTATGACGGCACACGGTTCGATTGATACTGCCGTAGACGCAATGCGATATGGCGCTCAGGACTTCTTAATCAAACCTTGTGAAGCGGATAGGCTCAGGGTTACGGTAAATAATGCCATACGCCGAGCCAGCAAAATCAAAGGTGGTGAAGGCGAGCAAGGATCAAGCGTTAGTAGTTTGAATAACTATCAAGGTTTTATTGGTAGTAGTCAGAATATGCTTTCGGTTTACAAGACTATTGACTCGGCAGCAACAAGCAAAGCGAGCATTTTTATAACTGGCGAGAGTGGCACAGGTAAAGAGGTGTGCGCTGAAGCGATACATGCTGCGAGCCGTCGCAGAGACAAACCATTCATAGCAATTAATTGTGCGGCTATCCCGAAAGATCTAATTGAAAGTGAATTGTTCGGTCACGTTAAGGGCGCTTTCACGGGAGCGGCGACTGAACGACACGGTGCTGCAGAACTTGCCGACGGTGGGACACTGTTTTTGGATGAGCTTTGCGAAATGGATTTGGATCTGCAGACCAAACTATTGCGTTTTATCCAAACGGGTACGTTTCAAAAGGTCGGTTCCTCAAAGATGAAGAGTATTGATGTACGCTTTGTTTGTGCAACCAACAGAGACCCTTGGAAAGAGGTACAGCAAGGACGTTTTAGAGAAGACCTTTATTACCGTTTGTATGTTATTCCGCTGCATTTGCCTCCATTAAGAGACCGAGGAGAGGATGTCGTCGAGATAGCCTATTCGTTATTGGGCTATATGTCATTGGAAGAGGAAAAATCGTTTACTCGTTTTGCACAAGATGTAATAGATAGATTCATCTCCTATGAATGGCCTGGAAATGTGCGTCAGCTTCAAAATGTAATACGCAACGCTGTTGTATTAAATAATGGGAAGGAAATCACATTAAACATGCTTCCTCCACCAATTAACCAAATGAGCACAAAAATTGCTTTAATAAACAATAGGGAAGGATTATTGCAAGATAGATTTGGTTCAAACAACATTGATTCCACCCATGAGAGTCTCCAATCATTATCTGCTGATGACATAACACCTTTGTGGCGGGTTGAGAGAAATGTGATAGAGCAAGCAATTCAAGCCTGCGGGGGGAACATCCCGCAAGCAGCAAATGCATTAGAAGTCAGTCCATCGACTATTTACAGGAAAAAACAGTCATGGTTATAGAAAATAACGATGATGTGAACACGAAAAATATGAGCATGAAATTGACGTAGCTAATCGCTTGTTTTTTTACATGCAACGAAGGAAATGTTAGGAGAACCTTAAACGGTGACGACTTATTTGAACTCCAACAAAATTGAAGACTTGTGTAACGAAATTGGCCAAGAAAATTTGCCGGTATTGTTGGACATATTTTTGGGTGAGTTAAACAGCTATCACGTTTCGCTAACAGAAAATGGCGATAACGTAGAGCGTTTGTTAAGTGACATTAGCCATGCACTAAAAAGTAGTGCAGCTAGTTTCGGTGCTGATGACTTGTGTAAAAAAGCGCTGCATATAGATGCCAAAGCCAAAGCCGGCGAGAAGGTTTCCACGGTTGAAAATCGCAATTCGCTACTGGATAGCATTGAAGCTACTATCCGCGCATATGGGGCCTTATACCAAGCCAAGTGAACTTGTGCCAATATGGGATATCATTTCACAGGTCGCGAAAGACATCCTCGCACTTTCATTAGTGAGGATGTCAGTATTGTCAATGAGCCGAAGTGGCAGTGGAAACGTTTTTTAAATTAGCGCTGTACTATTTAAGTTGCTCGACAATCGCCTTGGACAGCTTGTTCCTATCGTGTCGCCAAGCCCTATTCGGCGATGCAAGATCGACAGTAACGCAACGCCACTCGTTTTCTAGATCTTGATGTGCCACGTCACCTAATACAATATCTATTTTTCTGCCTCGACAAGCCCTTTGGCACCACTCCAGTTTTTGACGTAAAGTCATTCTTCCGGCGGGGCCATATTCAGGTGACAGGTTCTCGATGTAGATTAATGTCGCGTTGGTGTTTTTTAATATGGCATGTCCCAATTCGGAAAGTAACAGAGGTGGCATAATGCTAGTAAGGAAACTACCTGGTCCAAGTATGATGCAATCGGCATGGTTAATGGCCGTAACGGCCTCACTTGTGGCGGGTACTTCTGGTTCTAGATCCAACCTGAGAAGGTCGTTTTCCATCTCGTCTACGCTGGTTTCACCATGAACCCAATTACCATCAACAGATAATGCTTTTAGATCAGATGGGTGTTCGGACATAGGGATAATGTTGACATCGACTTTCAACATGTTACGTATCAGCTGTATTGCCTCTAGAGGCCTGACAGATAAGTTATCTAATGAGGCCAACATCAGGTTGCCCAAATTATGCCCATTTAATTCGCCAGAACCTTTAAATCTATACTCAAACATCATCGATTCAACAGATGGTTCAGTAATCAGCTGATTGATGCAGTTTCTCGTGTCACCCCAAGCAATACCGCCCTGACAATAACGGATGCGGCCAGTAGAACCGCCGTTGTCGGTCGTCGTAACAATCCCGGTAGCGTTGTTACCGAACTTGTTTAAAGCGGCCAGAACTCGTCCCAAGCCATGCCCGCCACCTACCGCAACGATTTTTTTGTTTTTATATATTTTCATTTAATACTTAACTTATTTTAATATTATGCAATAACTTGCCGTCATTTTTAATAATAAACACCTTAGGCTAATTAAAGTGTGCTTATTGATGGATTTTTCATGATTGCCTATGGAATTATAACCCGTAATTAAGTATTTTATCGAATAGCAGTTAATCTGATTTCAGTGATTAGCAGCCATAACTCCGAGCCTTTACCGCTAAGTTTGATTTTTGGCAAATGTTGAAATTCTATATGCGTTAGAGGCCAGTGACACAATGTTACAAGGGTTTGCTTAGAAATGAGTAGGCCTCCCGTATTTGGAAAGGTGTTCCGTGGCGATACAATTCGAAGATAAATTTAAACGCAAGTTTTATTACTTGCGTCTCTCTGTTACAGATGTCTGTAACTTCAAATGCACATACTGTCTTCCTGATGGCTATAAGCCTTCGGGGCGTAAAAACTCGTCTTTTTTATCCATACCGGAAGTGAAACGTATCGTTAGTGCGTTTGCTAGTTGTGGTACCTCTAAGGTGCGCATAACCGGAGGTGAACCGACTTTACGTAAAGATTTCAATGACATCGTACAAACCATTGCTACTACTGATGGAATTAGTAAGGTGGCAATGACAACCAACGGTTATCGTATGGAATCTCAGGTTGCGGACTGGCGCGAGGCAGGATTAACCCACATTAACGTGAGTCTGGATAGCTTAGACCCTCGAATGTTTTACCAAATCACAGGAGAGAATAAATTTTCCAACGTGATGTCCGGTATAGACAGAGCTTTTGAGGTCGGATACGAGCAGGTTAAAGTCAACGTTGTTTTAATGAAAGATCTTAATAGCGGTGAGTTACCCGCTTTTCTCAATTGGATTAGAGACCGACCTATACAGTTAAGGTTTATTGAGTTGATGCAAACCGGGGAAATGGATTCATTCTTCGATAAATACCATAAATCAGGTGTGAGCATCCAGAATAAACTCATCGCAGAAGGTTGGATTCCAAAGGTAGCAGAAGCGAATGATGGGCCTGCAAAAGTATATATTCATCCTGATTACAAAGGCGAAATAGGCTTGATTATGCCTTATGAAAAGCATTTTTGTGAGAGTTGTAACCGATTAAGAGTTTCCGCAATGGGCAAATTGCATCTTTGCTTGTTTGGTGAGCAAGGCGTAGAGCTCAGAGACCTTCTTCAAGAAGACAAGCAAGCGGATGCATTAATCGACCGCATTCAAGCTCAACTCCAAACTAAATCAGTCAGCCACTTTCTACAAGATGGTAATACTGGAATGACGCCACATCTCGCCTCCATTGGCGGCTAAAAAATTAAATATAGGTGAAATTATGGGACACGCTGTAAGTGAATTTAAGCCAGCAAATATTGCAGTATTAACCGTTTCTGATACTCGTACAGAAGAAAATGACACGTCTGGGCAATACTTTGTCAATCAACTTAAAGAAGCTGGACATCATCTAGCGGATAAAAAAATAGTCATCGATGACAAATATAAAATCCGCGCGATAGTTTCGCAATGGATAGCAGATGAAGGAATTCAAGTCATCATGATTACCGGCGGTACGGGATTTACTTCAAGAGACAGTACGCCAGAAGCTCTTGTTCCACTATTTGACAAGCAGGTTGAAGGGTTTGGTGAACTATTTCGTCAGGTTTCTTACGACGAAATTGGTACCTCAACCATTCAATCACGTGCTATTGCAGGTTTTGCAAACCATACGGTTGTATTCGCAACGCCTGGTTCAACTGGCGCATGTAGAACGGCGTGGACAAAGATTATCAAGCAACAATTAGATGCGAGTCATCGCCCTTGTAACTTTATGCCTCACTTGTCGGTGTAGTCTAGTATGGAACAGTTTACTCATATTAACGCCTCTGGCGAAGCCAACATGGTTGACGTGTCTGCGAAAGCAGAAACAGTAAGAGAAGCAAGAGCTGAAGCCTTTGTTCATATGGCACCAGAAACATTGCACTTGATTGTTTCTGGTAGTCACCATAAAGGCGATGTGTTCGCCACCGCTCGAATTGCTGGAATACAAGCGGCCAAAAGAACGTGGGATTTGATTCCACTTTGTCACCCTTTACTGCTTACTAAGGTAGAAGTTCAACTAGAAGCTATTGAAGAAGACAGCGTTGTTCGAATAGAATCTCTCTGTAAACTCTCGGGTAAAACGGGTGTGGAGATGGAAGCGCTAACAGCAGCATCGGTTGCGGCATTGACTATCTATGATATGTGCAAGGCCGTACAAAAAGATATGGTGATTAGTCAGGTTAGACTACTCGAGAAAAGTGGTGGAAAATCAGGTCACTTTAAGGCGGAAAAATGATCAAAGTACTTTTTTTTGCTCAAACTAGAGAGCTGTTAGACCTTGATGGCCTCGATATCGAGCCTAACTATGCCACCGCTGAAGAGCTGCGTGCTTTTTTATGCGAAAAAGGCGATAAGTGGTCCCTAGCTTTAGCTCATGGGAAATTACTCGTCGCTATCAATCAGACAATCTCACCGCTTGATAGCGTGATAACCGATGGTGATGAAGTGGCCTTCTTTCCTCCAGTCACAGGTGGGTAATATGACGTATTCAGTTTCCGTGATGCGTGAAGACTTTTCTGTGGCAGAAGAATACGATTTATTAGCGCAAGGGTCATCTGCTGGTGCTGTCGCCATGTTTTCCGGCAAAGTGAGAGACATGAATTTGGGTAGTAATGTTACGGGGCTTACGCTAGAGCATTACCCTGGCATGACTGAAAAAGCACTTTCTGATATCTGTCAGCAAGCACTAGACCGTTGGCCGCTGCAAAAAGTGCGTGTGATACATCGGATTGGTGATCTCGATATTGGTGATCAAATTGTCTTTGTTGGGGTAACAAGCGCCCATCGTGGTGCCTCTTTTGAAGCATGCGAGTTTGTAATGGACTTTCTTAAAACCAAAGCGCCATTTTGGAAAAAAGAAAGGACAACAGAAGCATGTCGTTGGATTGACTCTCGAGCGTCGGATCATAAAGCCGCTTCTCGTTGGACTGAAAAATGATCAGATAATCTACAACCCAATAAAGATGACTAGCCAAGCTATATTGCTTGGCTTTTTTTCATCCTAAGGTTTTACACTTATGAATAAAGGTGTAAAACTTTCGTTCCAATGCGTTGAATTGACATTGTGTTCAGATATTCACCAATATTGTTACTACCATCCCCCATACTAAAGATAGATAATGAATAATAAGTCATGCACCTTAACCTTATAAAGTGTAAGCTCATGTTAATTAAGATTTAGGTTTTGGTTTGTTATGGGTAAAGTGAATTTATATTAACTAAACTCTGATTTTTCACCCATTTATGGTGAATCCTTTTTGATAGAGTGCTTTTTAGGCAAACAATCTAAAACATTGACCTAGTCGAAATAATAAAGCGCTAGTTAGGCCGTTTTATGGAAAATTGAACGAATGATTGGTAGTGTGTTCAGCAATCTTTTTGGGTTTTAGAGCGTTTTTGTTAGAAACGTTCTGAATGGTCTATCGTTCGGACACCTATAAAAAAGACGTCATGGATGCTAATAAAAAAATTTGGAGTTAAATGCATGTTCAAAAATAAAATAACACAAACCCTTTTACTGGGCGCAAGCTTAACCGTTGCTGCTACCTCTTTTTCAACTCTTGCAGCAGATGTTCCTGCAGGTACTAAACTTGCTAAGGTGCAAGAATTAGTGCGTGGTAACGGTACAGAAGTGGCGTCTATCGACCCACATAAAACTGAAGGTGTGCCAGAATCTCACGTTATTCGTGATTTGTTAGAAGGTCTTGTAAACCAAGATGCAAACGGTAATACCATTCCTGGTGTGGCTGAGTCTTGGGACACAACAGATAACCAAACATTTATTTTCCACTTACGCAAAGATGCGAAGTGGTCTAATGGCGACCCAGTAACAGCAGAAGATTTTGTATATAGTTTCAAGCGTGCTGTTGATCCGGCAACGGCTTCGCCATATTCTTGGTATCTAGAGATGACCAATATGGTCAACGCTGCGGAAATCATCGCTGGTACTGCAGATAAAGAAACGCTGGGTGTGAAGGCAATTGATGCTAATACACTAGAAATTAAATTGACTACAGCGGTTCCATATTTCGTCATGATGATGGGGCACACAACAGTTAAGCCAGTACATAAGGCTACCGTAGAAAAATTTGGTGACAAATGGACCAAGCCTGAGAACTTTGTTGGCAACGGTGCATTTGTGATGGACAACTGGGTAGTGAACGAACGTATCGAATTGGTTCCAAATAAGAACTACTGGGATAACGCGAATACCGTTCTAACGAAAGTAACGTTCCTTCCTATCGAAAACCAAGTTGCAGAAATGAACCGTTTCCTTTCTGATGAAATTAACTTCACGAACGAATTGCCTAATGAGCACTTCAAGCGATTACAGAAAGATCATGCTGAATCGGTATCTATCCAAGGTAACTTGTGTTCTTACTACTACGGCTTCAATAACAAGAGAGCACCATTTGATGACGTGCGTGTACGTAAAGCGCTTTCTTTTGCTATCGATCGTGACGTAATAACTAAGTTCCTATTAGGGCAAGGTCAACAACCTGCTTATTTCTTAACGCCAGAAATCGTCGCAGGATTCAATCCTGAGGTTCCAGCTTACGGCAAATTAACCCAAGCTGAGCGTGTTAAAGAAGCAATGAGTCTTCTAGAAGAAGCGGGATTCAACAAAGAGAATCCACTTAAGTTTACACTTCTATATAACACGTCAGAAAACCACAAGAAAATTGCAGCCGCAATTCAATCTATGTGGAAAAAGTCTTTAGGTGTTGATGTTCAGCTAGAAAACCAAGAGTGGAAAACATATTTGGACACACGTCGCCAAGGTGACTTTGACGTGACTCGCGCAGGTTGGTGTGGTGATTATAACGAAGCTTCTTCGTTCCTTTCGCTAATGCAAAGTAACAACAGCTCGAATGACCCTAAATACAACAGCGCTGCTTATGATGAAACTATGAAGAAAGCACTGTATTCCACAAACGCTGATGAGCGTAATGCACTTTATGCTGAAGCCGAAGTATTATTGGCGAAAGATATGCCAATTGCTCCGATCTACCAGTATGTTAAGGCTCGTCTAGTAAACCCTAACGTTGGTGGCTTCCCAGTTAACAACGCAGAAGACAAAATTTACTCAAAAGATTTATACATTAAAGAGTAAGTTTTACTAAATAATAATAATAATTATGGGCACTGCATGTGAAGTTCACATGCAGCGTCTTTTTGTTTATCAAGATATACACTGTCACAGACTGAAAAGAGTGAGTTTATGTTTAAATTCATCGCGAAAAGAGTATTAGAAGCGATACCAACGATGCTGGTATTGATAACAATTTCTTTTTTCCTTATGCGCTTTGCTCCCGGAAACCCGTTTTCATCAGAGCGCCCATTGCCCCCAGAGGTAATGGCTAACATTAATGCTAAATATGGTCTAGATAAACCTGTGTTTGAACAGTACACCACGTACTTAACAAACGTTATACAGGGTGATTTTGGTCCGTCATTCAAGTACAAAGACTTTACAGTTAATGAACTGGTAGCCGGTGCATTACCTGTATCAGCCAAAGTTGGTTTTGCTGCCTTTATCTTTACTCTATTTATGGGAGTGGGGGTGGGTACCTTAGCTGCACTGCGGCAAAATACTTGGGTCGATTACATTATTATGTCTACCGCCATGCTCGGGGTGGTGATGCCATCCTTCGTGTTGGCACCCGCATTAATCTATCTGTTCTCCATTAACTTGGGCTGGTTCCCCGCTGGTGGTTGGTTAGATGGTTCCTTTCAATATATGTTCTTACCAGTGATTGGTATGTCTTTGTTGTATGTGGCGACATTTGCTCGTATTACCCGTGGTAGCATGATAGAGACATTGAACAGTAACTTTATCCGTACTGCACGAGCTAAGGGTCTTAGTTATCCTTATATCGTCTTAAAGCACGCGCTTAAGCCAGCAATGCTCCCTGTTGTTTCTTATATGGGACCTGCTTTCGTCGGTATTATCACCGGCTCAGTTGTTATCGAAACGATATTTGGCCTGCCAGGTATCGGTAAATTATTCGTTAACGCAGCATTTAATCGAGATTATTCGCTAGTAATGGGAGTCACCATTTTGATTGGTTTCCTCTTCATTCTATTCAACACCGTTGTTGATATTTTATTAGCGGCTATTGATCCAAAAATTCGTTATTAATTGGGTACAGATATTATGTTAACGAAAAAAGAAAACCTTGATGCGATCGAAAAGTTCTCTGAGAATTTAGAGATTGAAGGTCGCAGCTTATGGCAAGATGCTCGAATTCGCTTTATGCGTAATAAAGCCGCAATGGTGAGCCTTGCAATATTAACGGTGATGATTCTGGCGGTCATTTTTCTGCCGATGATTGCCGAGTTTACCTATGACGATACGGATTGGTATTCGCTGCATGCTGCTCCATCTGCGGATCATATCTTTGGTACCGACAGTTTAGGACGCGACCTTTATGTTCGTACACTTATTGGTGGACGTATCTCATTAATGGTCGGTGTGTTAGGTGCGTTGGTTGCCGTGTTAATTGGTACCCTTTATGGTGCCACTTCAGGCTATATTGGCGGAAGAACTGACCGAGTCATGATGCGTATTCTGGAAATATTATACGCGGTTCCATTTATGTTCCTTGTGATTGTTCTTGTAACCTTCTTTGGCCGAAATATTGTATTAATATTTGTCGCTATTGGTGCGATTGCATGGCTAGACATGGCGCGCATTGTACGTGGTCAAACCCTTAGCCTGCGTAGCAAAGAGTTTATTGAAGCGGCGCATGTGAGTGGCGTGAGTAATTGGAAGATCATTACTCGCCATATTATTCCGAACGTACTTGGTATTGTGGCGGTATATTCGACGCTGCTTATCCCAAGCATGATCTTAACGGAATCATTTTTGTCTTTTCTAGGGCTTGGTGTTCAGGAGCCAATGACGAGTTGGGGAGCGTTGCTACAAGAAGGCTCACAAACGATGGAAGTGGCTATTTGGCAGCTGATTTTTCCTGCAGCATGTATGGTGGTAACACTGTTCTGCTTTAACTATGTTGGTGACGGTCTTCGTGACGCGTTGGATCCTAAAGACAGATAAGCCCTTGGCTTAAATATACTGGAAAGAAAAATGAGTTTATTAGATGTCAAAGACCTGCGTGTTGAATTTACCACTCAAGATGGTGACGTAACCGCAGTTAACGATTTAAACTTCTCGCTAGAACAAGGTGAGACACTGGGTATTGTGGGAGAGTCTGGTTCGGGTAAATCTCAAACCGTATTCGCCATTATGGGGCTACTTGCAAAAAACGGTATCATTAAAGGTAGCGCTAAGTTCGAAGGTAGAGAAATTTTAAATCTACCTGAAGTTGAACTTAACAAAGTCCGTGCTGAGCAGATTGCGATGATCTTCCAAGACCCAATGACTTCGCTTAATCCTTATATGAAAGTTAGCAACCAGCTAATGGAAGTATTGATGCTACACAAAGGTATGGGTAAAGCAGAAGCATTTGAAGAGTCTGTACGTATGCTTGAAGCGGTAAAAATTCCTGAAGCTCGCAAGCGTATAACGATGTATCCGCATGAGTTTTCTGGTGGCATGCGTCAACGTGTGATGATAGCGATGGCACTACTTTGTCGCCCTAAGTTGTTGATCGCGGATGAGCCGACAACGGCACTCGATGTCACCGTACAAGCGCAAATCATGGATCTACTTAATGAACTTAAAAAAGAGTTCAATACGGCAATAATCATGATTACCCATGATTTAGGTGTTGTAGCGGGTTCTTGTGAGAAAGTGTTGGTGATGTACGCTGGGCGTACGATGGAGTATGGCTCTGTAGATGAAATCTTCTACAACCCTAGCCACCCATATACGGAAGGGTTATTAAAAGCGATCCCTCGCTTGGATAGTGTTGGAGAGGTTTTACCAACGATCCCGGGGAACCCACCTAACTTGCTTCGTTTACCGACGGGTTGCCCTTATCAAGAACGCTGTCACCGAGTGACAGATCGTTGTATGAAAGAAGCACCAATATTGATGCCATTTGGCGACGATCGTCAGCGCGCTTGTTTTTCTGAATGGGAGACGTGGACCAAATGAGTGATCAAATGAATACAGAAAAAAAGCTACTTTTAGATGTGAAAAACCTGAAAGTTCACTTTAGCATCGCTTCAAAGTCGGCGTGGCCGTGGTCAAAACCTGCCAACCTTAAAGCCGTCGATGGGGTTAACGTTCGTCTATATGAAGGCGAGACGCTCGGTGTAGTCGGTGAGTCAGGGTGCGGTAAGTCGACATTTGCCCGCGCTATCGTCGGTTTGGTTCAAGCGACTGAAGGTGAAGTTATTTGGTTAGGGCAAGACCTAACCAAGATGCAAGAAGTACAGCGCCGTGAAACACGTAAAGACATTCAGATGATTTTCCAGGATCCATTAGCGTCACTCAATCCTAGAATGAATATCGGCGATATTATTGCAGAGCCACTGCAAACGTTTTACCCTAAGTTGACCAAGAATGAAGTCAAACTTCGTGTTAAACAAATGATGGACAAGGTAGGTCTGCTTCCGAACTTGGTAAACCGTTATCCACACGAGTTCTCAGGTGGTCAGTGTCAGCGTATTGGTATTGCCCGCGCGCTTATCCTTAACCCTAAGATGATTATCTGTGATGAACCCGTATCGGCTCTTGATGTTTCAATTCAAGCGCAGGTGGTAAATCTACTCAAAGAGCTGCAAGATGAGCTTGGCTTGAGTTTGGTTTTTATCGCGCACGATTTATCGGTAGTGAAACACATATCGGATCGTGTTTTGGTGATGTATCTAGGTAATGAAGTGGAGTTGGCTGAAGCGAAAGAACTGTTTGCGACACCTAAGCACCCATACACCAAAGCATTGATGTCCGCTGTTCCTATCCCTGATCCTCAGATTGAACGTACAAAAGTGATTCAGATGCTCGAAGGGGATCTACCGTCGCCTATTAACCCTCCGTCAGGCTGTGTATTCCGCACTCGTTGCCCAATTGCAACAGAGGCATGTGCGAAACAGAAACCAGAGCTTAAAGGGACAGACAAGCACGCTGTGTCGTGTATCCATGTCGACTAACGGGTTGATGTCTATTTAGCCTGTGACAGGCTCAAGCGCAGTGTCTTTACGAACTGCGTTTTTTTTTGTATCTAATTTCTAACGAACCCTCGTCATTCCATGAAAACGGGAATCTGGATGGTATAAAGTCCCCACTTTCGTGGGGATGTCGATGATTTTTCTGAAGATGGCAGGTTTGAATAGCGGTATTAAAACAAGAAGGTCGAGTTTCTGTTAATTTTCTTTAGAAAGCTCTAGGTTTTGAGCGTCTTGTTCTTTCGCGCTATCGAGCATCTTACGGATGATGTAAGAGGCGATAAGAGCCACTGCCACCATAACGACAGCAAGAACCGTTAATGTACTAAAATAGCTGCCGTAGACGTCTTTAACAATCTCTTGAGTGATCACTTGGCCCTTCTCTAACGCAATAGACGTAGAGAACACAGCGCCAACAATGCCACTGAGAGCGATAGCCACTGAAAATAAACTCACCGAAAAGTTTTCAATATGCTTTGGCGCCACTGATAGGATGAAAGCAACGACTAGACTGCCTACAATCACCTCGGCAAACGCTTGGAAGAAGTGGATAGCTAAGAAAATTTCAGGACGAATAATAACATCAGCGCCAATACTTAATACTGCAGCCGCTAAAATACCAAATGCTATTGCCGTCAAGATGAAGGCAATGGCGATCTTCGTTGCTGTAGACAAAGCGATACCACGTTTTTCTAAACTAGAAAAAGTATATGCGATAACAGGTCCAGCAACCATACACCATAATGGGTTCATCGCCATTGAGGCTTCTGGTGCGATAGGGATAATGCCAAACAAATCACCGCGCATTGTGTTGATGGTGACCATTGTCATGGATGTCATCATCTGACCATAGTAAACGAAAAAAGCAGTCGTTAAGGCCGTGATGATGAGGATAGTTCCCATTTTTAGTGCATCAGATCGGCCTGCTTTAAACATCAACGAGATGAAGTACAAAATAGCCGCCGCACCGATTGCATAAACGATATTCTGGCCAATATCCATGTTTGAGAACATGAAGAACACCAACCCTATCATGGCAATTGATGTGCTTGCGAACGCCACCCAGTTTTTCACGCTAACGGGTTGTTGGTCGATATCCGCAGCGGCATTAACCAATGGCTTTCTAAAGATAACCAATACTAAGAATGCGAGCGCAGCGAGTATGCCAGACGCTAAAAAGCTGCCATGGAAACCAATAGCAAGTACGAGCATAGGGAAGGTGTACTGGCCGATCAAGGCACCAACATTATTGATGGAATAGTTGACTGGATAACCATTTTCAAAACTTTCTTGCGAGGCGAATGTACGTTTAAATAGGCTAGGGTAAGAAGGAGACATTAATCCACGCGCATAACTCGCTAAAGCGATACCGACAAGTGCTAATGGTACGTTCTGAGCAGAAGCGCCGAGAACCAACAATATGTAACCAGAAGCAAAGACAAAATAACTGATGGTAAGTGAACGATAGGCCCCCAGAAACTTATCGGCGATAAAGCCACCAACGATAGCAAAAAGAGGACCAATAGCAGAGAAAGCCCCTACAACCATCATTGTATCCGCTTCGCTATACCCCAAATCTTCTAGGAAGAAACGAGTTAAAATGACCATAACACCGTAAAAAGATAAGCCAAACATCATTTGGCAGAACATCATCGACTTATTAAGTCTATTCCACATATTTTTATCCTATTTTAGTTAAAGAAACTAGTTTATATACGCGGTAATTTTATCATTTTGTAGAGCAATAAATTGTTAAGAATAGCTGATATTAATTATCTCTAAAGATTAGTAAATCTAATCCGAAAGTGTGATGTAAGTTATGACAAAATAAAGGAAAGTTACAATTAACGAGCCTTTGATGCTTTTAATATTAAGATCTAATTGGAAGGAAAATTAAAAATGTAGAAACAGAAGTAGAATGAATTATATGTATCTGAACTCGTGTAAGAATTTTTGATCTTAAACGAAAAAGACCCGCTACGAGAGCGGGCCTTTTAAGATATGGTGGAGGGGGACGGATTCGAACCATCGAAGGCGGAGCCGGCAGATTTACAGTCTGCTCCCTTTGGCCACTCGGGAACCCCTCCAAGGGTATTTTAGATCAAGATATTACTATCTAATCTACGGTTACTCCCAAACGTAACCTTAAAAACAGTGTTTATATAACTCATCTAAACAATTATACAAACTTAAAATATGGTGGAGGGGGACGGATTCGAACCATCGAAGGCGGAGCCGGCAGATTTACAGTCTGCTCCCTTTGGCCACTCGGGAACCCCTCCAGGGTATTTTAGATTAAGATATTGCTATCAAATCTACGGTTACTCCCAACTGTAACCTTTAAACACGGTAACTCTAAAAGATAAGTTATAAAACTAATGACTTATCTAAATAGGTGCAAGCAATCAACATACACTTACAAATATGGTGGAGGGGGACGGATTCGAACCATCGAAGGCGGAGCCGGCAGATTTACAGTCTGCTCCCTTTGGCCACTCGGGAACCCCTCCAGGGTGTTCAGCAACTAGATTCAATTTTCCTAGTCACTTGGTTAGTCCCAATTCTAACCCATTATTTAACACATCTTATCATTGGTTGAACCAAGTAAGCCGACGTCAAATAGTGCCTCTAAGCGAGGAGCTGCATAATAGCAAAATCGCTAAAGCTGTAAAGTATTTTATTGGTTTTTTTGTTCGATTGATGCCTTTTTCAACAATGAAGTTAGAAAGTGAACATTTTTCGGCTTTGAACGTGTAGATATCTGCGTGTTAACGGATTCTTTGCTCTTCTTTACATAAGTTTACGCTCGTTAGGGTAAGAAGTTGGTAAACTTAAACCCTACGACTTTTTAGAGCCAAAAAAATGGATAAAAATAATTTAGCGATTCTACTCGTGTCTTCAATTCTATTACTGAATTCGCCGAGCTATGCTGCGGGTCAAGGAAAATCAGGTGGTGCTCGAAAGGCGCAAAGTGTTTTGGTGATAACAGAAACCGTCGCGACTCACGATATATCTCAAAGCTTGACCTTGGTTGGTAAGCTAGAAGCAGAACAGTCTGTCATCATTTCTCCAGAGGTTTCCGGCAAGGTCAATGCTATTAAGGTATCCGCAAATCAAAAAGTCAAAAAGGGCGATCTCTTAGTTCAGCTAAATGATGATAAAGCGAAGGCCTCAATATCCGAAGCCAAAGCCTACTTACGAAATGAGAAACGAAAATTAGCCGAGTTTGAACGATTAGCCAAAAAAGGCGCGATTACTCAGACTGAGATTGACGCTCAGAAAGCCAGTGTAGATATCGCGAACGCCCGTTTAGATGCCGCCAATGCCCAACTAAAAGATTTAAATATCACGGCACCTTTCGGTGGAACCGTTGGCTTTATTGATTTTAGTCGTGGAAAGATGGTGAACACAGGGGCTGAGCTGCTCACCTTAGACAACCTTTCAAGTATGAGACTTGATTTGCAGATCCCAGAAAGGTTCTTATCGATGCTCTCTACCGGCATGCAAGTGCAAGCAAGTAGTAATGCATGGCCTGCAACGACGTTTGAAGGGGAAGTGATTGGAATCGATACTCGTATTAATAGCGAAACGCTAAACCTAAGAGCTCGTATTCGGTTTGATAACGCTGAAAACAAACTTAAACCCGGTATGCTCATGGCGACCAAAGTACACTTTCCGGTTATCGAAGCCCCAATTATTCCTGTTCAAGCACTTCAATATTCAGGTACTAAACGGTACGTGTATGTGATTGATGGAGACAACAAAGCCACAAAGACAGAGGTATTTTTAGGTGCCCGTGTTGAAAACCAAGTGGTCATTGAGAAAGGACTAGCGATCGGTGAGAAGATAGTGGTGCAAGGTATTGTTAATATGAGAGATGGTCTTACCGTTCGCGAGCAAGGCGAAATGCCAGAGACTACCGCGAATAAAAAAGCCGACAAGGAAAGTGAATAATGTGGTTATCGGATGTATCGGTTAAACGGCCGGTTGCTGCTGTTGTTTTAAGCTTGTTGCTTGTGGTGTTTGGTTTGGTCTCGTTCGACCGACTCGCCGTGCGTGAAATGCCAGATATAGAAAGCCCAGTGGTTTCAGTCAGCACGCGTTACGAGGGCGCTTCTGCCACTATTATAGAAAGCCAAATCACCGCGGTAATCGAAGACCAACTAACAGGCATTAGTGGTATCGATGAAATCACCTCGACCACACGTAATGGTTCCTCTCGGATCAAAATTACTTTTGAGCTCGGTTACGATTTAAACACCGGTGTTAGTGATGTGCGAGATGCGGTCGCCAGAGCGCAGCGCGGGCTGCCGGATGAAGCAGACGACCCTCTGGTGTATAAAAATAACGGCAGTGGAGAGGCCTCTGTTTATATCAATTTGAGCTCATCTGAGATGGATAGAACTCAGTTGACGGACTACATAGAAAGGGTATTAATTGATCGGTTTAGTTTAATTACTGGGGTCAGTTCTGTTGATATCTCTGGTGGGCTGTACAAAGTGATGTACGTGAAGCTGAAACCAGCCCTGATGGCAGGGCGAGGTGTTGCTGCCTCCGATATCACGGCGGCACTGCGCGAGGAAAACTTAGAAAGTCCCGGTGGTGAAGTAAGAAATGATGCCGTTGTCATGTCGGTGAGAACGGCGAGAAGCTATAACGAAGCGAGCGATTTTGAATATTTGGTGGTTAAGCGAGCCAGCGATGGTACGCCTATCTACCTTCAAGATGTCGCCGATGTTTTTATTGGTGCCGAAAATGAAAACTCCACATTTAAGAGTGACGGTGTCGTAAATGTGAGTATGGGTATCGTCCCTCAGTCGGATGCTAACCCATTGGAAGTCGCTCAACTGGTTCACGCTGAAGTCGATGATATCCAGAAGTTTCTACCCGAAGGTACCCGCTTAGCGATAGATTATGACTCTACGGTATTCATCGACAGATCTATCTCAGAAGTTTACAACACGTTATTTATCACTGGTGGCTTGGTTATCCTTGTTCTGTATATATTTATCGGGCAAGCACGTGCAACCTTGATTCCAGCAATAACCGTTCCAGTCTCGTTAATATCCGCCTTTATTTCGGCCTATTTCTTTGGCTTTTCCATCAATCTCATTACCTTGATGGCTTTGATTTTGTCCATTGGTCTGGTGGTGGATGATGCCATTGTGGTGGTGGAGAATATCTTCCATCATATTGAAAACGGTGAGAGCCCTCTGGTTGCCGCTTATAAAGGGACTAGAGAGGTCGGTTTTGCCGTTGTAGCGACTACCTTGGTTTTGGTGATGGTGTTTTTACCTATCTCCTTTATGGATGGCATGGTGGGCCTGTTATTTACCGAATTTTCTGTTCTGCTTTCGATGTCGGTGATCTCATCGTCTTTGATTGCCTTGACACTCACACCAGTATTGGGTAGCAAAATTCTAAAAGCGAATGTAAAGCCAAATGCTTTTAATCGTGTGATAGAGAATTTGTTTTCCAAGCTGGAACGAGGCTATAAATTCCTGTTGAGTAAAGCTATGCGAGTCAGGCTCATCGCACCTGTAATTATACTGGGTTGCATTGGCGGTAGTTATTATTTGATGGACAACATCCCTCAACAACTGGCCCCACAAGAAGATCGCGGCGTGTTGTTTGCCTTTGTTCGGGGAGCGGACGCAACCAGTTATAACCGCATGTCTGCCAATATGGATTTGGTTGAAGAAAAGTTAATTCCGTTGCTGGGCGAAGGGTTATTAAAATCATTTAGCATCCAAACCCCAGCATTTGGCGGTAACGCGGGCGACCAAACTGGTTTTGTTATTATGATCCTAGAAGATTGGAATGACAGAAGCCTTTCTGCAAGTGAAGCCCTTGGTGTGATTCGAAAAGCGCTTACTGGCATACCAGACGCAAGGGTATTTCCCTTTACACCGGGTTTCCGAGGTGGTTCTAGTGAACCTGTTCAATATGTATTGGGAGGTTCTGATTATATTGAACTTCAACAGTGGGCAGAGTTGTTAAAAAATACCGCTGAAGATAGTCCAATAATGGAAGGGTCAGAGATTAACTATTCAGAAAAAACCCCTGAATTGGTTATTACGGTTGATAAACCCCGAGCAGCAGAGTTGGGCATAAAGGTCTCTGATATCTCCGATACTCTAGAGATAATGCTGGGCGGTAAAAGTGAGACCACATTTGTGGATAGGGGTGAAGAGTATGATGTTTACCTTCGTGGTGATGAGAACAGCTTCAACAATGCCACCGACCTAAGTCAGATCTACATGCGAACAACGTCGGGCGAATTAGTGACCTTAGATGCAGTGACTAAAATAGAAGAGGTTGCATCGGCGATACGTCTGTCTCATTACAATAAGAAGAAGGCGATTACGGTTACTGCCAATATTAGTGAAGGTTATACGCTCGGTGAAGCGCTCGATTTCTTAGATGAGAAAGCGATCGAATTACTGCCGGGTGATATCTCTATCGACTATTCTGGTGAGTCAAAAGAGTACAAAGAGAATCAAGCGAGCGTGCTGGTTGTTTTTGCACTGGCATTGCTTGTTGCTTACTTGGTGCTGGCTGCCCAATTTGAAAGCTTCATCAACCCTCTAGTCGTTATGTTTACCGTTCCTATGGGGGTGTTTGGCGGTTTTTTAGGGTTATTTATTATGCAACAAGGGCTGAATATCTATAGCCAAATAGGCATGATAATGTTGATCGGCATGGTAACCAAAAACGGTATTCTGATTGTCGAGTTTACCAATCAGCTTCGAGACCGAGGTATTGAATTTGAAAAAGCAATAATCGACGCTTCGGCACGCCGTTTACGACCAATACTTATGACTGCGTTTACTACCTTAGCCGGTGCGATACCGTTGATCAGTTCTACTGGCGCGGGTTATGAAAGCCGAATAGCGGTGGGTACTGTTATCTTCTTCGGTATGGCGTTTGCTACATTGGTCACTCTGTTCGTTATTCCGGCGATGTACCGATTGATCTCGATTTCAACGCAGTCTCCGGGGCACGTAGAAGAGGTACTAAACAAAGAACTTTCATTAGAAACAACCAGTCGCAAGAACCACGGATAGAACCACTATCCCGAGTGTAGGCAGGTTAGGTTCCTAGTAGACTTTACTAGGAACCTATAAATTGCGAAGAAACTATAACCCTTTGCCGATGGTCAATAAAAATCCATCGTAGTCTGCATCAACCATTAGTCCTGATGTTGCATAGCCATATAGATACTCACCACGCACCCAGAAATCAGAACCAATATCCCACTCAAATCCAGCACCAATATCAAACACGCCACCGGCTTCAGACGTCGAGTAATCACCATTTGGTAGGCTTCGTGCATCTTGGTAGGCTGAAATAGCCGAGGTCTTTACGTAGAGCTTGATAGGGGAGTCGCCCAATTTGTCGCTGATTAGGATAGCGGATACCCCAAGTTGAATAACATCCATTTTTATTGTTTCTGCTTTGTTTTGATTCTCGGAATAACGGAGAAATCCATCAAAGATAAGGTTGTCGTTATAGTATTTTCCTCCTCCAATAGTAAATGATGGGTTTTTATATACGGTATTACTCTCCGCCCATGAAGGTGAAAAACCCACATCGCCTATGCCCAAATAGACATAATCTTTACTCGTCGGTGTCTGCTGCGCCAGCACAGGAAGTGAAACGAATGTGATTAATAGTGGTGTCAGTACAAATTGACGTAACGGTTTCATGGGTAACCTTTTTGTAAATAAAACAGAGGTAAGTAGTCTAATTGTGAATGAGAGGAAAAGTAAGTCAAAAAGCACAGTAATTTTTGTAGAAGTGGACAATAAAAGCTATAATCGTCCTAGTATTTGACGTTTATGTGAAAATTTTTTCTAAAAAATGAGGGTTTCATGGAACTGGATAAGACAGACAGAAAGTTATTGTCGATGTTGCAAGTAGACAGCACCTTATCACTTAATGCATTAGCCGAAGCGGTTAACCTAACAACAACACCTTGTTGGAAAAGGTTGAAAAAACTGGAAGACAATGGGGTGATCAGTAAACGGGTTGCTCTGTTAAATCCTGAAAAGCTGGGGCTTTTATTTACCGCCTTTGTTCTTATCAAAACCAGTAATCATTCACATGAATGGTATAGCCATTTTGTCGAGACGGTGACCCCTTTTCCTGAGGTGATGGAGTTTTATCGTATGGCCGGAGAGTATGACTATATGATGAAAGTGCAAGTGGAAGATATGAAGTGTTTCGACCTTTTTTATAAAAGAATGGTTAACAGCGTAGAAGGCATTTCTAATGTGACATCCACTTTTGCAATGGAGCCATTAAAGTACACAACGGCGTTACCGCTTTAATCAAACGTCGTTAATGATTAACAACTACGAATAAGTGCTCACCCGTTGTTAGGGGAGCACATCTACCGATACGAATTGAGAATGACTATTTGTTGACCATAATATCTAAGATCTGCACGTCGGTTTGTTTCATCGAGCCATTAACGAGCGCGGACAGATTGCGAATAGTGTCATCAACGTCGTCTGCGACAATACCTTCATTTTGAGTGACTCGAACACCATCAATCGCCATCAGAGCCGCTTTTACCGCTGCACCAGCAGAAGAGGAAACCTTCATTGCGCAACCGGGTTTTGCTCCATCGCAAATCATGCCGGAGATATCGCCAATCATGTTGGAAATAGCGTAGCTAATCTGCCTAAAATCACCGCCTAACAACCACGTCATACCCGAGACAGAACCCATTCCGGCGGTGGTTGTAGAGCATAATGCTGAGAGCTTGTCTTGGTGGCTTTTGATATAGATAGCCATAAGGCTAGCAAGCATCAGAGCTCTAATACTCGCTTCTCTATCCACTTTGAGAAACTGTGCGGTGACCAATACCGGCATGGTTGCCGCAATCCCTTGGTTTCCTGAACCTGAATTACTCATTGCAGGTAACATAGCACCATCCATTCTCGCGTCTGCAGCGGAAGAAGTACGCGTTAATACTTCAGTTAATAAGCCACCCGACAACAAGCCGCGATCAACGTTACGTTGAAACGTTGCTCCAATTTGTAACCCGTAATCGTTAGCAAGTCCTTCTACGGAAAGCTTATCGTTGAGTTGTCCTGCTGCTTCTATGAATTCAATATCGCTTAGGGGCGCATGGATCGCGTAATCAAAAATGTCTTGCGCGTTTGCATCTTGGAAGGGATTAATGAGGCCTTGATGAGACTGCTCATGATCGATGTTCAATGCTGGAACATAGATAGCGATCCCGTTCTCTTCAATAGATACTACGTTAGTGTGTCCATCGGCGATGGTTACCGATACGGTTTTTTCTCCATCAAACACACTGACTTTTGAATAAAGGACATTGGTTACATCAGCCACACCAACGTGTACGCAATCGTTATCAATCAATGCTTTCGCTTTTTCGACATCAACTTGAGTGATATTTTTAAGCACTTCGAGTCCCGCATTCGGATCTCCGGCAATTGCGCCGACAGCGGCGGCAATGGATAGACCAACCATACCGGTTCCCGGAACGCCCACGCCCATGCCATTTTTCATGAGATTAGGAGAAACAAACGCTGAGATGTTCCGAGGTTGACCAGAGAGTTTCTCCATGGCGATAGAAGCGGCTAGTGCAATGGCAACAGGCTCCGTGCAACCAAGGGCCGGAACAACTTCTTTTTTGACTGTCTCTGTAAATTGATTCCAAAGGTGTCTTTTCATCTGATTCTCACTCACTATTTGGCTTGTTGTTTTTATAGAGTAAGAATAAGCTTTTTATCGGGGAATTATTTTTCTTTATTGCTTCAAAAGTCGTCACAATAGAGTATTTTTTTCTCCTTTTATAGGCGAAAGAGAGAATAAATAACGACGGGTGCATGGTTGAGAGGAAAAGAGCACTCGCGAGTATCGTCGCGAATGCTTGTGTTTATCAATGTACTTATCTTCAATTCAAATTATTTGGTAAATCTCATGACACCTTCTTGAATCGCGGATGCGACCAGGTGACCTTGTTGGTTGTATATTTCACCGCGAACGAGTCCACGAGCGTTGCTTGCGGTCGGGCTTTCAATAGAGAAAAGCAGCCACTCGTCCATCTTAAAAGGTCGATGAAACCACATGGAATGGTCAATCGTCGCCACCTGAAAGTTGGGTGTCATCAATGTGGTCTTGTGAGGGTGCATGGCAGTAACAAGAAAGCCCCAGTCGGAAGCATACGCAAGAAGGTACTGATGAATGAGTTGATCATCTGGCACACTGCCGTTGGCCTTTATCCATAGATACTGTTTGGGTTCGGCCTTAACAGGTTTTAGCGGATTAATCACCGTCACGGGGCGAACCTCGATAGGCTTTTCCCCACAGAAAATTTGCTTGATTTTTTCTGGTAGAAAATCGGCAATCTGATTGGCAAGCTCTGTTTCTGACACGAAATTTTCTGGACCGGGTATATCAGGCATGCTGTTTTGGTGTTCGAATCCCTCTGCATCGCCATGATAAGAAGCGGTTAGATAAAAAATCGGACGGCCATTCTGTATCGCCTTTACACGTCTAGTGCTTAAGCTTTTTCCGTCCCGTAGATTTTCTACGTCATAGATAATTGGTTTATCGGGATTGCCGGGCAAAAGAAAGTAGCTATGAAAGGAGTGTACCTTTCGATCATTTGCCACTGTATACCGTGCAGCTGATAGAGCCTGACCGATGACCTGTCCCCCGTATACCTGCGGTAAGCCTAAGTTTTCGCTTTGGCCTCTGAATAATTCATTTTCTAATTGTTCTAACTGCAAAAGTTCTAACAGCTCGTTGAGAGGCTTACTCATATCATCTCCGTCATTGTTTTGTTAATTATATGCGATTAACAGGATTTTATTTTAGGTTATTCTTATACTTGCTAGCAAGTAGCTAACTATAAAGAGGCTTTATGAAAAAGACACTAATTTTGGTTTTATCAATAGTAATGGGTTTTATGCTGGTGGGTTGTGAGTCGACGAAACAAGCGCCGGAACAAAAAGAAGTCATGATGGAATCAATCAAAGGCAATATCAGCTACCGACAAAGAGTGGCATTGCCACCGAATGCAGTGGTGACTGTGACATTGGAAGATGTGTCCTTAATGGATGTCGCAGCAAAAAAACTGGCTCAGCAAATATTTACCACCGATGGAACTCAAGTCCCATTTGATTTTGAATTGAGCTATGACGCGAATAAGATTGAAGTCAAACATAGGTATAGCGTTCGAGCAACGATACATGTAAATGACACTTTGCGGTTCACTACGGATACCGCATACCAAGTCATTACCGATGAGTCTCAAACCAAACAGGTAGACTTGAATTTGGTTGCGGTTCGCTAATCGTTACTGGTTCATATTCAGTGGCAGCTTAGAGCTGCCACTTATACGTTTTAAGGCTAACCCTACCCAATTCACTCACTTGCACACCATCTTTTTCAAGATGTTCTTTCTGCCTCGCAAAACTGTCACCTTTTAATGATATTTTACCTGCGCTGTTGATTACTCTAAACCAAGGTAGCGTTGAGCCTTTCGGTAGGTTCGAAAGTGCTTTACCAACATGTCGAGCGTAACCGGGGTAACCCGCCATTTTTGCAATTTCACCATAGGTCGAGACCTTCCCTGATGGGATTTGGTGAATGACAACAAAGATTTGTGCTAGAAATTGATCCATACTGATACAGTTTTATCTTATACGGTGAATAGGTGTTCTATGTTTGAAGTCATTCTATTTGATTTAGGAAGAGTTGTCGTTGGTTTAGGTGATTCGCCGATACCTAGGTGTTGGTTGAAAGCTGAAAATACGATGCCAATCGAGACATGGTTTATCTCCGAATTTGGTCAACAATTCGAAAAAGGGCAGATATCCGCTGTCGAGTTTACGACCCAGTTTAAACAGCAATTCGAATTAGATCAGAGTATTGAAGAGATCATGGAGGCTTTTACTGCATGGCCAACGGGTATATTTCCAAGTATGCCTCAGACGCTAACCAAATTACGGGGTCGTTACCATCTTGCGGTGTTAAGTAATACCAATGAACTGCATTTCCCAAGATTGATTGAAGAGTTTGGTATAGCAGAGTATTTCGATACTATTTTTGTCTCTCACCACATGTACAAAGCCAAGCCAGAACGGGCGGCCTTTGAGCATGTGCTTGATGTGTTAGAAGTTGCCCCTAATAAAGTCCTTTTTTTGGATGATAACCGACAAAATATAGAGGCGGCCGCATCTTTAGGGATTATCAGTGTGCAAGTTTGTGGTGAAGAACAAGTGATTCAAGCGCTTAAAGACAAAGGTGCGCTGTAAAATAGCCATGTAAGAGGTCTGGATGAGCAATAAATAGCCACTTAATCAACAAAGGCTAAAATTACGAAACAGATGACTTGCAATGCAATTATAGATAGCCGATAATCCTTCGCACTCGCTAGTCACCGTACTAACGAAACAGAATCTATGGAGGCCCTGGTCCTCCCGCAACAATACCTTGTTTAATTGGTCAGATCCGGAAGGAAGCAGCCAGGGCGAGTGACTTGTGTGCCGGGATGTGGCTGGGGCTTCCACCCATCTTGTTGTCGCTGAAACCATATCGTGTCCAAAAAAAACCATAACCTGTCCTTTTAAAAGTCATAAAGTGTCCTAAGCTTTATTTGCGATTTTTTTTGTTCAGAGTTAATTGGGCTTAAATACCCAAAAGCACTGTGCCTTCTCGTTCGATTATAATCAACCTCAATGTATTCGAAGACCGCTTGACGCATAGCATCTGCTGTAAAATCCTGAGCAAGTAAGTTCGGAGCAACTCGCATTTTATGGTTGCTGTCCGTTGTGCATTGAAATTTGCGTGTCGTTCTTGTCTACGCAAACTGTCTTTATGGCGATGATTGACCCAATAATAAGACCCACTTCGGGAAACCAAGAATACCTTGGCTATGCGATAAATACTAAATTCCAGCATGTTCTCTAGCATAAATCCGTAGCAATTTACTTTAGATTTTTCGTGATGTAGGTGGCTGTGGGTTCAAGCACTCAATGTACCCCCTTTTTTTCGATATCTAGCTCTTCAGCTTGTTCGGCTAGTCGCCGTTTAAGTTTAGCTACTTCAACGGCGAGATCTTTTTCTTTTTGACTAGAACTGGTGTCTTTTGTCGCCGCTTTACGCCAACCATAGATTTGAGATTCAGGTAGTGAGAGCAGCTTAGCGGTGGCAGCTTCACCTACTTTCTCTGCTCGCTTCAGAGCTTCGGCTTTAAATTGAGGGGAATAGAGAATACGTTTCTTTTTATTTGTCATGTTTCACCTCGTTAGTGATTGTACTCACTTAACGCGGTGTCCAAAACTACTGGTTTAGATCACATTTATAGCTACTTATACATAGACGAGTAATCGTCAACATAGTTCTCCCAAACGGGCGGAGTACCAATCACTTCTTGCACCGTTTCGATAAACTTTTTAATCAGTGGAGTCTGATTTCTATGAGGGTAGACGGCATGGAGTGATCCAAAGCCGTCAGGGAACCGATAATGTTGCAGGATAGGAACCAGATTAAGCTCTTTTATATTTGATTTCAGTATTGCAAGATCCGCGACCGAATACCCCAGTCCAGCCTGTGTGGCACTTATGAGGGAATCTACGTTGTTTGCTTTAAATCGCCCATTAATACTGTATTTTTCTGTTTTGCTTTCCCTTGGGGCGAACATCTCCAGTTTATCGAAGGTAAAGGAGCCATTGGAGTAGGTGATTGCAGGTAAGGAAACAAGCTCCTTGAGCGTCTGAGGAGCTCCATGCTCTTTAATAAACTCTGGAGAGGCAAGAATGACCAGCTTAGTTGAGGCAAGCTTCTTTGCTACGTTCGTCGAGTCTTTAGGGGAATCCAGCCGAAAAGCGATATCAAACTTTTCTCCGACGATATCCGTTAACCGATCATCCAGCGAAAGCTCAATATAGGTTTTTGGATATTTTCTCATAAAAAGATTGATCGCTTTCTGAAGATAGAGATTTCCGAAAGAAACATAACTGGTTATCCGTAACAGACCTCTGGGCTCCGTGTGAAATGAAGCGGCTAAACGCTGAGTTTTACTTATTTCACTTCTTACCACTTTAGCTTGCTCTAAAATCTCTCGCCCTGCATCGGTCAAAGATAAAGATCGTGTCGTTCGGTTTAGTAACCTGACGCCTAATGTATCTTCCAGTACTTTGAACTGCTTAGTGACTACTGCGCGATCCATGTGCCTGAGCTCGGCTGCTTTAGCAAAAGAACCCTGATAAACAATATCCAGAAATAAGTCGAGTCGAGTAGCGATATCCATAAATTTTCCAATAGGCAAACAAAAAATGCATCAGAGTTTAGATTCTAATGCATTTTATTCATCGGTTTAAAATAAAACTTCTTATTCTTTTTGTTTAGCAATAAAGCGTTGTAGTGCCTCGTGTGCTTCTTCCGTCACCACTATACGATCAAATGCAAACTGGTCATTTTTCAATATTGAGTTCATTCAAGGTTATTTGTGACACCTCATTACGAGGCAGTTTATTGATACGCAGTATAAGGATGCCTTTTTCTCTGGTAACAATAATATTCTTGAACTTTGTACTAGAGCTTTCTCCTGGCTGTGACTGAGCCAATACAGAACCATTGGTTAATGTTGCTGCTGCGCCCACAGCGGTAGCTACAGTTACTTTTAATACATCACGTCTTCTCATATTTAACCCGCTCAGTCATTAATGATCTTATAAGAAGCAACTTTGCCCTTGAACAAAAACGGAATAAACAAGGTGTCCGTACTATCATCAACACTAATATCCGCAGCACTGATATCTACTGTGCCTAACAGTGTACGTTCTTTATCTGTAATCTGATAAATCTCACCCGCAGGGAAATGGCTGATAACCAGTGTACCATTTAACTCTGTCACACCATCCAAACCACCAAGTCGATAACTGGAACTGATGATCTGTAAGGATTTATCAGCGATATTTATTTTGTATACTGACCCATACTCATCAGGTTTAAACTGCTGTGCCAGTTTACTTGCTAGATTGGCCGCGATCAGTGTATCACCTTGTGCGAGCAAGCCGTTTGGATGAGGAAGGTTATTATCTTCCAGCCAGACGACTAACTCATCGTCAACAATGGTGTAGATTTTCCCAGCAGCAATGTCGCCTACAAATACCTGCCCTTTATCGCTAACGGTCAGGTCATTAAGCATGATAGCGTCAGTTGCTTTTAAACTTTTTATTATATTTCCGCTTTCTACGTCAATGATATGCACCTGAGTTCCATCTACGACATAAAGATTATTTTTAAACATTCCCATACCTGTTGGCATGCCTAATCCATCAACCCACTTCAACTTTTCGATATCCCCGTTTTTGGATAACTTACTGATAAAGCCCGTCTCCTGACCATTGACATTCGAAACGTATAGCCATTGATGCTCGGGGGAGACGTAGACTGATTCTGGCTGTGAAAAGGCGGTTTGCTCCCATTGCGCGACTAATGAGGCTGCTTGAGCTGTATTAGCTAACAGTAGAGAAAGTCCGATAAAAGCAGATGAAATTGCTGAGCGCATGTTTTAACTCCGTAAATGAGTAGATATTAAGCCGGATATGGCCGGTTTATGGGCATTATCGCGTAGGCAGGTACATTGAAATAGAGAGATATTTTCAATTTACTATTGATTAATAAGAATCAATGAGCTTGTATTTTGCTGATAAGATGCAGTATATGGTTTTATTGTCAATAAAACTCTGTTTCCACCTAATGTACTGGGGAGCCTGATAGTAATGACTCAATCTGGAGAAAAGTATGTCTATAGAAGCATTGAAAAAAATCATTGCCGCTGAAGGAGTGCAGCCAATATTTTACAAAGTGAACCCTGATCCCATATTAAATAACGCTGATATGACGAACACAAAACAGCGTCCATTTGTGGTAAATAAAGAAGAATACCCATTTAAGAGCCATTGGTATGAACGTGATGGTGTCTCTATGCACTACGTAGACGAAGGTGAAGGCATTCCTATTATCCTGACTCACGGTAACCCTGACTGGTCTTTCCTGAACAGAAACATTATCAAAGATTTGTCTAAAGACGCTCGAGTTATTGCATATGACCTGCCTGGTTTTGGTTTTTCTGACACACCTCCTGACTTTAGCTTTACACCTCAGGAACATTCTGAATGGATTGAATCACTTATTTTCGACCATCTAAAGTTAGATAAGTTTATTCTGGTTGTTCAGGACTGGGGCGGACCAACCGGGTTAAATGTGGCAACTAACCATCCTGAGAATATCTTGGGTGTGGTTATTTCGAATACCTGGGCCTGGAAAGTGGATGGCGGTATTGAAACATTCTCTATGCTCTTCAGAACACCAGAAATGGAACAACGGGTGCTTGACGAAAATTTTTTTGTTGCCAACCTTATGCTGGCAAATATCAACGAGAAGTCACGGAATAACAAAGCAGTTATCGACGCTTATACAATGGCCTTCCCGACCCCTGAATCCAGAATAGGAACTGCAATTTTCCCTCAACAGATTACTTTGGTATCTGAATGGTTAGGAGATATTGAGAGTAGATTACACAGGCTGGCAGAAAAACCAGTTGAGTTTATTTTTGGTGAGAAAGACTTTAATCATGGAACACCTAAGGCGATAGCAAAATGGCGTTCTCACTTCCCTAAAGCGAATGTACAACTTGTACCCGATGCGAGCCATTTTGTACAAGAGGACAGCCCTGAAAGGTTTGGCTTCGCGCTTAGACAAATTCTTAAAAAAATCAGTTAATAGAAAAAAGGGACACCAGTGACTCACCCAATCATTCAAGATTTAAATAATCGTTATACAACAAAGAAGTATGATCCAAGTGAACGTATTTCAGAAAAAAACATAGAGATAATCAAGGAGGCTATTCGCCTGACGGCTTCGTCTATCAACTCGCAGCCCTGGAAGTTTGTGCTAATTAAGAGTGATGAGGCAAAAAACCGCTTGGATGAAACATTTGCAAACAAGTATCAACCAAATCGTCCTCATTCAAAAGAGGCGTCACATGTAATTCTCTTTGCCCACAATCCGAATTATCAAAAAGAAAACTACAAAAAAATACTGGACATCAATGTAGAGCTGGGTCGTTTAAACGAAGAAAAATATGAAGCCACGCTGAGCGGAGCTTTCCACTTTGCTGACCTTCACAGAGATGAAAATGGCTCTAATGAAAACTGGACAAGGGCACAGGTTTATATCGCATTAGGGAATGCCTTACATGTCTTAGCACGATTAGGTATTGATTCTACACCGATGGAAGGCATTGATTCTAAGTTGGTCGGTGAAGCCTTTACTGATGAGTTGGATGGTTATATTTGTGATGTTGCACTGGCGATGGGTTATCACTCTGTTCGTGAAGATTACAATTACGGCCTACCCAAGTCACGTTTGCGAATGGAAGAGGTTTTCACAGTAGTATAGGCAACTGACAGTCACATCTTTCTTTATTGTTCAGATTGTAGAAACAACATGCTGAGTGTAGTGGATGAGTGATTTAGGCCACCAGTTAAGAGCTTTTGCAATACCCTAGATAATCCGATAAATGCTAATTTAGAAAATACCCTGACACGGAATTGTTCAACTCTGAGTCAGCGAGATCTGCGCTGGCTCATTTGCATTTTAATGAGCCTCAGAAAATAGTCATGGTGTGCTCTAGATAAGAGCCAAATTACATTAGTAAATCCTCGTATCTCACTTTATTGGTATCTATGACTTTTTTTTCAATAAAGTCTAAAAATACCTTAACTCTAGCGGGTAAGATTCTGCCAGGTGGCCGTACAGCCCAAATTTTTGTGTCATTCAAAAGCTTATAATCAGGAAGGATTTGAACCACTCGGCCAGATTTTAACGAAGGTCCTGCATGCCAGTAGGAAGCCATACCAATCCCCATACCAGATTCCACCAGATCACTGATCGCATCCCCCAAGTTTAAGGAAATTGGATTTGCTACAGATACCTTTTGTACTTTCCCCTCTGCACTCATAAACGCCCAATCTACAGCGTGACCTAAGGGTAAGCATCGATGCTTAAGCAAATCTTCAGGGCTTTCAGGCACGCCATATTTTTCAATATAGTTTGGTGAAGCAACTAGTGCAATTGGATTATCAGCCAAGCGCCTCGCTAACAGGTTACTTGAAGATAAGTTACCTATACGAAAGGCTAAGTCGTAACCATGCTCGATCAAATCCTCGGTTTTGTCGTTAAAGTCAATTTCCAACTCAAGGTTAGGATACAACTCTAGTAACTCAGGGATAAAGGGAACAATGTAGTGGCGACCATATGAAGCTGATACAGCCACCTTTAATCGACCTTGAACATTGCTTTCAGCACCTTTGAAGACATTTGCCACTTCTTCAACATCGTCAACAATACGTCTTGCATGAGGTAAAAACATTTCACCATCATGAGTCAATGTGATGGTTCTTGTTGAACGATGGAACAGTTTTACGCCCAGCTCAGCTTCTAATTGCTGAATTCTTTGACTGGCATTAGTCGTTGAAAGTCCAAATTCTTCGCCAGCACGTCCAATTTTTCCTATTTCTACAACCCGTAAGTATAACGCTAAGGTTTTCAGATCAAAATTCACTTAATTCGCCTTTCTGTTAGTCCCAAATTTAAGGATAGTCTTTCCCTAATTCGCTAGATGATACCAAATAATGGCACATATATAATCGTTTACGAGTTCACCAATGGAGACCAACCAATGAAAGCAATTATTACTTACCATGCAGGCGGTATTGAAAACCTACAGTTGCACGATGTAGAAAAGCCAACAATTAGAGACAATGAGGTACTAGTAGAAACTCGAGCCATCAGCATTAACCCTGCAGATACCAAAGTGAAGTATGCAGAAGAAGCGTTACTTGATTTGTATGGCGAAGAGCGTCCAATCATCTTGGGGTGGGACATTGCGGGCACAGTAATTGAATCCGGTGCAAACGTCACTAATTTCAAAGTTGGCGATAACGTATTTGGCATGGTGAACTTCCCGGGAGATGGTAAAGCGTATGCAGAGTATGTTGCCTCTCCAGAATCACACCTCGCATTAATGCCTGAAGGCGTTAATTTTATCGATGCAGCAGCAACCACACTTGCAGCCATGACGGCCTATCAGGCATTAAACGGTCGGGTAAGCCAAGGTGATAAAGTTCTTATTCATGCTGGATCTGGCGGCGTGGGTCACTTTGCCGTTCAGATGGCTAAACAAATGGGCGCTTTTGTTTATTCGACAAGTTCGGTTCGAAATAAAAAATTTGTGATGTCGCTTGGTGCAGATGAGCACATTGATTATCGTGAGCAAGACTTTGAAAAAGTACTTCATGACATTGATTTAGCTTTTGACACAGTGAGTCCAGAAAATGCAGAAAAATCACTACAAGTGCTGCGTTCTGGTGGTCAACTCGTTTCAATTACGATTCGAGAACCTTCAGATAGTATGCAAAAAACTGCGTTTGAATCAAATTTAGTGATTACTCCGCTTCTTGTTCAATCTAACGGTGAAGATGCCTCAAAGGTTGCTGAAATGCTCGCTAACGACTCGATAAAACCGCACGTATCGCAAATTTTTGAGTTTAAAGATTTAGCTCAGGCGCACACCGCTGTCGAAACTGGCAGAACCGTTGGTAAAGTTATTGTAACGGTTTAGTTTTCGTATAACTCATTGAAGTTAAAATTAAAAACCGAATAGGGTGTAAAACCATGATCAATCAAATTGTAAAGTTCACAGTAAAGCCTGATCACAAAGACGAATTTCAACATGCGCTATTGGAGAACCAACTGGCAAGTAGCCAGGAAGCTGGCAATGTGGAGATGCGAGTCTATGTTGATAACCAAGATGCCAATCTGTTTTTTGCCTACGACCGTTGGGTAGATCAAGAGGCTTTGGATTCACACTTACAACAGTCACACACTCAAAAACTCATCAAATTAACAGAAACTGCTTTGGTTGAGCCTGTGATGGTTTTGAACCTTGGTGAAACAGCCCCTGCCCCTGTTGCACTAAAACAAGCAGATAAAGATGATGAGGAATTTAATATTTTTTTCATTTTCAAACTAGAAACGGAGCACCGTGAAGCGCTAATCGCTCAGTTCGAGGAACATATACAACACACTCGTACCGAGGCAGGTAATTTGTTGTTTGATTTGTTCACCGTTAATGGCAGTAATGACACATTAGCCGTGTACGAACACTGGAGAAAAGAATCGGATGTTTGGGATATTCACTTTAATCAACCTTACTCAAAAGTGACTGGGGCGTTGATGGAGAGAGCCGTGGTGGGTGATATGAACCAGTACATGAACTTTGTTACTCAAATAGCAGGCTGATTGGAGACGATAATGACGGTTTATTATGTGGTTAATTATGATATTGCGGATGAAGAACTGTATGCTCAATACAATCCGGGTTTAAATCATGTCACTGCCAACACTGTTGCAAAGCATGGTGGTGAGATTTTAGTTGCGACAAATGAAGATCAAACACTGTCTGGTCGATGCTTACAAATGAAAGTGATCATTCAGTTCCCAAGTCGAGAAGCGGCATTAGCGTGGGATAATGACATTGAATATCGGGATGCAAAGCTCATACGTATTGCTGCCACTACCAATATAGATTGCTACATTGTAGACAAATTGGTTGTTCCGTCTTAACTCCAAAAATCTTATTCAGATGTTGGTAGTGAAAGGCGTAGCGGATGAGTGAAATTGATCGTTATTTTGTAGGTGATTCGAATACTTTGTAGCTGCAAAGGTTATTCGAGTCATCTTGGTTCTCTTGGTTTCTTAACAAGCTTTTGTCCACAACCGAGCTACATGTAGAAATAGTTAAAATAGCTATCCTTTTAATATTGTTTAGATTTAGGAGTGCGCCCTTTTGGCGCGTTCCTATTTATCCAAGACATCAGTAGGACCACTGTGGCTCCATAGATATGCGATGCCCAACTGACATGGGGTTGGCATATTGGATAGTAAATATGTTTTTTTGCCCAAAATGGAAAAGCCAAAGCTGCATAGAAGGTATTATGAAACTTTGGCTCTTAACCTTGCTGCCGGTATCCGGTTTAGTTAGTTGTAGCTACTACTGGTAGCTCTTCACAGTCAACCTCTGGGATAATATCAGCAGCTGAAGTATCGGTTAATCTATGCATCGCTTTAATTTCCGATGCAGTAAGATGACCGTAATCTTCACGCATGTATTTGAATGTCTTAAATAACATGTAACTTACTAATACAAGTAACGGAGCAGCAAAAATCAATATCGCTGACTGCATTGAGCCAACTGGTGCATTTACAATAATAAATACCGCTGGAATCGCAATAATCACTAGACACCAAAAGATTTTTAACAGTCTTGCTGGGTTTTTATCTTTATCCAGTACACGTTGAGTTTGGCAAGCAACTGTAAATACAGAGCCGTCCAAAGTTGTTACCAACAACAAGAAAGTGGATATAATAAACACGACCAGAAGTAGAGAAGAGAAGGGCAAAGTGTTAAGAGCTTCTACGATAGACTGGCTTGCTTGACCATCAGATACCATCTGGCTGATGTCTACCTTCTTGTCAATTTGGGTTTTCATCATGAACGAACCAACAATCGAGAACAGAATAGTTGTGCCCACAGTACCACCGCCTAC
The DNA here is from genome assembly GCF_042465995.1 of Vibrio frigidus. NCBI lineage: Bacteria > Pseudomonadati > Pseudomonadota > Gammaproteobacteria > Vibrionales > Vibrionaceae > Vibrio > Vibrio frigidus. The sequence goes on along the minus strand of NZ_JBCDMC010000002.1, from coordinate 159,546 downwards.
CATACAAACAATCACTTCACGCAGCGTACGACCTTTCGATACTTTAGTAATAAAGATACACATCAAAGGGATAAAGATCATCCAGTATGCCCAAAAGTAAGCAGTCCAGTTCTGCGGAAACTTATCTTGATTGATAGCATCAGTGTACAAGCTCATGTGGATGAAGTTAGATGCCCACATACTGATTGAGGTACTGGTGTTTTCTAGAATAAACATCGTTGGTCCAAAGACCAGAATGTAAAGAATCAGCGCAATCAGGAAATAGGTACCAGAGCTTGAGATGTTTTTCATGCCTTTTTCTATACCAACAAACGAGCTAACGATAAGAAGTGCAGCTACAATCCCTAGCATACCAAGCTTTAGTGCTAGATTATCTTGCAAACCGGTTAGCTGAGCAAAAGCAGCAGACACTATAGGAACGCCCAGAGCCAATACAATGATAAGACCGAATACCAGCGCAATAGGGTAAGTGATGTCAATAACACGACCAACAACTTTACCTACGGTGTCGTTTTTGATCATGCTTTGAACGATTTCACTGATCTTTAGCGATGGATTTTTACGTACATAGTACGAATACATGATCGGCACAGCACTGATAGCATAAAGCGCCCAAGCGGTAATGCCCCAATGGTGCAGAGAGTAAGTCACAGCCCACTCATGTGCTAGCACTGAGCCAGCTTCAATAGCAAACGGTGGTGTCTTAATATAATAAGACCACTCCAGAAAGGCCCAGTATACGGTACCTGAACCAACACCGGCTAATGCCATCATGGTGATGTAGGAGAAATTGGAATACTCGGGTTTCCCGTCGCCCATACGAATATTACCGTATTTACTGGACACTAGATAAACAGAGATGATTACCATTGCAAAACCAAACCATAAGATTGGTGTCCCAAGGTTATATGCGACCATGGTAAAAATATTACCAGCAATGGCGATAGCCCGCTCAGTATCAGTTAAAAAGAACACAGACAGCGCACTTATTAATATCAAAGAAATTAATATCGTAGTGCGGTCAAAATTACCTATATTACTATTTTCCATAAAGGACTCCTTTGCACTCCCGCTATAAAAATACGCAGGAGTGACAATTTCATATCAATATTATTTGATTATTCAAATACATAATGAGCAATTGATGCTTCTTTTACGATTTCCCAATCCATCTCCACACCAAGTCCATTGCCTTCTGGTGCGTGAACAAAGCCGTCTTTATCTGTACGGATTTGAGTATTGGAACCTAACTCAAAGCTCTCATAGGGATAGAATTGCTCGAAGAATTTGCAATTGTAGTGTGCTAGTGCCACATGTAGATTTGCTGCCTGAGTAATGGTGTATCCCATACTCTGTATTTCCAGGTTTTTGGAATGTCCTTCAGCAATAGCAAAGCATTTGTTTAGTTGAGTTATGCCACCGCAAACAGTCGCATCTTGTCGAACATCTGACCAAAAACCATTGCCTAAAGCATAAGTTACTTCTTGTAGTGTCAGTAAGCAGTTGCCATGACTGGAAATTTCTAAGTCGGTCTTGTCAACTAAGCGTTGGTATGTTTTGTAGTCGTAGTCGGAGACTGGGGCTTCAAGCCACTCCCAATCATAACTTTCCATTAGTTTGGCCATTTTCATGGCTTCTGCTGGAGTGTAGAAGGTTGCTGTATCCAACATAAAGCGCATATCCGTATCGCCGTATCGTTCTTGAATAGCGTTTACCAAAGCAACATCTTTTTTGAAAACACAGTAACAATGTAACTTTATAGCGGTGAAACCTTGTTCAATACAGTTTTCTACATACGGAAAATACTCTTCAACGGTGTCAAACATTGGTGAAGAAGCGTAAGAGCGCATTTTGCTGCGAGCACCACCAAGTAGCATATAAAGAGGCATGTTTGCTTTCTTTGCTTTAATATCCCAGGCAGCGATATCAATTGGTGATTTAGCTGGTAGCCCACCCCAAGAACAGCGTGCGCCTAACCATGCACTCAGCTCTTCAGTCATTAGCGGGTTTTTGCCAATTAAACCAGGAACAATAGTTCTCATTGCTTCTATTATGCATCGGTCAAAATCATTTTCTGTATAACTGATTGTTGCGCCAACACCTTCGGTTCCATCTTCAGTAATGATGCGAACAATATTATTGGTATAAAGTAAGGGCTCTTGGTTATCTGCCCATGGAATCGGTGGAGCGTCGCGATCAGCAACTGCATAAAGCTCTATTCGTTTAATCTTTGTATCTTTCATAATTTCTCCTTACAACGCACTACCATTTTCTTTCATGATAATGCCAATTTCTTCGCCGTTTAAATCTCGGATTCGTTTCTGTTCGTTGAGTGCTTTTACTACGGCCACTCCAGCCGCGTGTCCATACTCAAAACATTGCGCGGTAACTCTTGCGGATGCTAATGCTTCGTGTTCAGCACTTAAGCAGCGCCCGGCGACAATGATGTTTTCACCTACAATGGGAACGAGTGTGTTGAATGGCACATCGTAGTAATCATCAAGTAACCAATGCAGCTTAGGTTTAGTTCCTGAATGAAGTTCGATTGGCCATGGTGTTCGACAAATACTGTCAGAGCGTTTACGACAATTAATTACATCGTCGTTAGTGAGTGTTTCGACACCAACAATGGAACGAGTTTGGCGAATACCAACTTCAACACCAGTATCAACAACAAAAGCATCTTCACATCCAGGTACAAAGTTCTTGAGGAATTTGGTATAGCTACGTACTTGTCGACGACCAAATATTTCAGCCTCAGTAAAATCTGCTGGGTCGATAACGTTTAATACGCGTCCATCTTGTCCCGCTAAGCGAGTAGCATTGACCATTAATTCATTGGGTCTTGTTGTAGGGAAAATCCAAATTTTATGGCGGGGAAGGTCATATTCGTCGGATTGGTTAGCAGATAAGATTTTATCTGTAACCTTTGGTGGACAGATGGTGTCATTCCCGTAGTAGTCTAGATATTTCTCAATATCAATGCCACCTATGCGGAAAAACATGGTCGGATTTTGAATTTTACCTTCATCGCCAAAGTAATAATCCATACCAGCGCGAGCAATAAGAGCTGCATCACCAGATGCATCAACGATCATTTTTGCCATGATGACACTTTGACCTGCGTTAGATTCAATAACGACACCTTTAAAGGTATCGCCATCCATGATGACGCCAATTACGGCTGTATGGAAAAGAGGCGTTACTCCAGCTTCTTCAAGCATATCGTCTGCAACTTCTCTCCAAATCAAAGGATCGTGGGTGACCGTATAGGTTTTGCCATAGATTTGCGGACCAGTTACACCACCTTTTATTCTTAGCGATTTACGGAATTTTTCCGTAAATCCAAAGACTACTTGTTCGGGTAAGGCTTTACGATTATCTGTTGCTTTATACATACCGCAGATAGTCCCTGATAAACCTGCTACGGCAGCACCCCCACAAAAACCGTATTTCTCAATCATCCACGTAGATTTGCCTGATTGACCAGCGGTTACAGCAGCGGCTACGCCTGCTGCTCCACCGCCTATGACTAATACTTCAATGGAAGCAAGCACAGGGAGGTCTGGTTGTTCTTCAAATCTCTGAACAATTTTCCAATCTTTCATGAAAACCTCTTTGATAGACTATTGGTGTGTTACTGATATATCAGTGGTATTTCTTAAATTTACTCTGAATTTATTTATGGTACAATATTGATATCTTAATTCGTGAGTTCGCTCACTAAATCATTAGTCAGGTATATATGATAAAAATGAATGATAATCAGATTAATAAAACGGACATGGCATATAACGAATTGGAAAGGATGATTATTTTCCGAGAATTAGAACCGGGAAGTATGGTGAGTGAGAAGCAATTAGCTGAAAGTTTGGAGTTAGGAAGAACACCAGTGAGAGAGGCGTTGCAACGGCTCTCATATGAAAGAATGGTAGAGATACATGCCAGACGTGGTATTCAGGTTCCACTTATATCTATAGAAAGCCAACTTAAAATTTTAGAAGTTCGTCGAGATATTGAAGCGCTATGTGTTAAGTACGCATCCTCTAGAGCGTCGGTAGATGAAAAACAAGAAATGCAAGAATTAGCATCGGCGTTAGAAGTATGTGCTGAGAATGGTGATGAGTTAGAGTATTCAATACTTCTAAAAAAAATTCATAAAGTGTTGGTTAAAGCAGCTCAAAATGAGTATTTGCAGTTAGCTATGGCTCCATTGCAAGGGCTTTCTCGTCGTTTTTGGTTTGCTTTTAAAAATGACACCTCTGACCTTAAACAGGCGTCTTCTTTACATTCCAACGTACTTCGTGCCGTTTGCCATACAGATTCAGAAGAAGCTGTTGCGGCATCGTATCGATTAAACGACTACCTCACTGACGTAGCTTACCGCAGCATTAAATCAAGATAGTCGATAGGGTTCTAACTCATCCACATTGAATTTTCATTTGGCGGATCAGAACCAGACTAGAGACTGAAAATAGTTTGATGCAACTTGCGCTACTTATCTTAGCTATTGATAGCAAACTTAGATCGAGTGACTTGCTCTCGCTCAGGCTTTGCAATGTATCTTCGCAAGACAGAATATTTAACCGTGTTAAGCATATCCAGCGAAAAACAAACATTGAAGTTCAATTTGAAATAACGTCAAGAACTCAACAAGGTCTAATGAAATGAATTTAATTGCTTCGCTAAACGCCAACGATTTTCTTTTCCCAAGCCAAAGACGGAAGCAGCACAACCAATTAGCTATTCGCACTATCGATACCTAGTCAGAAAATGGGCATCAAACCTTGGGTTGGATCCTAATCTATATGGTACTCATTCGATGAGGTGAACCAAATCTACATTAGTCTATGCAAAAACGAAAAACATTCGAGCGGTGCGGCTTTTATTGGGACATACAAAGGTAGGTAATACAATCCACTATCTTGGTGTTGAATTAGAAGACGCATTGTTACTTTCAGAAGGTACTGATTGTTAGTCGAACGAAACCTCCAATTTTTGTACAGAATCGACATATCTAACCGACAAACGCTACCTGCATTGTTATACAGTTTCAAAGAAAGATATAAGTCGCTTCTGACCCATAGCAATTCAGCCTGGTTTTTGCCCTTAACGTATTAGGCTGTTCAAATTTCGGTAGGTTACAGTCACTCCAATGTCGTTAATGAACTTTGAATATCCAAGACAGTAAATCGACGAAATTTCTTTTCAAATTCATTGCAGCTGAATAGAGTCCCATAACTCCTGTGTAACAGGTCCTAATTTGGTCTGTTGTTTTCTGACAACGTGTACTCTGGGGTCTTCCTGCATTGAAAAGTTTTCTATTTTCAACGGAATTAAACGACCGTCCTGAAGTTCTTCAGTGACTAAATGTTCAGGGAGCTGTCCCCAACCCAATCCCGCCAGAATTACTTCCTTTTTGCTAAACAGGTTATTGACATCCCACCTACGTCCAGTACGCAGAACGTCATCGGATCGGTCGAGTTCATGGTGATGATCATTTTTCACAACTATCTGATTGTCGCTTCTCAATTGCTCTATAGAGCATTTATTAAAAGTAGAAAGTTTAAGTTTTTGACTGGTTACTATAAGCATTTTGATATCGTAAAGATAAGCGCTTTCCAGAGTAGGTTCAGTCCCTTCCAAGGGTGTTATTGCTATATCAGCATCTCCGGACTTCAGTTCTTCCAAAACGCGCCCCAAAGTATTAATCGAAAGGTTAATACGGGTCTGGGGGTACTTATCCGACAGGGCTTTTATGATGTCTAGTATTCTCGGAAGAGGGCAAAGAGCACTAACCACAATACTTAGTTCTGGCTCTACTCCCAAAGATAATTCTTTGGCCATTTCCTCGAACTGATCAAACTGAGCAATAACCTCAAGTGCTTTCCTGTAAAGAACCTTTCCTTCCGATGATAATTCCGGACGGTAAGAATTACGAGAAAAGAGTTGAATTTCCAGCTCTTCTTCCAACCCTTTTATGGCCTTACTGATGGCGGCTTGGCTTTTGTATACACGCTCTGCCGCTCGACTGAAAGTTCCAGTTTCAACTACGGCGATCAGTATTCTTAATTGTTCTCTTGTCATAATCAACACCATAACTAATGGTTATGGTGTTGTACAATTTATTTTCATTTTTTTTTCTTTCTTCGCGTCTTTATAATTCGTTCAGATAACAAAGTAAGGAGTAAAGAGTGAAAAAACTAACAACATGGCTTTGCCTGATCATTTCTATAGTAGTGGTAGGAACCGCTTCAGCCAACCCTTTTACAAGAGAACAAAGAGAGCGCATCGCTGACTTTCTTGCGATGGATCTTTACGTCTATGAGACCACACTTGTTGGTACTCAAGAAGAGTTCATAAATACAGTAAGTGACCACCTGAACTATCAGGTAATGCTTGAAGAGAAAGGCATTATGTTTGGTGCTGGCCCTATTGCTGAAGAAAGCGAAAAAGAGCACCCCACATCAGGCATGATCATCATCCGAGCAAAATCATTTGAAGAAGCTAAAGCAATTGCTGACGCTGACCCTTTCCACGCTCGTGGTGTAAGAGCATATAAACTGCGCAAATGGACACTAAACGAAGGCAGTTTTGATTTTTCAGTAAAAATCTCTGACCAGACAGTGGAAATTAAGTAAAGGTTTTAGTTATGAAAAAAATATTGCAGTTAATCACAAAACCTAACGAGCTTCAGTACCATGAGCTATTACTGAGGCTTTACATGGGTGCGGTTATGACATGGCACGGTCAGGGAAAGTTGTTTAACCTCGACGGCACAGCTATGTTCTTCAGCAAAATTGGAGTGGAACCTGCCTACCCAATGGCAGTAATAGCATCTCTTGGCGAAACACTTGGTGGTATCGCCGTTCTGCTGGGCTGCTTCACCCGTCTTGGAGCATTTGCAAACTGTATCTCACTGACAGTTGCTTTTGTTCTACTTGGATGGCCAAACGGATTCGATGTTCGCGTAGGCGGCTACGAGTATCAAGGAGCACTACTTGTAGCTTATATATTCATCCTGGTGAATGGTGCCGGAAAATACTCTGTAGACAAGCTTATCTATAGTAAAGCTCAATAATTCAGTGCTATCTATCTCAATATTTGGGAGCCCTAAGATATTAAGATAGATAGTTAATCAGCACTAAAATACTAAGCTATTTTAGTTAGTTAACTTTAATCAACAAGAAGATTAATTATTATGTTTAAAGGCATTCTATATTCAATACTATTAGTACTTTCTGCATCAGGTGCTGCTTATGCCGCTGATACGTATAATGCAGAAAAAGATTTTGACGTAGAAAAAGTAAAAGCTAAATATACTGACGTAAACTACGTTTACACTTCAATTCCAGAACGTGGTTATAACTACTATAAAGTTGCGAACAATGCTTACTATATTCACAATGAATTTGACAGCATGGTATTCTTCATTACCGATGTTGGTGTCGTAGTATACGACGCGCGTCCGGAACTGACTCCTTTCGTATTAGACCTGATTCCACGACTTACGGATAAGAAAATTACACATGTAATCTACTCTCACCACCACCGTGATCATGCTGAAGGTATGCATCTTTTCCTTAAATCTGATTTGCTTGCAAAAAATGTAAAAATCATTGCACAAAAAGAAACTGAAGAGTTCTTAAAAATCGCTCACGAAGACTTACCGGCAGAGAGAGCGGCTCTTCGTCCAATGCCTAATGTTGTTTGGGATGATGATTATATTCTTGAGACTGGTGGACTACGTCTCGAGTTTAAAAACTACAGCAGAAACTGGCACTCACATGATGACAGCGTAGTGTATGCACCGAAACAAAACATCTTGTTTGCTATCGATACATTCCATGCTAAATCTGCGCCTTGGATTCATTTTGGTGAAGCTACCGATCCAATGATGACCTGGAAGTTGCCACAAATCCTATTGAACGATTACCCTAACGCTGAGTTTATCATCACGGGTCACGAGAAAATTGTCGCGACACATGCTGATTTAGAACAGTACCGTGATCTTATTAAAGATATGCAAGACATCATGCATGGTGTTATGGAGTCTGAAGCATTCCACGCAACGATGAAAGAAGCTCATCGACGTTACAAGGACGGCTCTGAATGGTGGAACTACCGTGAAGGTATCGATTTGGCTGCAGACATGGCCGCTCAGAAATTTATTGAGCGTTGGGCCCCAAAAGTACGTAATGCGAGTCTGAATGCGGAAGAGAACTTTAAGATGATGTTTATGCAGTTTGCGATTCTGAACCCTTAATCGTACAAGCTCCCTAAATACTATACAAAGCTAACGACTTACAGTGCAGAGCGATAAACATTGTTTAGCACTGTTTTCAACCATAAGCCATCATCTACAGATCAGACAGTCTTAACGTATGAAAAAACTACTTTTTATCAGCTTTACTGTTGTTGCACAGCTCGGTTGTGCTGAGATAAAAACTACGGTCAATTGTGAAGACAATTTTTATAGTCAGATAGAGTCATTGGACGATGCCAGGGCATACATCGTCCAATTTCCAGAGAGAAAATATAAGAAACAATTACTAGAAAGAACATTCCCTCTTGTTTCTAAGGTTTCCTACCAGTACACCAAATCCAAGCGCTATCAATTGCGTCAGCAAGACTTTATCTACAATGACAAAGGGAAGCTTCTTATCCAGAGAGACTCTCTAGGTTTTGGTGAAACTTACACCTATCGCCTTAAATATAATAGTGACCGTCAATTGGTAAAGAAAACCACAATAAATAACACCAGCCTGCAGAATACTGTTACTTACGAATACAATAACAATGGTCAAAAAATAAAGGAATTGGACGAATACACGAATGGTGGCGAGAGTGAGCGTTTTTTAGAATATAGTGAAAATGGGCTGTTATTAGCCCATTACATTGATAAAAACAATGAGAAAATAGAAAGCTATACATACAGCTATGACACACATGGAAACAAACAATTCAGTAATAACATATCAAGAACTGGTGTAACCGGCACTCACAAAGGCCGGAGTTTGTATACATATAACAGCCAAAATAACATGACTGAAGAATCATTTTCCGGTGGGTACTTTGTAGACGGTAAGTTGAAAAATACAAACAATGGAACCCGTGAGTTCGTATATGATGCCCGCAACAACCTTATAGAAGAGAACTATGAATACGAAAGCACTTCCTTAGATAACAATGGAAGCTCATATTACCTAGCATCTACAACGGTCTACATCAGAGACAACAGCGGGCTGTTGCTAGAAGAACGACACATGAAAACGCTAAAAAAGAACACAGAGAAACAATTAGATAGAACATTGAAGTATCAGTATATCTACATTCAGCTGCAAGAAATCCTTTAATCATTCATCTGTTTCTAAACCGGAGAACCAAAATGACTCATCCAATTATTCAGGATCTTAACCGTCGCTATTCAACCAAGAAGTACGATGCAACCAAGACAATCTCGGCTGAGGATATAGCTGTGATCAAAGAAGCGCTGCACCTGTCAGCTTCCTCTGTTAATTCACAGCCATGGAAGTTTATCGTGATCGAAAGCGATGAGGCTAAACAGCGCTTGCATGATACTTTCGCAAATAAGTTCCAGAACAATCAGCAGCATGCTAAAGCAGCTTCACACTCTATTTTATTTGCTTACAACCCTCGCTTCGATAAAGAAGCTTACAAAAAGGTCGTCGATGCAGAAGTAACCTCAGGCCACCTTCCTGAAGCCATGTATGACGAGATGCTAAAAAAGGGTATGTATTTTGCTGAAATAACAGCGGACCAGAATGGCGTCAATGCTCAATGGACAAAAGCACAGACTTATCTGGCTCTGGGAAACGGGCTCCATACACTTGCCCGGTTGGGGATTGATTCTACCCCGATGGAAGGTGTGGATTCTGAAATGATTGGTGAAATATTTAAAGCAGAGTTGGACGGATATGTGTGTGAAACTGTACTTGCTCTTGGTTATCACCAACAAGGTAGTGACTTTAATTACGGCCTCCCTAAAGCACGATTACCATTAAACGAAGTAGTTATCACTCTGTAAATCTAGCGCAAAATATAGGTAATAAAATCAACCACAGAGAGTGTAGTTTATTTTGTTAATTTGATTCAATGAGATATCAAGAGCGGAGCTAACGATGAAATCACCACTTAAGAAAGGCAACGTTTATCGCGTAACGGTTGAAGATGCAGGTTCAGCCAATGGAGAAACCCTAAGAACACTGCAGTTTGAAGTAGAAGACCGCGAGGACATGTTCACTATTGTTGAAAATCTTAAGCGAGGTAGTGGACTAGATGAACAGGATGCAACTAAAGTGGGTGTTGCATTGCGGCTTCTTGGCCCAGTTATGATGCAGAACAGAAAACACCCTCTACTGACTGATTTTATGCCTCACTTCAAAGACTTTATGGTGAACCTGAAGAAAACCATGAAAGGCAATTAGTCGACATTTTCTTAAACTAACACCTGAGAGGCATAAATATGGGAATTATCAAATCAACTAATAAGAGTGTTGAGAGCTTTAAAGGGTTGCACCTTTACCATGCAAACATGTCCAATTGCGCAATGCGTGTCCGTATAGCTCTAGAAGAAAAAGGTCTAGACTGGGCAAGCCACCTGTTAAATCTGATGAAGGGTGAAAACCTGACTGACGAGTATTTCGGTATTAACCCTAATGGCGTTGTCCCGACGTTGGTTGATGACGGTGTTGTTATTATCGATTCCGCAGATATTATTGACTATCTTGATAAAAAATATTCGCCGGGTTCACTACGCCCTGATTCAAAGCAAGATGAACAACAAATGTATTTCTGGATGTATTTAGCCAGAGATAACCACCTTTCAATAAAAACCTACATGTATGGCAACCTAGGTCAACCGAGCGGCAAAATGAAAAAAACGCCCGAGCAGATGTCGGACTACCGTAAAAAACAAACCTATGACCTTGCCCTGCTTGAGTTCCATGAACGCTTTAACTCCAATGAAGGTTTTACTGAGGAAGATTTGGCTAACGCAACAAAAATTATCGATGATTGCTTCAAGAAAATGGATGACCGTCTGAAAGACAATGACTGGTTGGCAGGCGATAGTTTCTCTCTGGCAGATATTACCTGGGTTCCTCAATTGGTAATTCTTAAAGCAGCTAAGTACCCATTTGAAAACTATCCGAACCTAGACAAATGGAAAAATGCCATTATTCAGCGCCCAAGCTTTAAACAAGGCGTTATTACCTGGCTGCCGGAAAGGTGATCTACACCATCAATATTGGACACCAAGTTAAGTGACTTTCCATACCTTGTAGGGTTTTCTCCGCTTATGTGAGTCAGTACATATAACCGGAGAGAGCCTCTGTAGTTATTCATAAATTTCTAATTTAGGAAAGGCGTTAGCAAACTTTTGTCCGGAAACGTTACAATTGGCACTTTGTAACTCACAAATGTCTCATTGTTTGCTAGCAACACTGTCGGCTAATATATTTCGTTTGAACTTTGCCTAAAGTTCTTAATACCTGCTTAAAAAATTCTCGTGTTCAGGAATGGACTAAGAATAGTTGTTGCTCCAAACTCGGAATACGCTTGACACTTTTGAATGAAATCGACTTTCCATAATAAAACATACAAAATAACAATAAATATGATCCATTAACATCATAAAATTGTATTTTTGTGTTGTTTTATGTATAAAACATGCCAACAAACTCATAATTTAAAATAATCCAGTTGTTAGGTAATAAAAATGACAAACCAACATTCTTTTTCGCTTCGAATGAAACTATTTGCACTATTAACGATTAGCGCCCTATTGGTAGGTGGTGTTGTAACTAGTTTGAGTTACACCAAAATCAATCAGATATCCAAGGAAAGCAGCTTAGACAAGCTGATTAACAGTAACAGAGAGATCACTTCTTCAGTTGATGCTTATGCAAAATCGACCAAATCATCTCTGAATTTTGCTGCCAAAGTATATGATGAAAATGCAACCTATCCAGAACAGGGACATTTTCTCACTGACCTGAAAACCAGTACCAATTCATTGATTTCTTATGCAGCTATCATGGACAAAGGTATCTCCCATATAACAGGAAGGTTGATACCCTTGTCCGAGTTAGATATTACAACGCGAGAGTGGTATCAGTGTGTGATGAGTACGGGCAAGTTCTGTATTACCACACCCTACAAGTCTATTGATGGAGATATGGTTATTGCTTGGGCGGAGCCTATTAAGCGTAATGGCCAGATTGTCGGCATGATGAACCTAAATAAGGCGATGAATGATCTCTCCGAATTGGTTATCAGTTCAATCCAGAACGGCGTATACCAAACATTCGCATTTCGAAAAGACGGCTTTATCATAGGTAGTACTAATAAGGACAATGTAGGAAAAAACATTATTGAACTTACTGGTAATTCTGCAATTAATTATCAATCTCAGCTTGATAGGATTGTTTTACAAGATGGATTCTATAAATACTTGACCTTTTCTGAAGAAGCCGAACTCTATATTAACGTTCAGGTGTCAGAAGCCTATATTCAAAAAGCTGCACAGAGTGCATCCATTACTTCAGTTATAGCGGCAGTGATAGTAATAGTACTCACTCTCGCATTTGCAAGCATTTTCCTGAGAAGGGCTCTTGGCATTCCTCTAGAACAAATGACAAAAGTAGCCCAGAGTATTGCGTCTGGAAATTTGAACAATAATATTAATCTTGGAAAATACAAGAATGATGAAATTGGGACTTTGGCTCGTTCATTTTTCTACATGCAGGCGTCATTAAGCGAAACCGTAAATCTACTCAATAATTCCGCGGGTGAATTGGAAAGTGCATCTGGCTTAGTTGTTGGCGCATCTCAACAGAACTCAACGAGCATGCAAAATCAACAGGCGGAACTTTCTGCGTTGGTTGCATCTATGGAACAGATGCAGGCTAGTGTAAACGAGATTGCTCAAAGTGCGGCAGATACTCAGGCAGTGACTCAGGTAGCAACTGAAGTATCGCAGCAGTCGTATACATTGGTAGAACAAACCATCAACTCGATTCGTTCGGTTGAGTCAGAAAATGAAAGCATTAAGTCTAAGATCGAAGCGTTAAAAGAGGATAGTGCAAAAATAAGTACCATTCTGGATGTTATTGTTGGGATCTCCCAACAAACGAACCTGTTGGCTCTGAATGCTGCGATTGAAGCAGCAAGAGCAGGAGAGCATGGTCGTGGTTTTGCTGTTGTAGCAGACGAAGTAAGAAACCTAGCTCAAAAAACTCAGATATCATCTGAGGAGATAAATTCTATGATCAAGACGATTCAGGAACGGAGTGACGACCTCACCAACGCAATTGAAGGAAGTGCAGATAGTATCAGTCAAGCTGTTGAAATTTCCGGTCAGGTAGGCAAGTCGATAGATCAGGTTAACAATTCGATTCAGGATACTTTTAAGATGAATGCACAGATCGCAAGCGCTGCAGAGGAGCAGAGTATTGTTACTCGTGAGTTAAATAACAATATTGCCGTTATCAATGATTCTTCTATGGCAGTTACCAGTGAATCTGTCCAAACAGTAGAAACGGTCTCTACGCTGAATGATATCACGCTAAAACTTACCGACTTAACCAAACGCTTTAACATGAGCGCTTCATGAATCAATGAGTTTTTTAGTATGAGAAGTTTCATAACTGTAGCAATTGGGTATCAGGTTTTTTCTGCTCTTTGATGCTCTTCCAAAATCACCATATTTGGAATTGTATATTGTCATTCCGACCGCCGTTAAGAAACGGAGGTTGTTGCGTTTTACAATACTTGTATTAATTCATCAATAGTTAATTTAGAGAAGGCACTGACACATTTGTGTAGGGTGGACGACACTTGTTGCCAAGTGCCGTCGCCCTAAGAACCCTGCGTGCAACTTTCACTGCCTAGGCTCAAGCCTCCCCAAAGGTATCGTTTGAAACCCAGCAACTTATAAAGTAGTGAGAGTAGGCTGATTCCAAGAGTTGTGTGCCTGTCTATTCGATTTTCTCCTAGCCAAGTATTCTTGGTATTGAGGATCGAATGGGTTAGCCGCACATCGAATTTTTACATGTCTCTCAATTGGCACTTTGGCTATTTGGAAGAGATTGAACTGGCAATCCATATCCATGATCTTCTGCCAACCGTGAAATTGTCATTGGCCTTTTCGGTTGATGAAGTATTTTAGGGCGATCAAAGTTTTTGATTTTGTTGGGTGACGCTTTTTAACCCAATGCCATAACGTTAATAAATATTAACAGGAAGTTTAATCCATTGTCGGCATTACAAACGAGCTCTCATGATGCTCAAGTCGGACACTTGCAGGCCAGCGGCTGGTCACTGTCTTCATTCGTGTATAGAAACGAACTCCATCATTGCCGTGGACGTTCAAAGGACCAAATACCGAGCGCTTCCAGCCACCAAAGCTATGAAATGCCATTGGCACTGGAATCGGTACATTAATACCAACCATACCGACTAGTACATCTTCGCTGAACTGTCGTGCTGTTTCACCATCGCGGGTAAATATAGCCGTGCCGTTACCGTATTCATGGCTATTAATCAGATCAAGACCGCTCTGATAGTCATGTACCCGAACTACCGACAGTACTGGGCCAAAAATTTCGTTTTGATAGATTGTCATTTCTGGTGATACATTATCGAACAACGTCGGACCAACAAAAAAACCTTCCAAGTGGTCAGGAACAGCCAAATTCCTACCGTCTACCAGCAAGGTTGCCCCTTGTTCAACACCTGAAGTAATATAATCGCAGATCTTTCCTTTATGGAGAGCCGAAATAACTGGGCCCATATCGTTTTCTGGGCCTTCGACAATTCCCGGACCAACTTTCATTTTTTTAATACGTTTGGCCAATCTTTCAATCAGCTTATTAGCAGTTTCGTCACCGACCGCAACTACCACGGACAGCGCCATGCAACGCTCACCAGCAGCTCCAAAGGCTGCACCCATGATGGCATTCGCCGCCATGTCTAAATCTGCATCTGGCATCAAAATACAGTGGTTCTTTGCTCCACCCAGCGCTTGACAGCGCTTGCCATGCGCAGAGGCTGTAGAGTAGATATACTCAGCGATTGGTGTTGAACCAACAAAACTGACTGCCTGTACACGGGGATCGGTCAATAGTACATCTACCGCTTCTTTATCGCCGTTAACGACGTTGAATACACCATCAGGTAGACCCGCTTCCTTCAATAATTTCGCTAACTCTAAAGCTAAAGAAGGATCTTTCTCTGATGGCTTTAATATAAACGTGTTTCCTGTTGCCAATGAAATTGGAAACATCCACATTGGAACCATTGCCGGAAAATTAAATGGAGTAATGCCAACACAAACGCCTAGAGGCTGCATGAGCGAATGGCTATCAACACCGGAACCAACATTAGCTGAATTCTCGCCTTTTTGCAGGTGAGGAATACCACAAGCAAATTCAACCACTTCTAAGCCGCGAGTCACTTCACCAACAGCATCCGAATACACTTTGCCATGCTCGTTAGAAATAATACGCGCTAATCTATCCATATTCTGTTCAAGTAAGGCTTTAAATTTAAACATAATACGAGCACGTTTTAGAGGGGATGTTTTGGCCCATGCAGGAAAAGCAGTATCTGCCACAGTAACGGCTTCAGTAGTATTTTGAGCAGAACTAAGCGATACCTGACGGATTTGTTGGCCTGTCGCGGGATTATAAATCGGCGCGAAACGTTTGCTGTTATTTTCGCTAATCTGGCCATGAATAAAATTATAAATTGTTTCCATTTTTTTCTCCAAGATGAGGTAATAAAAATTTAAGACATTATCAAGTCCTTGCCGATACCGTAAAAATTTTGTTGTAAAAAAACATAAGCCATAGCTAGTTAAGCGACTAGTTTTGGCTTAGGAAGAATTACTGTTTATGTGAATTTATTTGAATCGATTGTTTTAGCAGTGACGCTATCATAGACAAAATCATATATAAGAATACCTACTCCTGAGTTATCGTTAATTTGTTGTAATCTACCTTCAATAATAGAGTTAATTACATCAGCATAACCAACAGGGTTGCCAATATGACCATTTGTGCAGCTGACATGATTCAATATCAATTTTTTATTATGATAGGTAGTTGGCGGTAATAAATTTTCGATATCTTTTATTTTATTTTTTACTTTTGGGCCGTCCCAATTATCTTGAAGTATGATGTCATCATTTTCATGCCAATTATAAGCCCAGCGCTCACCGTCAATAGTAGAAATATGTAATGAAGGGTCACTGCTATCGATAACAATGATTTTACCTCTAGTTTCTCCAACGCACGGCCATTCAGATACATTGGTATCGCTTATTTTTGGTATGTATATTTTTCCTAAATAATCAATAATAAATTCTTGGATTATTACTTTGTACTGGTCGAAATCATTTTTATTTTCATTGGCATTTTGAAGGCGAATGATAATAAATTCGGAGGGGTATTTTTCTAAAAATTGTACTAACTCGTCAAACATAGTTTTTGCTGTGATTTCACTTATCCATTCACGATGAGCAGCCACTAAATTACGGGTTATTCTAAAATCAAAAAAACGAACTCCAATGTCTAATTGTTCTTTAAGAGATAAACTTTGTGTTTTGTAGTATATATCATCACACATCGAAGTCATTGTATCATGGCTTCCTGGTATACATATTTCAGTGATAGATCTATCATCGTTGATATTTTTCAACCAATTGGATGTTTTGCTATTCATAATGAGTGCGCTCTAAGTATAACTTTATATAAGTTATGATGGAGTCCTAGTTACAAATTAATCATTATTAAAATGGTCAATTTTCTATTTATAAATTGATGGAACAGTAGGCAGCCGTCGTATATTCAGCTATACAAAATTCGAATAATTTCTGGTAGCCTACTTTTTATCATGGGTATTATACTTCTTCAGCTAATACAGGAGTACAATCGTTATCTTTCTTATTGTTCTGAGAAACTAAGAACGAGGAAAGCATGGCAGAAATTGCGGTCAATATTGCTAAACCAATGAAGACCTGACCAATAACAGCAGTTGGTGTTAATAATTCACGAATGACTTCACCTGCTGCATTTACTTCAGGACTAAGAATAATACTACCTAGTATTAGTGGTGCTAATAAAGCAGGTAGATAACCAATAGTAATCGCTAATGACATTGCCGCACTTCTATTTTTCTTGCTGATACCGGCTTCACCAATAGGAGCATAGTAAACACCACGGATCATAAAGCAGCAAGCTGAAGCACATAGCATTAACACCATAATCATGTTTTGCGCGAAAGGAGCTACGATGTCTGTTGGTACATTACCCGGAACAAATTCCGTAATAGATGCTGGGTTTGAATAAAAGATGAAAGCAATGGCTAGTAGAATCATTGACAAAATGCATGACATAAACCGCATAAAGTGAGATGTAGATTTAAAGACTAACGTCACGAGTACACCTGATAACAAAGGCAGCATGCGCAGGGCAATAACAAGTGATGCGAACACGGCGGCAACTGATGCAGAAGTTCCGTAGCTAGCTTGTAAGAATCTGGCGAAATATGTTCCTGCGGCAATAAAAGTGCCATAAATACAAAAAACATTCAAACCAGTAATCCAAACAACAGGATACTTCGCAACTTTAGCTATACCAGCAATGGCTTCTTTAGCTGAGCTAGTAGTATCGTCATCATCTTTTACTGTATCAGTTTTAGAAACGGCAAAGAAAATTAGAATTACTGTGCTAAAAATGATGGCTGATGATACAAACATCATGTTCTGACTACTTACTTCGTAATGAACGAGTGCCGCCCAAACTAAGCTCAAAAGAAATGCTAGGACACCACGACCGAACTCAAACATTCCAAATGCAACACCTTGATGTTCTTCAGTTGTAGATATACTCACAGCTTTAAAGTTAGCTGGTTTAAACAATACTTCACTTAATAACAACATAAAGAAGAAGCAACCCAATAAAATAGGCATACTTAGACCCGGAGAATTGATTGCAATAAACAAAGAAATACAGCCAACTCCGGTTGTGGTAAGTAGCATAATATTACGTACTTTGAAGCGATCACCAATCCAGCCTAATCCGACAGTACCTAGTAAGATAACTAAGCCCTGCATTGAATATAGTTGACCAGCTTCTGCATCAGTGATACCCATTGAAACAGGGAACCCTAATGGTAATGAGTTACGAAGATCCCAAAATGCATACAATAATTGAGCATTAATCGTAACAAACAATAATGGAATAAAAGTATGGAGTGAGAATCCAAACTTATTTAGAAATTTAGTCATTATCTTTCCTTAAGTATATAAATAATAATATCAAATATTAAATATCAAATATTTAATATTTAATATTAGCAATTTCAAATCATAGACGTTTTTACGGCACTATTAATCAATAGGGTTAAATATGAAACCTTTTAATTCATCATAGATACCTAAACTAGATGTAAGGACATAGTTTCCCTTCATCATCCAGTCAGGATTTGATTTATAATTGTTGGTTACGCCTCCAGCTTCTTTAATAAGCAACAAACCTGCTAGGCAGTCCCATGAATTTAAATGAGGCTCGTAATAACCGATTAGTTTTCCTGCGGCTACATGCGCAAGCATCAATGCCGCAGAGCCGTTACGATAAAACATTCCTCCTGCTTGTAATAGGTCATCTAAGAAAGGAATAATCTTTTCTGATGGCATTCTGGTTGAAATTCCTACACCAAATAATCCCTCGTTAAGTGAATTCGCTGGATTGACGATGATTCTTGTTTCATTTAAATAAGACCCACAGCCTGACATTGTATGAAATAATTCATCATGTACAGGATCGTAAACGACACCAATTTGAGTCTTTTTTTGTTCATCAAGAAGTGCGATGGATACGCACCATGAAGGTAAGCCAAAAATAAATGCGCTAGTACCATCAATTGGGTCAACAACCCAGGTGTAATTAGAGTTATCTCCAGACATTCCTGATTCTTCACCAAAAATAGTGTCTTGAGAATAATGGATATTAATTTCTTTACGAATGAAATCTTCTGTAGTTCGATCAGCTACAGTTACGAGGTCTTGCCCGTCATCATTCTTTTTTTCAATCTTAAGTTGTTCTCTATTCTCAAAGTAGTCAAGCGCAAGTTTTCCCGCTTGTTTTGCCACCTCTTTGATAAAAATGTATCTATTAGTAGTTAAGTTATCCATTTCAAGCCTTAAAGTAGAATTTATGTTCCATAATATATCCAAATAAAAACAAACATTTTGTGATCAGTTTCAAAACATAAGATATATAGTGAAATTTGGGTTACAAAACTGCAATATCTATGAAGTTTTTACTTGTTTTATGCCTTTTTTTGGAATGAATATACTGAAATTGATTTTGACTTGAAATTTACCAACTAATAACTACACTAATACTGCGAGAAAATGTACACTATTTGTTATCAAAAATTATTAATAAGAGGATGTTATGCCGGTCGCAAATAATTTAATTGAATTGCAAGATCAAATTCGAACCAGATACGACGAATTAAGTAAACGCTTACAAGAAGTGGCAAGTTATATTATTGAGAACCCAAATAGTGTTGCTTTTGATACTGTCGCAATTATTGCAGAAAAGGCTGATGTTCCTCCCTCCACGTTAATACGCTTTGCTAATGCATTCGACTTCAGTGGTTTCAATGATATGAAGCAAATTTTTCGTAAAAATATGGTTGAAGAGACGACTAATTATACAGATAGAGTACGTCTGTTCGAAGAACTGGAGGGCGAAGAACCATCATTAGAACGACCTGTCGATATCCTTCAAGAATTTGCGCATGTAAATAGCAAAGCATTAAGTTACCTTGCTGCGCAAGTTCCAACCGAAGACCTCGAAAAAGCTGTCAACTTACTGAGCAATGCAGAAAATATTTACGTAATTGGTATGCATAGATCTTTTAGTGCTGCATCATATTTTCATTATGCCTTATTGCATCTGAGTAGGCGCGCTTATTTAATTGATGGGTTGGGCGGTTTACACAAAGAGCAATTGAGTGTTGTTGGCCCAAAAGATGTGGTGATCACAATTAGTTTTTCACCTTACTCGAAAGATACCATTATGTTGAATGAGTTAGTGTCAAAGGCTGGCGTTAATAATATTGTAATTACAGATAGTCAACTTAGCCCATTGGCAAAATTCAATGATGTATTGTTTGTGGTAAAAGAAGCTGAATTAGCCGGATTTCGTTCACAGGCCGCTTTGCATTGTTTAATTCAGACACTGATTGTTTCACTTGCCTTTAAACAAAAATAAGCAATTTCTTGCAGATTGAAAAGCATAAAAATTGAATTAATAAAACGATTTTTATGCTTTAATTCTGCTTTACTTATGTAGTCATAATCAATTAAATGAGTATTTACCTAACCAAACGTTCTTATATAGATTAATAATGGCATCTTTGTTCGGCACACGCGGATTATTGTTAGGGGAACCAGAAGCGATTGCCTGTTCTGCCATTACTGGCAACAATTCAAAGAACGTATCTGAATTTATACCATATTGCTCCAGACTTGGAACCTCTAAGTCTATATTTAATAATCGAAGCTCTGCAATCAGTTTGTTACAAGCTATGTCATTGCTATCTTGAATACGAGATATGCCCATCGCCCTCGCGCAGTCAGCATAACGAGCTTTTTCGCTTACAACAGAAAACTCAGTAATTACAGGCAGAAGCATCGCATTAGATAATCCATGTGGAACATGGAAAAATGCGCCAATTGGACGACTCATACCATGAACTAGTGCTACTGATGCATTTGAAAATGCAATCCCTGCCAATGTTGAGCCTAACATTATAGCTGCACGGCCATCTTCATCTTTAGGGTTTCTGTAGACTTTACGTAAATTTGGTGCAATCAACTTCATTGCGGCCAGTGCTTGAATATCACTAAAAGCGTTAGCTTTTGTGCTTACGTAGGATTCGATAGCATGGGTTAGTGCATCCAAACCGGAATCGGCTGTTATTCTAGAAGGTAGAGATAATGTTAGATTGTAATCAATTATTGCCGTACTAGGCATAAACCCATCGCCAGACAACAACATTTTTTCATCGCTTGCATCATCTGTAATGATAGTAAAACGAGTTACTTCAGAGCCAGTCCCTGCCGTTGTAGGAATGGCAATAATTGGCAATCCTTTTTCTGTCACATTGCGTGGAAATTTATAGTCACGAATTTCGCCACCGAATTTACCAACAATAGCGATAGCTTTAGCACTATCAATTGGACTACCCCCACCAACCGCTATGATGCAATCAAAATCTCCATCTTGAACAATGGTAACTCCAGCAGTAATTGAACTTGCTGTAGGCTCTGTAACTGTGTCAGAAAAAACGGCAGACTGATAATTTTCCCCTAACAAGATTTCGTTAATTTTTTCAATATACCCCAAACTAACCATTACTTTGTCTGTAATAATTAATGGCTTAGAAACATTAAGTGTTTTCATTGTTTCGGCTACTTTTTTAATGGAATCTTTACCGACATGCATGATTCTAGGCAAGATTATTTTGGTGCTCATTGTTGTACTCCTGATGCTGTCTTTTGTGAAATAAACATTTCAAGATGGTACAATATTGAAATTAAAAATCAAACGTTAAATCAACATTTTCTACATTCCTTCTATACGTTAACGACGTCATGTTATTTTGTAATAGCTATAGATATTCAAAATACAATAAAAATCATAACCTTAGTTTATTAATTCACTCTCTTAGCTTTTTTTGAGCTTGGTATGCTTTTTTTTAAAAAAAAGTTTAAATTTTCTTCTAATTTAGTGAAATAAATGTTTCAATAAGAAGCAAGTATTGAATGAAAGTTTTCTATTGAGGCGCTAACATTCTTATATTTTAACATTAATAAATTTGGAGTTACTCGTGTATTTAGGGATTTTTGGAATATTACTATCATTGGTAATGTTGATGTATCTTGCATATAAAGGCATGTCGGTTATTTGGCTTGCACCTATATTGGCTTTGGTGGCAGCTGTGTTTTCCGTCGGCACACCTTTAATGGCTAGCTTTACGGAAGTGTTTATGACTAGCGCGGCGAATTATGTAAAATTATATTTTCCTGCATTTTTGCTTGGTGCAATTTTTGGCAAAGTCATGGATGCATCAGGTGCAGCAAAATGCATTGCTGAAGTTATAACAAAAAAAATAGGAGCCACGAATTCGATACTAGCAGTTGTACTTGCAGTTTCGGTATTAACGTATGGCGGTGTGTCTATGTTTGTCGTTGTGTTCGCCGTGTATCCTATCGCCGCAGATATTTTTAGACGAAACGATGTACCAAAACGATTAATTCCGGGGTCAATTGCATTGGGTTCGTTTACGTACACGATGACGGCGTTACCTGGCTCACCTCAAATCCAAAACACCATTGCGATGCCTTTTTTCGGTACTACAGCTTATGCAGCTCCAATTCTAGGCATTATTGCTTCCTTAGTAATGTTTGGATTGGGAATGATATGGCTAAAGCGTCGTGAATCAATAGCAAAAGCAAATGGTGAAGGTTATGGCGTTCATTTAGAAACAAAAGATGACTCAACTGAAGCCGCTACTCCTCCCGTAATATTGTCGTTTATACCGATTGTAATCGTATTAACACTAAACTTCTTAATCGTGACATTTTACTACCCTAATGTTGATACAAACTATCTCTCAGAATACGGCGTAACTCTATCTAAAGTAAACGGTATGTGGAGCCTTATAATTGCATTAACTACAGCAATAGTTGCAGCGATTGCAATGTTTCACCGGTATATGCCTAGCGTTAAAGAAGTCATAAATCAAGGTAGTGCTGATTCCATCATTCCAATTATGAACACGGCGGCGGCGGTAGGTTTTGGCAACGTGATTAAATCATTAGCGGCCTTTGCAGTGGTTAAAGAATTGATATTAGCCATCCCCGGTACGCCTCTATTGTCATTTGCATTATCAACAAGCCTACTTGCTGGTATTACAGGTTCAGCATCGGGAGGTCTAAGCATAGCGCTTGATGCTCTAGGTCAAACATACATTCAGCAAGCATCCGAACTTGGCATTAGTTTGGAAGTACTGCACCGCATTGCATCTATTGCGTGTGGAGGACTTGATTCTTTGCCACATAACGGCGCGGTTATCACCTTACTGGCTATCTGTGGCATGACTCATCGTGATTCTTATAAAGACATTTTTGTCTGTACGTTAGCCATCCCAGTTGTAGCAACAGGCGTAACTTTGATTTTCGCTATTATGGGTGTCGTCTAAAAAGGCAGCCAAATCATTCAGATAAGGCTGTAGAAATCCAAAAGTTTTAGGTTGATCACTATATGGAACACTTATTTTAAATATCTTTATAATAAAATGAACGTTTCGTTTAAACTGTTTTTTGAAATAAATAATTATGAGAGGTTTTGAAGTGGAGAATACAAAAGTTTTAGATTTGATCTGTATGGGCCGCCTTGCTGTTGACCTGTACGGTCAACAAATCGGTTCACGTCTCGAAGATATGGGGTCTTTCAATAAATACCTTGGAGGCTCTTCAGGCAATGTGGCCTATGGTACGGCGGTTCAAGGATTAAAGTCGTCTATGCTTGCGCGCGTCGGCGACGAACATATGGGGCGCTTTCTACAAGAGGAACTAGAAAGCGTTGGTTGTGATACAAGTAACATAATTAAAGACAGCGAACGTCTTACTGCTTTGGTTATTTTAGGTATCAAAGACGAGGACACATTCCCGCTTATTTTTTATCGTGATAATTGTGCTGATATGGCAATTACAAAAGATGATTTTACAGAAGAATATATTGCATCTGCTCGTTGTTTGGCCATTACGGGCACGCATCTGTCAAATCCAAAAACTCGTGAAGCCGTCTTAACCGCATTGAAATATGCACGTAGAAACGGCGTAAAAACCGCGCTTGATATCGATTATCGTCCTGTCCTTTGGGGATTAACTTCTTTAGGAGATGGCGAAACACGATTTGTTGAATCAGCCAAAGTAACCGAAGAGCTTCAAGAAGTACTTGGGTTGTTTGATGTCATTGTTGGCACAGAAGAAGAATTTCATATTTCTGGTGGTTCAACCGATACAATCGAAGCTCTAAAGAACGTAAGAAAGATTTCGGATGCGGAATTCGTTTGTAAACGCGGTCCATTAGGTTGTTCAGTGTTTACAGGTGATATTCCAGAAGATCTGGATGACGGAATTACAATCAAAGGTGTTCGAGTAGAAGTGCTTAACGTATTAGGTGCTGGTGATGCGTTTATGTCAGGCTTATTGCGTGGTTACTTGAGCGGTGAAGGTTGGGAAAAAGCTTGTGCATATGCTAATGCTTGCGGTGCTCTTGTTGTTTCGCGTCATGGTTGTGCGCCAGCGATGCCAACTAAGGCAGAACTAGATAATTATTTGACTCGCTCTGAAGATGTCCCTCGCCCTGATTTAGATGAAGAGCTCAATCATCTGCACCGCGTAACAACTCGAAAAACTGAGTGGAAAGAGCTGTGTGTAATGGCATTTGATCACAGAATTCAGTTTGTAGAAATGGCGCGCGAAGTTAATGCGGATATAAGCCGTATTAAGCTTCTGAAGAAACTTATATTGCAAGCTAGTCGTGAAGTAGAGCAAGAAGCTGAACTCCAAGGAAAATCAGGGCTTCTTTGCGATAGTACATTTGGTCAAGATGTACTAAACGAAATAACCGGAAATGGTTGGTGGATTGCACGTCCTGTCGAACTTCCGGGTTCTCGTCCTTTAGAGCTAGAGCATGGCAATATTGGCTCACAACTCATCAAATGGCCTTTGGAGCACATTGTTAAGTGCCTTGTGTTCTTTAACCCTGAAGATGATTACAAAATTCGTCTAGAGCAAGAGCGTCGAATTAAAGAAATTTATCAAGCCTGTTGTAAATCAGGACATGAGTTACTTTTAGAAGTTATTTTACCTGCGGGTGCTAAAAAAGAAGACGACCTCTATATTCGAGCAATGAAGCGTTTCTATAACCTAGATGTGAAACCGGATTGGTGGAAATTACCTCCATTGGCAAGTGAATCATGGGATCAAGTTTCCGATGTAATTGAAAAGCGCGACTCATATTGCCGTGGTGTTGTAATTCTAGGTCTAGATGCTTCCCAAGAAGAGCTAAAAGCTGGATTTGCTGCAACAGCGGGACATGATGTTGTTAAAGGCTTTGCTGTTGGTAGAACTCTATTTGGTGAGCCGTCTCGTAATTGGCTGGCTAACAAAACTGACGATAAAACGTTAATCAAAGATATTAAATCTAACTATCACAATCTTATCACTTTATGGCGTCAACGCGGATAATAGTGAATATAGGAAATATATATGACAATTCAACTTGGTATTAATCCCCTTACTTGGACTAACGATGATTTACCATCTTTAGGGGCCGAAACATCTTTAGAAACATGCTTAACAGAAGGTCGTCAAGCAGGATTCGTAGGTTTTGAGCTTGGCAATAAGTTCCCAAGAGAAGCTAGCGTTTTAGGTCCAATTTTAAACGCTCATGATGTAAAACTTGTGTCTGGTTGGTATTCTTTGGAGCTTCTTACTCGTTCTGTTGACGAAGAAATTGAAGCAGTTCAGCCGCATCTAACTTTACTTCGTGAACTAGGTGCAAAAGTGATGGTTGTCTGCGAAGTAACTGATTGTATTCATGGTGCGCAAGATACCCCGGTTCATCTTCGTCCAGAATTTCCAAAGGATCGTTGGGAAGAATACGGCAAAAAAATAACAGAGTTTGCTAAATATACTCAAAGCCAAGGTGTGCAAATCGCATATCACCATCATATGGGTACAGTGATTGAAACTGCAGAAGATATCGATAATCTGATGTCTAAAACAGGCTCTGAAGTAGGCCTATTACTTGATACAGGGCATTTGACGTTTTCTGGTGCAGATCCTGTTGCTGTCGCCACTCGTTGGTCTAAACGAATTAATCACGTTCACTGTAAAGATATTCGCAATGATGTTCTTGCTGATGTCAAAAATAGAAAAATGAGCTTTCTAAACTCTGTTCTTGACGGTGTTTATACCGTACCGGGTGATGGTTGCGTTAATTACTCTGAAATTTTTAAGGTTCTAAAGCAAGCAAATTACGATGGTTGGTTGGTAGTAGAAGCAGAGCAAGATCCTTCAATTGCTAATCCATTAACCTATGCAACGCTAGGGTATAAGAACCTAGAGAAACTTGCTAAAGATGCGAATTTGATTTAATACGCGCTCGATAGTGTAAGCGCTAAGCTTCAAGCTGGCGCTTTTTAACAATAAAATTAATTCTTTTTTTTTTAATTTCCAGTTTTTGGAGTGATAGTAGTTATGAAAACCATACGAATGACAACTGCACAAGCACTAGTAAAATTTATGAATCAACAATACGTTGAATTCGATGGTAACCAAGATAAATTCATACATGGTGTATTCACAATTTTTGGACATGGCAATGTTGTAGGTTTGGGTCAAGCATTAGAAGAAGATGCGGGAAGTCTTATTGTACATCAAGGATGTAATGAGCAAGGCATGGCTAATATCGCAATTGGCTTCGCTAAGCAAAATAAACGTAAAAAAATATATGCTGTAACGTCCTCAGTTGGTCCCGGAGCTGCAAATATGGTAACAGCAGCAGCAACAGCAACAGCAAACCGTATTCCAGTTTTATTTTTGCCAGGTGATGTATTTGCAAGTCGCCAACCAGATCCAGTTTTACAACAGGTAGAGCAATTTCACGATAGTTCTATTAGTACCAACGATTGTTTTAAACCTGTTTCTCGTTATTGGGACCGAGTAAGCCGGCCTGAACAGTTAATGAGTGCGATGATTAATGCAATGAGAGTGCTTACTGACCCTGCTGACACTGGCGCAGTAACTATCTGTTTGCCTCAAGATGTCCAAGGTGAAGTTTATAATTTCCCTGACTACTTTTTTCAAAAACGAGTTCATCGAATAGAGCGACGTCCACCAACGTCAGAAATGATTCAAGATGCTGTTAAATTAATTGAGAAAAAGAAAAAGCCAATTTTGGTTTGTGGTGGTGGCGTTCGTTATTCCGAAGCGCATGATGTATTTCAAAAATTTGCAGAAAAATTCAACATTCCATTTGGTGAAACTCAAGCGGGTAAAAGCGCAATCGTCGCTGAACATGAATTGAATCTTGGTGGTATGGGAACAACCGGATGTTTGGCCGCTAACTTGGTCGCTAAAGAAGCGGATCTAGTTATTGGCGTGGGTACTCGTTTCACTGACTTTACAACCGCTTCAAAATCTCTATTCCAAAATCCTGAAGTCGAGTTTTTAACTATCAATGTGGCTGAATTTGACGCTTACAAATTGGATGCAATTTCAGTTGTAGCAGACGCCAAAGTTGCACTTACATCTATTGAAGCTGAATTAGATCAACAATGCTATTTAAGCCAATATAAAGACGAAATAGACGATGCAAGAACAGCATGGAAAGAGGAGTTAAATCGTTTGTTCAATGTTAAGTTTTCTAGTGATTTTGTCCCAGAAGTAGATGGTGATTTTGAAAACAGTCTATCGGAATATCGAGAAGCGTTTAATACAGAATTGACTCAAACGCGAGTTCTCGGGATCTTAGATCAAGAACTAGAAGATAACGCTATTATTGTTGGTGCGGCGGGATCACTTCCGGGTGATTTACAGCGTGTTTGGCAACCAAAACAACCAGATACCTATCACATGGAATATGGTTATTCTTGCATGGGATATGAAATTGCAGCGTCAATTGGTGCGAAAATAGCCAAGC
The DNA here is from genome assembly GCF_042465995.1 of Vibrio frigidus. Classification (NCBI taxonomy): domain Bacteria; kingdom Pseudomonadati; phylum Pseudomonadota; class Gammaproteobacteria; order Vibrionales; family Vibrionaceae; genus Vibrio; species Vibrio frigidus. The sequence continues at coordinate 131,728 of NZ_JBCDMC010000002.1, read as the reverse complement.
CAGATCAACCAGTTTATACAATGGTTGGTGATGGTTCTTACATGATGCTTCATTCTGAGCTACAAACGGCCATTCAAGAAGGAATAAAAATCAATGTTATGTTGTTTGATAATGCCGCATTTGGATGCATTAACAACCTTCAGATGAGCCAGGGAATGGATAGCTACGGGACAGAAAATCGATACAGGGATGGAAAAACAGGTCAGATGACTGGCAAGTTAGTACTTGTTGATTTTGCTAAGAATGCAGAAAGTTACGGTTGTAAAAGTTATATTGTTCGAACCGAATCTGAATTGATTTTTGCTATTGAAGATGCAAAAAAACAAACAGTATCAACTTTAATCGATATTAAAGTGCTTCCGAAAACTATGACGCATGGTTATGAGGCATGGTGGCGTTGTGGCACGGCCCAAACAGCAAAGAAACAAGCTATTGTGGATGCCGCAGAAGATATTAAAAAGGTTTTAAGTACTAAAGCTCGTCAGTACTAACTTAACATGTAAGCCCTCTTTCTTGGGGGTTACATGAACTTCCTCACACATTCAATAAAATAAAAATTTCATTCATTAGTGAGTTTGAAATTAAATTTTCATTATGTTATTTTGTTCTGGTGATTTGATTCTTCAAAGTGTCTGAATACTGGACAAAATTCTAAGGTTATTATATGTCTAAACTGTTATCAAAATATAAATTTAAAGACCATTCTACTCCAACACAAGATATCACTCCAGAATCAGCGGAATGGGCCTATGTTGGTTTCAAAGCATATGAAATGAACGCCAAACAAACATTGAAAATTGAAGCGTCCAAGTCAGAAACATGTGTAGTTATTATTTCCGGTAAAGCAACAATTAAAACTGACTCAGAGCTATTTGAAAACATTGGCGAACGTATGTGTCCGTTTGAGCGTATAAAGCCTTATGCTGTTTATATTGCCAATGATGAGGCGTATACAATTAGGGCTGAAACAGAATTAGAAATAGCAATCTGTACTGCTCCGGGCAAAGGCAATCACAAAACGCGCCTCATCGCTCCAGATAACATTGATGCTGAACAACGTGGTACTGGAGCTAATCAACGATACGTACACAATATTTTACCGGATTATAAAGAAGCTGACAGCTTACTTGTTGTAGAAGTTTACACAGATGAAGGTTGCACCAGCTCTTATCCAAGTCATAAACATGACCAAGCAACTAATACCGAAACGTATTTAGAAGAAACCTATTACCATCGTCTTAACCCAGCACAAGGATTTTGTTTACAGCGTGTTTATACCGATGACCGAAAGCTTGATGAAACGATGGCCGTATATAACAAAGATGTAGTGAAAGTCCCTAAAGGCTATCACCCAGTAGCGACAATTGCAGGATACGATAACTATTATTTGAATGTTATGGCAGGTCCAGATCGCAGATGGCTATTTAAATGGGAAGCTGATCATGAATGGATAAATTCAACGGAATATGCTGAAAAGCATTCAGATAAATAAACTCAGATTTTTTAACAATTAAAAGAGAACATAATTATGTTTAATATTGCTTTATTTGGTGCAGGTCGCATCGGGAAAGTTCATGCAGTTAATATCAATAGCCACGAAGAAACAAATCTATATTCAGTAATTGACCCTTATTTAGAAGGTGCGAAAGCTATTGCCGAAGCTTATGACGCTAAAGTTCAAACAATCGAAGAAGCAATGAAAGATCCTAATGTTCATGGTGTTTGCATTGGCTCTGCTACAGATACACATGCAGAGTTAACTATTTTGGCTGCACAAAATGACAAAGCAATCTTTTGTGAAAAACCAATCGACTTGTCACTAGAGCGTGTGCGCGAATGTCTTGCGGTAGTTAATGAATGTAAAGTACCAATGCTAGTTGGGTTTAATCGTCGTTTTGATCCTCAGTTCCGTAAAGTTAGAGATCAACTTAGTGCTGGTGTTATTGGTAAAGCAGAATCATTGCTTATTACCTCAAGAGATCCGTCACCACCACCAGCAGAATACAGCGAGGTATCCGGCGGTATGTTCCGTGACATGACAGTTCATGATCTGGATATGGCTCGTTTCATCATTGGTGAAAAGCCTGTTTCAATCTATGCTAACGGTAGCTGTGTTGTTGACCCTGCAATCGGTGAAGCTGGTGATATAGATACGGCTGTTATCATAATTGAATTTGAATCAGGCGCAACAGCTACGATTATCAATAGTCGTCGTTCAGGTTACGGTTACGACCAACGTATGGAACTTCACGGTGAGAAAGGTTTACTAAAAGTTAACAACATGCTTGAGAACCTAGTAGAGAACTGGGGTAAAAATGGTTGTACTAGTGAGAAACCACATCCATTTTTCCTAGAGCGCTACGAAGCTGCTTACGTCGCTGAATGGAGTCACTTTGCTGATGTCCTTGCTGGCCGCTGTGAAGTTAGCTGTGGTGGCTATGACGGCGAATACGCACTAGTACTTGCAGAAGCTGCATTGAAGTCTCTGAAAACAGGAACAAAAATTGCGTTATAGTATAATATTTTATTAGTATTAATAAAACAGCAATTACCATATGGTATTTGCTGTTTTATTGTTGTTCTTTTAATAATGTCGTTTAAATCAGAGATTTTGTTTGGTAAAGGTATGTTTTATGGAAAAATGTTATTGATGGTAGTTTCATTAATTATTTCTTGCGTTCTAATTATAAATAATCATATAGGGTGTCTTGATAAAGATCATCTTTAAATAAAAAATAAGGGGTAGAAGAGGGGAATCAATCGAAAGTTTCTACCATTAGACATCTTTTTCCTAATATTTAACACAATAATGACTATATTAATTATGTTAGAATTACGTCGAAAGCAACTGGGATGAAAAGTACCTAAAAATTAGTCGGTCTTGGAAGGCTTACTGGCATAATCTGAATACTCTATTTAATTACCCTCAGTATATTAGAAAAGCAAGATATACAATGAATGCGCTAGAATCTTTAAACAGCGTAATTAAAAAGGCGATGAGGAAATGTAAGCTATTCCCACAGATGAATCAGTAAGAAAAGTGGTCTATCTAGCGCTTGTGAAATCTTATCAGTAGCACTGAAAATAAACCTGTTACCGAAAAGATCCGATATGAACATGCCATTGCACCGTAAAGATTAATAACGTTATGTCGGTATTTTTATACGACATGAAAGTATACTCATGTATTTCCCCAATTGGTTCATAGCGCAGTATCTAAAATGACGGTGTCCGTTTATAACTCGAAATACTGGGAGGAATTACACCAATTTAGCGACGGAATAATTTAATAAGACTACTCAAGCTTTGAAAACAGGCTTCTATAGCGACTATGTTGACTGCTTTTCTTTCAGCAAACCTTTTGATTGCCGTTTTTCTCTGTTTCATTGGGCTACACTGCACAGAAAACCTAACTAGTTTTTTAACTAATACCCTCAACTATAGCATCTATTTTTTGACCAACTTTATCCCTTAATTCTGAGGTGGTTGTCACTATCCAATCACCAACGTTATAGCCATAGGCTTCAGCGATCACGATACATTTTATTTGAGTTAGGAAGTAGACTTGCCTATCGGTCGTGTTGAGAGATTCAAAGTTTGCTTGTCCTTTTGCTATAACGATATCCGCAGCATTAAAGTGTGAGAGAAATGATGGTGAACATTGATGCAATAACGTTCCTGGTGCATCAGTACCATTATCGATGACATCGGCAAGCTTATCTATTCCAGCTTCAACGGCATCAACTGCAATGGCATCGTTAATAACTGGGGACGCTTTTACGGCGTAGGTGACATCAAGGTGTGGCGGTAATTGTTCGATAAGAAAACGATCAAATATGGTTTCACCAACATTATCAGCCAGAATCAGAACACGCTTAGCCTTATGCAGCTCCAGCCTCAATTGTTCAACGGTATCCGAATCGATAGGGTGGCTTAACGCTTTGTCGAAAGACGCATTTATCTTGTGATCATCCCATACAGACATCAAAGCAAAATCGAGAATATTGCCTGCTATAGCAAAACGCACAGCGACCTCAAAAGGATTATCGCTCTGCTTAAGATGTTTAATTACATCTGGAACGAGTGTTAGGGCAACTCGAGTTGAATTCTTTTTAATTTGCAGATAGGGGTCATCACTGCCTACCACTTGACGTAAAATTCGATGAATATGTTGCCCCATTTCCGGAGGAGAGAGGTCAAGATTGAAGTCAGCCAAACTGCCCGCAATACGTTTAAGTGCCTGACCAATTAGCTGCTCGTCTTTGCTTATTTGACGGCCGGCTTCTAAAGCTTGACGCATAAAGCATGGGATACAATCCAGACTACTTCTCATTTTTTTCTCCAGTGTGACTTTTCCAACTCTTCTCTCTCACAGGTATAGACATCATTGATAACCATTTCGTCATCGTTCATCCCGATAGTAAAATTGAAATTTATTGGATAGTAGTCCTATTTACAGAATAAATAAAGAGCAATAAATATTGAAAAATAAAGCTTTTGATAATTTTGGTGTAGTATTTTAAAATAAAATCGCGTCATAAGTAATTGATAAATATTAGTTATTGTCATATGATAATAACCAGTTATTGATTATTAATAATTTTTAATGTCTAATTCGTTAATATAAAAACAATCAGTATTATTGTGGGTTTAATTATAATTGACTGTTTTATATGATAATTATTGCTTCCATAGTTTTTGTTCGTCCCTTTTGTGATTTAAACTAGGATCATTGTATTAACATTTAATTTTTTAGTAGTGAAAATTTATAATTATTTATAGGTGGTAGGATTAATGATTTATTTTTCTGATGCTGAACTGGATGCGTTTTTACTTGAAGATGTGTATCGGGGGGATATAACCACTCGCTCATTAGGTATAGGTAATGTACCAAGCAAAATTGTATTTAACCGAAAAACCTCGGGAAGGGTGGCTGGCGTGTACGTTGCTCAGGCACTCTTAGTTAAGTTAGGTCTCGATGTGACGCTTTTTGTTGACGATGGTAACGATGTAAAAGCGGGTACAACGCTCATCGAAGCAAAGGGAAGCGGCGAGCGTATTCAACAGGCATGGAAGGTCGTTCAGGTGATTCTTGAATGGTGCTGTGGTGTGGCACAATATACGGCAGAAATGGTGGCGAGTGTAAAATCTATAAACCAGAATGCAATAGTAGCGTGTACCAGAAAATCAATTCCAGGTACGCGTAAATTAGCCACAGTGGCCGTACTTGCTGGGGGCGGACGCATTCACCGAGCCGGGTTAAGTGAATCAGTACTTGTCTTTACTAACCACAGAAATTTATTGGAAAACCCAGAGGACTGGGCGTTTCAGGTTTCAAACATTAGACGAAATAATCCCGAGGTTAAAGTGACCATTGAAGCAGATAATCTAGAGATGGTGCGAGCACAAGTTCTCGCAAAACCAGATATCATTCAATTGGACAAATTTTCTATCCACGACGTACTGGCTGCGCAAGAAATAGTTAAGGAGTCAGCTAATCCTATTCAACTTTCAATCGCGGGTGGGGTAAATAAGTTGAATGCTGCTGAGTTTGCTAAGACTGGCGTGTCGCTATTCATTACCTCTGCACCTTATTATGCTGGGCCGGATGATATTAAGGTGTTTATTACCCCTGAATTGATAAAGCCGATATCATAACGGCGAAAAAGACGGCTTTCCGCGTACCAACCTAATGTGAGTTAGTGTGAAGAACGTATTACTTCTAGACATCGACAGATGAAAATTCTAAATTGAATCAGTAATTTCAAAGCAACTAAAAGGAAGCGTATGTTTAGTCATATGATGATCGGTACAAACGATGTAGCTCGTTCAAAAAAATTCTACGATGCCATAATGAAAGTTCTTGGTTATAGCGAAGGTATAATGGATGAAAAAGGGCGCTGTATGTATCTTAGCCCATCAGGTGTGCTTGGATTAACTAAACCAATTGATGGAGAAGAAGCAAGTCATGGGAACGGTATGACAATAGGTTTCTTAGCGGACAGTCCTGAGGTCGTCAATAAATGGCATCGTATTGGTATAGAAAATGGGGGAGCTGCAATAGAAGAGCCACCGGGTGTCCGCAGTACAGGGGTGCGTAGATTATATTTAGCTTACTTACGTGACCCTGATGGAAATAAAATTTGCACTACACATTTCCTGCCGAATGAAAGTGCAGCCTAACAGATAATGATAAATGTCGCGTAGTCGACATTTTATCTGGAAACTAACAAGAACTGATGGGACATACATTTTTGGGAAAAAACATGACCAACCATCTTGGTCATTTTTTTTGTGTGTAGATTACGAAGCGAATAGATTATCGTTTTACGACTTTTAAAGGTGCATGTCCTCGTAAATAACAAAAACTTTGAACGTCATGTATGACATCTAAATCAAGATAACGAACTACAGTCTGCAGAAGTTAACTGCCGACTAACCGTTAATGAGGCTACCGCTTTAATGCAAGCGGCCGAACAGGGGCAGGGGTCGCATTGCAACCCACTTATCTAGTGAATCCGTTGATAGAGCGAGAGGCATTAGTACAAGTATTACCGAATTGGACGCCGCAAGAGATGGATATTTTTGTCCTGTATCCGTCCCGCAAACATCTTTCACCAACGGCACGGGCACTGATTGACTTTTTAAGTGACTATTTTCAATATCATAAGTGGGAGTAAACATTGGTGGCGGGCTTGCCGTATTGCCCAAGACTTAAAATGGGGTGATGTTTATTGATATAAATCATTATTAGTGCAAATTGTCGAATTCGATGACGGTAACATTGAGGTCTTTCACATCAATTGAATAGAAATTATCTTTCTAACGTGGGTAGCTCCTACTATGAGTGCTGCTATCTTGCCCTTTACATGTTATCCACACTATCATTACAAGTATCACAACTGTGTAACATGGCATTCGTGAACTATGACTATGAGAAAATGTATGAACAATGATCAACCCGCGTTGATTTTGCCCGGAGCAAAAGAATGAGAAACGCTTTCACTACGTTAATGTCTTCCTTTGGTTTACTATCCGTTCTATTCAATGTGCTTTTTTCGTCTTCCGCACATGCGCTTTTTGTGAGTCCTGCAAAAGATCCCATTCCACTTATACAAGAAGCTTTGCCTCAGTTTACTTCCATCTCGGAGAAAGAAGGCGAGTTGCTACTGCGCACCATCAATAATGGTGACGAGGTGCTCGGTTATGCATTCGAAACCAATGATATCGCTCGGATACCAGCCTATTCAGGTGAACCTGTCAATATGTTGGTTATCATCAACCCTAAAGGTCAATATCTAGCCTCTAAAGTACTTGAGCATCATGAACCGATCATTCTGGCGGGCATACCCGAGAAAAAACTGTGGGATTTTAGCGACCAATATGTGGGGTTGTCAGTAAAGGACCGTATTAAAGTCGGGGGTAAACCAAACCAAAATTATATCCCTATTGATGGGCTGTCTGGTGCAACAGTGACGGTAATGGTAATGAACGCTGCAATAACCAAGGCAGCAACAAAAGCCGCAGAATCGTTAGGGATCATTAAAGCATCGAAGGGAATTATCCAACCTAAGTCAACGATCAAGCAGGATGTATACAGCCAAAAAAATTGGTTGGATCTCACGGGTGACGGCTCGATAAGAAAGCTATTTTTGGATAATAAGTCGGTGCAGCAGGCCTTTGAGGGCACATTGGGTGCAGACGTTGATACGGTTCCGGACAGCAAAAAAGATGAGATGTTCGCCGAACTCTATTATGCAATAGCTGACATTCCGACTATTGGCAAAAACTTGTTCGGAGAATCCGAATATCAGTGGTTAATGAAAGACTTAAAAAAAGGTGAGCACCTTATCGCCGTATTCGGTAACGGGTACTCTTACAAAGGTTCTGGCTATGTTAGGGGCGGGATCTTTGATCGAATTCAGATTCAGCAAAACGATGACGAAATTTCTTTTCGCGATTTAGATCATACCCGTATTACCGACATGTATAGTGAAGGTTCTCCTCGATTCAGAGAGATGTCGGTCTTTAGGGTTCAAGCCCATTATGACTTTGACCCCGGTGCAAGTTGGCAAGTAGCACTGTTAGTTCGCAGGCAAACGGGGCCCATAGACAGTGTATTCACCAGCTTTAAAGGCAATTATGATACGTTAGAGCAGTATGTAGATACGCCACCGGCAATCATACCACCACCTGAATTGACCTTGACACAACAAGTGTGGCAAGAGAAACAAGTGACCGTTGTGTTGCTTTCTATCTTGATAGTGGTGCTAATTCTTATCCTATTCTTTCAAGATATACTGGTTCGGCATCCCACATTTATGCATCGCTTACGTCACGGTTTTCTCGCGATTACCGTGGTGTTTATTGGTTGGCAGTGGGGCGGTCAGTTATCCGTAGTGAATGTCTTTACCTTTCTTCACGCTTTCTTAAAAGATTTTTCTTGGGATTTGTTTTTACTTGACCCAGTGATTTTCATTTTGTGGTCGGCCGCTGCGGTCACCATCTTGCTGTGGGGAAGAGCCGTATATTGCGGTTGGCTGTGTCCGTTTGGTGCATTGCAAGAGCTGATCAATCAGTTTGCTCGGTACGTTAAGATTCCGCAGGTTGAACTTCCGTGGGCCGTGCATGAGCGATTATGGGCGATAAAGTACTTGATTTTACTTGGTTTATTTGCCTTGTCTCTGGATTCTATCGCGCTGGCGGAACAGTTCGCTGAGATAGAGCCTTTTAAAACCACCTTTTTGCTGAAATTCGATAGAGAGTGGCCGTTTGTGTTATGGGCCGTGCTTATTCTATTCGTCAATTTGTTTAATCGTAAAACCTTCTGCCGTTATTTGTGTCCACTTGGTGCGGCGTTGTCGGTGTCAAACAGTGTACGTTTATTCGATTGGCTTAAACGCCGTCCTGATTGTGGAACACCATGTCATATCTGTGCTAAAGAGTGTGAAATTCAAGCCATTCAGCCTGATGGTGTGATAAATATGCGTGAATGCCACTACTGTTTGGACTGTCAAATTACCTATTCAAACGACCAAAAATGTCCGCCATTGAAAAAAATGGCTTACAAAAAAAGGAAACGTAGTTCCTCTGAGATATTAGTAAAAGAGATATAACAATAATAGAAACCACATCCACAAACTGTCGTTGTGGTTCGTGATATTTAAGCGTTAATACCTTACATGAAAAGAATGGAGACTTACCATGAGTGAAGATAAAATCGGTCAGGTTAATGATAATGCCCCCGTTGATGGCTCCCCTGTTGATACTGAACGCCGTAAATTTTTTGGTAAAAGTGCCGCGATTGGACTAGGCGTCGCGGCCGCCCCTATGACGGCGGCTATGTTTGCTTCAATGGCGAAGGCACAGGCTGCCGATATAAAAAATAGTGCAGTGGTGCATCCTGGCGATTTAGACGAGTATTACGGTTTCTGGAGTGGTGGCCACTCTGGGGAAGTACGTATACTCGGTATCCCTTCAATGAGAGAACTGATGCGAATTCCTGTGTTCAACACAGACAGCGCAACAGGCTGGGGATTAACAAATGAAAGTCGACGTATCAAAGGCGACAGTGCTAACGTTCTGGTCGGTGATTCTCATCACCCACATATGAGCATGACGGATGGGCGTTACAACGGGAAATATGTCTTTATTAATGACAAAGCCAACTCTCGTGTTGCACGTATTCGTTGTAATGTAATGAAGTGCGATAAAATGCTTACCGTACCTAACGTACAAGCCATTCACGGGCTGCGCGTACAGAAAGCGCCTTATACAAAGTATGTTATTTGTAATAGTGAATTTGAGATTCCAATGAATAATGATGGCAAAGCCACATTGGAAGATACCAGCACTTACCGATCTTTGTTTAATGTCATTGATGCAGAAGAAATGGTTGTCGCATTTCAGGTTATGGTAGACGGTAACTTGGATAATACTGACGCCGACTTTGACGGTAAATATTTTGCTTCTACCTGCTACAACACCGAAATGGGTATGAACCTAAATGACATGATTTCAGCAGAGCGCGATCATGTTGTGGTGTTTAGTTTAGAACGCTGTGAAGCTGCATTGAAAGCGGGTGAGTTTAAAACGTACAACGGTAATGATGTGCCTGTTCTTGATGGCCGCAAAGGGTCAAAATTAACGCGCTATATACCGGTTCCGAAATCGCCTCATGGATTGAATACCTCATCGGACGGCAAATATTTTGTTGCCAATGGTAAACTATCGCCAACGGTCTCGATTATTGCTATCTCTAAATTAGACGACTTATTTAGCGACAAGATAAAACCGAGAGACACAATTGTTGCCGAACCTGAACTTGGATTGGGTCCACTTCATACGGCATTTGATAATCGAGGAAACGCCTATACAACGTTATTCCTTGATAGTCAGATAGCAAAATGGAACGTAGAAGATGCCATCAAAGCCCATAACGGCGAAAAGGTAAATTACGTTCGCCAGAAGCTTGATGTTCATTATCAACCCGGTCATAACCACACATCCATGGGCGAGACGAGAGATGCGGACGGTAAATGGCTTGTATCGCTTTGTAAATTCTCGAAAGATAGATTTTTACCCGTCGGTCCCTTGCATCCAGAGAATGACCAGTTAATCGATATTTCTGGCGATGAAATGAAGCTGGTTCATGACGGCCCAACCTATGCAGAACCGCATGACTGTATCATCGTACATCGTAGTAAGGTGAAGCCCGATAAACTATGGACTAGAGAAGACCCAATGTTCGCAGAGACATTGGAAATCGCGAAGAAAGATGGCGTGAATGTACTTGGTGAAAGCAAGGTGGTTCGCGACGGTAATAAGGTTCGTGTTTACATGATTTCGGTTGCTCCGATATTTGGACTGAACGAGTTTAAAGTGAAACTCGGAGACGAAGTCACGGTCATCATAACCAATCTTGATATGGTCGAAGACGTAAGCCATGGCTTCTGTATGACCAATCACGGTGTTCAAATGGAGATCAGCCCTCAGGCAACCGCCTCTATTACATTTATAGCTGATAAACCAGGCGTTCATTGGTATTACTGTAACTGGTTCTGCCATGCACTTCATATGGAGATGCGTGGACGCATGCTCGTTGAAGCGTAATACGTTTCTCAGTTATTGAGTAACGAACTGATGTTGGGCTCCTTCATTGTTATTTGAGGGAGTCCGAACAGTGACCTATTTTAATCTGTGTAGGATTCGTCGATTGAAAAAAAGAACGTGCTTCATTGCGATATGGCTTAGTTTATTTAGTGGCAGTCTTTGGGCAAGCCTAATTACCGTAAACCATTCCGATAATTTACAAGAAAAACTTGATTCAACACAAGATGGGGACACGGTACTTATTCAGTCTGGTATTTATTCTGGCCGCTTCAATGTGACTAAAGGTATTACAATAAGAGGACAGGAAGGGGCGATCATAGATGCGAATGGGTTGGGTAATGCACTTACATTGCATACCTCGAATATCAAAATAGAAAATCTTACCATCATCAATTGGGGCCGTGATCTAACGGAACAAAATGCGGCTATCTATCTTGATACCAAGCAAGAAAATATCACGATTAGTAACAACCGCTTAAAAGGCGATGGATTCGGAATCTGGTTGCAAAAATCCAGTCGCATATTGATAGAGAACAACAAAATTGAGGGGAACCCCGAGTTACGTTCAGCAGACCGAGGAAATGGTGTTCAACTTTCAGGTGTAAAACTTGCCAAAGTTATTGGTAACGAGGTGAGCGGTACACGGGATGGTCTATACATCATTGCCAGTCAAGATAGCGAGCTTCGAGACAATGTTATGCATGATTTACGTTATGGCATACATTATATGTACTCTTATAGTAATCGAGTCATTACAAATACGGCTTACAACACTCGAGCCGGATACGCCTTAATGAGCTCAAAACATCTGATTGTGCAAGGTAACCGCAGCCGTAATAGTGAAGATTACGGTATGTTAGTGAACTTCATTACCTATTCCGATATCAGTTTCAACGAGATTGACAATGTCTGGACTCGACCGGAAAATAAAGTGATGGGGCGAGAAGGCAAAGGGCTATTCATATATAACTCAGCCTATAACACCATTAGCTACAATCGAATTGAGACGGCCGAAATTGGTATTCATTTAACCGCGGGTTCCGAGAATGGCAAGATTTTCGGCAATAGCTTTATAAATAACCCGGTGCAAGTGAAGTACGCTTCTAATCGCCAACAAGAGTGGAGCCAGAATGGTGTTGGAAACTTTTGGAGCAATTACCTTGGCTGGGATCTAGACAATAATATGATAGGGGATACACCGTTCGAACCTAATGATGGTATAGATAAAATGGTTTGGAAATACCCAGAGGCGAAGGTATTGTTGGATAGCCCTTCTGTGCTTATGCTTAGGTGGATTCAAAAACAGTTCCCAGTATTAAAACCAGCGGGTGTCCGAGACTCATATCCATTGATGTCCCCAATGAACATTAGCGAGCAAGCAAAACAACATAGCGAAATCAAGAAACCGACGGATGGAATAGGAAATAACTCATGAGCTATCCAGTTGTAACGCTAAAGAGCGTCAGCAAACATTACAAACACCTTCGGGCATTGGATGGTATTAACTTAACGCTAAATAGCGGTGAGATATTGGGTCTGTTTGGCCATAATGGTGCCGGTAAAACCACCATGATGAAACTGATTTTAGGCGTCATCGCAGCCAGTGATGGACAGATAAAAGTATGTGGCGTCGACCCCAAAAGCAAACAGGCTTGGAATAGCCGAAAAGAGATAGGCTATCTACCAGAGAATGTCAGTTTCTATGAACAATTGACTGGGCATGAGGTCCTGACCTATTTCTCACGTTTAAAATCTGTACCAAAAGGGCAGGTTAGTCCGCTTCTCGAAAAAGTAGGATTATCAAACGCGATGCATCGGCAGGTAAAAACCTATTCAAAAGGGATGAGACAACGCCTAGGTTTAGCGCAGGCATTTTTGGGTAAGCCAACACTGCTACTATTGGATGAACCGACGGTTGGGCTTGACCCTATTGCCACTCAAGAATTCTATTTGAGTGTTGACCAACTTAGAAATGAGGGCGCAAGTATTATTTTGTGTTCGCATGTATTGCCAGGCGTCGAGCAGCATATCGATCGCGCCATGATACTGTCCAACGGGAAGTCGATCGCGATAGGTACATTAGATGAATTAAGGCAGCAAGCGAACTTACCCGTGGTCATAAAAACTCAAGGGATCAATGGTGCGTTAGGACAGAATGAAAATCTAAGCCAATTTATTGTGGACGCAACGCAATTACACATACCGCAAGAACTCAAAGTAAACGTGCTAAAACAACTATTAGATTACGACGCACTCGATGATATACAGGTTGAGAATGCGAACCTAGAACAGATATATCAATATTATCTGCGATTGGCGGCGGCGGACGAAAATACTCATAATAATAAGGGGGTAATATGAGCCCAGTAACTGCCGTGGCATTAAAAGAATTTCAGGATAGTTTGCGAAATCGGTGGTTTGTATCAATCACATTCATCTTTTCATTGCTTTCAATCGGTCTGAGCTATTATGGAAGTGTGGCATCGGGTCATATTGGTTCACCATCGTTGTCTACGACAATTGCGAGCCTTTCAAGTCTATCCGTTTTTATCATTCCTTTGATCGCTTTACTGCTATGTTACGACAGTTTTGTTGGCGAACATGAGTCAGGAACATTGTTGTTGTTAATGACTTATCCAATTAGCCATGGACAGCTATTATTAGGAAAGTTCTTAGGGCAAGGCAGTATTATTACTCTCGCCACCATTTTGGGCTTCGGCAGTGCGGCTGTATTGCTAAGCGTCACGACTGATATGCAAGACGTGGGTCGTTCATTCAGTCTCTTTATTGTTACGTCCAGTCTGCTAGGTCTTTGTTTTGTTGCGTTAGCTTATATCATCAGCGTATCGGTTTCTGAGAAGTCTAAAGCCGCAGGTATTGCATTGATCATATGGTTGTTTTTTGTTCTTTTTTTCGATCTCGTATTGCTGGGACTGTTGGTGGGTTCTAGTGAAGTGATAACCCAACACGGCTTGGTTCAGTTGATGATGTTTAACCCTGCTGACTTGTTTCGATTAATCAATTTGTCGTCACTGAGCAGCAACGATGTTAATGGCGTACTTGCAGTGGCAATCAATAGCAGTTTCTCTACCAGTAGGTTACTCAGCGCAATGGTGGCATGGGTAGTTATTCCTTTGGGTATTACATTAATTATTTTTAGACAAAAAAATTTATAAGAGGCATGAAATGATGAAAGCAAAAACGACAAAATGGACTCTATTACTTGCCCTGTGTATTGGACTGATTGGCTGCGGCGAGACCTCTCAAGAAAAAATGTTAAAACAAGCCGTCGCGATAGAAAACAGTGATGAGTGTCATCTTTGTGGCATGATCATTTCTAATTATCCGGGACCTAAAGGCGAGGCGTATCAAACGGATCGCGATGATGTAATGAAATTCTGCTCAACGCGAGATCTCTTTGCGTATTTGTTACAGCCTGAGAATGAAAGACAGGTTAAACAAGTTTTTGTGCATGATATGAGCCAGACACCATGGCAGAAACCAAACGATGAGTATTTTATCGATGCTAAAACAGCGTGGTTTGTTATCGGGTCTAGCCAAAAGGGTGCGATGGGTAAAACGCTTGGCAGTTTTAGCAAACAAGAGGATGCCAAAGCGTTTAGTGCAGAATTTGGTGGTGAGCTTTATCAGTTTAAAGACATTACGATTGATATTATTTAAAACGTTGTAGTTGAAATTAGGCCAATAAAAAATGCTAGTCAGTTATCTGACTAGCATTTTTATTATTAACAATTCACTTTTCGTTAATCTAGATTAACTGGCCATCATAGGTACAAGGACAACCGTTCCTATAATCACGGTGATTAGACCTGCAAACACGGGTACCGACGTTCTTTTTACTACTTCAAATGGGCTGATCTTACCCATACCCGATGTCGCGACAATAACGCCAGAAACCGGTGAAATAGTACGACCTAAATTCGATGCCTGAAGCATTGGAATAATCAGGAAGGCTGGGTTTAGACCCAGTTTATCGGCTAATGCTGGTGCGAGTTCAACGAACGCATAAAACGGTGCGTTACCAGAACCAGTTGCGACTGCCGCAGCAACGGTCAATATAGTTAATAGAAGCATCAGAGCAACACCGCCTGCGCCTGCTTGGTCAGCTAGGTGAAGAAGGTTATCAATCGCACCGATAGACATTAGGCCTTGAGCAAATACACCCGCCGCAACCAATAGCATGACGACACCTTTGAAAGCATCCGCCATACCTTCATAGCAAGAATCCATATCTTCTAGCGTTTCTCTACCTTTAAATCCTTTGGTTATGTAATCGACCATAGCACCTATAAAAATAGACAAAACAACAATGGTATAAATGTCTAGGCTCAATCCTTCAATCGTTCTGCCGTTAAACAAAAATACACCGAAGATAGGAAGGAATGGAAGCGCCGCGTAATACGCTGGTGCTTTAACTTCCATAGTAGAGATATCTACTTTTTCCATTGGTGTGTTTTCTTTTTTGTCTAAATACTTGTTCCAAAAATAGGCAGCAGCAGACATGACAACAATGGCGCAAAGTGATACTGGCAGTACTGTTTGAACAGCAAAGACATCCAATGCCATGCCGGCTTTTTCAGCGGCAACCACAACATCACCAGACGTCGGAGATAGAATGATGGCAGCAGGAGAAGCACAAACGGCGACAGCAGCTGGACGGGAGATACCCATTGCCGTCATCATCGGGAATAACGTTGCCATTAAGAGCACACCAAGACCTGTTGCTGAACTTACAGCAAGAGACATTAAGCAGGCAACAATGTAGGCAGCAACTAAAAGAATGTAAGGTGATTTAATGACAGCTAAAGGTTTTGAAAATTGTTTTACTACCACATTATTTGCACCAATATGGGTCATATAAGCCGCAAAACCACAAAGCAACATGATTTGCATGCCTAAACCACCACCACGATGCTTCAGCATAAACTTAATGAATTCTAGCGAATCTGTGAAATAATTACCTGTTGAAGCGATTTTGGCCGGTAAAACCGTATGGCCAAGTAACCCTGTTAAAATCAGGAGTAACAAACCTGCTGTAAGCAGTATTCCTGCTGGTCTGTAACCTTTTACAATGAAGTAACCCACTCCAATTGTTATTACCAATCCAATGATTAGTTCTAGCATTTCTACCTCTGCATAAATTAAGAAAAAGTCTTTTCGAGGCGAAATTAAAGCACTTAGGCATTAAATTCCGTGATCTATATTAAGTATTTTTGCATCTTTCTGCTCAATTTCACCTTACGCGATGGCGGCCACATTTTCAGCTGCTTTTTTTTAAATAACTGGAACATAATAAGGTGACTCTTTCACGAAAAAAATGAAATGTAAACACAATATTGCAACTATTAAGCAACATTTTAACCCTGTAAATATAAGGGGTAATTTTTCGATTTTATTCGTTTGAAAGAAGTATAAGATGGATATTTCGTATTATATCCATCTTATGAGTGTCTTTTATCAAGGGGGTGGGAGTGTTAACGGATGTATTAAATTTTCGTTTTTGACAACTCAATACGCAGTGTTTTGGGATGATTTAGGACTCAAGGGGATACACACCTTTGAGGGGGGGATATTTAAGGGGATATTTAAGAGACAGGCAGGGGATATTTAAGAGACAGGCATATTTAGATGAATTATTGCGTTACGTCAGAACGCTTCGCCTTTCTTCTGAATGAAACGATAAATGCGATAGATTTGATATGAAATTTAAGATGTGTGTCCCGTTAGTTTGGTTTGAAGGTGTGTGTCCCAGTAATTTTCCCAGTAATTTTCCAGAGATCATGAACAATCTCTAAGTATTCATCTTGATTATTAGTTTTTTGCATGTTTAGTTAATGCGGCTAACAGTTTATAGTGTAAGTCTTTGTTTAATTAAGATTAAATGGATATTTTATAAAATAATCATTAGTGATGTAGTCAATGGACTTGATGAGTGCTGTGTAAGGTTAGATAGGGCATAGAGCGATGAGCAAAAAATCGCTTATTTAGCTACACGAAGAGACGGAGAACTGAAGAAAAATCAAGAACATTTACATGGTAACTCGCGTTAGAATTAATCTGTTTAGGTAACAATTTTAGAAAGTACGGTTCGAATGAAGTACAATAGACCTTCACAATCAAATGGAAATTTTTCTAAATGAGGACCAATGGATACCAAAAAAGATAAATACAGTATTAATAATACCGACTACACGGTCGGACAAGATAATATTCAGAAGTGGGGTTTTGACGTACATAATCCTGTTTTTGGGATCAGCGCTTCCTTAATCGGCCTCTTTTTAATTGCAATTTTGCTGGTTGAACCGGAAACATCAAAGTCTGTATTGGACGGATTAAAGTGGCAAATAATTGGTGCTTTTGATGGCCTATTTATGTGGTCAGCCAATATTTTCGTTGTTTTTTGTTTGGCAATGATAGTTTCGCCATATGGAAAAATCCGTATAGGCGGAGACGAAGCAAAAACCGATTATACGATGATGTCATGGATAGCAATGTTATTTGCGGCAGGTATGGGTATCGGTCTAATGTTCTGGGGAGTTGCAGAACCGGTTGCTTACTTTACCGGATGGTACGAAACGCCACTCAATGTTGCTGCTAACACACCAGAAGCGGCCAAGCTTGCGCTTGGTGCAACCATGTTCCATTGGGGACTTCACCCGTGGGCCATTTACGGTGTTGTCTCTCTTTCGCTCGCGTTCTTTGCTTACAATAAAGGCTTACCGCTCTCTATGCGTTCAGTCTTTTATCCCATTCTAGGCGACCGTACTTGGGGCTGGCCGGGACATATCGTTGACATTTTAGCCGTACTCGCCACTCTATTTGGTCTTGCTACATCACTTGGACTCGGTGCTCAACAAGCCGCCAGTGGATTTCACCATGTGTTCGGTATTGATAATGACTTAACGTTGCAAGTTATCATTATCTTCGTCGTGACGTTACTAGCGGTTGTTTCAGTGGTTCGTGGTATTGATGGTGGAGTAAAAATCATCAGTAATATCAATATGCTTCTCGCGCTAGCGTTATTGGTGTTTGTTGCCATGTTGACTGCTGCAGTATCTATGGGAACCATACCTACAACTGTCATGGGGTATATTGAAAATATTATTCCGTTAAGTAATCCAGTTGGTCGTGAAGATCAAGCTTGGATGCATGGCTGGACTGTTTTCTATTGGGCATGGTGGATCTCATGGTCACCTTTTGTCGGTATGTTCATTGCTCGTATCTCACGTGGCCGTACTATACGTGAATTCGTAACGGCAGTATTGATTGTTCCAACGGTAGTTACGACGCTTTGGATGTCGGTATTTGGTGGTGTGGCTATAAATCAAGTTACTAATAATATTGGTACGTTAGGCGAAAAAGGGTTAACAGAAGTACCGCTTGCCATGTTCCAGATGTTTGACGCATTGCCAATGGGCAGTATTCTGTCTATGTTGGCCGTGGTATTAGTGTTGGTCTTCTTTGTGACGTCATCCGATTCCGGTTCACTGGTTATTGATAGCATCACATCAGGTGGCAAAGTGGATGCACCCGTTCCTCAACGCGTATTTTGGGCGTTGATTGAAGGTGCTATTGCCGCGGCTCTTGTTTGGGTAGGTGGTACTGAAGCCATTCAAGCCTTGCAAGCCGGCGCTATTTCGACCGCCTTGCCATTCACCATTATTTTGTTGGTGATGTGTGTAAGTTTGCTTATGGGCTTACGGACCGAGAAACGTCCTTATTAATTGTCTGAATTGATAGATAAAACTAGAAGCCGAGTGATAATTATTCACTCGGCTTTTTTATTGGTAAATTGTCATAACCACAACTTGTTAATCGGTGTATCAGGGCTAAAATGGTAATGAATTTGCGCTTGCAATAGCTCAGCAGTCGCTATGGCATCGGTTAAGGCATCGTGCGGAGGGTAGGTGGGTAGGTTATAACGTGTTCGGCTATTGGCAAGTCGAATCGAAATTGGACGAGTATTTTTAAACCAATCCATGATTTTTTTAGGTTGAGTTTTTTGAATGTCTGCTTCAATTTGCATAGTATCAATAACTGGAAAAACAATACCTTCATTAATCAAACCGCGAAGTGCCGCGTCAAAAAAGTCACGTTCTATTCTGCGATAATGTACCACCACAACCTTTCCAGCTAGCTCATCCAATAACTGTTCCAAAATACGTAACAAATCAGGTGCACCTTTCAAATCGGAATGGGTAATGCCATGAATTATTATCGAATCTTCTTGGAGTTTGTCTGCTGGTGTGACAAACCAGTGTTTCGCTGATCTACAAGCAATTCGTTGCAGGGTAAAAGGGACCAAACCAATACTGATAATGCTATTTTGATTGGCGTCTAAACCCGTAGTTTCGAAATCTAAAGCAACGAATTCAATATCCTTAAGCTGGGTGTCACCATGGTAAGTGCTGGCATTATAAAAATTGGTTAGCCGGTTATCTTTACTCTCCGACGATTTTATATGTAAAAAAGCCTTCCAGTTTAGGATCTCTTGGTAATTGAGATTTTGCATTGGTTACCCCTTCATGCTATTCGCACTGTAGCGGAACTTTAAAAAGTTTTGTGCACTGCTTAAAACTAAAAAGGCATCTTTTAGATTACGTCTTTCAAAATCGGACATATTTTCAGGCTCAATATTGTTATCGGGCTCTTGTTCAGCCTTAATGTCTAACGCTTGGTGGCGAATACGAACCAAGGAGATGAATTCCATTGCATGCTGCAGATCTTTACCTTTTGATGGAGGCAAGATCCCCGCTTCAATGATGTCTTCTAATCGATCAAATGAATTCTGTGATTGGGACCCGATAGCAAGAGCATGTACACGGATCAGGTCAGCTAAAGGTGCTGTACCTCGTCTTTTTAAATTAATGGAGTTGTTGTGACGGCCATCTTTTTCCATCACAAAGTCTTTAAAGAAGCCTAGCGGAGGTGTGCGGTTTATTGCATTTCTCGCAAGGCAGGCCAAGAAACGGTTATTCTTTTTCGCTTTTCTAAGGATAAACGCGTTTAGCTGCTCAGCCCATTTTGGTCTACCATACACACCATAGAGATCGAAAAAGATGGAGCAATTAAGCAGCGTTTTTGGGTTTGGATTCTCAATCCAACTAGAAAAACACTCTTCCCACTGAGATTGTGTTTTTCGATACTCAGGATTCGTTGCCATAATGTCACCCGTGCAATAGGTATAACCGCACGCGGCCAAACCATCACAAACATAGGTGGCTAGCTCTTTAAAGTAGTCACCATGCAGGGACTCTTGGTACTCATTATCGAGAATAATGGCATTATCTTGGTCGGTAACAATAAGCTGTTCATCACGTGCCATAGAGCCTAAAGCTACAAAGCAGTAAGGTACGGGCGGTGGCCCCAGTTTCTCTTCGGCCAGTTCAAGAAAACGTTGTTTAAAACTTCTACCAATTTCCGACATGGCTCGCCCTACCATGTGTGAGTTGGCATCTTCATTGACCATACGGACAAAACAATCTTTGAGTTGGCTAGATAGCACAATCAGATCTTCGATGCTGTTTTGTTGGAAAATACTGCTGACAATCAACAGACTGTTTTGAGATTCGTAGCGAATGATGTCGGTGACTTCAATAACACCAATCGGTTGTTTGTTTTTTAGAATGGGCAGGTGGTGAACGTTGTAACGAAGCACGAGTAACATGGCTTCAAAAATATAGGCGTTGTGATCCAATGAAATAAGTTCTGTAGACATCACTTCAACCACTTGGGTGTCGACATCTAACCCTTGCGCGATAACTTTTGCGCAGAGATCGCGTTCGGTAATAATACCAACAAAGCTGTCACCACCTTCATCTGCGAGGTTTGGGTCATTGATGAGTGCTGCTGAAACATTCTCTTCTGACATTATTTTAGCGACGTTTCGAATGGTCGTCGTGGTAGGTAACATCACTGGTTCGCCACTAAGTAAGGTCTTTACCTTTGACGTAGTCAGTGAATTGGCATCATCACTATTATCTTCAACCGCTTGCCGTAATCGAATACTACCTTCTACTTCAACAAAATCTGCAAAGGTGTCAAAGCGTTCGCAGAATTCTTCAAATATTTTTTCTGGGATACAGTATAAAAGGGTGTCTTTCAGCGACTTGGCTGGGAAACGCACTTTCTTATTCGTTAACAGCCCCATTTGCCCAAATAAGCCACCCTGATCAAGACGGTTATAAAGCTCACCAGTACGACGATATACCTCTACTACGCCACTACGAATCATGTAGAGATCGTGTATTTTATCACCAAATTCAATGATCATACTGTCCGCTCGGTAGTATGAGATCTCTACGCTATTTGCCACTTCGATTAACGCTTCTTCAGGCAGTTGATCAAAAGGTGGGTATTGGCAGATGAAATTTCGAATTTCCAGTAGTTCGACTTCCATGATTTGCTCGATATTAATGGTGATTAAAATATATGTTCAACAGTATATGGTATCTACTAGATATATGCAGCTAGCCGATATCAATCCACCCGATGATTAACGCTAGAGATGGATGAAAATTTATATATTACACAATCTTAAGTTTGCTCCTAAAGGTGTGTGTCCCGGCTGGAGTGCTCATGGTAAGCAAATAATGAGTCATGGGAGAAGGCAAAGGACTAGTCTGACGCTTTCTGTTTACAAAGAGAATGAGCCAAGTTTCATTTTTTATCGGTCTCAAGGGTTTATTGTAATAAGTGAGCAAATTGATGAGCATACTGGACATCAAGAATTCACTATGACCGCAGACAGATAACAAGGTTTTTTAAGCGGAGTATTAACTTAGACTTCATCCTATTTAAGAGGCTCATCGCATTAATTCAAGATAGATGTTGTTAATTGTGAATAAGTAAGCAAAAGAGGTATTCATCAAGTTTTTTTCCTAAATAAATCGCTAGTATAAACAAACATAACAGCAGCATATATTACGCTGCGGTACTATTAGTTTGGGTATCAGTCTTTGCAGAGGAAAACTTACGTACAAAGCGCATAAATGAGAAGTCGTTAAGTACTAACATTCATTCTGTTTATTAAGTAGAGGAATAGCTCAGTGTTAATTCGTCATAAGTTACTTGCAGGAAGTATCTCTTTATTAATCGCGGCATTGTTGGTGTTGTTTGTTATCATCCAATACTTTGTAACGCCCGTTATTCGTCAGCAATCTATTTTAAACGCAGAACTTAAAGCTCAAAGCACAGGAGAAATTGTTGCTAAAGAACTCGCTAAAACTGCGGTATTGACCAAAAACTTAGCATCATTGGCAGAAATTTTACCTTTAGAAACATCTCAATTTATCAGTCAATTAGAGCCATTGATTGCAAGTGGAACGGGTGTCGCAGGCGGTGGTATCTGGCCTGAGCCTAATAAATTAATCGCAGGTGAAGACAAATCCTCACTCTTTTGGGCGAAATCTAGTCCGGGTCGTTTTGAGTTATTAGATGATTATAACGCGCCATCTAGCAGCCCTTATCAACAAGAAAGTTGGTATCAAGATGCGAAAGGAACTGAACCTGGTGAATGTGTTTGGTCGGCGGTATATACCGATACAGTCTCAAATACTCAAATGGTCACCTGTTCAGTTGAAATAGAAAGAGAAGGCAGTTTCTGGGGAGTGGCGACGATCGATGTTGAACTTGCTGGGTTAGATGGTCTTCTTATGGAAGAGAATAAATCGAGTGGTTCTTTTGGGTTTATTGTTGATCAGTCTGAACAGTTGGTTTCAATCCCAATGCTACGATCTGAAAACTTATCGATGCAAACATTGCAAGATGTAGCGCAAAGTGACGCTTCTTTAAAGCCGTTTGTTACTGCTCTGAACCGTAACGATGATAAACCAATTGAGCTTGGCGAAGGGGTAATTGCTGATGACTCCTCAATTCTGGTCACCTATACCCTACCTGAACAAGGTTGGCGTTCTGGTATCATTCTACCTGCCAGTGTGGCAATGCAATCTGTCTACACTCTCACCAAAGCTCTGTATGCTTCTTTTGTATCTCTAATTATTGTCTTTGTGGCTATTTTACTGTTGGCTGGAAATCGATTGCTTAACCAAATCAAGTCCACGACAGCACAGGTTAGAATGTTGTCCGAAGGTAATATGGACAATAAATTGGATGTGAAGAGTAAGGATGAAATGGGTCAACTCTGCTCTGCTATTAATGATTACGGTGACAATTTGGTTGATATCTTATCCAAGGTTCAAAATGAGGCAGAAAAAGTCAAAGATAATGCAGAATCTATAAATCAATTGAGTATGTCTGCAACGAAAAGAGCCAGTTTATTAATGGATGAAAACCATACTTTGGCTACCGCGATAAATGAAATGTCTGCCACGGCAACGGATGTATCCCAAAATGTTGTGTCTGTTGCCAATATTACGGAAAATTCAGCCGAGTTAGTCAATGGCGGATTCGAGTTAATTGAAAGTAGCGGTGAGTCTATCAATCAATTATTCACCAATCTAAGTGATGCATCGAAAACGATAGAGCAATTATCACAGGATTCCCAAGAGGTCGGTTCCGTTCTTGATGTGATTATGAATATCTCTGAACAGACGAATCTGTTGGCGTTGAATGCCGCGATTGAGGCTGCACGTGCAGGTGAATATGGCAGAGGGTTTGCGGTCGTCGCTGATGAAGTAAGGACGTTGGCGAGTCGGACACAAAAATCCACGGTTGAAATTGAAACCATGATTAAGAAGCTACAAGGCGCTGCCAAAGACGGTGTCGGTGTAATTGATAGTTGTAGGGAGTTGTCTCAAACGGTTAATGAACGTTCTAACAATACTCGGACTCAGTATGAAAGTATTGTTACTGCTTTCAATGACATTAGAGACAGAGCCACGAGCATTGCTGCTGCGACAGAAGAACAAGCGAAGGTGACCGAGAGTGTCGATGAATTAGCAGAACGTATTCGCCATATATCGAATAAAAATGCGGAAGATGCGGAAGTGTTTAACTCTGTAAGCCAAGAGTCAATGGACCAAGCACAACGTCTATATGCGATAAGTCAAAAAGGGTAATAGTTGTGTCAGCCTCAACGGACGCATTGAAGCGTTCGTTGAGGCTGACTTTTAGTTTATGTTGCTTTTTAATCGGGACACACACCTAACAACAAATCGATGAATGGTGGTTTTTAATTGCTTTTTTGCTTTTTAATCGGGACACACACCTCAACAAAAAATCGATGAATGAGGTTCTTGAGGCGACGCTGCAAACTTTCTACATGAAATATGGTCGAATGTTCGGCAAATATTGATGGTAAGTGGATTGAAATGCATAAGAGGTGGCTAACAAAAGCAAGTCGAGAATATTGAGGTGATAAGTTAGGTCGAAAATTTAATTATCCAACCGAAAAAGATGAATCCTTGCCTTTTTCATATGTAACTTTGCGGTTTCTGCGTGGCAATGACATCCAACGGCGGTTACGCCGTATCGTTCTAATTGCGTGCAGGCTTTAAGCCAGGTAGTCTGCGCTATATCAAGCCTTTGTAATATAGGCAGGAGTGACGCCTTTAACGTTGCCTTATTTTCTCGATACTGTCGTGCTGTCCAATCAACTAACTCAATATAATCCACCAATCGGAAAGGAATGCCGTGAATGATCTTATTGGTTGAGTTACCGACGAAAGGGAACAGGAAGTGGGCTTTCTCTTTTTGCTCTTTTAATGCCTGTAACCTGATTCTTATTGACGTGAATTCTGAGGTTTCAGGTGTCTCTGATGTACCAGCTCTTAGTAGGTTAAGGTCGACATAAGCCATGGCTGCCAAGAGTGCTTGCTCATCCAATAAAGCTTGGCTTTTAAAACGACATTCCCAAAAATGCCCTTTGCAGTTGTCCTCTTGATTCGCTTTCAAGGCAATATCGAAATTGAGTTCTTTCATAAACCAACTTAAATCCCATAAACGATTTCGCCATGATTCGATAATCTTTAGGCACTCCTTTTCTTCTGCTCTAGTTGTTATTTGGTGGGAAAGCCAACGTTGAATCAATGCGGGCATCTTATGACTGAGTTGCCAGCGCTCAATTACTTGATTAGAAGACAACCCGAGAGCCTCATCACGATTCATATGCAGTACCAAATGATAATGGTTGCTCATAATGGCGTAAGCGCAGATATCAATGCAGTAAAGTTGAGACAGAGCTTCAATTTTATGTTCAATCCAAGAGCGACGATGTTCATAGCTCTGCTGAGTATACGGGTCGACACCACATAAAAAACTACGTCGAACACAGCGAGAAACACAATGGTAATAGGGTGTCAATTCAATGGAGACCAATTGTTTTCGGGCGGTAGTCATGAGGCAATCCGTATGTAATGAAAATTGATACGGATAAGATAACGTTTAAAGGAAATGAAGCTATCTCAATTGACATAATTTGAGATTGATTAAGTATAAATGCATTCTTTAACTAAGCCTTTATGGCGTGTGTCCTCTTATCCTTGCGCGTGCCATGTCTTTGTATTTAATCAAATGTTTCAACTTGAGCTTTTTAAAATAGAGTAACAATGTATCCTTTAGGTGAACCAAGCTTACACATTTTATTCACACTGCCTCTTTTATCTTAGCATTCTGATTTTTATAAAAGACGTGCTGTTGTAATTCTCATGACAAGTTTCAAAACTATTACTAAGACACCAATTTCGATCAGTAGTGATTATTTTATTACTATTATGTCATTATACTTTGGATTTGTTCTCAATATCCCCGTGGTAACAAAACTGGTTCAACTAGCTTCCGAACATGGAAATCCAACCTTCGCGTATTTTAGCCCTTTGCTGCTGAGTGCTACATTTGTGCTCATTTTTTCAATATTTAATATTCCTTATTTTCGAAAGCCATTTTTTGTTTTTTTAACAATAACATCAGCTATGGCAAGCTATGCGACCTATAAATATGGCGTAATGTTTGATTATAGCATGATAGAAAATGTTTTTGAGACGAACAGTGGTGAGCTATTCTCATATGTAAACTGGATATCTTGTTTATACGTGTTAATTCTTGGAATTATACCATCAGTTTTAATCGCGCGAACCTCCTTCAAAAGTAATAAATCATTAAAAAGAAATATTATTAATAAATTAACCATAATTATTTCGGCATTGTTCATTATTACGATTATTTTCATCATGTCGTACAAAAATTATGCATCGGTCGGGCGAAATAACGCTTACTTAAATAGAATGATCACACCTAGTCACATATATTACTCAGCGAAATATATAAAAAACACTTTTTTTACTACCCCACTTGAATACAAAATAATTGGTGAAGATGCGAAAATAATCCCAGCTCAAAATGGGAAAGCATCATTGATTGTTCTTGTAGTTGGCGAAACGGCCCGTTCTTCAAATATTAGCTACAATGGATATTCAAGAAATACAAATCCATACACAGAAAATCTAGGCATTATTTCGTTTAAAGATACTTCATCATGCGGTACTGCAACCGCACATTCGTTACCCTGCATGTTCTCTAACCTAAATAGAAGCAATTACCGTAAAGAAAGGGCGAATGCACAAGATAATGCCTTAGATATTATCAAACGATCTGGAACATCTGTGGTGTGGGTAGAAAACGATGGAGGTGATAAATCAGTGGCAAAGCACTTGGATAAAAGAGAGATAACCCCGAATGACTACCCAGATTATTGTTCAGAGGGCGTCTGTACTGATGAGGTAATGTTAGAAGAGTTTGACAGAAATATGAGAAAAAAACAGATGAAAAATAAGCTTATGGCGTTCCATATTATAGGAAGTCACGGGCCAACATATTGGAAACGATACCCTAAAAATCAAGAATTATTCACGCCAGCGTGCAATCAAAGTGATATCGAAAACTGTTCAGACGAAGAGATAATTAATGTTTACGACAATACTATCGCGCATACAGATTACATCATCGCCAAGCTAATTGGGAAGTTAGAAAAATACCGAGACCAATATAATGTTGCGTTGATGTATATTTCGGATCACGGTGAGTCATTAGGAGAAAACGGCCTTTATCTCCACGGAACACCTTACTCATTAGCGCCTAATGAACAAACTCACGTACCTTGGTTTTTATGGATGGATAGTGCTTTTGAAAAAGCCTATAAAATCAATCGTCAGTGTCTGAAGAGTAAAGGGGAAAATGAACATGTATCACAAGACAATTTGTTTCATTCATTAATTGATTTTGCATCCGTAGGCACATCAAGCATTAATAAAGATATGAGCATTTTTTCTAGCTGTCGAACATCGGACGGATGATTAGTTTGCTAAGTTAGTTGGTCTAAGGGGACAAGCGTTTCGGAAGAGTTTTGATGTCTATAGAGGTGCAGATCTTATTTTGTAGGTTATCTGCACATTTTATTCACATTTTAAGACGTATTATAGTGGTTATGTAGACATTCTATTGCAATCGAGATACTTAACAGTGAAACCTGGAAATACAGGCTTAAAACGTCTAGTTTTAGCTTATTATTATTCAATGAAAGGTCTGAAAGCTGCGTGGAAAAATGAAGCGGCCTTCAGACAAGAAATTATCGTTTTTATTATCGCCTGTCCCCTCGCGTTGGTTCTCCCTATATCTCTATACGAGAAACTTGCACTTGTTGCTCCTTTGGTACTGCTGCTTATCGTGGAGTTGTTAAACTCAGCGATAGAGGCTGTAGTCGATAGGATAGGCTCAGAGCATCATGATTTGTCAGGAAGAGCAAAAGATATGGGATCTGCTGCTGTCTTGTTTAGTTTGATTTTAGCTTTTTTTACTTGGGCTTGCGTGCTGTATTCGAATTTTTAATGCAGCGAATAATTCGCTAAAACGCATCTGTTGGGGTGTCTATTCATGGTGAGTATCGGGACCACATTGATTGGTATTCTGATGCTGTCCTAAATGAAATGTTGTTTCCCGTAATATATTCGTACTCAATAGCTCTATTATGAAGCCTGCATAAATAATTTGATGAAACTAGTTGTTTATCAAATGGTTATCAATGTGTTGTTTTGTTAGCTATCTAATTGACTATTGGGCGAATCGGAATAATACTTTAACGATGAAATATGACGTTGAAGGATATACGCAGTGTTTTCCCGATGGAGTTTCCGATTAACGTTTGAGATCAGACATGTTTTTATTGCGGTTATCGCTTTACTAATCACATCCAACGCATTTTCAGCGTCTAGGGCTTTAAACGCAGTCACGCTTGAATATCCGCCTTATGAATTTTCAGTAGATGGAAAGGCACAGGGCATAGCCGTAGAAATTATTGAAGAAGCGGTTCGAAGAACGAATGGGAATAGTATCAATTTTACTTTTTTACCATGGAAGAGGGCGGTTTACTCGGTAAAATCAGGACAAGGGGATATTCTTTTTAATGCAGGAAAAAATGAAGAACGACAGCAGTGGGGGAGGTATGGTGAAAACGTTC
Source organism: Vibrio frigidus (assembly GCF_042465995.1). Taxonomy (NCBI): domain Bacteria; kingdom Pseudomonadati; phylum Pseudomonadota; class Gammaproteobacteria; order Vibrionales; family Vibrionaceae; genus Vibrio; species Vibrio frigidus. Next base: position 103,185 of record NZ_JBCDMC010000002.1, on the reverse strand, counting down.
TTATATTGCAAAAGTACGTATTATTCAAAAAAAGAAATGCAAAAATACAAGTGAACCCCCATTTTAATAATGTAAAAAATTACTCTATAGCGGTTAGGCTCGGCTATTTATATGGGAGTGGTAACTTTAAGGATGCCCTTAATGAGAATAAGTTTTCGAGGGTAAGTGATTCAAAGTCCACGAAACAAAGTGTCGATATGCTTTTAGGTGATCGAATTGATTTGTTTGTTGGCGATTACCTACCAGTTATGCATTATCTAAAGAGCAATGGGCTCGAGGAAAATATCGATATTGTTAAGCGTTCTGATATAAATACTGATAATTTGGTCGTCCTTGTTTGGCCAACGTATATGCTTTTCAACAAGGATAACGTGAGTGAAAGCTATATTGAACAAGTGAATCAAGCGATGACACAAATGAAATCAGATGGATTTATCGATGCGGTATTTGAGCGTTATAAATAAAATAAAGGCTCGAAACGTCAGAAAAATAGAATTCATGAGTTCTCATTGAGAATCCCCCTATTCTTGTTAAACCGTTTCGTAAGTATTGATGCAAAACCGGTAGTTGACTACGATTCATGGCAGTAATTAATACATTGCAGCGACCGAATATAAGGTGGAACAATAAGAGTTAAAGGGTGTCAGCTTAGTGTTATACTTGGGCTAACGAAATTGACAATAAATCATTAAAACACAAGGATATATTATGGTGAAAAAAATAATATTTGTGATTTTAATTGTTATTACGTTAGTCATTGTTGCTGGAATAGTTCGCTTTAATTTCACTAATGATGATATCTATGTCGTGGAAGCGGATGGGCAAGTTGTCCCCTTTGAAACAAGTAACGATACCAACGTAATGTTGACGTTATTTAATTTTAAAACCGACAATTACTGGCAGGTACAGTTACCTGATTCAGACGCCGAAGTGAGGTTAACGGATATAAAGGAATATGATGGTTTCCACCTTGCTATTGGGGAATATCAAGATGGAGAAGAATATGGTCTAGTCGGTGTAGACTACTATAAAATCACCACTTTAAATCTTAAAGGCGTCGACGAGGAAATGGTGTTTTCTGCTCCATTTTCAGTGTCAAATCAAGGATCTGGAGTTTTCTGGTATTTAGGCCTGTTCAAACTAAATATGAATACGGCCGAGGTGAGACAAATGGATGCATTCTTTCTCGGAGACAGAATAAAAATAACTGAATTGAAACCAGATGAGCCTTTCGATATTACTTCCAGTCTTCTTATAACCTACTTTAAACATAGTCAAACGCAAAGCATGGCAGATAAACCCAATGTAAGGGTAGGTCAACGATTGAAGGTATCGATGGAAGGCTTCTCAGAATGACTCTACAGCTTTCGGGTGTATGACCTTCCTCTCTTATTTTTAACAATCTCACTCGAAATCTGAAGGTGCGAGTTGGATTCTCATTTCGATTAACTGATGATCTCCAACCATTTCAACATCCCGTACATATGTAAAACCAAACTTTTCGTAATAACGTCTTAAGTATTCATGAGCATGTATCTCAATTGAAACACATCCACATTGATCAGCGTACGATATTAAAGCGCTGACGACTTTAGAAGCAACGCCTGAACCACGGTACTGTTCGATGACGGCAACCCTTGCCAATACTGCGTGGCCGACGTCGTCTACAGACAGACGGGCAGTTGCAACCAATGAGTCATCATCTGTTACTAGCGCATGATTGGAAATATTATCTAGGCCATCATGATCAAGTTCTTGAGGGATATCTTGTTCCATAATAAAAACTTGATGCCGAATAGAATGCGCTTTTGAGATGATGTCTGGCGTATTTCCGATGGTTAATTCCATTCTGTTTATCTTCCTTTGTACACATAAATAGCAGGTAACATATGCTAGTGGGAAAGTGATTATTGCGCTCGGATAGTTTATGCTGGCTGAACCAACTGATAATATATTGACGCAAAACGTGGTTAACCGATACCCATGATTACACGGTACGAATTTTCAGAATCATGTGCGCCTCGATGACTTATCTTCTAATAATTGTCTTAACGGTAATGGAAGAAAGCGTCGTGATTTTTCAGTAATAACATTTTCATGTTTTTGCCAAAGAACCCCTAGATATATAATGCTCAACCCAATAGCGGTTAAAGCCATAGGAAACAGCCAACTGTCTTCAAAAACATCTTGTGCAAGATGCCCAAGATAAATACAACTACCTATCGCACCAAAAACAACAAAGACTCTGCGAACAAGCACTACGCCAACCTCAACCATCAAAATATTGATGCACAAATAGATGAATTTCGATAACTCATTATCCGAATTCTGCAATGAAAGCCCTCCCCAGAATGCTATTACGCCACAAAGGTAAATCCAAAATGCATAATCAGCTTTTCCTCGCGATCGCAGATCTATCCATAATGCGAGGAATATCATTAATAATCCGAAATAAAGTGAGACTAATTCTCTCATCTCCCATGATGTATCAGAACCAAAGTACATAACAGCCAAGTCCATCGACATAAACCAAAGAGTGATAGCAATAGGCATATTTAAAAATGGGTATTTATATTTCCAAATGACGATAGCACCAACACATAATGTCCCCAGTTCTAGGTATAGCCAATGCCATTTAATGTATCGGTAATAATTGTTGTAAACGCTGTCATCAGGCCAGATCCCCAGCCATTGTTGAAGTCCGTAAATGGTTAACGGGGTTAAGCAAACGACGAAAGTAGCGCATATACCCGCAGGGATATGAAGATTCTTATTAGACAAGTTCTGCGTCATCTTTATGCCTAGAGCCGAATAAAGAAGCGATATCGCAACGATGCCTATGCCCCCGAAAGACTCCCAGCCTAGATTCATAAATAAGGTCATGGCACCAATAGCAATGAACCCACCCAAATAATAAAGCACGTGAGTGAAAATGAACTGAGGAGAATCAGAAGCGTGCTCTTGTAAGAACTCAAACAATTCATTTGCTTGGTCAGGTGAGATAATTTTTTGTTCTACTGCTTCGCTGAGTTTTTTCTTTGTAATGTTCATCACTACCTTCAATGGCCATAAACAATCATTGTTAGAACAGCCAGTGAGTTAAAAGAATATAAGGTCAAATTAACCATATTAGAAATCCGAGTCAAATTAAGAGAAGAAACAGCAGTATTGTCCGCATTGTCATCACATCTTTATCAGCAACATCTTTATGATTTTTATCAGGACAGGCACTTCACCCATCTGGGCACTTCACCCATCTGCATTCCATAAGGCGCCTGTCCTTCAAGGAGAAGTTCAATAGAGTGTCTGTCCCTTAGGGAAAAAGGCGACTTTTCTGAACCCTATTTTGACAAGTTAGCAAACAGGAAAAATATTCAAACCGCGGTGCTATTCATTAAATATCTATAAAACGCGAAACTCTTGGCAGGTTAGGTACTTCGGTACGGGTAACCTTCAATGTTTCTAATTAAAGTAATTTAAAGGATATAAAAATGAAAAAAGTTATTTCAGTTTTGAGCTTGGCTCTAATGACCTCTTTTGCAGCCAACGCAGCAACAGGTGATACATCTGAAGCGACGGCCCAATGGCAGGGTGTTATCCCTGGTGTTTCTATTCCAGATGGTACGTTCATCATAACCGGTAAAGATGGCGAGCGTAACATTCCTGTCGGTTCGCTTATGCGTGATGACGAAGGTAATTTGGTTGGTAACCTTATCGATCTAGAAGGTCACGTTTATACACATGCTGTTACTACGCCGGGAAGTGAAGCTGACGCGATCGTCGGTGCTTTACAACCTGCAACGTGGGCCGTGGATGATGTGAAGTTCTATGCTGCTGGCGTCGAGATACAAGGTATCGCATGGAATATTTATGACAACCAAGATCTTATGGCAAGCATCACCGGTGCTGGTGTTCTTACTTCTGGTACCGCGGCTGCTTTAACAGTTGCTGACAGTGCAATCGAGTTGAAAATAAAGTCTGACACAGCATCACATGCAGAAATAGACCAATACGCAGGTAGTGAAGCCACTATCGCTGTAACGGTTTTGGCTACCTCAGCATAAGTTTCAGCTATGTAAAGGTGGTATAGCCGGTTTAAGGCTGACCACCTTATTTCTTGACGAACGGTAGAGATCATAGATGAATAATGCAGTCACAAAATTATTGATTCTGGTTGCGCTCCCTTTAAGTGTTCATGCGATAGAGCATACGGCGACACTGACGATTGAAACTGAAGTTGATAAATCAAAAATGTACAATTTTGACCTTGTCACGTTCAGGTTGCTCCCTGAATCTGTCACCTTAATGTACGACCCTAATAAACAAACCTTTGCGGATAGAGAGTTTGAACTGGAGATCGAAACCGACATCCCCGTTGGCGATACCGATGCCTCCTCTTCTTCTGGTTACCAACTTACGTTGGAAGAAAACATATCGGCTTGCTATATCGATACGCTCAGTGCCGACCCCGCAAAGCTTGCTCCTGGCTACGAAGAGCTGGCCACTGTTCATTTAGATGGACTCATTGGAAACGCAACCAGTGCGACGGGTGCATTTACATTGGGTACACCGAAAACCATCACAGATTTTAACGATAAAACGGGTGCGACCAAAAACTCTAACCATAACGTAATGCTAACGTTTGCACCTGTTCCCGCGTCGGGGAGTGATAATGACGTCCGGTTTTGTCAGGGAGCATTCACGATTAGCTTTAGGTTAAATATATGAAAAATTTATTCGCTTCTGCCTTACTTTTCGGAATGACCTTATTGAATTCATCCACTCTTTTTGCCAACACGGCAGAGCGCTTTCCTGAAGGGTTTGGGGCGTTTTATGAATTTACGAATGAAGAGGTGTCTTTTCGTGATATCAACGAAAATTTTGCCATGTTGCCACTTAGGGTCAACTACAACACCATTAAATTGACCGATTCAGTACAACAAAAACAACAGGTATATCAGGCGCTGGTAAACTCTCAACTAACCCCAAGTGCATTAGAAGGCATCATGGCGGACCTCGCCCTAGGCATAAACACAGATTTTGCCTGTAGTAAGCCCGATATTTTAGATTGCTTGGTTATGCCAGAAACCTATCAATTTATTTTTGATTACGATAACAAGCTGCTTCTACTCTTTGTTAACCCAGATTTATTGAACGATAACAGCCAATTTAAACAACTTTTAACGTATCAACGCTCAGAAGATAAGAACGCCGCGTTGATCAATCATTTCTCAATCTATAGCAGCAAAAGTAATAATCAAGACGTGAACGTCAGAATTGATGACGAACTAGTGGTTGGGCTGCCCTACGGCTACGTCCATGCTGATGCGCAATATGATGTTAATGAGAGTGACCTTGATGTTTATAAAATGGCCTATTATTTGGACTATCAAAATTATCAAATGCGAGTGGGCCAATTTAGAAGCTATGATTCGCTCAACGCGACAGATTTTTTACGCAATAACAGCTCAATAAATAATGTTAGAGAACGTGTTATTGAAGTGGCTTCTTCCAACAAACTCCTTTTGGGTAAGAAAAACCAACAGAAGAGCCTTGCCTATTTTGCGCCAACGTCCGGCCGAATAGTGGTTCGTAATACAACCAATAACAGAATTATATTTAGTGGCAATACGAAGCAAGGGCAACAACAACTCGGTTACGCTGAACTGCCCTATGGAATATACGATGTTGTAGTCGAAATTACGTCGGGCAATTCTGTGGTGTCTCGCGAAAGGTTCACGGTGTTTAATCAATCGAATGATACCTTATCAAACGGTGAATTTGATTTTTCTTTGGCCGCAGGCTCCCTCGAGGGGTCATCGATCTACGATAATGAAGACAAGCAAGAAGAGGTTGGTTTTGCTAGAGGTTTGGCCGCTTCAAAGGTAAATGATTATGCCACCGTTGGTTTGGGTATAACGGGAAGCGAATTAGGCGGTATCGCCTTGTTGGGCACATCCTTATTGTTGCCATTTGATAGTCAATTTGAGCTGGCGTATAACCACGCAACAACAGGTGAGCAATACCTAAATTCAACCTTGCAGTTTACCAGCTTCTCTGTGTCATACCAGAAGCTAATTGGTAGCGACCAACATAACCTCGCCTCTACATTATTTGGTTATGGTGATTATGAACGTTTATATGTGGGCACGAGCTTTCCAATTGCAGACGCTTCTTATGGTCGGTTAAGTGGTTCTTACAGTAACAATAACAATGTTACTTATAATAGTGATTATGAAAATGTGAATGTCACGGCGGGTTTATCGACCCAATTAAATAATCACATCAGATTAGACTTCAATGTCGGTTATACCGATGATTTAAAAGATAATTCACGCGCATTTGAAGATAAACTGAGCGCATCAGTTTCTGTAAATATCGATCTTGACCCAGAACAAGGCTTATCTTATAACTCGATGGTCACAGGCGACAATGATGGGGTTAACAACTTCCGAAATACGCTGACAGCGAATCGATTGATAGAAACCGATAACTTTAATGCCTATGGTCAGGTCGGTAATAATTATAGCCGCACAAGTCGTGGTAATAATTCGACAACAGATGCCTCTATCTCAGGTCAATACGACAACAAAAGGGTGAGTGGCAGCGCCTATACCAGTTATGATTCTGATGACAACTACGGCGTGTCTGCTGACTTAAGTAGCACTCAAGTCGTGACCAACAATAAGGTCTACTTTACATCAGAAAAATCACAATCCTATGGTTTAGTCGATATCGCGACCAACTCCAGCTCGGTGAATAATAGTGATGACCTAAAAGCGCATTTAACCGTTCGACGAACAAATAGCGGCGGCGTCAAAAAGAACTACATCCATAACACCAAAGAGTTAATACGTCTGACACCATACGACAATTATCAAATGGATCTTAATACTGATATCGCCGACCTGTATAACACGGGCGACAAATATGTGGTGGGTTATGCGCACCCGGGAAGCGTCGTAAAAGTAAATGCAACCGTAGGCAAAGCAAAAAGAATTGTTGCAGGGTTTATGGATATATTTAATCAACCTGTTTCGTCGCTAAGCTGTCAAGGCGAAGGGTGTATTGAAATGAATAGCGTGGTTGATGGTGTCTATAACTTAACCGTCATAGACGAACTGCCTTATACCCTTAAATCGGATGAACAGCTTATCTGTCAGTTGAATGTAATCAACAATGATAAGGTGAACTATGGCAATAATTATTGTTTTCCAGATCTAAAAATTGGTCAGAAAAAAGAGCTTGAAGACAGTAACGGCGACAAAAAAATCGTACAACACTTAGGTGTTTTCCATCCAGATACCGATGTTTTAAATGTTATTGATGATTTACAAGACTCACATGTGAAGGTTTATTTAGCTGAGGGGCAGTATTTATCATCGGTATATATCGTTTATAGCGACGAAACGTTAATAACGATGCGACAAAATCGCACGATTGATTCGTTACTACAATATGCTGCTAATACAAAACCCGTTGATGTCAGTTTAAATAAATAATTTAGAATTTTGAGGTAAGAATGAAAAAAATAGCACTATTGGTTGGTTTACTGAGCGTTTTTTCTAGCGCGTCACAAGCCGTTTTTCTCGATACCATGTTTATTGTTTCAGATAAAAAAGGTAATGGTTCGTATGTTCTTACCAATGATAAAGAGACGAATTATTATATTGAAACCAGCATTAGAGAAATAATAACAGACGAAAAAGGGGAGTATTCAAAAATAGAGTACTCCAGAGGCAACTTAGATAGATGGGCAATAGCACTAAGCAATAATAAGCTTATTTTGGAACCCGGCAGGTCGAAAAGCTTAGGGGTGAAAGCCATTTGCGGCAGTGCCTGTGATTTGAACGAAGATAAAACCTTTGAGATTGCGATTATACCGAAGCCTTATGTTCCGGATGATGAAACCTATAAACAAAAAATGAATGTATTTATAGGTTATGCCCCCATATTTATTATTCCAGCCAAAGACGCTGTTTTAGAATATGACATTGAAACCGATGGGGAAAACATCACCATTTTTAATAAAAGCAATACGATGGTTCGTGTCGTGGTGGATAATTGCCAAAATAAATCTAAAAGAACATGCAGAAGCGTATATACCGTTATTAAAGGTCGCTTGAAAAACTTTCCATTGCCAGTGGATGCATTTGGACAAGATTTAAATGTGACAGTTGTTAACCATGACGAAAAATCAAAAGAAAAACTGACCGTTAAATATAAAGGATGAATTTAAAATGCAGTCATGCTTGAGTTCACGGGATTTTATAAGAAAGTGGATGCTTCTTTGCTTCGTATTTTTTTCTGTTAATGCTAGTGCGGTAACGATTACTGCAGAGTACAAGCGTGACCAGATTATTTGGGATACTGGCATGGCATATAATAGTTCGCTTCTTACCTCTTCCATATCCGAGATATACGCGAATTTAGCGCCAACAGAACGCTGGATCCCTGGGGCCGCACCACAAGAGGCTACGATTAAGCTTAAAGGTAACGATGCATCAGGCACTACAATCAATGTGCCTATTCATATATCAGGGTTTGAATATAACTGGAGTGGGGCCAACTTCACGGCAAAAAACAATGATTCTTCAATTACGATGAAGAATCATTGTAAAAACACGACAGTCTCGGGCAATACGATTGCGGTGTATTCCGCTTCACCGAATTCTGGTCAATGCATAGGTAGCAAGCACCTTCAACACAACTCTGTTGGGCAAACACCTTTTTTCTTTGTTAAACCTATCTTTAGTTTAAAAGACGAATCGGCCTTAAAAACGGCGTTAAAAGCCGCGTCTAGCGTTGGTAATTTCATCGGGTCAACGAATGTTACGTTTCGTTATTACTATTATCGCGGCGACATTCTTACTTACCGCGTGCTGACCATGCCAATCTCGCTACAGTTTAATATTACTAAGATAGATTTTATCGATAACGTTGATATCAGAAATATCGGGCCATTTTTACCATCAAATGGTTTGAATGGTGTGATAGAACCTTTGTATGACAAATCAACCCAAACGGTGAAGGGCAAGCCGACGGAGTTTGAGGTGACCGTTACAGGGAATTTTGTTAAGGGTATCAATATGACCTTTAGGCCAGAGGGCGGAGGTTATTATCTTAAACATGAAGACTATGCGACCAACAGTGCAACCATTAAATACGATATCAAATGTGATCAATATTGTTCAAAGCAAGAGATCGTAACGGATGGTACAACCATCAATGTGAGCAACGTACCTGTGCCGAAACAACAAACCGATGACCAAATTGTATACAAAATACTGGTTGGTTATGACAAGGCTCAGCAGTTTGATGACGTTCATACTGGTCGTTATTCTGGCTCTTTTATCATCGAATTTGGGTTAGGTATTTAATATGAAGCAAACAAAAATAGCATTATTTCTGGTAGCCGCTGTTTCCGTTTCTACACTTCAATTTGCACGGGCAAATGAGAACGTTGAACAATATTCAGAGGACTACTTTTATGTGGCACCCAAAGCACTCTTTTTAAGTGATTTAGACGACGAAAAGGAGACATTTGCGTATGGTATTGATGCCGGTTACCAATGGAACCCGTATCTTCGAACTGAATTAGGTGTGGCAAATCTGCGTTCAGTATTGTCGAACAGCAACGATGATCTTATTGGCTATAGCGCTTCAATAGTTGGCGTGCTGCCATTATCTAAATATGCAAACATAAACCTAGGTGTGGGTCCGATGGCTTATTGGAGCGATGATAAAAACGATACCGTTGCGATGGCAAAACTGAATATTGAGTATGGCATCACAGAGGCGTTAGACTTAGTTCTAGGATACCGTTACTTTCATAAACTAACGGACAATAGCCTTTATGCTTATGAACTTGGTTTAAAATACAATTTTGGGCAAAGCGAAACGTATATTGCTGAGCCTGTCGTTGAGGTAGAGCCAGAACCCGTTGTCGTTGTTGAACCGTTACCAGAACCAACGCCTTTAATAGACCCGATCCAAGTGCTGGTTGACTGTGAATACGATGTGGTGGTTGAAGAATATACGGTTAGGAAAAATGATTATCTAACCAAAATTGCTAAAATGTATGATATGCAGTACAAGAAGTTGAAAGAATTGAATCCAAAATACTTTGGTGATCGAGACCCAGATCTTATTTTCCCGGGTGAAATTGTCGAACTGGATGTTCTACAGAAAAGGGTTACTAAGCGCGAAAGCTGCGATGGTGAATATATCTATCTTAAAGAACGGCACTAGTCACTTTCAACATCGCTTTTCATTCTAATAGCTCCGCGTATCCTCATATTCCCGTGCAAACGGGAATCTTGGTGAGTTTAGATCCCCATTTCCATGGGGATGACGTCGGTTTTCGTGAAAACAGGTTAATTTTCGTCAGGATGACAGGTTTAAATAACCTTAACCGGACAGCCCTCCACGAAAGTGGGGACAGGATGTGTTATTACCCATTCAATAATTCCGCTTTATAGGAATGACGGTTATTTGCGTCATTCACCTTCTTCAATCAGTTTATTAAGCCAATGTCATTGAATCTCAGTGCAGTCACCGACTTCAGGTAATAGATCTTATCTGCTAGGCTTTTTGTGGGCGTTATCCTGTTGATAGCTTACCGTTGACAATTTGTTTCAATTTCTCGCTTAACCTTGTAATCAAAATCAATGACTATATGTCAGTAACCTGAATTCTGGATAATTAAAGCCACTTAGTCTCGCCCTTTTAGCGCCTAACGTCTTTAAAATCAACGCAATAGACCTCTATTGGCTTATGATTTTGCCTAGTTATGCACCTAAAATTACGGTACTAAGTACCTTGATAATATAATGTCTTGAAATTATTGACACTTTAGGCTTTCTTATCCAGAGTTCAGGTTAAGTAATCGCGTCACACTCCTTGTTACGGGTTTGCCGCTATAATAAAAGGTCAATTGACCAATAAGTGTTTTATCGGAGAAAGTAAATGAAACGAGTCATGTTGTTTTTGGCAACCAACTTAGCGGTAATTTTGGTGTTAAGTATTGTCTTAAATATTGTGTATGCGACAACAGGTGTGCAACCGGGTAGTTTGAGTGGCCTATTGGTTATGGCTGCGATATTTGGATTTGGTGGTTCTCTTATTTCACTGCTGATGTCAAAACGTATCGCGTTACGCTCTGTTGGCGGGCAAGTGATAGAGAGCCCAAGAAATGAAACAGAACATTGGTTACTAACCACAGTAGAAAGGCAAGCAAAGCAAGCGGGTATCGGCATGCCAACGGTGGCCATCTATGATGCGCCAGACATCAATGCGTTTGCCACAGGTGCTAAACGTAATGATTCGTTAGTTGCCGTATCGAGTGGTTTGTTGCAAAACATGACTCGCGATGAAGCCGAAGCGGTACTGGCTCACGAGATCAGCCATATCTCAAATGGCGATATGGTCACTATGACACTGATGCAAGGTGTGGTGAATACGTTTGTTATTTTCCTTTCAAGGTTCGTGGCTAACCTTGTTTCGTCTGGGAATAGAGAGGAAGGGCAGGGGACAAATATGATGTTGTATTTTGCCGTTTCTTTTTTCTTAGAGATGGTATTAGGTTTTCTCGCCAGTTTTATCACCATGTGGTATAGCCGTCGCCGAGAGTTTTATGCCGATGCAGGCGCTGCAAACTTAGTGGGTAAGCAGAAGATGATTGCGGCTCTGGAAAGGTTAAAGGTGAGCCACGAACCACAGTTAGAGGGATCGATGATGGCGTTTGGTATCAATGGTAAACGTACTATGATGCAGCTTCTGATGAGTCATCCGCCGCTTGATAAGCGTATTGAAGCGTTAAGAAACAGTTAGTGTTATGAAATAGATAAAAAGTATGGGGGAATGCAGCATCATTTCCTCATTCCCGAAAATGGGAATATCCGCTATTTTTCTGAAATAGCAGCGAACATATAGGAAAATAGTGAATAAAATCTGTATATTAGAGACAATAAGAAATAATAAAAATAACAAAAGTGACTTGGTTAACAGATGACGAAACAGGACTTTCAAAAAGCAGCAGAAACACTCAGAGCGGCGGTACCTTTGATGATTAAAAATCAGACACCTACAACCCCGCAAAACTATGAGCTGTGGTATACGTATATCGAGCAAACTCAACCTCAGTTAAATAGTGAGTTAGACGGAATTGTAGCAGAATATGGTTTATGTCTGCCAAGTCACAATAAAGCGCTTTACCAGACTTACTGCACTGGGAAAACAGAATCAGATATACGTAAATTAAAAGGAAACCTCGAAAGTCTCGTCAACGAGGTATCGCTTTCAATGCGAGACACGCTTGCGGATACCACGTCATTTGAAAAATCGATAGAAGAAAATTTCTCAGATTTAGAAAAAATAGAAAAAGGTGCAAATTCCTTTGAAGACTTGCTTTCATTAGTTCGTGATTTTGCAAAAAATTCGGAGAAGGTGAAAAACACCACAAGCTATTTCAATAAACAAATGAGTACGGCGAGTACGGAAATTGCTAACCTCAAGGAGGAGCTAGAAAGGGTACAGAATGATGCGCTTTACGATAGTTTGTCAGGATTATTGAACCGAGGCGCTTTTGATAAAGCTATATCGGCTTATTGTATATCTGAACATTCGCATCCTTTGTGTTTAATACTTTTAGATATAGATAACTTTAAACGTTTAAATGATGATTATGGTCATGTATTTGGTGATATAACAATCAAGGCTATCGCTCAAAGGCTACAAGCCAGCTGTCGAGATGGATTTTCAGCTTATCGATACGGTGGTGAAGAGTTCGCCTTACTCATGTCAGGTACGTCCCTTAATGTTGCCAGTCAGTTTGCAGAAATTGTGCGCAAATCGATAGAGAAAATTTCTGTCAAAAATAAACGAACAGGTAAACAAATTGGGAATATATCGGCTTCTTTTGGTGTCGCTCAATTCGTGAAAGGTGAAACCCCTATATCAATAATCGATAGAGCAGATCAGCAACTGTATGAAGCAAAGCGTTTGGGGAAAAATAAAGTAATGCCTATTTCTATTGGCTAAGTAATTCAGTTCAATGGTTTTTCGTTAATGGCTCATTATTAACGTCACGTCACAATGAGTGACGGTTCTTTAGGGTGTTATAATCTAACAGCCTTCACGCCTTTGAATATTTGTCGGTAAGTGCTTATATATTTGAGTCGCTATTAGGTGTACTGTTGTATATCAACACTAAAACTATAAATATTCATACCGTCATGATAAAAACTGTATTATTTGTAATGACTTTTTTGTGGTTGGCAACAATAAGCCATGTTGTCTACGCAAATGACGACTCTCCAGCTAGAACCTATAACATTGCAATTGAAGCGGATGATATTACAACGCGTATATTGTTCGATTCGGCAGCACGTAGTTTTGACCTCAATATAAGATACGTCACGTATTCCAGCTTTGATGCCATTTTGAAGGCTATTGAGGTTGGAGATGCCGACTTTGCCGCGAATGTGACTTTTACGAAAGAAAGATCGGAGCACTTTGATATATCACCACCGACGAATATTGAGTATACCTATCTTTTCAGTAACACGGGGGCTCACCTAAATGAAATTAACGTTGTTGGGGTTCCCGAAGGCACCATTTATGGTGAGCTAATTCTCGAATATTACCCTGAGATTAAGCAGATCCCTTATCTAGGTCATGATGCCGCCGTTGACCTTTTGTCTACCAATACGGTCGATGGTGTCGTTGACGCCATTAATCAGTTAAAGCCAATGCTTATGAAGGGCTTTCAAGCGGAAATATTGAATGATCAAATTCCTATAAAGCCTGTATCTATTGTGGCTCCTATGGGAATGCATACACAATTACTTCAAAAGATTCAGGAACACGCCTACAGCGAGGCGGTACAAAGAGTATTAAGCTCAGCGATTAAAGAGTACCAGTTTACTATTCGCCGACAATCTCTTCGTATGGCAGTAAGACAAAGCACGTTAGATCTGCAAAAGAGATACAAAGTTAAGTCAGAAAATTTAGATGAGTATACCGTTTATAATAAAAACGGTGCCATTGAGGGTATCAGCGTCGATGTTGTTTACCAAGCATGTGCAATATTGGAGATAAAGTGTGAAATTGTAAGTAAAGCAGATGAAACATGGGAGAGTATGTACTCTGATTTACTACAGAAGAAAATTGATATTCTTGCACAAGTTATTATTTCCCCACAGCGCGAAAATCATATGTACTTTAGCGATCCGTACTATTTTCCAGAAGTTGTTCTGTTAAAGCGAGAAGGCTATAAAGATAATGTTTATGGTAATATTTCAGAGCTGATTACTGAACGAGTTGGCGTTATAACGAAAGACTTTTACGATACTCTGCTAACTCGCATGCTACCGAATAAAGTATTGTATAGATATGAGAACCAAGATAGACAAATTAAAGCTCTGCTAGACCGAGATGTTGACTATATTGTATTAAGTCGAGCCAATTACAATCACTTGTTAATAAAATCAGGTACAGTGTTACCTTTCGCAGAAGATACATTAATTGGTAATTTTTATTCATCTAAAGTAGCCGTTGCATTTGCTAGAAATGAAATGGGTAGGCAACTGTCACCTCTCTTTTCTCGGGCAATTCAAATGCTCGACCTACATCAAATCGTGAACAAATATAATGTTATTCCCGATTGGCGTGCAAACCTGTTCGCTGAGAAAAAATTTAATAGCTACCGATTATGGCTCTTACTTTTACTTCTTCTTTTGGTTGGCACTATTGCCTATTTTCTTCATGTTCAGTCAATAACAGACAACTTAACGAGATTGAAGAACCGTCGAGCCTTGTATCGAAAATTTGCACGAGGTATACCTGCACAACATACCGTTATCTATTTAGATGTAAACCGGTTTAAGTTGATTAATGATACCTTTGGGCATGAAATAGGTGACCGAGTACTCAAACTATTAGCAGAAAAAATTAATACCCATTGGAAAGGTAATGCCTATCGTATTGGTGGTGATGAGTTTATTTTAGTGTGTGGAGAAAAGTTTGGTGAAAATAGAGATAAGTTGTTTAAATCTATATCTAATTTCGAAGAATTTTTGTTCACTGACACACAAAATAATCTTAGTTTGACGGTCACTGCGGCCGTTGGCATATCATGGCGTAGAAAACAAAATATGTCCCTAGAGAGCGTATTACATCATACTGATGCTGAGATGTATAAAGCGAAACACAGTACTCGATAGTTTGGCAACTGAGATAAAAATCAAGGCAAAAATACACCTCTATCCAGCGATCATTTGATCTACGCCTTCAGTTTTATTAGACATATTTATTACACTCGCTCAAGTCGTACTATTATGTAAGTTGTGAAATGAAGATATTTCTTGCTTAATTGAGCTATTTTTCAATATTTTTTTATAATCAATAAGGTGCGCCATGAATGCTTGGCTGAGCGGACTTTGCCTCTTTGAACTCGGAAATACAAGATTCCATTGAGTTTCTATAGGGAAGGTGTCGACAGACAATATTGCTATATTTTCGGGATTTTCTTGAGTTAAAGCATACTCAGAAAGAATGGAAAGCCCCATACCGGCCATAACGCAGTGCTTAATTGCTTCATTGCTCTCCATAACAAATTTTGGTTTTATATTTATATCATGCTGAGCAAGGTGTTTTTCTATCGCTTGGCGAGTACCTGAACCTTGTTCTCGTAAGATCCAAGAGAAACCAATGAGTGACTGTAATGTGATACGCCCCTTAAGCGCAAGAGGGTGGTTTTTACTAGCAATGGCGTAGAGATTATTCGGGAAAAGAGGAACAATATCGCCTTTCATATCACCATCTATATGACTGAATAAGTATAAATCATCACGACCGTTCTTGTATCTTTCTTTTATTTTGTCACGATTTTCAACTTTTAAAGCAATGTCCACCATAGGGTGCTGATCTAAAAAACTCCCTATTAAATGTGGGACAAAATACTCACAAGATGTTACGGCGGCTACCTTTAAAGTTCCTGATTTTAGTTGTGATAAATTGGCAATTTCTATTTCGAGATCATCTACATTTTGTATTATCTGCATGCAATATCGAGCTGTCATATGACCAGCTTCAGTGAACGCCAATTTTTTCCCTTGCAAGTGATAGAGTTCGACACCTAGAAGTTCAGAAAACTGTTTAAGCTGTATTGATACGGTTGGTTGAGTAAGATTCAATAATTTGGCGGCTCCTGAAACTGAACGCAGCTCATAGACGGTAAGAAAGACACGAAAACAGCGAAAACTAGACAACCGGTTTTTTAGTAACTGCATTTACTTCCCCTTCACTTTATACCCAAGATATAACAACGTCATAAGCGTAGTTTAGTTTTAAGTATAGATAATTATCTATAGTTATTATTGTAATTATTAATTTTTATTAATACTTGGAGTGAAGTATTGTTTTTGTGAAGCAAAATTATTCACCGACTCATTGGAGGCAACATGTTATTTAAAAACTTATTAGTCCCTGTAGCTCCGGAACAAACGATAACTTCATCTCTCAACAATATATTTAATATGGCGGACAAATCCGAATCAAAAATTACGTTATTGACGGTAATCGAGGACATGAATGAGTTGAAAGAAATCAGTCAATACTCTGTGAGAACATTGGATATTATTGATAAGGTTACCAAAACATATCATTCACAATTAAGGTCGCTTGTTAGTGAATTGAGAGGTAGATATCAGAATATCGATTTTAATATCCAAGTAAGAATAGGGATCCCATTCATAGAGATAATTCAGTGTGCAAGAGAGGATAATTCGGATTATATAGTTATTGACAGTCACAGAAGTAATAAGACCCAGGCTTGTCAAAGGGGAAGTACAACGCTTCACTTAATGCGAAAGTCTGAAATTCCGATTTGGTCTACAACAAATGAGTTACATTCGTCTAAAAAAATACTAGCAGCCGTTGATCTTGAAGAACAAGCCAGCGCAGAGTTATGCAAGAAAATTTTTAATGCAGCATACGATTTATGTAAAGCAACAAGTTCGGAATTAATTTTGTGCCACATATGGGAATTAGAGTCTGAAGGTTTTCTACGAAAATGGAGTGGCTACAATGACACGGATATCGCTCATCTTACAGATCAAATGCGGGCTGAGCGTTTAAGAAAACTGAATGCTCTCGTAGAAAACCTTATAGAAGAAGATAGTGATTCTGTGAAAGTTAATATTGATTTAATACAAGGACATGCAAAAGAACTACTGCCACAACTTATTGTACAGAAGTCAATTGATGTCACTTTCTTAGGGTCTATGTCTCGAACCGGTATCGCTGGTTACTTAATGGGAAATAAAGCTGAATATTGGTTAAATGAATTGGATGCAACCGTTGTTACTCTAAAACCGGATGAATTTCTTTCTCCCATTGTGTCCGCGAAACAGTAAAAGGAGTTGAGAACATGAAAATTGACAACAATGACAAGTTATCAAGCCGTCTCCAAGTGGTTATTCACTGGTCTGTAAGAGCACTGTCTATTCTCATGGTATTTGTAATTATTATGGGGGTAGTTGATGTTTCATGGATTCTATACAAAAAACTGACATCGCCTCCATTCTTAATTCTAACAATATCAGACATGCTTGCCACTTTTGGCGCGTTCATGGCGGTATTAATCGCGATAGAAATTTTCATAAATATCACGGTTTATCTTAGAGATCATGTCATTCATGTCAAAATAGTTATGGCGACAGCATTGATGGCAATTGCAAGGAAGGTGATCATCATTGATATTGAGTCAATGAGTGCAAATTATCTTTTTGCAATCGCATCGGTCGTATTATCAATGAGCGTAGGTTATTGGTTGATTCATAAATTACCACGGAAAAGTCATATGGAGGATTAAGTTGGAACTAAAGTGCAATAAGCCACCTGATTTAAAGGTGGCTTTGAAATACCGTATGTCGATGTGTTTGATTATATCGAAATATTCTACAATCGAATAAAGTGTCATTCTTGGTTTTCTGGCCATACATATAAGTACTATTTGTAACAAATTCTTAGTAAGGATTCGCGTGTTTACTGAATGGGATATGGCCGTTTGTTTACGTACCTCAAACTGAATCAACTGGAGCGGTTACGTAGCTTAGGGTCATCGCTTAGATATTCCACGAACTCGACTTCAAATCCTGCTGGGTCAACGAAATAGATATTTTTACGATATGGTTCCTTTGCACCAGATTTTGCTATTGAAAAGCCAGCTTGACCAAGCCTCTCTATTACTCCGTCAATGCTATGGGTCACATAAGCGAAATGAGCTAGACCGACTTGATGCCCAGATAAATTACGATTTTTCCCCTCCCCATGATCACTTAACGCGATATATTGATATTCGTCGCCAAAGTGCAACCAGTTACGTGGTTTGCCGTGCCAGTCTCCTTTCCCTTCATCACGAACATACCAGTGAGGAAATGCAGCTTGGTAAAATTTCAACATTTCTGGAATGTCATTCACCACTAAATTAACATGTTCTAATTGAATCATTTATCTCTCCTTAAGTTTGTTCGTAAGCAACATTGTGTATGCTAATACCTCAACCTAAGTTTAAGTAAAGCGTTTATGCTCACTAAATTGAGGTGAGTGAAATGAATGCGTATGAAAGGGCCAAATAAAACTCGTTGGTTTATCTGTGAGAATCCATTACCGCTTTCCAATGATTATCTGATTCGCGCGTTCAATTTCCTCGTGTGGGATGCCTATCTTATAAGTAAAACTTATTGCTAATTATTTTTATTAGATATATTTATTACGTCAATGAATCTAATCTGTAAGTATTCACGTGTCTGATTCTATAGGGTATCAATGGGTGCCGTAGGAACGACATTGATGTTTTCAAACTCAAAAGCAATAAAATGGATAGGTGTAATCTTTACTATGATTATATTTATTGTTGTCACTACTCAAACTAAACTAATTTGGAGCCAATATTTATAATGGACCGTTTGGAATCTATTTATCAGTTCAATAAGCAGTTATTTGAAGAAAACAATATTGCCTTTAAACAGTGGCAACACGAACCCATCCATGATTTTGCCACCGATGAAAAAGTAGCTAAAGAACTAGGTCTTACCGGAACCATGAGCAAAAGCTTATTTTTGAAACTCAAAGGTGGCGGTTTTGCTTTATTACTAACAGAAAAAGATAAAAGGTTGGATAGACACGCTGTTAAAGCGGTTCTGGGAAAACGTGTCTCTATCTGTAGCCCAGAAGAGATGACAGAAGAAATTGGTTGTCTACCTGGTGCTGTGTGCCCCATTGGGCTTCCCGAACATGTTCAAATAGTAGTGGACCAAGAGATGATAAATAAAACTGAGATTCTCTATACACCCGGTTATCCAGATAGAACGATTGGCTTCTCCGGGAACGACCTCCCTAGATTGTTAGACCAACTGCCTAACGTAGTTTACCTAATTTAAGCGAAGGGGTATGACCTTGCTAAACCGTTAGTCATTTTTGGTTACCGTATTCGTAAAGATTGTTTTGTGAATCATATAATTCCACCGTCCCTGTCAAGTTGAAGCCGATGCGTCTCAATAAATGGTTAGAGTTAACGTTGTCGGGAAGCGTCACCGCTAGAACGGTATTAAGAGAATGAGCGACCATTTCTTCTGTTAAAACAGATTCAGCTGCTTCACTTGCGTAACCTTTGCCACAAAATTCAGGTAAAAAAGCATAACCTAAGTCTGGAAAAACGAGCGATTCTCTTTTCAATAAACCGCACATGCCAATTGGTGTATTTGTGCCTTTTAGTTGCACCAGATTTAGACCAAAACCATGTGTTTGATAACTTGATAAAGGCCCGGTAGTAAGGTAATTCATAGCGTCAGCATGGGTTCGAATGTTTTTGTCAGCGATGTACCTAATGAACGATTCTTCATTTAGCAATCGAACGATAAAATCGGTATCGTCCAAATTGAACTGCCTGATAATCATTCTCTCTGTTTTGCATACAATTGCCATTGCATATCCTCTGTTGCAAAAAATGGTTATTCTCCGAGTAGATACTTAGGTTAACAAGGAGAAAAGGGTTTAACAATTAGAGTGGCGCACCTATTAAATCTGTGAATGGTTTCCTTACAAGGCGATGTTCTGATTTAACTTTCAGATCAACGAATAATCATCAAGCTATGTTCGTTTAATTCCGTCGCCACGGTCCAGTAAAGTGGTGATGTTAGTAGGGGAAGCGTAGCGGTAATAATTGAGTTAACATGGCGCACTGCACTTTTTGACTATGGAGAGGTTAATGATCGGTTCACTGAACGAATGTATTGTTCCTATGTACCCTACAATTCAAGCGTTAAATGTGGATGCGCTTGCGGCGGGTGAGCATAAATTTTGGTTTGCTGTGGCTACCGATGCCATTGGTCACCCACAAACTCTAGCTGTTAGGGTATTCAAAGGCAAAGAACCGGGTAAACGGATAATGATTACTGCTGGTGTTCATGGAGACGAGCAAAACGGTATCCTAACTGCACAGCAGCTCGCGAGAGCTCTGGTTGATTTAGACCTTATCGGTACGGTGACTATAGTGCCGACAGTGAATTTGACGGGTATTGTTCGCCATAGTCGTGACTTCCATTCTGCCGCGCCAGATAGCTCATCTACCAATCTAAATCGTGTGTTTCCGGGTAGCCCAACGGGTGATGATGCCAGTCGTTATGCGAATAGTCTTTGGGAAAATCTACTTAAGCCCAATGCGGATTTAGCTATCGATCTCCATTCTCAAACAAGTGGTTCTGCTTACCCACTTTATGCCTTTGCGGACTACCGACTAGAAGATTCTATTCGCATGGCAAGGCTTATCAATCCGGATGTCATTCTTAATGACCCGGGTGATCCGGGTATTCTTGAAACGGTCTACAATCAGGCTGGTATTCCATCCATCACCATTGAAGTTGGTATCGGCCGGTATACCGATCTGGAGATGATAGATCGGGCGACCAACGGTGTATTAAATATTCTTAAATCGTATGAGATTATTCCGGGGGAAGTTGAGTTCAACGAAACGTTGTGTGTTGAGGGCAAAGAGATTATTAGCGTGCGCGCAAAGCAAGGTGGTTTTGTTATTTGTCATGTCGAACTGATGGATATGGTTATAGAAGGACAGGTTTTGGCCATACAATACAACAGCTTTGGTGATGAAGTAGAGACCTATACGGCACCTGTCGAAGGGACGGTTATTAGCCATAATGTCGAGTCTGTCCGAGCCCCAGGTTCATTGGTGGTGAGGTTGATACGCTAAGCTAGTCTATCGTCTAATCGTCGCCATAGCCGAAAGGTTCACTACTTGTTCTGTTATAGCTAAACGCAGGGTATTACAGGGCAGGCTTATGCAAAAAGAGAATGTTATCAATACTGATGGCGATGCGACCATAAAACGTTTGTCGATTTTCAGTCCGAGCCATTATCAATTCAGTTTGTAACTCGTTAAGAAAGCTTGGTAATACGGTAAACGGCTCGCATAGGTAGCTGCTCTCATCGGACAGCCTGTACTTCCCTGACACCTTGGTGGCTAAATTTAGCTTGCCCTTGGTTATCAAGTATTTTCTAAGTGCATGCAAAAAAACGGAATGTGTTACCTCGAACCTTTCCTTTTTGCCTGTCCAATGGTGTAGAGTGACGACCGGACGTGAACCACTTTCATCCCCTGATTCTTCATCATTGATGTCAGGAGCTTCATCGTCCTTGAATAATATGTCATAGTATCCGGATTCACCTACGCACCCTTGATTTGAAAGAGTGTACTTAAACAAATGCTCTGCTGAGAAACCAATGTTTTCTAGTACGTCAGTACAAGCATCGAGCGCTGTTTTGCCATCGACCATGCAAGCATGTTTAAAAACGCCTTGTCTATCTGCAAATTTTAACCAATGTTTCATTGCATCAATTTGCGGTAGCAGTGAAGAATGTCTGGCGAATTGGTATAGCTCTGCTTCGATATCGTTCAATAATTCCAGCGCTTCTAGGTTCACAGAATTACAAGCGAGTGTTTTCATGCACAGGCCTCATCATAATGGCTATATGTGGATAAACATTACCGAAAGTATCCTGCCGATATTGTGACTAATTTGGGATTTTGGTTGTAGCTAAGCAAAAAATTAATACTTCACTTTCGGAGGTGGATAGTCAGAAGTCAACATCTCATGTTCGGAGTTAGAATGATTGTCAGCTAAACCCATAGAACCGACAATATAAAGAGCACTAGAAACCGCTTCTAACGTTTCATTCTGCTTTCTCTTCGGAACATCTCCAACTGCAGGTACAGTTTTTGGTTCAGTGATTGATTTACAAACGATACTTTCACAAACTATGTTTCGGTGCTCTAGTAAAACATCATCTGGAGTATTATAAATGCTGGCGGAAAAGCCAACAGGGCTATGCAAAGTTGCAGATAATAAAGCGAATACCGACATCCATTTGTACATCCGTTATTCCCAATAGTATATTCATATAATGCATGAATGGTATAGGAACAAAACTCGTATGAACAGTGTTTTTTATTATCAAATAACATTTTCATGTTGATATGACACTAATTAAACCAATGATTTAATTAGTGCAATGCGAAGTATTGGGTTTTAAAATACGACAATTGATATCCATCTTCCCTCGTTGGTGTAATATTAGGTCTACCTATTCGCGGCGTGCGAAAACACAACAACAAATCACTCAGTTAAGAGCCAACTATGCCCAACACCATATCGCCAAAAATGATAATTCTTGCGACTACCGCTGCTGTTTGTATGGGCACTATCGGTGTGATCTCGCGATTATCTGAACTGGATGCCGCTACCGTCACTTTCTTTCGGCTGTTTATTGGTGGCGCTCTTTTACTATTGTTAATGGTGATAACGGGTCAAAGCCGTCAGTTGCGCATCAAGCCTCATCCTTTAATGTTGGTGAACGGTGTGATGATCGCTGGTTTTATGACGTTTTTCGTCGCGTCTTTGAATTACACAACGATGCTAATCGCAGTCATGGCGCTATATTTGGCACCCGTTGTTGCAACCGTCATCGCACACTTTGTTCTTAAAGAAAGACTCAATCGGTATTCATCATCATCCGTCGCCATCGTTTTATTCGGTTTTATTCTCGTTATGTACCAACCAACAGATGTTGCGACATCGCAGACATCTTGGTTAGGTTTGGCTTTGGCATTGGCGGGAATGGCTTGTTATGCCAGTTTTATTTTGATTAATAGGGTCATTCCAACGCACTACCACGAATTTACTAAATGTAGCTGGCAGTTCTTAGTCGGTGCGCTTTGTGTTGTGCCTTTGCTTTTGAATTCAGAATTGTCATTATCTACAGCCCAATGGGGTTGGATGTTGCTGGCGGGTATATTTCCGGGTTTTCTGGGGATTGTTTTAGCGATCTACACCATTAAACGCATGCCTGCTGCAACCTTCAGTACCATCTCTTATATCGAACCTATTTCAGCCGTGATGCTCGGATGGATTGTCTTTGAAGAATCGCTTTCACCGGTACAAATGCTAGGATGCGGAATCATTATTTTGGCAAGTATTGCGCAGGGTATAAAACCGCGTCGTCGCAAAGTCATTACCGTCAATAATTGAAGAGAAAATGAGAATGAGGGGCCGTCTATTGAATGGTTGCAGTGAAACATAAAACAGTATAATTCCTTTAGACTAGGCGCTTCAATTCGCTCTGAAATTTGAAACTTGTTAGGTTGATTACATAACGGGTACTGATGTACTACCTCAAATAATTGCTAAAGTTGATGCCGAAACATGAGCTAGGGGGTAAACTTGATCCAGAAGTTAAATCCTAGTTAGAGCAAGAGAATCAATAATGACGCATGAAACGAAAACAATGGAAGTGCCTGTCGCTATCGCGGATAGAGTACAGGCTTTGATTGACGGATATATAGCAAAAGAAAAGTTCAATGCTGAATGTAAGGTGGTCGTCGATAATTTACTCGCCATGGATAAACTTAGCTGCGAGATGGCTGTTTATAGTTTGTCTCAAACTGAGTTGCTCGATACGCTGAGATTTGCGTATGAGTTATCCGGTACAAACAGTAAATTCGTCAAAAATATCATCACTCAATGCAGAGATAATCCGAAGAAGATCTTATCTGATTCTCAGAGAGCGTCAGCAAAGAGTATGTTATTTGACTTGATCAATGAGCCTTCGGTCGTTTCTGCCATGAAGGAAAGTTAGGACAAGCAAGGCTAGCGGGGGACATGCACCTTAAAACTCGATCATTCTAAAAATCGATGCTACTAAGGCGTTCTCCCACCTAGTACCTTGAATCATCACCATTTAATGGTGAACAATATACCACTTCAACCGTTCATTCCGGAGGTGCATGTCTCTTCGTTTTTACTTAAAAACCTGTCCCTTGGACGTCCGCGAAATTTACTAACTTAACGCGCCATAAATAAGTTAAAATAATCAGCTATTATCCTAGTCTTGAGCTTTTTATATTAATGACCACTGTCACAACGTCAGCCAACTTTACAGAACTTGGCCTTATTCAACCTTTGTTAGCTCGTTTAACTGAGCTGGAATATCAGCAGCCAACGCCTATTCAAGCGCAAGCTATCCCAAGTGTATTGGCAGGGCGTGACTTGATTGCAGGGGCGAATACCGGTTCAGGTAAAACGGCCACCTTTGCTCTTCCGCTATTGCAGCACATATACGATGGAAAACCATTAAGTAGTAAAAGCAGTAAAGGTAACCATGTTACTGGGCTGATTTTGGTGCCGACTCGTGAACTGGCCAAGCAGGTTGCTGACAGCATAAAATCCTATGCGGTGCATTTTAACGGTGCGATTAAAACGGTTGCTGTTTTTGGTGGTGTGTCCGCGAATACTCAAATGCTGGCATTACGTGGTGGCACGGACATTTTGGTGGCCACGCCAGGGCGATTACTTGATTTGATTTCAAGCAATGCTATCAAGCTTGATAGAGTGAAGACTCTCGTGCTTGATGAAGCCGATCGAATGCTGAGTCTAGGCTTCACTGATGAGCTTACTGAGTTATTGGCATTGTTGCCAAAGAAAAAGCAAACGTTACTGTTCTCCGCGACTTTTCCTGAACAAGTACAGACGTTAACTCAAGCGATACTCGATGACCCTGTTGAATTACAATTGCAAAGTTCCGATGCCAGCACCTTAGTGCAGCGTGTGTTTTCCGTGAACAAAGGGGAGAAAACAGCGGTATTAGCGCATTTGATTAATCATCATCAATGGCGACAAGCGCTTATTTTTGTTAATGCCAAACACAGTTGTAATCATTTAGCTGAAAAACTCTCTAAACGTGGTATTACCGCAGAAGTGTTTCATGGCGATAAAGGTCAGGGAGCTCGCAGTCGCGTGCTTGAGGCATTTAAAGCGGGCGAGATTGAAGTATTAATTGCAACGGATATTGCTGCTCGTGGCTTAGACATCGATAAACTGCCTGTGGTGATCAATTTTGATTTACCTCGGAGCCCATCAGATTACATGCACCGTATTGGTAGAAGTGGCCGTGCTGGTGAAGTGGGCTTAGCATTATCGCTTATCGACTATGAAGATTATCATCATTTCAAAGTAATCGAAAAGAAGAACAAGATCAGACTTGAACGTGAACAAGTCGTGGGTTTTGAGGTCGATGACGTTGTCAGTGAGGAATTCCTAGCGGCAAATAAACCGATGGCGAAGCCTGAAGGCAGCGGTAAGAAAAAAAGGCACAAATAACCTTTTCAAAAATCTAAACTAACGGGGACATACACCTTTATACCTGAAGTGTCTGTCCCTTATATCTTTATATCTTTGCTTAGATCTTTCTTCTATCTTATCTCTCACACTCTTAATATTTTGGGCCTTCATTTTTTAACTAATTAAAAACAACAAGTTTACAGATCATAAATACGCCCATGCTGATCACTATCGTTAATAGAACGTTATTTGTTTTCCAGATAAGCAGACCTGTTACGACCGCGCCTATCAAATACGCATTATTCAATCTAAATGAGAATTCACCTTCCGGGAAAAACACTATCGGCGCCCACAGTGCCGTTAGAACCACAGGCCCAGAATAATTCAACAGCCTTTGAGCATGGTTGCTCATCTTTAGGGGAATTCTAGGTTCGAGAAACAAGTAACGGCTTAAAAAAACAATCGCGGTCATTGATAGTATGGACAGCATAATCATCATTGATGCCTTTTAGTTAAGTTCTCTAGGTATTGATTTCTTTTTAATAAGATCTCACACAAGTAACCACTCACTATTCCACTTACTGACGCAATCATTAGCCCTCCTTCAATCTGATTAAGTAGCAAGAATACAGACACAATCAAAGAGACGACGACGGAAATGAAGACTGGTATCGACTTAATTTGTGGAACCACCAGAGCAATAAAGGTGGCCGCTACAGCAAAATCCAATCCGACTTCATTTAAGGATGGGATCTGGCTGCCAGCAACGATGCCGACAAAGCTAGCAATGTTCCAAATAATATAGAATGAACCGCCGGCTCCCAAGGCGTACCAGCGATTAAACTCTTTATCTGATTGGCTGCTACAGATTGCGAATAATTCGTCGGTTAACCAGAATCCAAGCAACAAACGCCATCGACCAGACAATGTACTGAATTTTCTTCGCATGGATACACTGTACAAAAAATGACGGGAAGTGATTAAAAAGGTGGTGAGCAGCAAAGTGCTAAGTCCGACTTCTTCTTTGAACATACCGACGGCGACTAACTGAGCTGAGCCTGCAAATAATACCGCAGACATAGCTTGTGCTTCTAGGCCTGACAAACCTGCATCTATCGCATAGGATCCAGCCAAAAAACCCCAAGGAAGAACCGCGATACTTAGTGGAAGCATCGTTATTACTCCCTGCCAACATAATGTGCTTTTTCTCTCTGTTTGGATTTTACTCTGTTTCATTTATTCGTTTCCTCTACCAGCATTCTTTAAATCTAGCGATCTAAAAGCGGTAGAGATTGTACAAACTTGCTCAGAGCATTTTTAAGTACTGGCCAGGGGTGTATCCGTTAGCGTTCTTGAAATGACGATGAAAATGGCTTTGATCGTGAAAGCCACATTCCTGTGCTGTATCTGAAATGGTGTGGCCTTTTTTGAGCAGTTTTCTTGCTAAACGGAGGCGAGATTGGATTTGATAAGCATGGGGTGGGAGCCCAAATTCTTTCTGAAAAGAACGAACCAAATGATAAGGGCTTAAAGACGAAAGTTTGGCGAGTTCACTCAATGAAACATCCGCTTGAGGGAGATCATCCAAGAACTCCTTCACCAATAGTAACTGTTTTTGTGTTTTGACTTCGGTACTAAGGGCGAGCTTAGATTTAGCATGCTTACCCATTAATTTCACCAAGGTGCTGTAGATAAGAGATTCTCTAAGCAAACGGTTATTTGAACTATCTAACGTGTTGAAAACCAGTCGGAGTTGGCTAGCCAGATCTGGATCGGAAACGACGGCCTTAGGAAAATAGGGAGCGCCATAGCTAGGTAAATAAAGCTCTTTGGTTATCTGTTCTAGCTGTTGCGGAAGTGGGTACATCGCACGATACGCCCAACCACCTTCTGAAGCAGAGTGACCACTGTGTACCTCATCAGCATTGACCAGAATAATCGTATTTTTCGGCGCAATATGATGCCCACCAGTGCGGTAAAATCGTTGTGCGCCAGTTTCAATAAGTCCGATGGTATAGCCTTCATGACTATGACGAGAAAAATTCTGTTTTTCATATTTGGCATCAAGAATCTCAAGGCCACCAAGCTCTTCAGTGATCTTATAATCAGCACGTTCTTTGCTGGATTTATTCTTCGCCATAGCATCTCTTTTCGGTTTACTAACAATAATACTGTACTAACTTAGCTTACCGCATAATCCTCGTTTAGTTTTGTACAATATTGCGGTTATTGATTGACTATGTCTGCAATGGACGTGTGCATAATGTCCCTTTATTTATGGTTATGTTTTACAATGCCTTTGGTGATCCGCTAAGCTCCCAATCTATTAGACAAAGCTTTTCGACAAACCATCCAAAGGCTTTCCCTTCTTGGTTTTTATGCCAAGCTACATAGACATCTTGAGAAGGCCTTGGGATAGCGCATTCTTTTGCAATTAATTGGCCACTCTTCAAATAAGGTTTCGCCATATGCTTAGGAAGAAAGCCAATGCCCAAGCCTTTGACTTGTGCTTTTAGTTTGGACTCCATCGAATTCACTCTGATGACTTGTTTGCTATTAAATAGGCCACTGTCACGTACAGGAAGAAGTTGGGATGTATCAGAAACGACCACTGCGGGATATTGACTCAGAATATCCGCTTCTAGAACTCCCTCTACTTCTGCCAGAGGGTGGTCAGGCGCAATAGCAAAAACAAAAGAAATCTTACCTATTTTGTGTGTTTGAAACATCCCCTTGGGTAACTCACCTGTTGCGCCAATGATGATATCTGCCCGTCGACTATGAAGTGCATCCCAACCACCGCCTAGCACTTCAACACCCAAAGAAACATCGACGTTATGTTCAAGTTGATTGAATTCACCTATTAAATCGTATAGAGAACTTTCAGGAATGACCGTATCTCGAGCAATTCTAATATCACTCTCCCAGCCGGATTCTAGCTGTTGTACCGAGTCTAAAAGTCGATTGGTTGCAAGAAGTATTTCGCGTCCATGCGCCAAAACAAGACGACCCGCAGGGGTGAGTTGTGCTCTTTGTTTCGATCTATCGAATAGAGCTACTCCCATACTGTCTTCAAGTTTCTTTATCGTATAAGTTAAAGCAGAAGGTACTTTGTATAATGATTCTGCTGCAGAAGAAAAACTTCCTTTTTTATCAATGGCATCCAATGCTCTTAGTGCATCTATTGTGATTGAGTTGTGCATGAAATCCTCTTGTTCAAAATTTTTGAATATGGCCTTCAAATCATTCCGATTTTTTCTTCAATCTAACACACCTAAACTTAGATTCAACGCTTGAGGTGTAAAACAAAAAACGCATTTCAACATTGATTGAACATTTTTGAGGAGAACATAATGAAAGTATTAATACAAACACTTACATCATCTAAAGCAGGATATGGCGCACTGGCACTTCGAATTCCAGTCGGCATCATTTTTATGGCCCATGGCGCACAAAAACTGTTCGGTTGGTTTGGCGGTTATGGCCTTGAAGGCACAGGGCAGTGGATGGCTTCAATTGGCTTTGGCGCCGGCGTATTGATGGCATTTTTAGCAGGTAGTGCAGAGTTCTTTGGAGGGCTGTTTCTCTTGCTAGGGTTATTAACTCGGCCCGCCGCTGCGGCACTTGCATTTACGATGGTCGTCGCCATTTCCGCTGTTCATTTAGAAAACGGCCTATTTTTGTCAAACAACGGTTATGAATTTGGTTTGGCTCTTTTGGCAGCAAGCGTATCACTCGCATTTTCTGGCGCTGGAAAAGTCGCTCTAGATACAAGCATCGCTAAGAAATTGGCTTGATTTAACATTGATAAGAGGAAATGAATATGATCACAGTACGCAACGCTCAAGATCGTGGACACGCTAATTTAGGTTGGTTGGAGAGTAAACATACTTTCTCATTTGGTCATTACCACGACCCGAAGCATATGGGTTTCTCTGCCCTTAGAGTTATCAATGATGACATTGTTAAGCCCGGTGCCGGTTTCGAGACTCACGGTCATCGCGACATGGAAATTGTCAGCTATGTTTTAGAAGGCACTATCGAGCACAAAGACAGTGAGGGAAATGTTCAGGTTTTACCTGCTGGTGAGTTTCAATTAATGTCAGCAGGACGAGGTATCTATCACAGTGAGTACAATGCGTCGCAAAATGAAAACTTAAAATTTCTACAGATCTGGATTCAACCGAACACGTTTGGAAAAACGCCAGGTTACCAGCAAAAGAATTTCGGTAAAGAGAACGGCCTAACTTTGATTGCTAACCCTGACGGGAAAGATGGTGCGTTAAGCATTAAGCAAGATGCGTCCCTGTACCAATTGATACTGGACGCAGGTCAAAGTATTGATTTTGACATTGAAGATGGACGCAATGTCTACCTCCACCAAATAAAGGGTAAGCTTCAGATCGACAGTACCGTTATTGAAGCGGGATCCGGTGCAAAGGTCGAACAGCAAGGCAAAGTACGATTTATGAATGGCCAACAAGAACAGGTGACAGCATTACTTTTCGACCTACCTTAGTGATGACATTCGTTGTTTTTCATAGCCGCGAGGACTGAAAATTAACATTGAAACCATTCGGTTGGTCTACTCGACACAACTCTTGCCGCGGCAGGAGTTGGTTCTGATTCACGTACGAGCGCTGACAAACCGAGAGTGAGTGTAGACATTTCTTAATGTAACAGCCGATACACTTCCATTTTAATAATGATCGTTGTTTATTCATGGGAACCTACTTTTTCTTACTGCTACCACCGTCATTGTTACTTTTCCCGCCGCTGCTATTACTTTTGTCGTTTCCTTTTTTATTTCGATTGTTGCTGTTAGTTTTTTCTTTACCCTTCCTTTCTCCACTTCCATTTCCTGGGTTGGAGTACTTACTGTGTGCCGCGAGTTCAGCTTCTGTAATATAGCCGTCTTTATTCTTATCAAAGGATGCGAAAGCGCTTATCTTGTTCTTCTGAACAGCCGAATCATTTGTGTTGGAGGCACCGTCGTCCGGTTTTTTTCCTCGGAAACGATTAAGTTCATCTTCGTCAATCACGCCATCACTATTGGTATCGACAGTGGTAAACGACGGAAGTTGGTGGCTTCCTTTCTGATCGTTTTCCTCTTCGCTGGCAATGCTATTGAAGGATAATGTGGTGGTGAATAATATAAACCCGAGCATGTATTTGTTCATGATGTCAATCCGATCCATGGTATAAAAAGGCGATACTACAAGCATAGCAATTAATTGAAAATAAACTCAAAAAGCCATATAAGAAGGTGAATTAAAGAAAAGAAAGGCGCTGTTAAATGTGAAGTATCCGGTGAACTAATAACAACGTTTTAATGTTGCGGAAGGTAATTCGTTGAAAAATCGTTTGTACTCACCAGAGAAACGACCGAGTTCAAAGCACCCCCAATTGAGCGCTATGTTAGAGACGTTATGGTAATTGTTTGATCCGGCGATCAACTATTGTCGAACACCCTCGAAATTCTTGGAAGAGAATAAGGGATCAGAATGATTACGATAGCTGAAAAACAAATGATAGTCGGTATAAGGTTGCAATGATCTTGTCTGTAATTTAGTTAGAAATTCGCTTTGAGGTGCCATGTCAAACCATGCGGGTACCGCGATGGGCATATACGTGATCCCTTTTTGTGAAGGTTTTTGCCCAGCCCAAGGTATAGGGATGGTAACGAAGGTAGAAGAAGTGGCAATAAAGTTCAAGACAAAACTTATCTCTGTCGCTTATATCCAATACGACCACACTTATCCATTCTACTCTTGCTATGCATTCGCATATTAAGAGGGAAATAAAATGAAATTTAAGTACACCATACTTTATGTTGAAGACGTAACGAAAACGCTTGGATTCTATGAGAAAGCATTCGGTTTTAAGCGCTCATTCCTCCATGAAGGAGGTGATTATGGAGAATTAGATACTGGAGGTACGACGTTATCATTCTCTTCCCTGAAGCTAATGAACCAACTAGGTAAAGGGGCTGTTGCTCCTAATACTTTGACACCGAGTTTTGAGATAGCTTTTGAAACAGAAAATGTCGCCAACGTGTTGGAGGTAGCAATCAATGCTGGTGCTCGATTGGTACAGAAAGTAGAAGAAATGCCATGGGGACAAACCACTGCATATATAACTGATATAAATGGTTTTTTAGTTGAAATATGCAGCCCAATTCGTAACTAATACGCTTGCCAGAACAGTTGAGAGGTCAGGTCGTGCCGTTTGAGTAACTCTGAAGGATTAACACCAAACCAATGTTTGATCTCTCTGCACATATGTGACTGATCGGTATATTGGTATTGATAAGCTACTTCTGTAAAAATACCACCGTCAACCAACGTTTTTGCACTCTGTCTGGCTCTTGCTAGACGTAGCCAAAATGACGGACTATGCGGGGTGTTACGTGAGATCACTCGTTGTAATGTTCTGGAACTAACGCCCAATTGATTGGCACAGTGTTGGATACTGGTGCCATGTTGCTTAATACAATTTAATACCTCAGAGATATTTTCATTGGTATGTGTTGCATTTTCTATTTGGTCGGTTAGTTTACTTATTGAATGAAGAGATGACCGCAACCCCGACTTATCTAATTGTTTAACTTCACAACCTGGCTTAAGACGAAACCCCATCATTTCTGTCTCTGGTTCCATTTCGACGTTGATAGTTTGGAGATAAAGAGGAGAGAGGTAAATCTGAGGGGGACGGTTTTTTTTCAAGCTAAAAATTACATCCTGACAACCATCGGGTATCACATAGACATTCTTATGTTTGGTTACTTTAGAGTGCCAAAAATCAATGATGTTTTCACTGGCCATAATTTTGTTGATATCTATTGATATGGTGATGCTAAGAATAATTACATATCCTGAAGCCTTCTCCCAGCCCTTTTTCCCGTTAGCGACGTAAGGCTCAAGAAAACTGACAAATAGAGATACCAAGACTGACATTGAAGTAAAAAATATAAGTCTTGGTGTGTGACTGATAGTCAGTGCATTCTGAATATTGAAGAGCGTTTGTTATTCAATACTAGATCGTAAAACGTATTGTATCATCGCGTAAAACTTGGCCGACTTGCGATAAGTGTTCTGCAAGCTCCTGATTATTTAGTGCATTATTTCGAGTTTTACTCGACGTATCCGCGACATGTACGATTCGCTCGTTCATATCGTTAGCAACGTCACTTTCTTCTTTTGTTGCGGTTGCAATATGGGTGTTCATCTCATTGATCGCGACAACGGCTTCAACAATTCTTTTTAACGCAACGTCCGCTTCATTCATATGTTTAACACCAGCGGTTGCTTTTTCTTGGCTAATGTTGATGGCTTTAACCGATTGTCTTGCTTGGCTCTGTAGGTTCTCTACCATCGTTTTGATTTCGTTGGTTGAATTCGCGGTTCTAGCCGCCAACCCTCGAACTTCGTCGGCTACGACAGCAAATCCTCTTCCAGATTCTCCGGCACGTGCGGCTTCTATCGCCGCATTTAGTGCCAGTAAATTGGTCTGTTCTGCAATTTCATTGATGACATCAAGAACCTTACTGATCTGTAAACTGTTCATGTTAAGGGTATTAACGACATCTCCTACAGATTGAACATGTTGATTAAGCTCATCAATAGTCGAGGCGGCTTCTTTGACCGTAATTCTGCCTTTATTGGCTTCCAGTTCAGCGTTGTTTGTATAATCGGAGGCGTTTGCACTGCTCACTGCCACTTCTTGTATGGTCGCGGTGATTTCATTCATAGCAGTGGAAATCAGTTCTATTTCTTGATACTGCTTATCCATGCCGATGGCGTTCTCCGTTGCGGCTTTATTGAGCTGTAAACTGGATACACTAAGTTGCTCACTAGAATGAACGACTTTGCCCAAAATCGAAGAGAAGTCTTTAAGAACATCGTTATAGTCTCTGTAAAGCATGCCAATTTCGTCTTGGCTATCATCAGCAGGTAAATAAACCGTTAAGTTACCCTTAGAAAGCATTTTTAATGCTTCTCTTAAAGGCAATAAAGGCTTCATTAAGAATCGATTTACGTACAGATAAAAACAACCAGATAACAAAAGTAACGAAAAAATAAGTGCCATTGATATCTGCATGTTATTTCGTACATTAACGTTGCTGGCGACCTCCATCATTTGTACGGCTTTATTCATCTCTTGGAGAATGACTGGAGAGCGTTGAAAAATATGATTAATTATTTCCGCTTTATTCTCTTCAGATAATGAAGAAGAACGGTCGATCAAAACTTGGATGTCTTGTTGGTAAACGTGCCATAGTTGTTCAACTTTTTTGAGTTGACGTTCAATACCTTTCGTTGCAGGAACAGAAATGTCCTGTTCCTTGTTCCCGTTCATTAACCACTGCATCGATGTGTCGAACTGCTTGATGGTTTTTTTTACAGTTTTGATATCACCTAAGCTAGATTGAATAAGCAGTGCTTCTTTAGCCACTCGCTGAGAGAGCATTCGTTGCCTACCTGCCACGTTTATCGTAGAGGCATCAGCTTGCATACCATAATAAATGATAGCCATCGCGATAAAACCAGAGAAAACCAATACCGAAATTAGCAATAAGAGTTGTGACTGAATGCTTTTAAATCCAACCAATTGTAATATTTTTCTTATCTTGTTCATGTCTTAAAATGCACACCCAAATTTAGTAGCAACCGATTAACATTAAATACTTGTCGTTAACAACAAGTATTGTGAAGACGATTAGAAAATAGCGAGAAGTCATTAACTAGAGTTCGAGCGCCAAATCAATAGTTAAGAATCATACGCGCAGACAATATAAAATGCGCTAACTATTTGTAAAATCGAACATTACCGATTTAATTAATCAATAAATCGAGACACGAAAAGTTGAGTTTCAATATGGGCTGAGCTCTAAATGAAAGAGTAATAAGTATCGCAACAGTGATGAAAATGAAGTAAATTTTCATCTAAAAATAATTTTAATGGCCTCTGCATTATGAGCTTAAAGAGACGTTTCTTATGAAGCCGGTTGATACCTTGATTTGATACATCTACTCGTGTGATTTATATGACAAATATCTATATTTTTAAAATGTGATATACGCTTGAGTTATTATTAATTGCATGATTAATTATAACTCTATATGTTTAATGTGAGCTCTTCGTTCAGAAAAGTTTGTCGTGATATAGTTTATTTTCAAAATGAGAGATTGATTAAGTCTATGGAGAATATCGCGGGGAATTCGCTAGATTCAGTGTTTTTTTGCATCGATATTGATGGGCATATCTGTTTTGGCGAAAATCTCTCTAGCTATAGATACACCCTGCATTATAACGAGTGGTTATCCCAGATTCACCATGAGGACGTAGAGCATGTTGAAAATGTTATCTTTCAATTATTTACATCTGAAATCCCTTCAGCAGCTATAACGTTTCGTCGGCAAGGCATCGATGGGGTGTACTTGGAACTAACCTGTCAATGTGAAATCGTCGTACATCAAGGGAAATTTCGTATTGAGGGGGTACAAGAAGCATACTACGCAAAATTTGATCAGGATAAGCACATTTGTCATCAGCATTGGGTGGCCTCGCGTTATCACTTTTTTCATTATAAAAAATTGCTAGATGACATGAATCGGCTTGGTGATAATCAAACACCCTGTACTCTATTTTATTTCAATATCAACAAACTTAAAACATTGGTAAGTCAGTACGGTTACGACGTTTTAGATAGGATCTATAGCTGTATTTATAACGCTCTTAACGCTTTATCGATATACCCTATATGTCGATATCAATCCATTCTAGGCAATTTTGTTTCTATTGTTGGTCATTCTTTCAATAGCAATGAATTAGAAGACATCTGTGACAAAATATTCTCTCACTCTAAAGATCTTGCAAATCTAAATCCAATGTTTGATTTGTGTGATATGTGTATCGGTATAATGACGCTTCCGCCGCGTCAACCTGAGTCGCCTAGGGATATATTAAGGCATCTTGCAAGAACGAGTGAGTACGCCTTGAAAGGAAATGAGTGCAAATGGGCCATTCATGATGAAAACAAGCATTCAAAACTGGCTAGGCATTTCTTTGTTGAAAAAGAACTGCGTGGCGCAATAAAAAATAATGAACTAACCGTTAAGTTTCAACCCATCATCAATGTGGAAACCAATAAACCTTGTAGCGTAGAAATATTATCCCGATGGGAAAATAGTGCGCTTGGGGAAATATATCCTGACGAGTTTATTCCTGTGGCTGAATCCCAGAATTTGATTGTACAGCTTGGCTGGCAGGTGTTTAATCAAGCATGTCAGTTCTTGAGTGGATTGCCGTGTGATTCTACAGTGAGTGTGAATGTGAATGTCTCGGTTCTTCAACTACAGAATATAAGTTTTGCTACGCAAGCGTTAAGTATCGCAATGGAACATCAGATTTCACCATCGCGAATTGTTATGGAAATAACTGAATCGCTATTCTTAGATACAAGCTCAATGGCCAGCGTGCAGTTGTTAGCGTTATCACAGCTTGGATTCAAGCTTTCTCTCGATGATTTCGGCTCTGGTTACAGCACCTTAAATAATTTATTCTCCTTACCAATCAATCAAATTAAACTCGATAAGGAAACGGTAAATAAAGCCATGCAAAACGAGGAGGCGATGAACTATGTTTGCTTTCTTATCGATATGTGCCGACGAAATGACGTTGAATTCCTAGTGGAAGGCATTGAAAATGCCGATATGAATACGTGTTATCGACAGAAAAATGTGCATTGTATGCAGGGCTTTTATTTCTCTAAACCGATGGATGGCAGAGAGACGGTTGAGTACTTAGGCCTTGCCAATAATAAACCTTCGAAAAACCGCGCAAAGCCGTAAAAAAATAAACATCTGAAGGCAAATAAAAGAAATACGATACTCACATTAATATCGATTGAAGCGGTTCGTTAATTATTATAATTGAAATACATCCGCATAGATTTTGTGTTGTGGTATGATTTTTTGAACGATATTGAACCCTTGCTAAATAGCCTTACTCAAACCCAGCCAAGCAGCCACCACCACACATAATCGAGCGGGAACAGAAAAACGATCGTTACCGCAGTAAGAGGTAACGTTACTTTAACTAGCTTACTTAGGGGTTCTTGGGAGAGTTGCATTGCAACTATCAAAGGGGCGACCTGATATGGGAATATCACGGTAGAAAAGCCTAATACTTGTGTCATCAATACCGCTGTAGTTGAAAATCCAGTCGCTTGAGAGAAGTCAGCCGCGAGAGGGGATAGGACGGCTGGCACGCCGGGAATCGTGGTGACCAAACCCGTAACAACAGAGGTTAGAGAAAGCGACATAAACCCAAGGAACGAACCAGAAGATGACGAAGGTAAAAGCTGGCTAAACGCCTCCCCCATGTAGTTTCCTATTCCAGATTCGTTTACTAACATACCTAATCCAAGGGCAGCAGAGACAAAAACTACGGTACCAAAGTCGACGGAACTGTTGAAAGATTTGGGGGGAATTACACCTACTTTTGGCAGGAGAAGAATAATCGCTGTCGCCAGACCAACCCATGCTGGGTTCACGCCATGTATTGAGTCTGTCACCCAAAATAGAAGCGTGATACCGAGTAATAAGCCGACTTTTTTCTGCGCTTTAATATCAGAGTTATCCTCTACACTTTGGTATGTTGGCGTGAGGTTGGATGAAATTTTATCAGGAAAAATTTTCAACACCAAAATGACGATGAGCAGAGATTTTAGAACCCCCAATACAGGAAAGTGAAGCAGTAAATAGTCGGTATAACTAAACTGAATGTCATAGAGAGTTTCACTAGCGCCTGCGAGTATCATATTGGGTATATTGGCAGGCAAAACAGCAAAGCTCGGCATGTTACAGGCGAGAGCCAAGGCAACGGCAATACCAATTCGTCCATTGCTTCCTTTATCTAAGCCGACTTGATCAGCAAGCGCCATGCCAATCGGAATCAACACGACCGCCCGCCCCACGGATGAAGGCATAATAAACCCAAGCAGTACCGCACTCATAACGAGCCCTGCAATCAACCTAGTATAGCTGCCGGTTAAATAAGGTGCGATTGTTGATGCGAGCCTCTTCCCTAGTCCGGTGGAGGAGATAGAAGCCCCAATGACAAATCCTGAGATGATTAGCCAGACAGCGGTTGAACCAAAACCAGAGAAGAGAAGTGTAGGTTCAATTAGCTTAAAAATGGTCGCCAGCGCAAAGAAAATAAGCCCAACAAGAAATGGCGGCACAATGCCAGTAGTCCAGAAAACGAGTGTGATCAACACAACAGCAGCGCTGTGCGAAAAATTTGCTGCTTGACCGGATATTGGAAAAATAGCCAGCAGAATTGCAATTGCTAGCGTTGTGGCGAGCACGCCGTTTCTCACATTGAATCCGAAATTCATGCCAGCAGCCTTATGCAGATACGATTAAGATAACTCTAATGTAATAATTGCCACATTGACAGGGTATCTTTGGAATCTTATTTCACGACAGGGGATAACATGAAAAATCAGACGCTAAAAACCACGTGTATTATTTTGGCTCAGAAGCAGCAATCAGTTTGTGACCACGTAACTAGTCTAAATGTTGTTCAAATTTTCGTATTGGCTTTGCGCCATGTTGACGTGCTTTTTTATAAACGGTCGCGATAGAGATATCAGCTAACTCGATCTGTTGGATGATTGACCCCGTCATTCGTCACTATCTCACCAAGTTCAAAAGGGTTAACACCTTCAAGGCAACCAGTATTAAAACCGTATTCCATTGGATTCGATCGTCGTTGGTGGTGTGTGTATATGCCACAATTAGAACAAAAGTAATGCTTCGCTGTCTTGGTATTAAACTGATAGAGCTTTAGGTGCTTTTCACCTTTGATGATTTTAATCCGATCTAATTGAACAGACGCAACGATGGCCCCTTTCCTGCGGCAAATAGAACAATCACAACGTCGTGGATTTTCGATGCCATTGGGTAAATGTAACTCCAGTTCGATACCACCACAGTGACAAGTTGCCTTGTGAAATTCTCTTATCTTTGTACTTCCCACGTACTTAATCATGTGCGCACTCTCCTAAAATAGAACACCTTTAACTCGTTATTTAAGTTAACACTCAGAAAACACCTAGACAATAGTGGTTGAAACATAAACTCTGCCTGCATAAATGACCAACAAATCGCTACAAAATGACCTCAAAATATGAGCACACCCTAATTAGGGTGATGCTCTAAGCGCTGTAATATCGCCTAACCTGGTCGAATTATCCTCGAAGAATAGGGTTCGTTAAACAGGTTGGTCCGCCTTCACATGCCATACATAGGGCGTCACCTTCAAATACAGTGACGTTCACTCCGCTCTCTTCCATGACCTTTTTTGTTTTTGGGAAGCCATCGATCATGATGCAGTGATCTGGAGAGGTAGGAAGTACATTTAAGTTAAGTCCAAATGAGGCTTCAAACTCATCGGCAGGCGCGATAACGAACTCGATATTGGACTCTTTTAGCAGTGTCCACAATGATGCAGGAATCAAAGGTGGATGAACAAGGTACTTGGTTTCAGTGAGTGGTGAAATGACGGACATAAGATGAAGACAAGCTTCTTCTCCCGTCCAATAGGGCATATCAAAGCTAAGTACTGTGATGTCATGTGGATTGAGCAACGCATTGAGTTGCCTTACCCCTTCTTTATTCGAACGAAAACCGAGCCCGACGATCAACGTATTTTCATTAAGCCAAATGGTGTCACCGCCTTCAACCATCGCGTCGCCAGTCAGTTCGCCCAGAATGGGAATGCCTGCTTGCTCGTAAGCTTTTCTGTGTACCTGAGGCTCTTCAGCTCGGAGTGGTTTACCCATTTTCAATGGTACGGCTCCCGCCTTGGTGATGATCGACGCATCACGAGTAAACATAGCGTCAGACAGGCCATCGCCTTGATCTTCAATCCATACGATCTCTGCGCCAGTTTGTTTGATTAATGTGGCAAACTGGTCGTATTCCTTGATCGCTTTTTCAGCGTTAAAAAAGTGATTGTAGTGCCATAATGCGGGGTCTGCTTCCAACAAGCTCTTAGCGGGACGGCGCATCAAAACGCGTGTCATTTTTTCAGCCATTAACTGACAACCATAATTAGCCATTTATCTTTCCTTAGTATAACGATTAATAAAAACAGATTGACATTTAGTCTATACGGATGCATAAAGTTATACAAGCGTATAGTTTTACGCAGTATTATAGGTGATATGGATGTCGATAAATGGATACAGGCGCAAAGGTCCTGTTATTGAAGTAAAGGATTTGCATAAATCGTTTAATCGTATTGAAGTGCTAAAAGGCATTGATTTACATGCGAATAAAGGCGAGGTCATTGCCCTGATAGGAGGAAGTGGATCTGGGAAATCGACCACATTGCGCTGCTTGAATTTACTTGAAACACCGCAATCAGTTGGATCCATGAGGCTACTTGGAGAAGAGGTGCTATTCAAACCGTCTAAAGGCGAATCATTAGATGTGTTGGATAAAAAACAACTCCGCTGGATACGAACCAAACTTGCAATGGTTTTCCAAAATTTCAACCTTTGGCCTCATATGACACTCGAACAAAACATCATGGAAGCCCCCGTATATGTGCTGGGACAGTCGAAGGCTCAGGCAAGGGATAAAGCACATGACTTACTGGAAAGAGTGGGGCTGTTAGAAAAACGAAACAGCTACCCGTCATTTCTGTCAGGAGGGCAACAACAGCGCGGCGCCATTGCTAGGGCACTGGCTGTTGACCCCGAGGTTTTGCTGTTTGATGAACCGACATCCGCTCTGGATCCTGAATTGGTAGGTGAAGTTTTATCCGTGATGGCAGGGCTTGCAGATGAAGGTCGTACTATGATCATCGTCACCCATGAAATGCAGTTTGCTGCCGATGTGGCTAATAGAATTATATTCCTCGACCAAGGAAAAATTGAGGAACAGGGCACACCTGACCAGATCTTTAAATCACCCCAATCACCTCGTTTACAACAGTTTATTAAAAATATTTATTAATAACTCACTCTACAATCACAACATTTCAAGGAAAGAAATATTATGAGTATCAAAAAAGTAATCATCTTATCGTGTGTTTCATTAGGCTTATCGGTGACTCAAGCAAACGCGGCACCAATTAAAGTCGGTATTGCAACCGAGGCGTACCCACCGTTTTCTGTGCCTAATGCAGAAGGGAATTACACTGGTTGGGAAATCGATATTGCAAACGCGGTGTGCGATCAGGCAGAACTAGAGTGTGAGATTGTTGCCTCTTCTTGGGACGGAATTATCCCTTCGTTGGTTGCTGAAAAAATAGATGTTGTTGCCGCTTCACTATCGATAACCGAGGAGAGAAGTAAAATCATTGATTTTTCGGATAAATATTATCAAACGGGTGCAAGTTTGGCGATTGCCGCGGGTAGTAAAATCCAATCGGCTCCTGAGAGTTTGGCCGGACATAAAATTGGTGTGCAATCGGGTTCAATTCACCAATCTTATGCTCTGAAGCACTTTAAGTCAGCCTCGATTAAAGAGTATCAAACTCAAGATGAAGCGAATCAAGACCTGTTTTCGGGAAGGATAGATGCCACCTTAGCGGACGCGTTAGTATTAGAAGATTTTTTGAAATCAAGTGAAGGTGCGCTTTGTTGTTCATCGGCCGGGCTCGTTGCTCATGATGAAGCACTGCTTGGCAAAGGAATTGGTTTTGGACTTAGAAAAGGCAACGATGATCTGAAAGCCTCGCTCAATGCGGCCATTGAAGCGATCAGAAAGAATGGCATCTACGATAGCATCACTCAAAAATACTTCGAATTTAACATCTATGGTGAATAGTTTGCCAGTTGATCTAATTTGGAGATGTAGATGGTAAATTATAAGAGCATGAGTTGGTATGAATTACTTGCTATACCTCCTCCCGGTTGGGGGGGGTATTTGTTGGATGGGTTATTGGTTTCTTTACAGGTCGCGAGCCTTGGTTATCTATTTGGACTGATTATTGGCATGTTCGCCGCTAATGCTAAACGCCGTGGTAATGTCCTTGTGGCTGATCTGGTGACCATCTATACCACCGTGATACGCGCCGTGCCGGAGCTTGTATTAATCTTATTGGTTTATTTTGCCCTACCGGATCTCATTAATCAGCTGCTTGCCGTTTTTGGCGTCGAAAAGATAGAGATCAATAAATTTTCCGCTGGTGTTCTGGTGATTACCATTGTACAAGGTGCCTATGCGACAGAAGTAATAAGAGGTGCGATGAATGCTATCCCTACAGGGCATATTGAAGCCGCGGAAAGTTTTGGCATGCACCCTTTTATTACCTTCTACCGGATAACGATCCCTGAAATGCTGCCGAATGCGTTGCCAGGCCTTTCTAATCTATGGTTGATTGCGACCAAAGACACGGCGTTATTAGCAGTGGTTGGGTTTACTGAGTTGACGTTGGCGGCTCGTCAGGCGGCCGGGGCCACTAAAAGTTATTTTCTATTTTTGTTCGCTGCTGGCGTGTTGTATCTCATTGTTACCTTGCTCTCTAATGTTCTATTTAACTACCTTGAAAAGCGACTTAATCGGGGGGTGAAATATGCTTAACATAATGGTCCCTCATCGTATCGTCCTTATTCTGCTCGGTTTAGTACTGGTTTTTGCGGCTATTTTTGGTCTGAACTGGCACTGGTTGACGAATTATAGTGCGGATATACTCAACGGCTTATGGAAAACCATTATGTTGTTGGTGAGTACTATCATATTCGGTTTTGTTTTCGCCGTTTTGCTAGGTCTAGCTCAGGTTTCCGGTCCTAAGCCATTGGCATGGTTCGCCCGAGGTTTTTGCACCATCATTCGTGGAACGCCTTTACTGCTTCAGTTATGGCTTTTGTATTATGGGTTGGGTTCTATCTTCCCTTATATCCCGGGAATTAGGCAGAGTTGGATGTGGCCGTACTTGACTGAGGTATGGCCATACGCATTTATCGTATTGACCGTCTCTTTTGCTGGCTATGAAGGGGAGGTAATGAGAGGGGCGCTTAAGGAAGTGCCAAAAGGTGAATTGGAAGCGGCTTATGCTATGGGGATGCATCCCTGTATGGTCTTTCGACGAATCTGGTTGCCACGAGCGATACAAAGGGTGCTACCGACATTAAACGGTGAGGTTATCTTGCAACTCAAAGCGACCCCACTAGTGGCGACGATATCGTTTGTTGATGTCTATGCGGTTTTCTCAAGGATCAGACAAGAGACTTTTATTGTGTACGAGCCTTTAATTCTATTAGCTCTGCTGTATTTGGTGATTGCTGGGATAATTACTTTAGGTTTTTGGTATTTAGATCGCCGCCATCCGAGCTATTCGTAATGGTTCTTGTGTTTTTATTTGATAACAATGTAGAAAATAACAATAAATAAGCGTACCTAGTCGTGTCATTGTTTATACTACGCCGAGAAATATTGAATGAGTTGATCCAATGATTGAGAAACGCCGAGTACCAAGAAAAGAGATGTCTATCAACCGTAAAACCGAGTTGGTTGATGCA
Organism: Vibrio frigidus; assembly: GCF_042465995.1. Lineage (NCBI taxonomy): Bacteria > Pseudomonadati > Pseudomonadota > Gammaproteobacteria > Vibrionales > Vibrionaceae > Vibrio > Vibrio frigidus. The sequence continues at coordinate 59,949 of NZ_JBCDMC010000002.1, read as the reverse complement.
ACCCTTAGGGTTATAGCATCTGATGGCGTGAAGGCGGCGACAGTTCGCTCCATTGCAGAAGAAGCGAAAGTGACACAAGGACTGATTCGTTATCATTTTAAAAGCAAAGATGAGTTGATCATCGCGGCTTACGAAAAACATATGACCAATCTGATTGACGTGGCTGCTCGTGGGTCGAATGGCCATTACTCTTCCGCGAAAAAACGATTGGCGATGTTTGTACAAGCTTCGGTTAGACCGCCCATTATTGATGCGCAGGTGATAGCGATATGGGCTGGATTTTTTCAGCTTTTGTTTCATAACCAACCGATGCGCGAAAGCCACAAAAAAACCTACCACCTGCTACGGAACCATATCCAACAGCTGATAGCCGATGTATTTTCTGAAGAGTCCAGAGAGACAACGGACAAAGAATTGCGTCAGTTAAGCATTGCCTGTAATGCCGTTTTGGATGGTCTGTGGATAGAAGGCGGTATTATCCCTGATGAGTTCATGACTAACGAGCTCGTTGAAACCGCGATTCGGGGCTTTAGTGCACTGACAGGCGTTGAGCTAAGTCGCTATTTGGGTGTGGAATAACGTAGCATGGCTTTACGCCGGTGAATCTCCCATGGCTTCGACGCGTTTTTCTAGGTCTCGTTTGACTATGTTGATAGCCTGTAGCGCCACGGCAGGGTCGACCTCGTTACTTTCTAGCAGATAGATAAGATCCACTGCCAGTTTTATCTCTTCAGGAGCGGTGTCGATACCGTTGTTGGTAGTAATGGTCATGTAAAGTCCCTTAATTTAGCTATCTGATCTTCTATCTCTTTTCTAGATTGTTGGCAACGAATTAAACGATCTCTCGCCGTATTGAATACGATTTCGGCTGCGTGCTTATCTTCGGTTGCCGCTGTGTTGATTATATTCTTTTTTTCATCGACTAACGTTTGCAGACGATATTCCCACTCTTGATGTTGTATAAGGTTCTGTTGAAGTGCTTTGAGTGACAGACGCTGTGTTGACGCCTGTTCTGAGCGAAGAGTGGTGGAGATCTCTCGAGATATTGCACTTATCTGATCGAGCAGTTGTTCAGTCAAGTATTCAGCTTGCCTAGGGGTGAGTGCGTTCTCCTCATTAACACGTGATTCATTTTTGCCCTGTATCGTTTTGAACGTCGCTAGAGCCTCTTGTACACAAGGTGAGAGCAGCCGCGACCGACAGCGGAACAACTTGTCATCAAAAAGCGCTCTAGGTTGAACGCCGCGTTGGGCGTCCAGTTTCTTGGCTGTGTTTGCAAGATCATCTAAAACGGTTTTAATTCGATTGAACTCATTCATGCAATGTTATACCGAATCCTATAAATGGTGCTCAGTTACCTTATAAATCGGCAAACCACGCATCATAACCAAGTTTAATGGAGAGAATACTGACAACAGTAACAAACACGGGTCGAATAAACTTCGCACCGAAGCGGATGGCGGAGTGAGCGCCCACAAAAGCACCCGCCATCAGACAGACACCCATGGTTAGGCCTAAGACCCAATTAATGTGGCCCAAGAAAGCAAAGGTGACGAGCGATGTGAAGTTACTCGTAAAGTTCATTGCTTTTGAAAGACCGGAAGAGAGCAGTATATTCATACGATAGATCGCCATGCTGCTGACTATCCAAAATGCGCCGGTTCCGGGTCCTGCAACACCGTCATAAAACCCTAAAGTGAATCCTTGTATCCATTGGATTCGATTTAGTTTTTTACAAGGCTTTGGTAGTACGTTTTCGTTCGCCTCGGGTGTTTTATGCCAAATAGTATAGATAGCGGTAGCCAAAATTATCACGGGCAATGCTTTTTCCAGCCATTCAGTGCTCAACGCATCAACAACCAGTGTGCCGATAGTCGCGCCGATTAAGGTCGAATAAAAGGCGTGCTTCCATAACTCTGGAGTGAAAAGTCGCTTGCGATAAAAAGTGACAGCTGCGGTTGAAGAGGCAAAGGTTGCCGCAAGTTTATTGGTCCCTAAGGCAATGTGAGGTGGTAACCCAATTGAAAGCAAGGCCGGTACGGTTAACATGCCACCGCCACCCGCTACTGCATCAATAAATCCGGCAGCAAATGCAACCAAAGCCAAAATAACCAACATGGTTGGTTCCAACATTTCCATAAATTTTCCGGTACCTGACTTTAGTCAAATTGCTTTAAACAATTTTTATTCAATAGTTCGTTTAAATGGGGGTAAGGCGTTGAGCAGTAGTTTTCCGTATCGTTTACTCACCACTCTTCGATCAAGAATGATAACTCTACCAGAATCTTGCTCTTTACGCAGTAAACGGCCAACGGATTGAATGAGTTTTTTGCTGGCTTCTGGCACGGATATCTGCATAAAAGGATTACCACCCCGACTTTCAATATATTCTGAATGGGCTTGCTCCACCGGCGAGGTTGGAACCGCGAAGGGAATCTTGGTAATGATAAGGTTTTCAAGCAGGTTACCAGGTAAATCGAGACCTTCTGAAAAACTGCTTGTACCAAACAACACACTTGTTTTTCCGCACTGTATCAGTGTTTTATGTTTATTTAGAATCTCTGTTCTTGATGACTGTCCCTGAACCTGCAGCGTCCAACCCTTCTTTTTAAATTGAGCGGAGACAATTTCAGTGACTTGTTTCATCTGCCAGTATGAAGCAAATAGAATTAGGTTCGCTTTGTCTTCTAATATTAGGCTTGGCAGAAGCTCCGCTAAGTACTCGGTAAACTCTGGAGCTTGCGGTTCATATTTCATCGCAGGTATAAGTAGTACCGCATTATCTTGATAATTAAACGGCGAAGCCAAAGCTAAAAACTGCACTCCATCTTCTTTCTTTGCGCTTACCCCCGCTTGACGACAGAAAAAATCAAAAGAGTTCAGCGCGCGGATTGTAGCTGAAGTCAGTACTGCACCAACACATCGACTCCATATTTGTTGATCTAATTGCCAGCCGACCTCCAACGGTGAAACGTTTACAATGAAGTCTCCCTCTCTATCTGGGCTTAGTTCTAACCACTTAACTAATGGCGCGCCTTTTTCTTTTTTAGGTTCGGCCATTAAATGCCATACCTTAGCCAAGTTTTCTAATCGTTGACTATAGAAGCCGATCTCCGCTAATGTCGGTTCCGCAATTTTATTAGAAAGCTCACCGTCTTTAAGCCTTTCGGCTATAAGGTCGGCTATTTTTCCAATGGCTAGGCTGGCCTTACCCGACAAAAGCTTCAATTCCTTGGATTGCAGTTCTAACCATTGAGGTAAGTCACCGTGTTCAAATCGATAAGCTTTGTCTTCGAATTGAGTCGCATCAAACTGTTTACTTAATTGCGTTAAAGCAGGTACTAGCTCTTGTATTGAATCTTGCAATTCATTACGAAAGCGATTGACGCGCTTTTCATCGGCCAAGCTGGTAAATTTGCTTGAAGACTGATTCAGTTTTTCTAACCAAATGGCCGCACCTTTCAAACTTGCGGCGGCAGACGAGTGGTCTCTAGCCACTTTTGGTAGGTGGTGGGCTTCATCGAAGATATAAATAGTATTGTCAGGTTCTGAAAGAATGACACCCCCACCAAGCTCGATATCCGCCATGACCAAACTATGGTTTGCGATAATGACGTCATTCTTGTCAAGTTCAGCACGCGCTTTTTGAAATGGACATCCCCTATGGACAGGTAAACCGTTATTGCAGCTATGCTTATCGCTGACAATGGTCAGCCAAAGTTCATCCTTAATCGGCTTGGGCCACGCATCTCTATCACCGTCCCACTTACCTTCCATCAGCGCTCGATGCATGGTTTCTAGCAATTCAATGTCTTTTTTCTTTGGCTTGGTTTCAAAAATAGCCAGTTGTCCGCCGTCTGCGCCACACGCCGTGGCCAGTTTTTCTGCACAGCAATAACGTTGTCTGCCTTTTGCGAGGACAAATGAGAACTCTAAGTTGGTAATGCGTCTAAAAAGAGGTAAGTCTTTGTCTAAAAGTTGTTCCTGCAGCGCCACAGTTGCAGTAGAGATAACTATCTTTCGATTGTTCAACACAGCGCATGGGATCGCTGCCATCAAATAGGCGAGGGACTTGCCTATTCCCGTTCCCGCTTCCGCCACTATTATACGATTTTTTTTATGGTAGTCCCCTGACAACGTTTTCGCTATTTCTGCAACCAAATAATTTTGTGCTCGTCTAGGAACGAAATCATCTAATTGGTGTTGTAGGTTTTGATAGCTATCGCGAATCGATTTTTGGACTTTAGGATTATGCATAACACGGCCAACTTTTGAGAATGGCGCAGTCTAGCACAGCAAAGTCCTGCGCTCTATTGCTCGAGAATATGTGAGTACTATCACGAAGCATATTAATGTGACGTTATTATTACCCATTTTATTTAGATAAGAATTTATTTTTATTGGCTATTTATCGTGTTTATCAGGAGATTTGAATCACAAATTTAGTTCTTTTATAACTAAAACTAGATCAAGCTCACAAAAAAAAACTGAACCTTCTTGGATGCTACGTTAGAAGAACATGATGTAATATAAATATCTTTTTAAAATTGTTTTGTCGGGATTTAATTCTAATATTGGCTTATTTTTTAATTAAAGTCGATATTATCAACCATATCCATCCTTTCGGAATAGGTGTGATTTTAGTGCGAATGGTGGTGTAAATAATTACTTTACTAAATGAAATTAATTCTAACTTATTGTTTTATAATAATTTATGTATTTTTATTTTTATTTTTTTAGGTGTTTGACATGAGGCGATTTCTTTTGCAATCTAGGTTCGAAATTTAGTGGTGATGACGGATAGCCAATTTGGTAAAACGTTGTCACCAATAAAATAAAAAAAAGGAAACCAAAAAAGGATTTCCTAAATTTTCTTAAGAAAAGGCAGTGGTTTACTATGAAAAAGACTCTATTAGCATTATCAGTACTTCTTGCGTCAACGGCAGCTAACGCAGGCATCGAAGTTTACAACAAAGACGGCGCTTCAGTTAACATCGGCGGCGACCTAGAAGTTGTTTATGTTAAAGGTACTGCAGACGGTTCACACGTTGAACAACAAATTCAAGATGCTGACATCAAATTTGATGTTCGCTACGCAGTAAGTGATGAGCTTTCTGTTGGTGGTTACTGGGAATTCCAAGGTGACACTGGCAATACTACTCAGAACGGTAGCTCAGCAATGGGTGACGTTTACTTTGCATTCTATACTGCATCTGCTGGTTCTTTCAAAGTTGGTGACCTATGTAGCATCGGTGATGATCTAGGTCTTGGTAATGACTTCCAGTTCGGTGTTACTGCAGCAGTTGACCAAGCTGACGTTTGTGGCGACGAAACTGTACGTTGGGATTACTCTAGCGACATGTTCTACGTATCAGCTGCATACCGTGATGACCAACGTTCTGATGACACAAAACCTGACCTTGCAGACATTAAAGCTGGACTAACAATGGCTGGCTTTAACCTAATGGGTTACTACGGCACTTCAAACAAAGCTGAGCAAGATACTTTTGCTCTAGAAGCAAGCTACGCATTCTCTGCTGCTAACATCGGTCTTGGCTACTACGACGTTGAAGACAAAGGCAACGTAATCGCTCTAACAGGTGACTACACTATCCAGAAAGTAACACTTTCTGCAGGTGTTGATTTGGTTGACCCAGAAGCAGCGGGTTCTGACGACATCACTAACTACTTTGTTAACGCAGGCTACGCAATTGCTCCAGCTACAACGCTTTATGCTGAAATTGGCGGCAACGACGAAGACGATAGCGAAGTTGGCTATGCTGTAGGCGCTAAAGTAGAATTCTAATCTGAAACTTTAGTTTCAAATAGAATCCAAAAAAACCACCCGTAGGGTGGTTTTTTTATTGCGTGAATAAATACCATCTATGGGCTTGGCTCTACTACGTAGAATCGGTATCATGAAGCGGAATGACAATTTTAGTGTTTGAATAAATTAAGGAATAATATGAAACGCATATTCTATGTGCTAATTGGTTTAGTGCTATCAGGTGCAGTATCGTCAGCTGAATTGATACCAGGTAAAAATATACGGATTTTGGTAATAAATGAACAAGAACCTGAATCTTGGAGTGGCCCCTATGAGTTAAAGGATGGGTTTACTCAGGTGGTAGTAAAAGTATCTGCACGACTTGGAAAAGGTTCAAGTAAGAAAGTTTTTGACTCTGCCCCATTCATAATGATGTTTGAAACTAATGGACAAGACTTAGAAATTATTACACCTCAAATGAACAATTATGAGTGGGCAACTCGACATTTTGAAGGCGTACCAAAAATGAGATTGGTCGATTCGAATGGGGATGTAGAATATACCTACCAGAAACTCGAAGGCAAGGATGGCTTTATGCCGTACCAAGATGTTGATGAACTTGTTATAGAGCACAACGAGAACAACGCCATCTTCTTCGGTAGCGAGGCTGAAATTACCGCAAAAGCGGAATTAGCGGCAGTTGCAGCAACAGCGGTTGCGGCAGGAAGTTCTGTTGGGAATGAGAGCGCTTCAAAAGGAAGTTTATCTGGCGGTAGTGTTAACCTCGATCAACTAAAAGCTTGGTATCTAAAAGCCTCTAAAGCCGAGCGTAAAGAATTCCGTAGATGGATGATTGACCAAGAATAATCCTCTGTTTATACCAAACCGCCAATAATTTGTTATTGGCGGTTTTTCGTTGTCTGAATATTATTCCCAATACGAAAACGTTTGCTTTTTACCGTCATATTGCTGTTATAAATAACAAAGGCTAGAATTGGACATACGCCCTTACTAGCAGCAGAATCTTTCTATGAAATTTCCCGGTCAACGCAAATCTAAACACTACTTTCCCGTTAATGCGCGCGATCCTTTAGTGACTCAAGTACAAACCAATAAAAGGATGACAAGAACGCATATCATTGGGATCGATCAAACATTAGTGGATATTGAAGCTCGAGTGCCCGATCATTTCATCGAAAAATACAGCCTCAGTAAAGGTCATTCGCTGGTTATTGATGACGAAACAGCGGAAGCACTTTATCAGCAACTAAAGCGAGATGAGCTGATAAGCAATGAATTTGCAGGTGGAACCATAGGAAATACGCTACATAATTATTCCGTGCTTGCTGATGATAAGTCGACCTTGTTAGGTGTGATGAGCAAAGACATTGAGATTGGCAGCTATGGTTATCGCTATTTGTGTAACACCTCTAGTCGCATGGACCTTAACTACCTTCAATCAGTCACTGGTGCAATTGGACGTTGTTTTGCGTTGATATCGGACAACGGCGAAAGAACCTTCGCCATTAGTGAAGGACAGATGAATCAGCTACGTCCTGATAGTATCCCTGAATCGATTTTTAAAAATGCTTCTGCTTTGGTGTTAACGGCGTATCTGGTTCGTTGTAAAGAAGGCGACCCGATGCCGGATGCAACAATGCGAGCGATAGATTATGCCAAAAAATATAATGTCCCTGTGGTGCTCACTCTTGGTACAAAATTTGTTATTCAAGATGACCCACTGTTTTGGCAACAGTTTTTAAACGACCATGTATCCGTTGTGGCGATGAACGAAGACGAAGCAGAAGCGCTCACCGGTAATGGAGACCCTTTGTTAGCCGCAGACAAGGCATTGGATTGGGTTGATTTAGTATTGTGTACTGCGGGCCCTGTGGGACTGTTTATGGCTGGTTATACTGAAGAGAGTGCTAAGAGACCAACTACGTTGCCGCTACTGCCTGGTGCTATCGCTGAGTTCAATGAATACGAGTTTAGTCGACCAACCATTAAGGATGCGTGTGAGTCACCAATCAAGGTGTATTCCCATATTGCGCCTTATATGGGAGGACCTGAAAAAATTAAAAATACCAATGGAGCAGGGGATGCCGCACTTTCTGCGTTATTGCATGATATGGCCGCAAATAGATACCACAAAGAAAATGTGCCAAATTCAAGCAAGCATCAATACCCTTATTTAACGTATTCCTCGTTCTCTCAAGTGTGTAAATATTCAAACAGAGCGAGCTATGAAGTATTGGTACAACATTCCCCCCGATTATCAAGAGGATTACCTGAGCGCGAAGATAGTTTAGAGGAAGCGTATTGGGAGAGATAATAGTTGTTGTATTAATAGGATGATAAAAAAGAGCTCCTTAGGGAGCTCTTAATAATTTAATGCATTTACTTTATATTAGATTAGGAAATCATCTAAAGGTTTGCCAGCATCAAGCTGCGATTGGATAGTAGAAGGTGTTCTACCTTGACCTGTCCAAGTTTTTTCTTCGCCATTTGTATCAACATATTTATATTTAGCTGGGCGAGGTTCGCGCTTCTTGCGAGTTTTTGTTTTTGTTTCGCCAGATAATGCAGAAATTAAATCTTCAACATCAATGCCATCTTTCGCAATCATCTGAGCATATTCAGCTAGCTTAGCTTCTCTTTCTGCTAAAGCTGCTTTTTCTTCGTCTGCTGCTGAACGACGTTCTTCAACAACGATGGTAAGTTTTTCTAGGGCTTCTTCTAATTGCTCAAAAGTTAATTCGCGAGCAAAGGCACGCAGACTACGAATATTGAGCAGCGTTTTTGTAAGTTCTGACATGTTTACTTCCATTTGATTATTATTAAACACCACAATAATAACAGTCAAATTAAATAATACCAAATTATTTAGAATTAAATTATATATAGCGCACTAATCTCGCGACAGAATAATATAAATTTTTGTAAATTGACCTCATATTTCCAATTCGATGAACTGATATTTTGACAATTCTCTGACATTATTACGTAACCTTTTAAAAAGCAGTGTATATCAACCGTATTGGATTCTATGGACATATCTATCGAATGAAATGAATTGTGACGGCTTTTTATGTTGCAAAAGATGGTCAAATCCGTACAATTGCGCGCACCTTATTCAGTTTCTAGGTTTATATAAGAGTTTTTCTTTATATCCTAGCTGTTTACTGAGGTAGAGGAGCAATAACTATCAGTACATTCTATTGGGGTGATGCCAATGAATAGTCTAGAAAGGAGTTATTGCCGAAGTGAGTGCGTTTATCAAGCCGCTTGCTGGGGTCGTATTTAATAATTACGACACTGCCATAGTGTATTTTTTATTAACTATGGAGCGCTACTGTGGGTTGGGAAACTGTTGGTTTTCTTTCACTTATCATTAACATATCCACATTTTACATGTTAATTCTGCAGTAGATCTCTAACCAATCGGTTTTGTAGATCATGAATTTAGTAGACTTTGCTTCGTCACCCTTATCGTTATTACCACCTTTAATGGCTTTAGGCCTTGCTGTCGTTACCCGCCGTGTATTAGTTTCCTTGGGAATTGGTATCGTTTTAGGCGCCTTACTCCTTGCGGACTATTCCATATCAAACTCCTTTAGCTATATAGGCACTACGGTTAAAGGTGTATTTGTCGAGGATGGAGGTATCAATACTTGGAATATGAGTATAGTTGCCTTTTTAGTCATCCTTGGAATGATGACCGCGTTATTAACTCTATCTGGAGGCACTAGAGCGTTCGCTCTTTGGGCTCAGACACGAGTGAAAAGTAAACGTGGTTCACAATTGCTCGCGGCCTTTTTAGGCGTATTTATATTTGTCGATGATTATTTCAATAGCCTTGCTGTTGGTGCGATCTCACGCCCTGTCACCGATCGTTACAATGTGTCACGGGCAAAATTGGCCTATATTTTAGATTCAACCGCTGCGCCTATGTGTGTATTAATGCCAGTCTCTAGTTGGGGCGCGTATATAATGACTATTATTAGCGGTATTCTAGTCAGCCATGGGCTAACTGAATATTCAGCGTTGGGTGCCTATTTACGTTTAGTTCCAATGAATTTTTATGCGGTATTTGCATTATTGATGGTGTTTGCTGTTGCATGGTTTCAATTAGACATTGGTGCGATGAGTAAACATGAACATGAAGCGTCCCTAAACAATAAATGCACTTCTGATGAAAGCAGTCCTGAAGCTCTAGAATTAAATGAAGAGCTCGATATCGTAGAAAGTGAATATGGAAAAGTGTCTGATTTAGTCCTTCCTATTCTATTTTTGATTATCGCAACGGTTGTGTCGATGATATATACCGGAAGCACGGCATTAGAATCTGACGGCAAAATATTTTCATTGCTAGGAGCATTTGAAAATACCGATGTTGGTCGCTCGCTCGTATATGGTGGCTTAGCCGGACTAATTATTGCGTTATTTACCGTCTTCAAACAAAAATTACCGATAGCCGATATTGCCAATACAGTTTGGATTGGTGCTAAATCTATGTTTAGCGCTATATTAATATTGATTTTTGCATGGTCGATAGGCTCGGTTATCGGTGACATGAAAACAGGGGCCTATTTGTCTTCTCTGATTCAAGGTAATATTAGCGTCCATTGGTTACCTGTCATTTTATTTTTATTGTCAGGCTTAATGGCGTTCTCTACAGGAACATCATGGGGAACGTTTGGAATAATGTTACCAATAGCGGGCGATATGGCCGGTGCGACAGATTTAACAATGATGTTACCTATGCTGAGTGCTGTTTTGGCTGGTTCAGTTTTCGGTGATCATTGTTCACCGATTTCGGATACGACGATATTGTCATCTACGGGGGCTCGTTGTAATCATATCGATCACGTTGCGACTCAGTTGCCGTATGCCATTACTGTCGCGCTTGTCTCTAGTATCGGTTTTGTCGTTCTTGGGTTGACGAATTCTGTCGCGACGTCATTCGCTACCGCCTTTATTGCATTCGTGATTGCTTGCTTTGTATTGTCGACAATATCTAAAGCAAAAAGCCTACAGATGCAAAATGCGTAAAAAAACGAATTTTTAGGTTGAAAATTGAATCGAGCTTAGTTAGTGTGTTTATAAGCGAAAGGAACTAAGAAATTATGCGTATATCTGTAATGAACATTCATCACCACCATCATCCTGAGTAGTCTTTCGGGCGATGTACGCATACCCGGGAGATAATAAATCCCGGAGGTCAAATCAAAGATTCGAACCCTCGGGAAATAAAAGCCCCGAGGGTTTTTTGGTTTTAGATGTTTCAATGTATTTATGCACAAAATCGCGCCAGTAATTTGTAATACAAAGCGAAATTAGAATTTAAAAAATAACGAATATTCAGACAGGGAATAGAATAATGCAAACACAACGACTCAGAATCGCCATCCAGAAAAAAGGCCGCCTAAGCAAAGAATGCCAAGAACTGCTTAAAAAGTGTGGTGCTAAGTTCAATTTGATGGGGGAGCGTTTAGTTGTCCATACAGAAAATATGCCTATCGATCTACTACTGGTGCGTGATGATGATATCCCTGGGTTGGTCATGGATGGAGTGGTTGACCTTGGTTTTATCGGTGAAAATGAGCTAGAAGAGGTTCGCTTAGACAGAGTCGCTTTAGGTGAACCTAGTGAATTTGTAGCACTTCGTCGTTTAGATTTTGGCGGTTGTCGTTTGTCCATTGCTATTAATCAAGATGAGCAATACAACGGTCCGCAAGACCTTAACGGAAAGCGTATTGCTACTACCTACCCACACCTTCTAAAAGCCTTTATGGATGAGCAGGGTGTTGAGTTCAGTACTTGTAATTTACAAGGGTCTGTAGAAGTGGCCCCTCGAGCGGGTTTAGCGGATGCGATTGCTGATCTTGTTTCAACGGGAGCAACGTTAGAAGCGAATGGACTGAAAGAAGCCGAAGTTATTTTCCGCTCTAAAGCGACATTGATTCAACGTGCCGGTGAGTTTGATGAAGATAAAGAAGCACTTATCAATAAGCTACTCACTCGTATGCAAGGTGTGATTCAAGCAAAAGAGTCGAAATACATCATGCTACATGCGCCTACCGATCAGTTAGAAGCGATAAAAGCACTTTTACCCGGAGCGGAAAACCCAACGGTGTTACCCCTTGCCGCAGAAACAAACCGAGTAGCCGTACACTTAGTGAGTACAGAAAATCTATTTTGGGAAACGATGGAGCAGCTTAAAGAACTCGGCGCGAGTTCAATTCTTGTTCTTCCAATCGAAAAAATGATGGAGTAAGTGATGAAGACTGTTGTTTGGCAATCTTTAAGTGAATCGCAGCAAGACTCAGTTTTAGAGCGTCCGGCAATTGCCGAAGGCGCAAATATTACGGCGACAGTGCAGGGCGTTATCAAAAAAGTCCGTTCTGAGGGTGATAAAGCACTGATAGAACTTACGCAAAAATTTGATGGCGTGACGCCAGCGTCGATTCGTGTTTCTAGCGAAGAAATAGAGGCGGCCTCGGAGAGGCTTTCAGAGAAAATGAAAGAAGCGCTTGGACAAGCGTATAATAATATTTCTGTTTTCCATAAAGCACAAAAGTCAGTCCCACTCAAGGTTGAAACACAACCGGGCGTCGTTTGTGAGTTGTTAACAAGGCCAATCAATAAGGTTGGTTTGTATATCCCAGGTGGAAGTGCTCCATTGCCTTCGACGGTACTTATGTTGGGCGTTCCTTCACAAATCGCGGGTTGTCGTCAGGTTGTACTCTGCTCACCACCACCTATTGCCGACGAAATTTTATACGTTGCTAAGTTGTGTAAAATAGATGAAGTGTACAATGTAGGCGGCGGCCAAGCGATTGCGGCAATGGCTTATGGAACCGAAACGGTTTCAAAAGTAGAGAAGATTTTTGGCCCCGGCAATGCTTATGTTACTGAGGCAAAACGCCAAGTTAGTAATGATTTCCGTGGAGCCGCCATTGATATGCCAGCGGGGCCCTCTGAAGTACTTGTTATCGCCGATGAGACGGCCAATCCAGAGTTTGTCGCGGCGGATTTATTGAGCCAAGCAGAACATGGCCCGGATTCTCAGGTTATATTGCTGACACCTTCACCGGTTATAGCGGATAAAGTGGCCGATGCTGTACAGGCTCAGTTAAAACAGCTTTCGCGAGCCGATATTGCGGAAAAAGCACTCGGTTCCAGCGTCATTGTTATTGCAGATTCGATTCCGCAGTGTGTGTCAATCTCAAATGCTTATGGCCCTGAACACCTTATCGTTCAAACCCGATACCCAAGAGAGCTTTTGCCTCTATTAGATAATGCGGGCTCGATCTTCTTAGGAGATTGGTCTCCAGAGTCTGTGGGTGATTATGCCTCTGGTACTAACCATGTTCTACCGACTTATGGTTATACCCGCACGTATTCCAGTTTGGGACTGGCCGATTTTTCTAAGCGGATGACCGTTCAGGAGCTTTCGGCAGACGGATTAAAGGGACTCGCATCTACGGTTGTCACAATGGCCGAAGCTGAAGGGCTAGATGCCCATAAACGTGCAGTGACGATTCGTGTAGAAGCGCTAGCGAAAGGAGAGTAATGGATGGAAAAGCTCGCGAGAAAGCAGGTTCAAGAACTTACCCCTTATCTTTCAGCCAGAAAAATAGGTGGGAGTGGTGATGTTTGGTTAAACGCCAACGAATCGCCGTTTGATAACCAGTACCAGACTACATTTGATCGGCTTAATCGCTATAGCAGCTGTCAGCCACAAGAATTGATTGACGCTTACGCGGGCTATGCGGGTGTTCATCCCGAACAGGTATTAACATCACGAGGTGCTGACGAAGGTATCGAGTTGCTGGTTAGGGCTTTTTGTGAGCCGGGAGAGGATGCAATCTTGTATTGTCCACCGACTTATGGAATGTATGCGATCAGTGCAGAAACGATTGGCGTTGAACGGAAAATTGTCCCATCAAAATCTAATTGGCAGCTAGATTTGGATGGTATAAAGGCAAATCTAGATGGTGTAAAACTTGTCTTTGTATGCAGCCCCAATAATCCAACAGGTAATCTGATTGATCGCGAAGATATCATTGCGCTGCTTGAAATGACGAAAGATAAGTCCATTGTCGTGATGGACGAAGCTTATATCGATTTCTGTCCAGAAGCTTCAACCAAAGATCTACTCAACAAATATGAACATCTTGCCATTCTGCGGACATTGTCAAAAGCGTTTGCTCTCGCTGGGTTAAGATGTGGTTTTACGCTGGCTAATAAGCCACTCATTGATGTGTTATTGAAAGTTATTGCTCCATACCCTGTTCCCATCCCTGTCGCTGACATCGCGTGTCAGGCTCTTTCTGAGGCGGGCCTAATTAGAGCTCGAGATCAGGTGAGTGAACTCAATGATAACCGGACATATTTAGAAAAAGTATTGTCTTCTATAGAAGGGATGACTGTCTACCAAGGTTTGGGTAATTATTTACTCGTTCAGTGCTCAGACGGCGACACGCTGTTTAAGAGTGCGTGGGATAACGGCATTATTCTGCGTAACTCGCCAATTAAAGACTGCATCAGAGTAAGCGTTGGCAATAGGGAAGAGTGCGAAAAAACCGCCAACTTCATTAAAAAACAACTGGAAGAAAGCACTGTATAAGGATAGCGAAGTGAGTAACCAACAAAAAATATTATTTATTGATCGTGACGGTACGCTAATTGTTGAACCACCAACTGATTTTCAGGTTGACCGGTTAGACAAATTGAAATTCGAGCCGTATGTCATCCCGAGTCTTTTGGCTCTGCAAGACGCAGGATATCGATTAGTGATGGTAACCAATCAAGACGGGTTGGGGACAGTAAGTTACCCTCAAGAAGAATTTGACGCACCGCATAACATGATGATGGAGATCTTTGAATCTCAAGGCGTGAAATTCGACGATGTATTGCTCTGCCCGCACTTTGAAGAAGATAACTGTACGTGCCGTAAACCGAAATTGGGCATGGTTAAAGAGTACCTGCAAGCGGGAAAAGTGAATTTTAAAACGTCGGCCGTAATAGGTGATCGTGAGACCGACCTTCAACTTGCTGAGAATATGGCTATTCGCGGAATCCAATATAATCCCAACACGATGGGCTGGCTCGACATTCTGCGTGATTTAACCGTGAATGAGCGTGTAGCTAAAGTGGTTCGAACGACAAAAGAAACCGATATTTCAGTCGCGGTTAATCTTGATGTCCAAGGCGGGAATAAGATCTCGACAGGACTTGGGTTCTTTGACCATATGCTAGACCAAATTGCGACCCATGGTGCCTTCCAAATGCAAGTAAGTGTGGATGGTGATTTGCATATCGACGACCATCATTCCGTCGAAGATACGGCGTTAGCATTGGGCCAAGCATTGAAAGAAGCGCTTGGAGAAAAACGTGGAATTGGTCGTTTCGGATTTAGCCTGCCTATGGATGAGTGTTTGGCGCAATGTGCGCTAGACCTTTCAGGAAGACCTTATCTAAAATTTGAAGCGGAATTTGGTCGTGAACTGGTCGGAGACCTTTCAACAGAAATGGTCGAGCATTTCTTCCGTTCATTAACCGACACTCTAGCATGCACACTCCATCTGTCGTCTTCTGGTGACAATGATCACCACATTATAGAAAGCTTGTTTAAAGCGTTTGGACGGACTCTACGCCAGGCTATTAAGGTGGAAGGTAATGAACTTCCTAGTAGTAAAGGCGTACTCTGATGGAGAAGGAGGCTTTGATGAGCCAGAAAGTAGTGATTATCGACACCGGATGTGCGAACGTATCATCGGTTAAGTTTGCGATTGAACGCCTAGGTTATCCTGTGACGATTTCAAAGGATCCTAGTGTCGTTTTAGCGGCAGATAAGCTGTTTCTACCCGGAGTAGGGACGGCAAGCGAAGCAATGAAAAACCTCGCCGAACGAGATTTAATTACCCTTGTGAAACAAGTTGAGAAACCTTTACTTGGAATCTGCCTAGGTATGCAATTACTTGGCAAACTCTCCTACGAAAAGGGTTCTGTTGGCAACGAGATAGTAGAGTGCTTATCGCTTTGCGACGGTGAAGTCCGCTTAATGGATACTGGTGATCTTCCACTACCGCATATGGGGTGGAATACCGTGACGGCCCCAAAAGATAATCCTCTGTTCGATGGTATTGAAGAAGATGAATATTTCTATTTTGTGCACAGCTACGCCATGCCTGTCGGTGAAGACACGATTGCTTGTTGTGATTACGGTAACCCATTTACCGCGGCAGTACAAAATGGCAATTACTACGGTGTGCAGTTTCATCCGGAACGTTCTAGTAAAGCAGGTTCTCGATTAATAAAGAATTTCTTAGAACTTATCTTTTAGAGAAACGTAGATTCTAAATGTTAGAAACAGATAAAAAGAAAAGGATTTTGTTGTGATTATTCCAGCACTCGATTTAATTGAAGGCCAAGTGGTTCGGCTATTTCAAGGGGACTATGGTCAGGTAACTGAATATAAGGTTGATCCTGCAGAACAGTTCAATCTTTACCATCAAGCTGGGGCGAACTGGTTACACCTTGTTGACCTTACTGGTGCCAAAGATATTAATGCACGTCAACTCGATCTCATTGCGACCTTGATTGCAAGTACACCCGCCAATGTACAAATTGGTGGTGGCGTTAGAACGGAAAAAGATGTTGTTGGTTTACTGGATGCTGGCGCACAGCGTGTGGTTGTGGGTTCTACCGCAGTAAAACAACCAGAGATGGTTAAAGGGTGGATGGAGAAATATGGTGCCGAGAAAATCGTTCTCGCATTAGATATTAATATCGACCAAGAAGGCACGCGTAAAGTGGCGATATCCGGATGGCAGGAAGATTCGGGTGTCACGATTGAAGCTCTGATTGACGACTATCTAACGGTTGGATTGAAGCATGTACTCTGTACTGATATATCTCGTGACGGAACCTTAGCGGGTTCTAACGTTGAACTGTATGTTGATCTATGCAAACTTTATCCGCAGGTTCAATTCCAATCCTCAGGTGGTATAGGAAGTTTAGCCGATATTGAAGCACTAAAAGGCACCGGTGTTGCCGGTGTTATTGTTGGTCGTGCACTACTAGATGGTAAGTTTACTGCTGGGGAGGCGTTTCAATGTTGGCAAAGCGAATAATTCCTTGTTTAGATGTTCGGGATGGTCAAGTGGTTAAAGGGGTTCAATTCCGTAACCATGAAATTATTGGCGATATTGTCCCTCTTGCTCAGCGGTATGCTGAAGAAGGAGCAGATGAATTGGTATTCTATGATATTACCGCCTCTTCTGACGGTCGTGTCGTTGACAAAAGTTGGGTAGCAAGGGTTGCGGAAGTGATCGATATTCCGTTTTGCGTGGCTGGTGGTATTAAGTCCGCAGAAGATGCTTCTCGTATACTTGAATATGGTGCCGACAAAGTTTCTATTAACTCGCCAGCATTAGCCAATCCGGAGCTTATCACCAACCTAGCAGACAAATTTGGTGTTCAGTGTATTGTGGTTGGTATTGACTCTTATTTCGATGCTGAAACGGGTAAGTATCAGGTTTATCAGTTTACGGGTGATGAAGAGCGCACAAAAGCAACGCATTGGGAAACACGTGATTGGGTACAAGAAGTACAAAAACGTGGTGCGGGCGAAATCGTATTGAATATGATGAATCAAGATGGTGTTCGCAACGGGTATGATATCGATCAGCTTAATATGGTCCGTGAAGTCTGCCATGTCCCTCTTATCGCGTCTGGTGGTGCGGGTACGATGGCGCATTTTGCTGAGGCCTATAAGAAAACCAATGTAGATGGAGCGTTAGCGGCCTCTGTGTTCCACAAACAAGTCATCAATATTGGTGAGCTAAAAAAATATCTAAAACAAGAAGGCGTGGAGATACGATTATGAGCAGTGCAGTAGAGAACAAACCGAAAAGCTTGGTTGATCGAATTGATTGGGAAAAGGTAGAAGGGTTAGTACCCGCTATTGTGCAAGATTTTCAATCTAGCCAAGTGCTCATGATGGGGTACATGAATCCAGACGCGCTAGAGAAAACGTTGGAGACTGAACAGGTTACTTTTTTCTCCAGAACGAAATCTCGCCTTTGGACCAAAGGTGAAACATCAGGTAACGTACTGCAGCTTAAGACTATCTCATTAGACTGTGATAACGATACCTTGCTTGTGTTGGTGGACCCTATTGGGCCTACATGCCATACGGGCACGACGACATGCTTTGACGCGGATCAGCAAGAGGCGTCACAGTTGGTGTGGCTTCATCAACTTGAATCTCTGTTGGCTGCTCGTAAAGACGCGGATCCTGATTCTTCGTATACCGCCAGTTTGTATGCCAGTGGTACCAAACGTATATCGCAGAAAGTGGGCGAAGAAGGCGTTGAAGTCGCGCTTGCGGCAACGTCGGGTGACAAGGCAGAATTAGTCTGTGAATCAGCCGATCTTATCTATCATTTGTTGGTGCTCTTACAAGACCAAGGTTTATCTATGAATGATGTGATTAATAAGCTGAAAGAAAGACATAAATAGCGCTACGTCTACGGATTTCGCTTTTAAAAAGAGATTTATGCCCGTATCCCTAAATGACGAGCTCGTTATCTGGGGATACTGGAGCGGATATTGACTAAGATTAGTATTCGCTAGACGGGCTCATTATCCACAACACTTCTTGAATTTTTTACCACTACCACAGACACAGGGGTCATTACGGCCCACTTTCTCAATATGTTCTGCTGGAAACTCACCATCAATATAATACCAGTAGCCTTGCTCCCTTATGAAACGAGAGCGTTCGTGCATACAGTGTTCTGTACTTTGCTCTAAGAGATAGGCTTTAAACTCGACGAATCCCGTGTCATCTTTTGGATGGGGCGCTTCAATTACTTCTAACCTTTGCCAGTCCATATTCACCGACGCCACAATGCCTTTTTTTTCATCTTCGGCGTTGCAGCTTGAATGATAAGTTTTAATAATAAAATCAATCAGCTTAAGTACGTGAGCACTAAATCGTGCGCGCATAAGTTGTTCAGGTAAGACCGCTAAAGCATGGTTGTCGTGTATCAGTTTACAACAATTACCATAAGGCTTGGTGCTTCCACAAGGGCAGTGAGACATATGTAGTCCTAAATAAAAAAGCCTCTTTAATGCAAGATAATGCTGTTCGGTTAGTGCTAAATACTTCGTCATTACCGTGAAAACGGGAATCTTGGTGATATTAGATCCCCATTTTCATGGGGATGACGTCTGTTTTCGTGAAAATAGGCCAGTTTCTGCCTGGATGACAGGTTTAAATAACCTAGAGCGAACAGCATTAATTTAATACAAGAGGCTTTTAGAAAAATAAAATAGTGTAATAATTAACTAGGCTTACTAAATAGCTCTTCAGTCCATTCTATTGCTTGCCCATAACTCTCTGCAAGGCACTCTTTATCAATCTGTAAGAGATCACTTATTTCATTTACAGTTTCCCAATCAGCGTGCTCATAAGCAATAGCGAGTTTTAGTATATTGCCTAGTTCACCTTCTTGAGATAACAGCGCGTTTTTAATGGCATCATCAATTGGTATGGAATCAACAATCGTTTCTAAAGTCTGATCGAGCAAAGAGTCGAGTAGTGAGAATATACCCGTTAAAAAAGCTTGGCTAGATTGATCTTTTCTGTCTGCACATAGAGTGATAAGTTCACAATATCTAGCACGTTGTATAGATAAACTATATAACGACTCAGGTTTGGATGCTTCTGTTGAAGCAATCGCAACAAGCGAAACAAATTTTCTTAATTTCCCTTCACCCAAATACGCGAGTGCTTGTCGAAACGATTGAATCTGAGAAGACAGAAGGGCGGAAGAGTTAACATAACGTAGCAGCTTGTAAGATAGCGTCACATCTGCGGCCACAATTCGCTCTATTTCAGCGTAGTTGACTTCTTCTGTGGCAATGGCCTTGCAAAGTTGGACTACCGTCAGAAACGAAGGCTTGATCGATTTCTGCTGGATCATCTCTGGCCGACTAAAGAAATAGCCTTGAAAATAGGTAAAACCGGCCGCTATTGCGTCTTGATATTCCTGGTATGTTTCGACCTTTTCTGCGAGAAACTCTATCTTTGAGCCTTTTAGACGTTCAATGAATTTTTTTGCTTTAATGATAGGAACAATCTGAATATCAAATTTTATAATCTGAATATGAGGAAGAAAACGCTTCCAAGCGGGGCTAGGGACAAAGTCATCTAACGCAAGTTTGTACCCTTTATTTTTAAGTGCAATAATAGCCGTAAGTAATTCATCCGTTGGCTCACAACTTTCTAATATCTCTACAACAATCTTATCTTTTGGAAAAAGAGTGGGTACTTGATTAATCAAGCTTTCGTAAGGGAAATTAACAAAGCCTAGCTTATCACCAATCGCACGATACTCTGAGCCTAAGAACTGATCTGAAAGCAGTCTATTGGTCGCTTTTTCTGGTTCAATTTCAGGAAAGGAGTTTCTAGGGCCATCCCGAAAAAGAAGCTCATAAGCGACGGTATTTTTTTCAGTGTCTAATATTGGTTGACGAGCAACGTATGAGTATTCCATATCTAGGTTTTTGACTTATTGACCTTTTTAATTATGTCTTTAAATCTTACGTCCTTTTTTCATAAAAAGCATTATTACTCTTTAGCTTTAAAACATTATTACGTTATAACATATTATTATCGTTTAGATTCGATACGTTTCTACGTTAGTTTTTCATATGCAATCTATTTTGTAGAGAATAGGCGCCTTTGTCAAAACTCAAAATGGAGCTCTGTGTATACCAGTCACCCAATACAATTCGAGTGTATTTTGACCCTTCAACAGAAAAATTATGTATGTCTGGTCTATGCGTGTGGCCGTGAATCATTAGGTTGGTGCCATACTGTTTTAATACCGCTTCAACAGCGTCTTGGTTTACATCCATGATAGCCAAAGATTTCTCTTTTTTCTCTTCACCAATATCGGATTGAACTTTAGAGACAATCTTTTTCTTAACAAACAGTGGAAGGTGGTTATACACCCACTGGAGCCAAGGTTGGTGTACCTTTTCTCTATAAGCTTGGTACTTAACATCATCCGTGCATAACGTATCACCGTGAAGAATGACCACTCGTTCGCCATAAAGGTTGATGGTACAAACCTCGTCTAATAGCGTCATTCCCGTTTCTTTTTCAAAGCGTTTACCGATTAGGAAGTCGCGATTTCCTTGAATGAAAAAGCAAGGAACACCAGAGTTCACCAGTGTTTTAAATAGCGCCTTAATAGAGCAGCTAAAGTCACTGTCATCATCGTCACCTATCCAAAACTCAAACAGGTCACCTAATACATATAAGGCATCGGCTTTTACGGCTTGTGTCGTCATGAAAGTCGTAAAACTTTCAGTAATGTCAGGTCGAGAAGGGGTGAGGTGGAGATCAGATATAAATAAAGTAGTCATAATTTTAGGGGGGAGTGATACCAATCATACTTAAAGTTACCGTTGCCTTTAGAGCCATCATTAGTCATCCAATCACTTAGTGTACTTAAGTGATTGGATGGATTCACTCGTTTATTGCTTTTCAGTAACTTCAATTACTTAGGGTGTGTTGCTCCCCTTTTTTACTCTTCGATTGTTGTGCCAGTGATAAGGACTTCTTCTAACGGTACGTCTTGATGCATACCCATAGTACCAGTGCTTACCGCTTTTATTTTATTAACGATATCCATGCCATCGACCACTTCAGCAAATACGCAGTAACCCCAACCGTCCATGCTTTCTGATTTAAAATCCAAAAACGTGTTGTTGTTAACGTTGATAAAAAACTGAGAACTTGCAGAATGCGGTTCCATCGTACGGGCCATTGCTAATGTACCAATGTTATTGGTTAGGCCATTGCTCGCTTCATTTTTAATTGTCGCACGAGTCGGTTTTTCTTTTAAACCAGATGTCATGCCTCCGCCTTGAACCATGAAACCATCAATTACGCGGTGAAAAAGAGTGTTATCGTAAAAACCATCACGACAATATTGTAGGAAATTCGCGCTAGTTTCTGGTGCTTTTTCTTCGTTAAGCTGTACTTTGATGTCACCAAAATTAGTGTGAAGGATGATCATGAGTTTTACCTTATTCATTGTATTGTTTTGAAGTATGGATTCTAGCTTAACACAGCAAACAAGCAAATATGCTTCACATTGCGTATCTTGACGGCTTCTATCGTCATGACAACTTGTTTATCGCCATTTTATTAGAATCGGGGCCACATGACTTGAAAGCAAAGACAAAAACGGTTACCTAATCAAACTGGAATTGATATACTCACGCTCTATTTAATTTCAATAAGACCAGATAGAGATCATGTTAAAAATATATAACACACTCACACGTAAAAAAGAGGAATTCAAACCAATCACTGCCGGGAAAATTGGCATGTATGTGTGTGGGGTAACCATTTATGATCTCTGTCACATCGGTCACGGTCGTACATTTGTCTCATTTGATGTGATCTCTCGATATCTACGATTTTTAGGATACGACCTTAATTTTGTACGTAATATTACCGATATTGATGACAAAATCATTAAACGCGCTGCCGAAAATGGCGAAAGTTGTGACTCGTTGACAGAGCGCTTGATTCAAGACATGCATCAAGATTTTGACGCGCTAAATATGAAGCGTCCTGATGTCGAGCCAAGAGCAACGCATTATATTCAAGAAATAATTGACCTAGTAGAACGATTGATTGAGCGTGGATTCGCTTACGTTGCCAGTAACGGTGACGTCATGTTTGAGGTTAAGAAATTTAGTGAATACGGCAAGCTATCAAAACAAGATTTAGATCAATTGCAAGCGGGTGCGCGTGTTGATATTGATAACGCGAAACGCAGCCCATTAGATTTTGTGCTTTGGAAAATGTCGAAGCCCGGTGAACCTACCTGGATATCACCTTGGGGCGACGGCCGACCAGGCTGGCATATTGAGTGTTCAGCCATGAATTCATCCATTTTGGGTAACCATTTTGATATCCATGGTGGTGGTTCTGATTTGCAATTTCCGCACCATGAAAACGAAATTGCCCAGTCTTGCTGCGCACACGATTCAAAGTACGTAAATACGTGGATGCACAGTGGCATGGTAATGATAGACAAAGAAAAAATGTCTAAATCATTAGGTAATTTCTTCACGATACGTGATGTGTTGAGTCACTATGATGCTGAAACGGTGCGTTACTTTTTGATGTCTGGTCATTATCGAAGCCAGCTAAATTACAGTGAAGAGAATCTTAGCCAAGCTCGTTCAGCATTAGAGCGCTTGTATACTTCATTGCGCGGGCTAGACATTAATGCGGAACCCGCAGCAGGTGACCATTATGTAAGCCGTTTCTCTGATGCGATGAATGACGACTTCAATACGCCTGAAGCCTATTCAGTACTTTTTGATATGGCTCGAGAAGTGAACCGAATTAAGAGTGAAGACATTCAACTTGCCTCTAAGCTTGGAGCACTGATGCGTGAGTTAGCCGACGTTATTGGTATTCTTCATCAAGACCCAGATACTTTTTTGAAAGGTGATTCTGGAAATGATAGTGAGGTTGCCGAAATTGAAGCGCTTATCAAGTTGCGCAATGACTCACGTGCGTCTAAAGATTGGGCAAATGCAGATGTTGCACGCGATAAGTTAGCACAGTTGGGTATTGTTTTAGAAGATGGCCCTGAAGGCACAACATGGCGTAAAGGTTAGGCCTTGTTTAACCATTAATATAGGCGGTCACTCATAACGTATTTTCTCGGTTCATGCGTTAACAGAGTAACTGCCGATATTCAGTTTGATGAACCGAGAATCAGAACCGAGAATCAATAATGGCTCAGATGTATTTTTATTACTCGTCAATGAATGCGGGTAAGTCGACAACACTTCTTCAATCTTCATTCAACTATCAAGAACGCGGTATGAATCCGGTGATTTTCACTGCAGCTTTTGACGACCGATATGGTGTAGGTAAGGTTAGTTCTAGGATTGGTTTACAATCAGATGCTCACCTATTTCGTCAAGACACGGATCTGTATGCAGAAATTGAGAAACTGAACAACGAGCAAAAACTGCATTGTATCTTGGTAGATGAATGTCAGTTCCTTTCAAAAGAACAGGTGTATCAATTAACAGAGGTGGTCGATAAGCTAAATATTCCTGCACTTTGTTATGGGTTGCGTACGGATTTTCAAGGTGAGTTATTTGAAGGAAGCAAATATCTACTTTCGTGGGCAGACAAATTGGTTGAGTTAAAAACCATCTGTCACTGTGGTCGTAAGGCGAATATGGTTATTCGTACTGATGCAAGCGGAGAGCCAATTGCAGAAGGTAATCAAGTGGCTATTGGCGGTAATGACTTGTATGTTTCTATGTGTCGACTGCATTACAAAGAAGCACTAGGTAAATAGCGTTATATCGAGTTCATGCTGAACTGAGTATTAACAATGCCAGCATGAACCCGTTACCTATTTTTATTAAGTGATATCTTGTACTGCTTAATCAACTCACTCCAAACTGCTTGGCTGCGTAGAGAACCCTTTCTAGTGGCTTGGGATATTCAGCGGGCATGCCTAAACTTTCAATATGTTGAAGCCGAGGTATCAAACCAGCACCATTGGCAATTTGAATGGCTAAACCAGGTCGAGCGTTTAGTTCAAGTACCATAGGGCCTTCTTCCTTGTCTAATACCATATCCGTACCCATGTACCCAAGCCCAGTCATCTCCCATGCACTCGATGCCAAAACGAGTAGCTTTTCCCAATGAGGAACCTGTAACGTAAGAAGTTCTTTTCCGGTATCGGGATGAAGTGTCACGGGTTGATCGTATTGCACAGCACGAACCGCTTTCCCGGTGGCAATATCCACACCGACACCAACCGCACCTTGGTGAAGGTTTGCCTTACCATCAGAAGCACTTGTCGATAGACGCATCATTGCCATTACTGGGTAGCCCTTAAACACGATAATACGAACGTCGGGTACCCCTTCATAACTAAAGCCTTCAAAGCAGTCATCAAACTTGATCAAATTCTCGACTACCGCCACGTCGTTTTTTCCACCTAATGAGAAAAGACCCGCTAAGGTATTACTTATGTGTCTTTCAACATCTTGTTTGTTACACGTTGCACCGGAAGGTTTAGTATAGACGCCATCTTTGTGTGAGACGACGACGAGTATGCCTTTACCACCACTGCCTTGGGCGGGCTTGATAACGAATCCCGGCCAATTTTCAACCATGGCATGGACCTTCTTAACCGCGGCTTGTTGTCTAATGACCCCAATCAGTGCTGGTGTAGTGGCACCGGCTTGCTCGGCGATAACCTTTGTTTTTAGTTTGTCATCAACCAAAGGATATTTAGAACGGTCGTTATATCTACCGATATAACTGTGGTTCCTTGTGTTCATTCCCATGATGCCTTTATCTTTTAACTTAAAAGGGGAAGTGAAGCTTCCGAACATAGGCTTAATCCTCCGCTAATGGCTTAAAGCGACGCAATTCCGTTAGGCGATAACCAGTGTAATTACCTAACGCCAAGATAGCCGCGAGAATAAGCAGCTGTACACCAATGAAATTAAAGGTCATGTGTTGGATATAACCATTGGTCATAGCTAAGTAAACGATAACCGATGTAAGCAAGGAACCACCACCTTGCAAGAATACCTCTTTTGCCCCTTCTTCTTCCCATAGAATCGACATGCGCTCAATCGTCCACGAAAGAATGATCATAGGGAAGAAGGTAATGCTTAATCCTTCAGTTAAACCGATGCGGAAAGCAACCACCGTGAATACTGAAATGATCAATATTACTGTAATGATTACCGCGGATATTCGAGCGACCAAGAGTAAATTGAGTTTGGACAAATAACTGCGGATAATTAAACCGGTTCCTACAATCAGTAAAAACCCGACAATACCTGTTATCAGTTGTGTCTGAACAAATGCGACAGCAATCAGAACGGGCATAAAGGTGCCGGATGTCTTAAGGCCGATGATGACCCTTAAAA
This sequence comes from Vibrio frigidus, assembly GCF_042465995.1. NCBI lineage: Bacteria > Pseudomonadati > Pseudomonadota > Gammaproteobacteria > Vibrionales > Vibrionaceae > Vibrio > Vibrio frigidus. Next base: position 34,154 of record NZ_JBCDMC010000002.1, on the reverse strand, counting down.
AAACCACGATTAAAGCGCCAATCGGAATCAGCATTATGGTTTTAAACATAGATTGCTCTTCCAATGGAAGACTATGGATAGAGAAGTTTAATAGATTGTCAGCACTTACTTTGCTCTCAGTTGCCGCTTTAGGTGAGATGTCTTGTGCAATCATAGAGAAGTGTACTTGACTGTTTTTTCCGCCAACGACATCAAGTAAAGACACGTTAGATTCGTCCCAGATGAGCGCATCTTCTGCTTTGCCCTGCATGCCAGACTCTGGGTCAAACAGCATCCAGTCCTGACCATCCCACACTTGTACCATCTTACTGATGTTCTGACGACGACGACCATCTTCTAAATAGACGACGCCCACGGTCTTATTATGAACCCCTGCAAAAGACAAAAGCTTCGAAATGATTTGAGCTTTACTTGACTGGTCGAGCAATAGGGCGGCACTTTGACTATCGCTGTCGTTAAGTCTTTTGATAAGTTCACGTGTAAAAGTGACATCATCAGCACTACGCAATGAAGCCTGCTCTATGATCGATTTAACCGCAGCCTCTTGCGGACCATCGAAAGTAGGCTTCAAAATAGGTTCACTTGAAGGTGGCAACGGCTCAACCTTCGCTTGATCATCGACAAGAAATTGTGTCTTGTAGTAAATAGTCTGTGACCCATCTGCTTGACGTATCGACCATTCAGCGCGTCTACCCGTATCAGAATGGATGTAGGCAATTCCGTAGCCCGGAGATGAGGCGGACTCATCGATTAACGTATAGCCAGATTGTGTATTTGGTGCAGCAAGAGAAACCTTGGCAGGTTCGCCCATACCGCTAAACTCGATTCTAGCCTCTATATCCCATACTTGGCGCTTTTCCCCTGGTGTCCACGGTACTCCATAGTTGTCATGTCGCATAACATTTAGCCAAATGCCACCGATAACAAGCAACCCGATAAGGAAATAAAAAGGAATTCTTGACGTCATAATTGTCCCTAATTTTTATATGATTTTCTTGGTTTTGAGAGAAGAAATGTTTTACTAACATCAACTAAAGCAATATCTTGAATAAACTCTCTTCCTAGTAAAACAGGGTGGCTCATTTGTGAGCGATTCGCCAGTGTAAATTCAGATTTTTCGTTAATTGTGCCTATTTTTACCCATAATTCGATCACGGCACGTTTTTCTACTGCTTCTGAGTTCGGTTGCCTAATATTGGCATACCTAACAATAGGGGCCTCAATTTGGTTTTTTCCTTCAATATCAGTATTCAGTTCACCGAGATTGAATCTAACCCATCTTTTGCCTTCACGCTCGAACTCTTTGATGTTGATAGCATTGAGAGAAGAGGTTGTTGATCCAGTGTCGATTCGAGCACTGTAACGTTGATCAATTTTTTCTAGCTGAATGTTTTCAATCGCACCAAGAACAACCAAGTTGTTAGTAGGAGAGGTTGGATTGATTCTCAATTGAGTGTCATTAGCATGTTCGTTTGATGGCGCTTTTTGAGTGCTTTTGCGCTTCGTTTCGGTATGCTGTAGCGCATTAACCTTGCTTTGCAGCCCGATGACTTCAGTCTCTAAACTGGCAATGTAGTCAGATTGGTTGCTGAGACCTAATTTTAAGGTTTCAATTTCATTGGCAATGTTTGATTCCGATTGTTTAATTGCGTCTAGAGTGAGTTGGTTCTGCTTTTCGCTGCTTGTTGATGCGCATCCTGCGAGCAAGCTCATTGCGACGAGAGAAAAAGCAATTTTTAGCATTTTTTACCTTAATTTCAGTAGGATAATTTAATTATACGCCGCGGATTTTAGCCCACAACAAAGGGCGCGAGAAGCGCCCTTATGTCAGTATTTGGTTAGCATTTACGAATACCTAAAAGTAATAGGTAATCGTTGCAATTAAGAAGGGTTTTTCGCGACTAAAATTGCTCGTCTAGGGGCGGGGTAGCCTTCAACGGTTTTAGTTGGATCTTGTGGGTTTAAATAATCAGGTAAAGAATTGTGCTTCATCCAGTCGGTTGCTCTTTGTTCGTCTGTCGTTGTGATATTTTCATCCACTATTCGTACGTCTTCGAACCCACATTTTTCTAGCCATTTCTTTAATGCTTTTGCAGAGGGGAAAAAATAGACGTTACGCATTTGAGCGTATCGGTCTGTTGGCACCAGAACTGCATTCTCATCGCCATCAATAACCAAGGTTTCAAGAACGAGTTCTCCACCTGCAACGAGTTGGTGTTTTAACTGAAGAATATGGTCAAGGGGGGAGCGACGATGATAAAGAACACCCATACTAAATACGGTATCAAAGGCCTTTAGCTCAGGCAGTTGTTCGATGCCTAGAGGAAGTAGGTGAACTCGTTGGTCATTACCCATCAGTTTACGTATGGCTTCAAATTGAACGAGAAACAGGTGAGAAGGGTCGACGCCTACACATAAACGCGCACCCTCTCCAAGCATACGCCACATGTGGTAACCATTCCCACACCCTACATCTAATACCGAACGATGCTTAAGTGAAGAGATATGCGGTAGAACCCGATCCCATTTCCAATCTGAACGCCATTCAGTGTCAATATGTATATCGTGAGTCGTATAAGGCCCCTTGCGCCATGGGTGGAAAGTACGCAATAGGTTGTCGAGTTTTTTCTTTTCACCATCGGGTATAGGTTGGTTATTAGAAAGAGAAACAGATGTTTTTAGGTCGATATTATCAGGTGAACCTTCAGGGAGTTTTTTAAGTGCTTTAAGCCAGCGTTCAAAATCGCCATGTTCAGCATTCTGCCAGTCCGTTAACTGTTGAGGAAGAATCGTTAGCCAAGGCTGCAATGCAGTATCTTGAGCAATGAGTTTGTAGAAATTAGCAAAATTGAACATGGTTTGAATGATCTTTTATGTAGTGAAATGTGTAATTAGACCGAATATATCGGGTTCTCTTATTTTTAACGAACAAGCTTTATGACCAACCGTACTTATTTTATCGCAAACATCGACCCGAAATTAAAGCATTGAAACCAGACTTCTACATTCGTAAAGCCGATTTTTTGTAGTCTCTCTTTGTGCTTTGGAATTGAGTCAGGGATCAGAACATTTTCAATAGCACTGCGTTTTTGACTGACTTCTAATTCGCTGTAGCCATTTGCGCGTTTGAAATCATGGTGTAAATCTATCAAAAGACTATTTGAGTTTTGGTCTTCAAAAACGTACTTCTCTGACAGGATCAATATGCCCCCCGGACGTAGCCCAGCATATATATTCTCGAGCAAGTTCTGACGGTCATCAGGAGACAGAAACTGCAAAGTAAAATTTAGCACCACCATACTGGCGTTCTCTATCGTGATATCTCGAATATCAGCCTCAAGCACCTCTACAGGCGTGTCAGAGCGGTAAGCATTAACATGTAATTTGCAACGCTCAACCATCGCCTTCGAGTTGTCAACAGAGATAATTTTGCAGCCTTCTTGATCTATATTTCTTCTGATAGATAAAGTAGAAGCACCAAGGGAGCATCCTAGGTCATAGATGACAGTATTTGGTTTGACGAAGCGTTCTGCCAGCATACCAATAGCAGACACAATATTACTGTAGCCAGGGACTGACCTTTGGATCATGTCTGGGAAGACCTCTACTACATTTTCATCAAAACTAAAGTTACCGATGTTATCGATAGGAGATGAGAAAATATTATCTTTATTATTCATGTCTGCCTGTTAGTAAACATACAAAATTGGGTGGCGTATTTTAAGAGAAAAAACCGATGGTGTCACCATTCATTATATGACGATAGTTGGGTTAAAACGTCTAAAATTGCTGTTTTTATCATCTGTTGGTTCTAAGTCGGGGCGAAATACGAGAAAAAGTCCTTTCAAAGGTCGATTTTCAAGCGCTTTGCAGGTATAAATGTGGGTTTGAGTTGACAGTATAATCTGTCAAAAAGTTAATAACTAATTAAGAGTTTGGGAATTTCATTATGCGTACCCAGTATTGCGGTCAACTGAACAAGTCCCTTGTGGGACAAACTGTAGAACTTTGCGGATGGGTTAACCGTCGCCGCGATTTAGGCGGTCTTATCTTTGTTGATATGCGAGATCGTGAAGGTATTGTTCAGGTAGTAGTCGACCCAGATATGAAAGACGTATTTGAAGTTGCGAACCTACTAAGAAATGAATTTTGTATCAAATTCACTGGTGAGGTTCGTGCTCGTCCGGAAAGCCAAATCAATAAAGAGTTGGCGACGGGTGAAGTAGAAGTCCTTGCTACAGGGCTAGAAATCATTAATCGTTCTGAAGCGTTACCATTGGATTCTAAGCAGAATAATTCGGAAGAACAGCGCCTGAAGTATCGATACCTTGATCTACGCCGTACAGAAATGAGCGATAACATTAAGCTGCGTGCGAGAGCATCTAGCTTTGTTCGTCGCTTTTTAGACAGCAATGATTTTCTAGACATAGAAACCCCGGTATTAACAAAGGCAACACCAGAAGGTGCACGTGATTATTTGGTACCAAGCCGTGTTCATAAAGGCAGTTTTTACGCGCTTCCTCAATCACCACAGTTATTCAAACAGCTTTTGATGATGTCTGGCTTTGATCGCTATTATCAAATCGTAAAATGTTTCCGAGATGAAGATTTACGTGCTGATCGTCAACCTGAATTTACTCAAATAGATATCGAAACGTCCTTCATGACCGCTGATCAAGTGCGTGAAGTGACCGAAAAAATGATCCGTGAGATGTGGCTTGAGCTGCTTAATGTTGATCTTGGTGCGTTTCCTGTTATGAGTTTTGAAGAAGCGATTCGTCGCTTTGGTTCAGATAAGCCAGATCTCCGTAACCCGTTAGAATTAGTTGATGTTGCCGACCTCGTTAAAGATGTCGAGTTCAAAGTATTCTCTGGTCCTGCAAATGACGAGAAAGGTCGTGTGGCCGTATTATGTGTACCAGGCGGTGCAAAACTGAGTCGCAAACAAATTGACGAATACGGTAAATTTGTTGGTATCTACGGTGCGAAAGGTCTTGCATGGATGAAAGTGAATGATAAAGCCGCTGGACTCGAAGGTATTCAGTCTCCAGTTGCTAAGTTCCTTTCTGAAGATGTAATTAACGGTATTCTGGAGCGAACAGCTGCTGAATCTGGCGACATTATTCTCTTTGGTGCTGATAAAGCCAATGTTGTTTCTGAAGCATTGGGTGCGCTTCGCTTGAAAGTTGGTAATGATTTGGAGCTGCCTCATACCGCAGCTTGGACGCCATTATGGGTAATCGATTTCCCAATGTTTGAAGAGGATGGTGAAGGTAACTTACATGCTATGCATCACCCGTTTACCTCGCCATTAGGGGTTACTGCTCAAGAGCTTAAGGAAAACCCTGCCGCTGCGAATTCGAATGCTTATGACATGGTTATCAATGGCTATGAAGTTGGTGGTGGTTCCGTTCGTATTCACAGTGCTGAAATGCAAGCAACGGTATTTGAAATATTAGGCATTGAAGATAAAGAACAACAGCTTAAATTTGGCTTTTTGCTAGAAGCGCTCAAGTACGGTACGCCTCCACATGCCGGTTTGGCATTTGGTCTCGATCGATTGGCAATGCTTTTATGTGGTACAGAAAATATCCGTGACGTCATTGCCTTCCCTAAGACAACGGCAGCAGCGTGTTTGCTAACAGACGCACCAAGTTTGGCTAACCCTGCATCGCTTGAAGAGCTGGCAATTGTAGTGAAAAAAGCGAAAGAAAAAGAAGCCTAAACGTTTCGGCTAGGCTAATCTATTGAAAAGCTAGGGATCTCCCTAGCTTTTTTGATCCAAACCAACAGAAAACCCCTTAACTTCTTTTGTTTTATTAAATGCCTGAATAGAATGTAACTTGTCCAGAGTTCAAGCTAATCCAATCATTTTAAATAAAGGGTAAGTGAATGCGTTTTATAATGACCGTGCTTCTTATATTTACGCTCACAGCATGCGCCGGAAAAGACAATCGCCCCTTCGACATAAAAAACCTCGCTAAATCGGATATTGACCTTGTTACCGATATTCATATCGAACAAATACGAAAACTCACTCGACGACTCATTATTAAGCTTTATAAAAGAAACCCGAGGGAGTTGAAAAAGAACTCAGGAATGACAATAGATGCGCGTCTTTCTCAATTAATGACGGTAGATAGACCTAAATACGGTTTCCAAGAGTTGGGAAATATGGATGGTGTAGAAGCGCTTCCGCTCGCTTTCTCAAAAGAGTTCGAAGGGGATCGTGTCTTTGCTTTGATGGCAGGTATCACCGGAATGTTAAGTGCCTCCTACAATAACCAATTGGAGTTCTACATTCTGGACGAAATAAGTCAGCAAAAACTGTATAACAGCGCTCGAAACCTCGAAACAATAACGTGGCAGCTTAATAATCGTCGCTACGACAATGGTGAGTTACTGCTACTAACCAACGGTATCGATGCGAATGGTGTACCAAATTATAGTTATGAGCGGGTTCTGGGCCAGATGATCCTTGTACAAGACATGATGGCCATATTGGTTTCAGATAGTACCAATCGAACCATCAATAAGGTGGTGCAAAGTGTTGCATCTATGACCTTCATACCGATATAGATGCTGGCTTTTGTTAGTTAAAATCGGTTAGCATCTCTGAAAATTAAACTATTTGGGCAATAAATGATAATTCTTGGCATTGATCCAGGTTCGAGGATAACCGGCTATGGTGTGATACGACAAGAAGGTCGGCATCTCTCTTACTTAGGCAGTGGTTGTATCCGAATGTCAGATTCTGATTTAGCAGGCAAATTGAAGCAAATATACGCAGGGGTAACAGAGCTGATTATTCAGTTTCAACCTGACGAGTTTGCGATTGAACAAGTCTTCATGTCAAAAAATGCGGATTCTGCACTGAAACTTGGGCAAGCCAGAGGTAGCGCCATTGTTGCTGCCGCGAACACTGACTTACCGGTTTTTGAATATTCCGCACGTTCAATTAAACAGGCTGTTGTGGGTACCGGTGGTGCCGATAAAGCACAGGTTCAACATATGGTAAAAAGCATTTTAAAGTTGCCTGCGAAACCTCAAGCGGATGCTGCGGATGCGCTGGGTGTCGCCATCTGTCACGCTAACACCAATAAAACGTTAATGGCATTAGCAGGTAAAGCGACGGGCGCGAAGAAAGGGCGTTATAGATAGTTGTGATTAAAGCCGCCCTCAAATGAGACACTGGTTATTCATCCAGTAATATATTATCATCCTGACATATTACCTGTTTCAAAGGATATTCTCTGTGATTGGACGCCTTCGTGGAATTTTGATTGAAAAACAACCACCTGAACTGCTCATCGAAGTGAGTGGTATTGGTTATGAAGTACAGATGCCAATGAGTTGTTTTTATGAGCTCCCTGAAATTGGTGCAGAAGCGATCGTGTATACCCATTTCGTTGTTCGAGAAGATGCCCAATTACTGTATGGTTTCAACACAGTAAAAGAACGTGCACTTTTTAGAGAAGTTATCAAAGCGAATGGAGTGGGACCGAAACTAGGGTTGGCAATATTGTCGGGTATGACGGCAGCTCAGTTTGTTTCTTGTGTAGAACGGGAAGATATTTCAACGCTTGTTAAGCTACCGGGTGTGGGTAAAAAAACCGCCGAACGATTAGTTGTTGAGATGAAAGATCGACTTAAAGGGTGGGGAGCCGGCGATTTATTTACGCCCGCCACCGATGCGGCGCCGAGTGAAAACCAATTAGCTTCGCATGGTAAACAAAGTGCAAAAGATGAAGCGATTAGTGCGTTAATTGCTCTTGGTTACAAACCGCAACAAGCGTCAAAGGTGATTTCTCAAGTCGCTAAACCAGATATGACAAGCGAATCTATTATTCGTGAAGCCTTGAAATCTATGGTGTGATTGAGATACTTAAATTAAATGCTCAATATAGTGTTCGCCGATTTATCGGCAACCACAGTAAAATGAATAAGAGAAAAAACCGATGATCGAAGCAGATCGCTTGATAGCACCGGATAATCCGGTATTTAAAGATGAAGAAGTCATTGACCGTGCTATACGGCCGAAGAAACTTGCCGATTATAGAGGGCAAGATCACGTGCGCAACCAGATGGAAATCTTCATTAAAGCGGCTCAGCAGCGTAATGAACCACTGGATCATCTATTGATTTTCGGCCCACCAGGTTTAGGCAAAACGACATTAGCCAACATCGTTGCTAACGAAATGGAAGTAAACATTCGTACGACCTCCGGCCCCGTGTTGGAAAAGGCGGGCGACCTAGCTGCGCTATTAACCAATTTGGAAGAAAACGATGTTCTTTTCATCGATGAAATTCATCGACTGAGTCCAATGGTCGAGGAGATACTTTATCCAGCAATGGAGGATTATCAATTAGACATCATGATAGGTGAAGGGCCAGCGGCTCGTTCTATCAAAATAGATCTTCCCCCTTTTACTCTGATTGGTGCGACGACTCGTGCAGGGTCACTGACATCCCCTTTACGTGACCGATTCGGAATCGTACAGAGGTTAGAGTACTACAACGTTCCTGATTTACAGTTTATCGTTCAGCGTAGTGCAAGCTGCCTTAACCTTTCAATGGAAGAGGACGGGGCGTTAGAGGTTGCTCGACGAGCACGTGGTACACCTCGTATTGCTAACAGGTTGCTGCGCCGGGTAAGAGATTATGCAGAAGTTAAAGGTAATGGCCACATCTGTTCTGATATAGCGGACAAAGCATTGGATATGCTTGATGTTGACCATAAAGGTTTTGATTACATGGATAGAAAGCTGCTTCTTGCCATTATGGAGAAGTTTTCTGGTGGCCCAGTAGGTTTAGACAACTTAGCCGCCGCGATAGGTGAAGAAAAAGAAACCATCGAAGATGTTTTGGAACCTTTTCTCATTCAACAAGGGTATCTACAAAGAACCCCAAGAGGTCGGATTGCTACTGAGAGAGCGTATTTGCATTTCGGTCTCGAAACAAGTAATTAACAATTAACACAATAAGATGGCCGTTTAAAACTCGAGCATATTAAGCGGCCATTTTTTTCATTTCTCTACTCATAAAGTGGAATAGGTCACATAAATTTAAATCTAATATCCTGCCCTTTTATTACCAATCGTTATATATAACCTTTTATAGTATCTCGTTAGAGTATTTAAATGGCCATTAAAACTGATCTAAGTCAATTAAAGGGCCGTATATTAATATTCACGAGATCTATTTGATTCAAATCAAAGCTAAAGCTTTTCAAAAATATTTTGTATCGAAACCAATAAACCGTTAATATTAGCCCTAGCTATATTAGAGCTTACTTAACAATTATCTAACCTAAAATGCACAAGCCATTAACAACTGAGTTCGTTTTATAATCGGACAATGTTATTTAATATAAAAAGTGCTTATGCATGATGCAAAAAGTACCAGTGTCACTCAGCCGACACAAAAGGAGCTAACATGATTGACATAGTTGATCTATCGCGGTTGCAATTTGCCTTCACAGCGATGTATCACTTCCTCTTCGTTCCATTGACTTTAGGTATGGCTTTCTTGCTCGCCATAATGGAGTCTCTCTATGTAATGACCGACAAACAAATCTATAAGGACATGACAAAGTTCTGGGGTAAGTTATTCGGTATAAACTTCGCTCTTGGTGTGGCTACTGGCCTTACCATGGAATTTCAATTCGGTACTAACTGGTCCTACTACTCACACTATGTAGGCGATATATTTGGTGCTCCACTCGCAATCGAAGCCCTCGTCGCATTTTTCCTAGAATCCACGTTTGTGGGGCTGTTTTTCTTTGGTTGGGAACGGTTATCTAAGCGCCAGCATTTGGCGGTAACGTGGTTAGTGGCTCTCGGTTCAAATTTTTCAGCGCTCTGGATTTTAGTCGCCAACGGTTGGATGCAAAACCCAGTCGGGTCGGAATTCAATTTTGAATCGATGCGAATGGAAATGGTGAGCTTTGCGGAACTTGTCTTAAACCCCGTTGCACAGGTTAAATTTGTTCATACGGTAGCATCAGGTTATACGACCGGTGCAATGTTTGTTCTGGGTATTAGCTCTTATTATTTGCTGAAAGGTCGAGACGTTGCTTTCGCTCGTCGTTCATTCGCTATTGCCGCATCATTCGGTATGGCAGCTATCCTGTCCGTTATCATATTGGGTGATGAATCTGGTTACGAGTTGGGGGATGTTCAAAGAGTGAAGCTCGCGGCAATTGAAGCGGAATGGCACACGGAAGAAGCACCCGCTGCATTCACGTTGTTTGGTTTCCCAAATCAAGAGACACAGCATACGGATTACGCCATTAAGATCCCTTATCTCATGGGTATTATTGCCACACGTTCTCTTGACACCGAAGTGACGGGTATTTCTGATCTTAAAATTGAGCACGAAGAGCGCATTCGTAGCGGCATACTCGCGTATGACCTTCTCCAAAAACTGCGTTCAGGTGATAAGTCCCAAGAAAACCTGGATGCCTTTGATGAACTAAAGCACGACCTTGGTTATGGGTTGCTGCTTAAGCGATACACCGATGATGTTGTAGACGCAACAGAAGAACAAATTAAAGCCGCAGCAGATGACTCAATTCCTACGGTTTGGCCTCTGTTCTGGTCTTTCCGAGTGATGGTTGCTGTCGGTTTCATTATGCTATTCGTATTCGGTGCCGCGTTTGTACAGACGTGTCGTCAGAAAATAGAACAGAAATCATGGGTTCTCAAGGCCGCTCTATTCAGCATTCCTTTGCCGTGGCTTGCAATAGAAATGGGTTGGTTTGTTGCAGAATATGGCCGTCAACCGTGGGCCGTGGGTGAAATATTACCTGTCGATGTTGCGGTATCTGCTTTAACCGAAGGTCAGTTATGGGCATCGCTACTTGCAATCATGGCTCTCTATACCGTATTCCTGATAGTTGAAGTCTATCTTATGGTGACATTTGCACGTAAAGGGCCTAGTAGCTTGAAGACAGGCCGCTACCACTTTGAACAGAGCGGTGATTCCGTACAAGATAAAGTTAACCGCCAAGTAGAAGCGTAAGGGAGATTAAAAAATGTTTGATTATGAAGCATTGCGATTTATTTGGTGGCTACTAGTAGGTGTTCTACTAATTGGTTTCGCCATTGCCGACGGGTTTGATTTAGGTGTCTGTGCCCTTGTACCTGTTATCGGTAAAACGGACAACGAACGTCGAGTGATGATTAACTCGATCGCGCCTCACTGGGACGGCAACCAAGTCTGGTTAGTTTCTGCTGGTGGTGCACTATTTGCTGCATGGCCAACCGTATATGCTGTGTCATTTTCTGGTTTTTACTTTGCCATGATCTTGACGTTAGCAGGGCTTTGGTTACGCCCAATTGGTCTGGATTATCGTTCTAAGATTGAGTCACCTAAATGGCGAAATAACTGGGACATTGCTATCAGTATTAGCGGGTTTGTTCCTTCTCTTATTTTTGGTGTTGCATTCGGGAACCTACTACAAGGCATACCATTTACGTTAAGCGACTTTATGATGCCAACGTATCACGGGTCATTCTTTGGACTACTTAATCCATTTGCACTGCTCTGTGGTTTAATCAGCCTTACTATGTTCTTAGTGATGGGGACAACGTGGTTGCAAATGAAAACCACTGCCGCTGTGAGAGATCGCGCTCGCGCCGTTTCTCAAGCCGGTGCATTAACTATTACCGTCCTTTTTGTCGCCGCTGGTTTTTGGATTCAATCCATTGACGGCTATGCGTTGAAGAGTGAAATTGATACGTTTGCTGCATCAAACCCACTGAACAAAGAAGTGGCTCGTGAGGCCGGATCTTGGATGGCGAACTACGCCAGTTATCCGCTTATGTGGATTGCCCCTATACTCGGTACGGTAATGCCACTTGTGGTTATTCTCGCAACGCGCATTAATAGTGGTGGGCTTGCATTCTTAGCTTCTAGTTTGACCTCTGCAGGTATTATCTTAACGGCTGGGTTCAGTATGTTCCCGTTTGTTATGCCTTCGAGCTTAAACCCAAGTCAAAGCCTTACAATGTGGGATTCGACATCGAGTGAGCTGACACTTCAAATAATGACGGTTGTCGCGGCTATCTTCATACCGATTATTTTGAGTTATACCGCTTGGTCTTACTACAAAATGTATGGTCGTATTGATGACAAGTTTATCGAAGAAAACAAGAATTCACTTTACTAAGGAGCCGTTGATATGTGGTATTTTGCATGGATTTTAGGCGTTCTACTTGCCTGCGCTTTTGGCATTATTAATGCGCTTTGGTTAGAGCACTCAGAAATGATGGACAAAGATAGTGAATAAATTGGCTATTCAAATAGCCAATTTGCACCGTCCTATTGATAAGGCCCTGTTTAGGGCGTTATCTTTTCTATTGGCAATCGGTCACGCTGGGCTGTTAATGTGGGATCCTAACCAATACAGTAATGCGATTGGGGGATTTAACGCAGTAATCGGTCCGCTGTTTCTTTGGGCTATCTGCTCAGGCGTAATATTTGGTGTAGGCTTTACCCCTATCCATATTGTGTGGAAAGCCTTTTTCTCGCCCTATATTTCTTTCGTTATCCTTATTTATCTAACAATCGCTTATCTATTTGTTTGATTTTTATCCAAAATGACGCTGTTCTTTCTGTACAGCGTCACTTTTTCGTCAATTTTGTGAAAAAAAGACAACTCCTCAATACTATTGCCATAACGATAGGGTATAGTTAGTAATTAATTTAATTATTATTAGCAATAGGTTGTGCAAAACGTGACAACTTCTCCATTCAAATGGCCCGTTACTATCTATTACGAAGATACTGACGCAGGTGGTGTTGTATACCATTCTAACTACCTGAAGTATTTCGAAAGAGCAAGGACGGAACTACTTCGACATATTGGGGTCTCTCAACAGGTGCTATTAGTAGAAAACATAGGCTTTGTTGTTCGACATATTGATATCGACTTTTTACAAGGTGCAAGGCTAGATGACCAATTGACAGTTGTCACCACTGTGTCTGAATTGAAGAAAGCGTCAATAGTGTTTTGTCAGGAAATCGTCAATCTTGAAGGCCGCACATTGTGTAAAGCCCTAGTTAAGGTAGCATGCGTGAACATTCAAAAAATGAAACCTCAAGCTATCCCAAGCTCATTAATTGCGGAGTTGAATCAGAGTGAACGCTGAAATTTCAATCTTAGATCTATTTTTACAGGCGAGCTTACTCGTTAAGTTTGTTATGTTGATATTACTTGGTATGTCGGTTGTTTCGTGGGCGATGATTATTCAACGCAGTAAAGTGTTGAGAACCGCATCAAAAGACGCCACTGAATTTGAAGACAAATTTTGGTCTACCCAAGACTTATCGAAGCTATATCAAGAAGTGAAAGAAAATAAAGACGATCTGTCGGGTAGCCGAGAGATTTTTTATTCTGGTTTTACCGAGTTTGCTCGTTTAAGAAGAACCTACGGTTCATCAAGTGAATCTGTGATGGACGGAACAGGCCGCGCAATGCGCGTTACCGTTTCACGAGAAGTAGAATCGCTAGAGACAAGCCTGCCGTTTTTGGCGACAGTTGGTTCTATCAGCCCGTATATTGGCTTGTTTGGTACGGTGTGGGGCATTATGCATGCCTTTATTGCGCTAGGGCAGGTTAAGCAAGCGACGCTAGCGATGGTTGCGCCAGGTATTGCTGAAGCCTTAGTCGCGACAGCGATGGGTTTATTCGCGGCTATACCCGCCGTAATGGCTTACAACAGTTTAAGCCATCGCGTGAGTAAGTTAGAGCACTCTTACGCAACGTTTTCTGAAGAGTTTCATAGTATTCTCCATCGCCAAGCGATGAGTGATAAGGATTAATCATGGCAGGTTATCAACCTAAAAAAAGGAAGCTAACCGCTGAAATCAATGTTGTACCATACATTGACGTAATGTTGGTGCTTTTGATTATTTTTATGGTGACCTCTCCTTTTATTACTCAAGGAGTGGATGTAGAACTGCCGCAAGCCTCTACGGCAAAACCGGCTTCTGATATCGCTGGTGATTCTGACGCAAGCTTTATCATTGTAGAGATAGATGCCGAAGGCAACCTAGGACTGAGCGTGAATAATGAAGACGTACAGCGGGGCCTTTCTTTACAAGATGTCATTGTGCGGGTAAAGGCAGAATTATCGATATCACCCACGTCACCAGTGGCAGTAGGTGGTGATGCAGCAACACCCTATGCTGAAATTGTTTTAGTACTGGATGAGTTAAGTCAGGCAGGGGTTCCCAAAGTTGGGCTCTTGACCGATATCAAGGAATAGCGTTAGCTGTAGATGAAAAATAACAAGAACCTAACATCGGCAATCATTATCTCAATTATCCTGCACCTATTATTGGTGGCAGCGTTGCTTTGGGGAACAGATTTTAATATGTCAAAACCAAAGCCGACGGGGAATCTGATTCATGCTGTCGTTATCGATCCTGCGATGGTACAAAAGCAGGCTAAAGAGATAAGAGAGAAACGCAAATCTGCAGCGAACACAGAACAAGAACGTCTGAATAAGCTTCGTAAGCAGAGTGAACAGTTAGAAAAAAACCGTAAGGTTGAAGAAGCGAGAATTCGTAAACTCAAAGAAGATAAAGCGAAAGCCGATAAAGCGACCCGTACAGCAGAAAAAAATAGAAAAGTCGCCCAAGAAAAGGTTCGAGTAGAAGAAGAAAAAATTCGAGAACAAAAACGGTTAACGGCGAACGCCGAAGCTGAGCGTATTAAGAAACAAGAGCAGGTCAAAAAAGCAGAGAAAGAACGTGTAGTCAAAGAGGCGGCAATTGCGGCAGCGGAAGTCGAACGATTAAGCCAAGAAAAAGCGGTAAAAGAAGCTCAAGAAAAAGCGAAAAAAGAAATAGAACTAGCTGAAAAAGCAGAAAAACAACGAGTGGCAAGCGAGAAAGCAGCAACAGAAGCAAAAGAGAAAGCCAAGAAAGAACAGGAACGGCTGAAGCAGCTCGAAAGAGAACGTAAAGAGCAGGAAGCAGCTTTGGGTGATATATTCGCTGGCCTAGAAGAAGAGGCTGCTCAAAATAGCTCAGCAAAACAACAGTTTGTAGCGTCAGAAACCGACAGGTACGCGGCAATATATACACAACTTATTCAGAGTAAGCTGCTTGTGGAGGACTCCTACAGGGGAAAGTCTTGTGTAGTTAACTTAAAGCTAATACCTGCAGGTAATGGTGCTATTTTGAGTAGTGTTAAGGTGCTCCGCGGTGATGCGCGTTTATGTGCGGCATCAAAAAGCGCCGTTACGCAAGTAGGCACGTTTCCGTTGCCAACAGATAAAGATGTGGCAAGTAAACTTCGTGATATTAACTTAACCGTTGCTCCAGAGTAGTCAGAAAAAGGGAAGTGTTTTGATTAAAAAACTTATCACAGGATTATTAATATTAAGTGCAAGTTTGAGCCCTATGGCCAATGCCGCACTGGAATTGGTAATAACAGAAGGTATCGATTCGGCTAGACCCATTGGTATCGTACCTTTTAAGTGGGAAGGCACAACTAAGCTTCCACATGATGTATCAAAAGTGATCGCGTCGGATCTACAACGCAGTGGCAAATTTAGCCCCGTTCCTGTCAATAAAATGCCACAAACGCCTTATGAAGACAGCCAAATCAAGTTTGAAGAGTGGACTAACTTGGGTGTCGATTCACTACTAACGGGCTCTATTACTCAGAACGCGGCTGGTGACTATGTCGTTAGGTATCAATTAGTCGATGTTATTCGAGGCCAATTGACGAAAGGGCAAAGTAAAACACTTAGTGCCGATGGCGAACTGGTACTTTCTAAAGACCATATTTTATTTAATAAGCGAGCAACGGTACCTGGTGAACGCCTAAGAGAATATGCGCACCGTATTTCCGACCTTGTTTACGAGCAATTAACCGGTGAAAAAGGGGCGTTTGTCACGCGTATTGCTTACGTGGTTATCAATGAAAAAGACCAGTACCAGTATCAACTGAGAATTGCCGATTACGACGGCTTTAACGAACGTCTCGTATTGCGCTCAAAGCAGCCACTTATGTCACCATCTTGGTCACCAGATGGACGCCAACTTGTTTATGTTAGCTTCCAAAATAACCAAGCAGAAATATTTCTAATGGACATCTATACGGGTAAAAGGGAGAAACTAACGTCATTCCCTCGCCACAATGGCGCTCCAAAATTCTCCCCTGATGGAAAAACGTTATCGATTGTGCTGTCAAAAACCGGCAGCCTTCAGGTCTATACACTTGATCTTGCAACACGCAAGTTACGCCAAATAACGCGGGGTAGATCAAATAATACAGAACCGTTCTGGTATCCTGACGGACAATCGTTAATATTTACATCGGATCGGGGTGGTAAACCTCAGATTTATCGAGTAAATTTGGTAAACGGCACGACTAACCGTTTAACTTGGCAGGGTAGCCAGAACTTGGGCGGGCAGATTACCCCTGATGGAAGATTCTTAATTATGGTGAATCGATCCAATTCAGGTTTTAATCTTGCAAAACAAGATCTGGAGACAGGAGCCGTTCAAGTGTTAACTAATACACTTTTGGACGAATCTCCAAGCATTGCCCCAAATGGTAGTATGGTCATTTATAGCTCTATTTATAGAAAGAAAAATGTGCTCTCTATGGTTTCTATAGATGGTCGATTTAAAGCTAGGTTACCAGCAACAAATGGGCGTGTTAGAGCTCCCGCTTGGTCACCGTTTTTGTAGCAACGAAGTTTTGACAAACAAAGGAATATAAAAGATGCAACTTAATAAGGTTTTTAAAGGGCTCTTAATTGCGCTACCTATTCTAGCAGTAACAGCTTGTAGCTCAAGTGACGAAGCTGCTGATGCCGCTTCTCAACAAACGAACAACCAAGAGCAGACAACGACTGTTGCTACTCCGGTTGATCAAAATGCTCAACTTTCAGAGCAAGAAATGAAAGAGCAAGCTCTTCGCGAAAACAGCACTGTTTATTTTGCGTTTGACAACGCAACCGTTTCTGGCAATTACGAAGAAATGCTAGCAGCACACGCGGCATTCTTAAGCAAAGACCCTGCAATTAAAGTAACTGTAGAAGGTCACGCTGACGAACGTGGTACTCCTGAGTACAACATCGCTCTTGGTGAATACCGTGCAGAAGCTGTTTCAAAATATCTTCAAGCACTAGGTGTTCAGTCTGACCAAATCTCTATCATGAGCTACGGTGAGGAAAAACCTCTAGTTCTAGGTCAATCTGAAGATGCCTATGCGAAAAACCGTCGCGCGGTTATCGTATACTAATCGAGGATAGACCTCATGTTCAGTAACTTTAAGCGAGTTGTTTCGCTTGCGTTGCTGGCCAGTGCAGCGAACCTCGTGTTCGCTGCACCAGCTCCAGTATCTGATGTAAGCAACGCATCTTCTTCCGTTAGCGCCATGCCTGAAACCGATGTTCAGCGACTTGAACGTTTGTTGAATAATCGATCTCGAGTGCAACTGCAAATGCAGCAGCAAATCGATGATATGGCACGAGAACTTAGCGAAATGAGAGGGATGGTAGAACGAAATAGCTACGATATGAAGCAGATGTTAGAACGTCAGCGAGAATTATTTATCGAGTTGGACCGTTTGAGAAATGAAAAACAGCAACCTGTTGATAATGTAACCCCTGCGACTAGTGGTGGTACAGAAGCCAACGGTGGTGTGTATGCTGCCAATGTGAACGAAGAAGCTGCTTATAAAAAAGCCGTTTACCTCGTCCAAGTGGATAAAGATTACACGGGTGCACTAGCGGCATTTGCTAAGTTTCAAAAAGACTTCCCTAATTCGTCTTACGCAGCCAACTCTCATTACTGGGTTGGGCAATTGAATTACGCTCTAAAAAAAGATGTTGATGCAGCAAAAAGTTTTGCTTCTGTCGTCTCTTATGAAAAATCAAACAAGCGCGCTGATTCACTTGTAAAGCTTGGTGATATTGCAGCCCGCAATGGTAAACCTGCGGTAGCAAATAAGTATTATCAACAGGCGATTGATGGATACCCTGGTTCAGCCTCCGCTAAGATGGCCAAATCAAAACTTAAATAAAAAATAGACCATTTAATGGTCTATTTTTTTGTCTCATTTAGACCCGTATCTCTTCATTAGCATTTCTGTTTACCCTATTGAGTATCTCTATATGACTAATCATTTAGTCGTAGTAGCAATAGCAATTGTTCAACAGTGGTAGAAAATGGGGCCTCATCAGGTGTACAATGATCGGATTCACTGACGTTGCATAGAGCAAAAGCAATGAGCCACATATTAGATCTAATAGAAACCACCGTTTATCCATTTCCACCCAAACCAACGCCATTGACCGATGAGCAAAAGCAGACGCATCTTGAAAGTATAAAACGCCTGTTAAAACAGAAAGACGCGGTATTAATTGCCCATTATTACACTGATCCAGAGATTCAGGCTCTTGCGGAAGAAACCGGAGGGTTTGTTGGCGATTCATTAGAAATGGCAAAATTTGGTAATCGTCACTCGGCGAGCACGCTAATTATTGCTGGCGTTCGTTTTATGGGTGAGTCTGCGAAAATACTTACCCCAGAAAAAACCATCTTAATGCCAACCTTAGAAGCAGAATGCTCCTTAGATTTAGGTTGCCCAGCAGATAAATTCACAGAATTTTGCGATGCACATCCAGATCATACAGTTGTGGTTTACGCCAATACATCAGCAGCAGTTAAAGCGCGCGCAGATTGGGTTGTTACCTCAAGTATTGCATTAGAAATTGTTGAGCATCTCGATGATGAAGGCGCGAAAATTATCTGGGGACCTGATCGTCATTTAGGTTCTTATATTGCCAATAAAACAGGTGCAGAGATGCTTCTGTGGCAAGGCGAATGCGTTGTACACGACGAGTTTTCCGCTAAAGCACTAAAGGAGATGAAAGCCGTTTATCCAGAAGCCGCCGTTTTAGTGCACCCTGAATCTCCAGCATCGGTTGTTGAGTTGGCTGACGCAGTCGGTTCTACCAGTCAACTTATTAAGTCAGCAAAAGAACTACCGAATAAGCAGCTCATTGTTGCAACAGATAAAGGTATCTTCTTTAAAATGCAGCAGTTGGTTCCTGAGAAGGAGCTTATGGAAGCGCCAACCGCCGGTGCAGGCGCGACATGTCGAAGCTGCGCTCATTGTCCTTGGATGGCCATGAATGGTTTAGCCGCGATAGAAAGTGCCTTAACGGGGTCGTCAGACAAGCATGAAATCTTTGTAGATGAAGAGATTCGTGTCAAGTCACTCATACCATTAAATCGTATGCTGGATTTTGCCGAGCAGTTACAAAGCTAGTTTAGGTATGAACACAGGTCATTAGGCATTGCTTTCGCAAAAATGATCGTCATCCCCATGAAAAGCTATCGTCATCCCCATGAAAAGCAACGTCATCCCCATGAAAATGGGGATCTAAACTTACCAAGATTCCCGTTTTCACGGAAATGACGAAGTATTTAGCACTAACCGAACATCATTATACGAACGTGGGGAACCGATGTGTTCTGTGTACCTTGTGAATAACAAGGACGCCCGTTTTCATGGGAATGTCAGGAGCGATGACAATAATGTTTAGTCTCTGTTATTGCGACTCTGCGAGTTCCACACCGCGCTGAGTCAAGCCACACAACATGACCGGAATGGCATTGTAGATCTCCTCAAATTGCTCAAGCCCTTCAACGCCATGTTCTTTTAACGTCTCAATGGCGGTTTCTGGATCATAAAGCAGGCTTAAAGAAAGCAGTACACCCCCAAGCAGTGCATTGTCTTCGCTATGCTCAGGCATTAAGGTTTCCCAATCATCTCTGGCGAGTTGCCAGCCCTGAAGTGCCCCTTCAGTAAACGCGCGCGCCTCTTCAGAAATAATCTCTTTTTCGTCAAGCGTATAACCCGTCGGCCATTGCCATGTGCCGTCGAGTAGAGCAGGGCGAGTTGTATTCCAAAGTGCGATCAGCAAATCTGCGTATTGCTCAAATTGTACCCCATCGGTAAAAGGCGCAACTTCTTCTCCGCCCCAAAGGAATGGGATCCACTCTGTTGGGTCAAGTACATTGGGCGCGGCAGCCATAGCCGTTATGAAGCCATAGGTTTGTGCTTCACCGAGTAGTTTGCCTTCAAGTTCAGGTTGTTGAAGTAATTCTTTTAGTGTCACGGTATCTTCTCAGAAAAATTTGATGAACTATACTAACACAGCTCTGAATCCCTCTTCATCATCCCTAACTGCATGTGGTTATTCTTTGTACCTTATTTTCCTAACTGACTAAAAAAAGCGCGATCTATATCACGCTAGCGAATCATGCTAATTTTTTTTAAAAAAATAGTACAATATTCAAAACATAATTTTAAAAACAGTATATAAGTTTAGTTAAGATCTGTTCTAATAGCACGATAAACTGGTATGGAATCATATAGCCAGTGTTAAATTGATGTTATTTATTATTTTGGCAGTTTATTGTTTTGTAGGAAAAGAAAATGAAATCACGTGGTCCTTTTTGCCTTAGGAACGTAGCAGCGGACACCTTTGCTATGGTGGTATTTTGTTTCATCTCAGGAATGATGATTGAAATTTTTGTGTCTGGAATATCTTTTGAAACATCACTCGCTTCGCGTCTGGTGTCGATACCCGTGAATATCGCGATAGCGCTTCCGTATGGTATTTTTCGGGACTGGGTACTGAAGCAAGGGGCGAGGTTATCGCTGTCCTCTTTTATGAAAAATAGTTCTGATCTCATCGCGTTTGTTGCATTTCAATCTCCTGTCTATATTGGCATTTTACTTTTCGTTGGCGCTTCGACAGACCAAATTATCACCGCGGTCTCAACCAATGCGGTAATATCGTGTGGTATGGGGGTTCTTTACGGGTATTTTCTTGATATATGCCGTAAGTGGTTTCGTGTGCCAGGGTATGTACCACAGGTTTAGGTTTGTCATTCCTGCCATTTGTCGGATATTTCTACTGCGTTATCAATTTTAAAGGTAGAGCCACTACCTTTAAAATCTGTGTCTATCATAAATTCCCAGCGATGCGCTGAAAAATAGCCTCTAAAAATCAACGGACCCTAGGGTTATTGGTTATTTTTAATTATACTAGCTGACGTTATATTCAAATAAGAAAAGGAACGGACGTGAAAGCAGAACAGCGGCACCAAGAGATTATTCGATTGGTTGAATCGAATGGAGAAGTTAACACAGACGAACTTGTCGAACTGTTTAATGTCAGTCCTCAAACGATTCGCAGAGATCTGAATGAGCTTGCAGAACTCAATAATCTTCGCCGGACCCACGGTGGCGCGACCAACCTTTCTAGCTCTGAAAACTCCAGCTATAGCAATCGTAAAGTCATGCATCCACGACAAAAAGAGTTGATAGCGGCAACGATGGCAAAGCACATCCCTAATGGTTCAACGTTATTTATTGACATCGGTACTACTCCAGAGGCCTTCGCAAGGGCTTTGACCGTAGGACATAGTGATCTTCGTATTGTGACCAACAATATTAATGTGGCGATGATATTAATGGAACGCCCTGATTTTAAGGTAATTCTTGCCGGTGGTGAAGTGCGGAATATCGATGGTGGCGTAACAGGTGAGGCGACGTTAGACTTTATTTCACAGTTCAGACTTGATTTCGGTGTGCTTGGTATAAGTGGGATCGATAACGATGGCTCGTTACTCGACTTTGACTATCACGAGGTACGAGTTAAGAAAGCTATAATAGAGAATAGTCGTCAAACTCTATTGGGCGTTGACCATTCCAAATTTGGACGCAATGCCATGGTAAAGCTTGGTAATTTGAGTGAAATAGATTTAGTGGTCACGGATCAATTACCACCAGAACCATTGGCCTCTATCCTTGCCGAGAGTGAAACACAAATAGAGGTCGTTACCTTATAGCGGTGCGTCGACTAGGTTGAACCCATCAAACAAATAAAAGGGCCACAATAGCAAACTATTGTGGCCCTTTTTGATCGTAAGTAATATTTCGTATTGGAACCTAATTACACATCTAAGATTTTATCGAACAAACCTTATGCAGACGCTTCTGCGGCTTCCAATCTTTCTTTTTCATCTTTTTCTTTGTGGAATTTCTTCTCACCAAAGTACGCATATGCTAAGCAAAGGATAGATAAGCCACAAGACACGGTAAGTAATGTGAAACCACCATCCCAACCAAAGTGGTCAACGGTATAACCTAGAACCGCATTTGCCGCGACAGCACCACCAAGGTAACCGAATAGACCGGTGAGACCAGCTGCAGTACCCGCCGCCTTTTTAGGCGCAAGTTCAAGTGCATATAAACCAATCAACATTACTGGGCCATAAATTAGGAAGCCGATAGCAACAAGAGCTGCCATGTCGATGCCTGGGTTACCTGGAGGGTTGAACCAGTATACAAATACGGCAATAGTCACAAGAAGCATGAATAAGATACCTGCCGGAGCACGACGTCCCTTAAACATTTTATCCGAAATCCAGCCACACAAAAGCGTTCCTGGAATACCAGCCCACTCGTACAAGAAGTACGCCCAAGATGATTTATCGACACTAAATCCTTTTGCTTCTGAAAGATAGGTAGGAGCCCAGTCAAGAACACCATAACGGATCATATAAACAAAGGCGTTCGCGATAGCAATAGACCAAAGAAGCTTGTTGTTTAATACATACTTAAAGAAAATTTCTTTTGCCGTCATTTCTTTTTCGTTTGATTCATCGTAGCTATCTGGATAGTCATCCTTAAACTCTTCAATCGGGGGTAAGCCACAAGACTGAGGAGTATCGCGCATGGTAAACCAGACGAAGACAGCAACAAGAGACGCGAAGAAGGCCGGAACATAAAAAGCGGTATGCCAATCGTCGTTAAATAGCCACAAGCCCAGTATGAACAAAGGACCAATTAAACCACCACCGACATTGTGGGCTACATTCCATACAGAAACTAAGCTTCCACGTTCTTTACGAGACCACCAATGCACCATTGTTCGGCCACAAGCTGGCCAGCCCATACCTTGAAACCAACCGTTCAAGAATAGAAGAATAAACATTGCAGTTACGCTGCTTGTTGCCCATGGCATAAAGCCAAAGCAGAACATAACAGCGGCGGACATGAGCAGACCGAAACTCAAGAAGTACCTTGGGTTGGATCGGTCTGAAACGCTACCCATTAGAAATTTGGACAACCCGTATGCAATTGAAACAGCAGATAATGCCACACCCAATTGTCCACGGGTAAACCCTTGTTCGATCAAAAATGGCATTGCAAGGCTAAAGTTTTTTCGTACAAGGTAGTACCCAGCGTAACCAAAGAAGATACCCATAAACAGTTGCCATCTATGTCGGTTATAGCTGGCACCTATCTGGTCGTCAGGTAGACGCTCTATATGTGTTTTAGGTTTAAATACACCAAACATTATTATTTACCTATATTTTGAGTTATTAGACTTAAACGAACGTAAAATGTTCGAACGAGCAGATTATGGACAAATACAAAATAAAAGATGAGAGGTAGATTCACTTTATTTAATTCGCGCTTAAAAATAATAAAACTCTAGATACTGGTTCAATTCTTAGTGTTAACGACTAGTTTATCTATGATTAAAGTTATTAAAATCGTTACGGAAATATTACAAGGATAATAGTTGCAATGTTCACTCCTCTTTCATTAGAATGTAAACGAAAATAAAAAATGTTCGTTTAAACCATTGTTAACTTAATTTTGAGCGCGTTATGAATTCATATGTTCGATTTGAAACAGAAGTCGTTATCATCGGCGGAGGAGCAACAGGCACGGGCATCATGCGGGACTGTGCTTTACGCGGAATAAATTGCATATTATTAGAGAAAGACGATATCGCATCCGGTACCACAGGTAGAAACCATGGATTACTTCATTCTGGGGCACGATATGCGGTAACAGACCCTCATTCTGCAAAAGAGTGCATCCAGGAAAATCGAATCCTAAAATCTATCGCCCGACACTGTGTAGAGGATACGAGTGGTCTTTTTATCACTCTTCCAGAAGATGACATTGATTTTCAACAAACATTCATACGTGCATGTAGTGAAGCAGGAATAGAAACAGAACAGTTAACCACCCAAAAAGCGCTTCAGTTGGAGCCGCACGCCAACCCTAAAATGCTGGGGGCGGTAAAAGTGCCAGACGGCACACTTGATCCCTTCAGATTATGTGCCTCCAATGTGTTGGATGCTAAAGAGCATGGCGCTCAATTGTTCACTCATACCACGGTGACATCTCTGATTATTAAGGGCGACAGAGTAGTTGGTGTACGCTGTTTTAATTCGCAAAAACATGTTGCGTATGAAGTGTATGCAAACGAAGTCGTCAACGCGGCTGGCATATGGGGGCAGAACATATGTGAATACGCGGATCTTGGGATAAAAATGTTTCCGGCAAAAGGCTCGTTGCTTATCCTAGATTACAGGATTAACAATCTAGTCATTAACCGTTGTCGAAAGCCGTCAGACGCCGATATTTTGGTGCCGGGAGATACCATTTCCTTAATTGGAACAACGTCGGAACGTATTGATTATGACCAAATTGATAACCTTTCGATTAGGCCAGATGAAATAGACAGGCTTTTAGTTGAAGGAACAAAGCTTGCCCCTATCATGCAAAATACCCGTGTGTTAAGAGCTTACGCTGGCGTTCGTCCATTGGTTTCTCTAGACGGGGACGAGTCTGGACGAAATATCAGTCGTGGTATCGTGTTATTAGATCACGCGGAAAAAGACGGCTTAAACGGTTTTACTACCATCACTGGTGGCAAATTAATGACCTATCGCTTAATGGCTGAGCAAGTCACCGATGTCGTGGCGAAAAAATTAGGCAATACCAATACCTGTATTACAGCGAGTCGCCCGTTACCCGGTTCCAATACCACACCAAAACCAATCAAACGTAGTGCCAGCATTGCAAAACCAGTTTATGAGTCAGCGGTTTATCGTCACGGTGAAAGGGCTCACGCGTTTTTAAAGCCAGACAGTAAAAGCCAAGCCGTAATTTGTGAATGCGAAATGGTCACCGTTAGCGAGGTGGAATATGCAATTAAACAGCTTGATTGTAAGAATATAGAAGATCTACGCCGTCGCACCCGTTTGGGTATGGGACCATGTCAAGGTGAGCTATGTACCTACCGAGCGGCTGGATTATTTAATGAGTTTGGCGGTCTTAATGGCGTCGATAGTAGTCAACTATTGGTCGATTTTATGGAAGAGCGCTGGAAAGGAACAAAACCAATATTGTGGGGAGATGCATTGCGAGAAGCCGAATTCAGCTACTGGATCTATGAAGGTTTACTTGGCGCATCAGAGTTGACGTCTACTCACAACCCAGTTAAATCGGGAGAGTCATAATGAATTATGATGTCATCGTAATCGGTGGAGGAATGGCAGGGTACACCTCGGCTATTCATTGTTTAGAGCAAGGGTTGAAAACCGCGCTGGTGAATAACGGCCGAAGTGCATTGCATTTTTCATCTGGTTCGGTGGATTTACTCTCTGCTACGCCATCGGGCATCCCTGTACGTTTTCCTTATCCAACAATAGCCAATTTTCCATCAGAATACCCAGAGCACCCTTATGCAAAAATAGGACAAGAACACGTCTCTGGTGCCGTTGATTGGTTTACCGAGATGATGAACCGTGCAGGCGTATTGCTTAACCAAACAGAAAACAATGAAAATCATCAACGTATTACCACGTTGGGAACCTTAAAAAGTACCTTTCTTTCTCAACAATTCGTCGAACAGATTGGTTTTAATCAATCTCAAAATAGCTTCGATCGAATTGTATTGGTGGCGATTGAGTCGTTTCGTGATTTCCAGACTCAGGTTGTTGCAGACAACCTGCTTTCGACCCCAATGTTTAGTCGCACGCCTATTGTTCAATTACCCGTCGATGTATCGAACCACCTTAAAGGGGAAGGGTCGATAAACAACTATAGGTCGACAGATTTCGCCAAGCTGCTTAACAACGAAGCAAGCTTCAACGATTTCGCTAATCAGATAAAGGCAGGTGCGACCGACCGAGATCTTGTTATCATGCCGTCCATATTTGGCGCAATGCAAGGCGTGGAATTATTGCAGAAATTGAAAGCACGCACGGGCCTTACGTTTCATGAAGTAGCGACGATGCCGCCGTCATTAATGGGAATTCGACTAGAAGAAACGCTGGAAAGACATTTTGTCAAACTGGGTGGCGTGCAATTAAAAGGAGACAGCGTTGTTCGAGGCGAGTTCTCACAATCAGACCACGGTTTTCAGTTAGAAAAAGTGTGGACAAGAAACTTACGCGATTACGCACTAACCGCAGAGGCATTTGTTTTAGCGAGTGGAAGCTTTTTCAGTAATGGATTACAGGCCCAGCGAAACCGAATTATTGAACCGGTGTTTGGATTAGAGGTTTGTAATACCGGTCCAAGAGCAGATTGGCACAGCGACGCCTTTTTCTCACCGAGCTCTCATGAGTTCGTCTCATTTGGTGTAGAAACCGATCGTCATTTTCGACCGCGAATGACGAACGGTACCGTTGAGAATTTGTATTGCTGTGGGTCAATTTTGGCGCATTACAATCCGATATTAGAGGGGTCTGGTGGTGGGGTAGCGATAACTACTGCACATGCTGTCTCTAGTCAAATTATCTACAATAATAACCACGCTAAACTGGAGAAAACGGTATGTTAGAAGTAGCCAATGACACCAGTTTTGATCAATGTATTAAATGTACCGTTTGTACGGTGTACTGCCCGGTAGCAAAGGCAAACCCGTTGTTTCCTGGCCCCAAACAAGCCGGGCCAGATGGGGAACGGTTGCGACTTAAAGATCCTCAATACTTTGATGATGTACTTAAGTATTGCACCAACTGTAAACGGTGCGAAACCGCTTGTCCTTCTAATGTGCGAATAGGCGATATCATTGCCGTTGCCAGAGGGAAGTATGGAAAACTGTCAGCCAGCCCTAAAACAGTGAGAGATTTTGTTTTAAGTCATACCGACTTATTTGGTTCAATAGCCACCCCTTTTGCTCCTCTTGTTAACGCCGCAACAAGCATGCCCATCGTTAAGAAAGTTATGCACAAAACGGTTGGCGTACATGACCACAAATCACTTCCCAAATATTCTCATGGCACTTTTCGTCGTTGGTATAAAAAGCAGTGCCCTGACCAATCATCCTTTAAGCGTGGCGTCAGCTTTTTTCATGGTTGTTATGTCAACTACAACCATCCACAGCTGGGTAAAGATCTGATCACCGTTTTGAATGCGATGGATATCGGACTTCATCTGCTCGACGATGAAAAATGTTGCGGTGTGCCTTTGATTGCCAATGGTTTCCATAAAAAGGCACAGAAGAATGCTCAATTTAACGTTAAGCAGCTAGAAAACTCGGTTGAAACATATCAACGAGACATTGTTTCTACCTCATCTACCTGTGCATTTACACTTCAAAATGAGTATCCCCATGTATTGGGTGTCAACAATGAACGAGTGGTAGACCGTATACAGTTTATTACACGCTATTTATTGAAGGAATTTATGAATGGGAATACCCCAAAAATGAATCCCGTAAATAAGAAGGTGGTTTATCACACTCCGTGTCATCTCGAACGCAGTGGAAATACAATATTCACGATTGAACTACTTAGGGCGATACCGGGCTTAGAACTGATAGTATTGAACAGCGAATGTTGTGGTTCTGCTGGTACTTATGGGTTTAAAGAAGAAAACTACGAGGCATCTATGGAGATAGGCAGTGGGTTGTTCAACCAGATAGCCACTGCGGATGCCGATCTCGCTATCACTGATTGTGAAACCTGCAAATGGCAGATAGAAGAAAATACGGACTTAGAGTGTATTCACCCGGTATCGTTAATTGCCCAAGCGATAAAAGATGTGTCGCTATCTTGAGCTAGAAACGCCAAATTAACTTGCGTCCTATTGGGACGGTGAATAAATACCAAGCCTCTGAATCAGTGGCTTGGTATGATACTTATTTTGTTGCTCGGTAATTGGGATCAGTCCAGCAGCGAGGCAGTTCCTCACCAGACATAAACACCAAATCAGACTTTTTAAAAAATTCGGGGTCTTGCTCTTCCTGACCCGCTTGATACTGACCGACGACATTTTCGTGAAACAAACTCGTCAGATCTTTCGTTTCGACGATATCTATTAAATCGCCGCTGGCTCTTTCCTTCAAAAACATGTCATGCCCTCCTTTGAAAGCTATCACCTTTAAGTATATTACCCAAAGTGAGAATGTGTTCTATTATTATTTACCTTGACTAAATAAGCCGTAGATCTACGCTTATAATGAGTAAAATTAAAATGGAACCATTATGTCAATTGCCTCAATAGCAAATAGTGTTAGCGAACTGATTGGTAATACTGATCTTGTCAGAATTAATAGCCTTTCGGATATATCAGGTTGCGAGATTCTTTTAAAATGCGAACAACAGAACCCGGGAGGTTCAATTAAAGACAGAGCCGCACTGCAATTGGTTAAGGATGCGGTTGAGTCGGGGAAGTTAACACCGGGAATGACCATTGTTGAAGGGACGGCGGGCAATACGGGGATTGGTTTAGCACTGGTGGCTAAATCTCTTGGTTACTCTATGTTGGTGGTTATGCCCAAAGGACAGGCACAAGAAAAAGAACGGATGATTAAGCTGTATGGTGCCGAGCTGTTGTTGGTTGATCCTTGTCCATTCGCGGATCCAAACCATTTTTATCACACAGCAAAGCGATTAGGCGAAAAACATGACAATTATTGGTGGGCCGATCAGTTTGAGAACCTAAGCAATTATCGAGCGCATTACCTAAATACAGGGCCTGAAATATGGCGTCAAACGGCAGGGAAAATAGATGCGTTAGTGTCTGTGGTTGGAACGGGTGGAACGTTAGCCGGAAATTCTCATTACCTATCTGAACAGAACCCAAATTTGAAAACATGGTTAGTCGATCCAGACGGTTCCGGTATCTATTCCTTTCTGAAACATGGCCAATATACATCGAAGGGCAGCTCATTCACGGAAGGAATAGGGATCATGAGAACCGTGGAAAACTTTAGACAAGCAAAAATTAACCACGCCATCACCTTACCCGATCAAGACCTTGTCACCATCTCTCGTTTAGTGAGTCAACATGACGGTATTCTATTAGGCAGTAGCTCTGCACTCAATGTCGCCGGCGCGCTCTACGCGGCCGCTAAAATGGGAACGGGTAAGACAATCGTTACTTTTTGCTGTGACCTTGCCGAACGGTCATATTCAAAGTTATTTAACGAGGATTTTTTAAGTGAAAAGAAAATCGAGTTAAATAACGAGAATTTGCACGAGATATTTGCGCGGTATCGTGAGCACGACTTAAATCATATCGTCGATGTCGCAAAACCTTAGCGCGTGTTATTTCTTATCTTTATCCGACGAGTTACCTTTCTTAAACAAGCTGTCCATAAGGTCCATTGGCATTGGGAACAAAATGGTGGAGTTTTTCTCACTCGCAATCTCGGTTAACGTTTGTAAATAACGTAACAAAATAGCGTTGGGCTCGGCGGCGAGCTTAGTTGCTGCTTCGACCAATTTTTCAGACGCTTCCATTTCGCCAGATGCATGAATCACTTTTGCCCGCCGGGTTCTTTCGGCTTCGGCTTGTCTTGCGATAGCTCTTACCATGGTTTCATTTATATCGACATGCTTAATTTCAACGTTCGATACTTTTATTCCCCAGCCATCTGTTCTTGCATCCAGTATGGCTTGGATGTCGGTATTGAGCATCTCTCGATTCGCTAACATTTCATCCAGTTCATGCTGGCCCAATACCGACCTCAGGGTGGTTTGAGCGAGTTGAGAGGTCGCCTGCAAGAAATCTTCCACGTTGATAATGGCCTTTTGTGGGTCGACAACTCGAAAGTAGAGTACTGCGTTGACCCGAACAGATACGTTGTCCCTGCTGATGACATCTTGACTAGGAACATCCATCACAACGGTTCTTAGATCAACCCGTACAATTTGTTGAATGATCGGGATGACGATAATTAATCCTGGTCCTTTTACCTTTTCAAATCGACCCAGAAAGAAAATAACGCCTCTCTCATACTCCCGAAGCACATGAAATAAGTTAAAAGCAATGAAAGCAATTAATACAACAATAATAGCGGGGATTATCAATCCACTACTGAGTAGAGATTCCATCATTTTTTCTCCCTCCTTTGATCTTTTGTCACCAACAAAGTCAGACCATCTACGGCATTTATCGTGACTGTGTCACCTTTATGTAGCAGGTTGTCGGATTGGGCGGCCCATCGTTCGCCTCCGAATTGGACAAAGCCGTTACCATCAAAATTATCTTCTATCTCCACCTGGCTTCCAATCATAGATTCTAGGCCACTCACTACTTTTTTAGTTCTAAGTTTCCACAGTCGTTGCAGTACAAACAAGATAAGAATGGCGGTAGTAAATGCAATGCTGAAGATTAATTTTAATGAAATTTTAAGGTGCGGAACGTCACTATCAATAAGAAATACCGAGCCAAGAGTAAAGGCAATAATCCCACCAAAACCCAATAGACCAAAGCTTGGTATTAACGATTCGGCGATCATCAGAGCGATGCCAACTAGCATGAGGCCCATACCAACATAGTTAACCGGCAACATCTGAAATGCATACAGTGCTATCAGCAATGAGATAGCACCAGTAATCCCCGCAATACCAAATCCGGGGCTATAAAACTCCAGTAATATCCCATAAATACCAATGAGCATTAATATATAAGCGACGTTAGGATTAGTGATAGTGGAAAGAAACTGATTTCGCCAGTCCGGTTTTCTCTCTTCTAAAGTTGCTCCGGTCAAGTCCATAGTTTGTTGTTGTTTATTGACTTCTATCGTTTGGCCATCTAACCGTGTGATCAATGACGCCGGGCTATCGGCAATCAGGTTTATGACATTAAGTTCAAGCGCTTCTGTCGAGGAAAGCGTGGCGGCTTCTCTGACGGCTTTCTCTGCCCATTCAACGTTTCGGCCTCTTAGCTGCGCTAATGAGCGTATGTAAGCGATTGAATCATTTAGTACTTTTTTCTCCATCGCCGTTGGTTCACTCGGTTTGTCATCCGGTTCCTTCTTTCCCGTTGGCGCGCCGCCCATCATTACCGGAGTAGCGGCACCAAGTGTCGTTGCAGAAGACATGGCGGCGATATGGCAGGCATAAAGGATATAGGTCCCTGCACTTGCTGCGCGAGCACCAGACGGATAAACAAGACATAAAACAGGAATGTTCGACGAAAGGATTTGTTGGTTGATATCTCTTAAACTCGATACCAGCCCACCGGGGGTATCGATGACAATAATGACGGCAGGAGACGGGGTTTGATGGTTGGCGCGGCGAATTTCACTTGTGACATATTCACTTACAGCGGGACCGATAGCTCCACTGATTGTTATAACAGGAATTGTCTTTGCCAACACATCATTTGATTCAACAGTGTCAGCAAAAGACAAGTACGTAAACCCCAATAAACAACTCAAGGTTACTCTAATCACCCAACGACACATTTGACTTTTCCACAAAGAGAGTCATTAAAAGTGTAGTTCAACTATGGTTAAGTTGTAAATGTGATGACACAAATAGGGCGATAAGCTCGCGTTTATCGTTGGAAAAAAAGGCCTCTTAAAGATACTTCATTGGTTTTACTCAAAGATAAACTGGCGGCTAATGCCACCGCACCAAGTACGTAATAGATAGTGAGATGTACGACGCCAGCATTCAAAAAGCCAGACAACGGCTCCGGAGTAAATATCCTACCAGGTATCGCTAGAATGGTGTTGAAAAACGAGCTGACGCCATAAAACCCAAGAACGTACACAGACAGAAAATTGACCGCGAACCCAGCCAAGCCCATCACTAATAACGGTGAACTAACAAGCTGAGATGTCATTAGCGCCATTGTGGCGAGCGGTAAGAGTGCCAATGCGACTAATGTCATCCGAGCAAGGAAACTTAACCAATTAACAAGTGCATTGAAAATGGACTCTTGGCTGACCAATACAGCCAGTTGATTATCCGTAGCGATATTGAGTAACCACAACAGCAGGTTTGCATTGAGCACTAATACAGAACAGATAAGCGGGATAACTAATAAGCCAAAACCCAGTTTAACCGCGTGAGTCATTAGGTGAGAGACAGGCATACTACGCCAAAACATAGCGCTGCCTTCTTGACGCTCTTTTCGCAGAGTTTTTGGTAGGTAAAGCGTTGAAAGAAGCACCGAAATAACCCAAACCGAAGAAGCAATACCTAGGTTCAGATTAGACGAAAAATCAACCAGCATATCGCTTGATTGCCCACCAAATTGGACCTGATATGAGAGATTACCTTGTAAGTCAGAATTGGTCAGTAGCCCAACAAAAATCAATACAGTGCAAATGAGAATAAATATAGGTACACGAGTTACCAATTTATGCTCAATTAATTCTTTTTCCAGCATATAAATACTTGAATGCATTACGCTGTCTCCCTTTGTAGAGCAATAAAGATGTCGGCAAGGCTAGCACGATGAACGTCACCTAACCCGTTGACTTCTGGTAATCGGTCGCTTTTTAGCAACCACTTCACTGAACCTAATCCGATTTGGTGACTTAAAGGGTTTAGGGTAGAAATTTTATCGCTATGGATGTTGGCCGCATCAAGAATAAAGTAGGCCTCGCTGATGTTATCCATACTGTCTTGGAGTACGTTTTTGCCTTTCTTCAGGATAAGCACATCAGTCAGTAGATGTTCTATTTCTGATACCTCGTGGCTGGCAATAATCAGTGTGCGTTCGCCATCGTGAAACCATTCTAAGAGATGACGGTAGAAGGTATCTCGATAAAGAAGATCTAAGCCCAATGTTGGTTCATCCAAGATAAGGACGCTGGTGTTAGTGGCAATAACCACCGCCAGATGCAATTGCACCTTCATCCCTTTAGAGAGGCTTTCTATTTTGCTTGATAGCTCAATATTGGTATTCGATAGCGTCAGTTTGGCTTTTTCAATATCAAAACTTGGGTGGACACCGGATGTGTACTTAAGCAGTTGAGCGACACTCATCCAGCCCGGAAGTACATTTACATCAGAGATATAAGACAGATGTTCCATCAACTTCGCATGTTGGTTGATAGGTTGGCAGTCGTTTATGGTGATCTCACCTTTGTAGCGGTGTGCACCTAATAGGGCATTGATTAGCGTCGATTTTCCTGCGCCATTGTGACCAAGTAACCCCAATACTTGCCCCGCACAAAGCTCGAAACTGATATCGTGCAATGCGTCTTGTTGACCATCACTTTTTGGCTGATGGTAGTTTTTAGAAACGTGTTTAACACTGACTAAAGGTTTCATTTTTCACCTGTTGTATCTTGTTGTAATTTTTGAATACGCTGTAGCTGTTGGACAAACTCGTCGAGCGGCATGTCTATCTGCTGTAATGTTTGTGCAATTAGGGGCATTTGGCGTGTCATAAAATCAGATTTCTGTTTATTCTGTAGCATCTTCAAGGCGCCTTTTGCTACAAACATGCCTTGGCCTCGTTTCTTCTCAACTAAGCCGTCATCAACTAAAAGCTGATAGCCCTTCATAACAGTTAAGTGGTTAATCTTTAGCTCTGCAGCGACTGTCCTCACTGATGGCAGCGGTTGCTCTTCTAACCAGATTCCTTGCAAAATCTGCTCGGTAATCTGTTCACTTAACTGACGAAAAATAGGCTGATTATCTTGCCAATCGGTCATCATTACCTCTACGTGTGATTTTGGTTGGTGCTATATATGTGTATAACACTATACTTCCGAAAAATAATTGCAAGTATTTTGAGGTTTTTATTTGTGAATACTTATTGAGATACTGGAAAATCAGTAATTTATGTGGCCGGTCAGTATTCGTCGTTCCCGTGACAACGGGAATCTTGGTGAGTTTAGATCCCCATTTTCATGGGGATGACGAGCGGGAGCAAGGATGATAAATGGGAGCGAGGGTGATAAATGGGAGAGAGGATGATAAATGGCAGGGAGGATGATGAATCAAAGTGGGGGATTGCGAAAGTGGGGGGTGACAAAGGCAGTAAGGAAACACTCGTTGAGACTAAGGCAAATTTCCGTCGTTCCCGTGACAACGGG